>NZ_CACVAN010000001.1:1927744-2570326 GCF_902726655.1 Virgibacillus ihumii
TATGATAAGTCCTTTTTCCTCCCTTTAAGGCATTGACATGACTGGAGTCTAATGAGAATCCATGACCACGGTTCTGCAGGGCAATCCCTGTTCCCGGAACAACTAAACCGGATCCAAATCCCATATAATTGCTTTGAATAAAAGACACCATGTTCCCTTCATTGTCTGCAGCAGCCAAGTAAACGGTCCCGCTCATGGAAGGTTCACCTGCTTCCGGCTGTAAGGCTGCTTCCCCAATCTGATTCCTTCGTATATCCCCGTATTCATCAGACAATATATCATTCGCTGAATATCTCATATGGGATTCCTCTGTTACGTGTTTTTGACCATCAGCGAACGCGAGTTTTACAGCTTCCATTTGTTTGTGGTATGTATCCACTGATTCTTTTTCGGTAAAGGTAAAGCCTTTGAGAATATTAAGTGCCTGCAAAGCAATAATCCCCTGCCCGTTTGGCGGTATTTCCCATACATCATATCCACGGTAATTCACCTTAATCGGATCAACCCATTCCGGTTTATATTCAGAAAGGTCCTCCGAAGTTAAATAGCCGCCGGTTTCTTTTGAAAAATTTACAATTCTGTCAGCTAGTTCACCACGATAAAAAGACTCGGCGTTTGTTTCAGCAATAGACCTTAATGTTTCCGCGTGATCCAGCGATGACCAAATCTCCCCTGTTTTCGGTGCTCTTCCTTTAGGTGCAAACGTTTCGAACCAATAGTTAAAGGACTCCTCCGTTAAGCAACTGCTGAAATTCTGATAAGCTTTCTTCCAGAACTTGCCTAAAGTCGGTGATATCGGAAACCCTTCTTCCGCATACGTAATGGCAGGTTGTAATACTTCAGATAATGGCAGTTTACCAAACCGTTCGGACAGTTCTGCCCATGCCCCGGGTGCACCAGGCACGGTTACAGGCATCCAGCCATACTTCGGCATTTCACCATAACCGGCATTTTTAACGTCATCAATCGAAATGTTTGCCGGTGAGCGGCCACTGCCATTAAGACCATGCAGTTTCCCTTTGGTCCAGACAAGCGCAAACGCATCACCACCTATCCCATTGGAAGTTGGCTCAACGACCGTAAGGCATGCCGCAGTGGCGATTGCAGCATCAATCGCATTCCCGCCTTTTTTCAAAATATCAAGGCCAGCTTGAGACGCTAATGGCTGGGATGTTGCAACCATGCCATTGCTTGCATATGAAACATTTCGGTTAACTGGATATGGGTGTGCTTGATTTGTAAATGAGTTCATAAAAGCATCTCCTTATAAATAGTTTGATAGATTCCCGTTTATTATTTAATACCTATACCTCGTGACAAGCTACGAAATGCCCGGATTCGATCTCTCTCCATTCAGGGGCTACTTCTTTACAGTGCTCTGTAGCCAATGGACAACGTGTATGAAATCTGCAGCCCTGCGGAATATTTAATGGGCTCGGGACATCCCCTTTTAAAATGATGCGTTCTCTGCTTGCATTATTATTTATTGTAGGGATAGCTGATAATAAGGCCTGTGTATATGGATGCAACGGATTTCGGTAAAGTTCATTTTTATCAGCCATTTCAACGATTTTACCCAAATACATAACTGCTACCTTATCACTGATATGTTTTACGACGGACAGATCATGTGAAATAAATAAATAGGTTAACTGATAATCCTTTTTAAGTTTTTGCAGAAGATTTAATACTTGGGCCTGTACCGAGACATCAAGCGCTGATACAGCTTCATCACATATGATAAGTTTAGGCCTCACCGCTAAAGCACGGGCAATACTGATCCTTTGCCGTTGACCGCCGCTGAATTCGTGCGGATACTTCCAATAATGTTCCGGTTTTAAACCAACATCAATCAGCAGCCGCTGAATATAATCCTTTGTATCTGCTTTCGGAACAATTTTATGGGTACGAATTACTTCACTTAACATTGCCCCAACTGTCATTCGCTGATTTAATGAACCGTACGGGTCCTGAAATATCATTTGCATATCTTTCCGGACTTTTCTTAGCTGTCTTTTTTTTAAACGCGTTATATTTTCCCCATCAAAAATGGTTTCACCTTCAGTCGGGTCCTGCAAGCGAAGTATATTCCTTCCCATAGTAGATTTCCCGCAGCCTGATTCTCCTACGACTCCTACTGTTTCCCCATGGTTGATAAATAGGGAGACATCATCCACCGCTTTGACAAATTCTTTTTGATTAAAGGAACCACCCATAGGAAAGTATTTTTTAAGTCCCTTGACTTCAAGTAACTTCTTTTTTGGCATTTGTTCTTGTACCGGCATTCCCATCCTCCTCCGTTTCCGCCCATTTTTCAGTGTACATCCAGCAGCTTACCTGGTGATCGTCATCACCCGTCAGAGCAGGTGACTCGTCATGACAGAGTCCTCTGGCAAAAGGGCATCTATCAGCGAAACGGCAACCGTTCAAAAGTTCATCCGGATTTGGAACCGTTCCTTGAATAATAGGGAGTTCTTCCTGTTCCTCTTCCAGATTGGGAATTGCTTTTATTAACCCCTGTGTATAAGGATGCTTCGGGTTTATAAATAATTCTTCTGCGGGACTTTTTTCAACGACTTTCCCGGCGTACATGACCAAAACATTATCAGCCATTTCCGAAACGACTCCCAAATCGTGGGTAATCATCATGATAGCCATTTGCATTTCATTTTTTAACTCATTCATCAGATCAAGAATCTGTGCCTGAATGGTTACGTCCAAAGCAGTTGTCGGTTCATCCGCAATTAAAAGTTTCGGGTTGCAAGCGAGAGCCATAGCAATCATAACCCTTTGCCTCATCCCTCCACTTAGTTGATGGGGATAATCATCAACCCGCTTTTCCGGTGACGGAATTCCAACAAGTTTAAACATTTTCACGGCCCGCTCAAGAGCTTCCTTTTTATCTACTTTTTGGTGTATACGCATTGCCTCTGCAACCTGTTTCCCCACTGTATGAACAGGATTAAGCGAGGTCATGGGTTCCTGGAAAATCATTGATAGGTTATTACCACGGATTTTACTCATTTCCTTCATATTTTTATGAACCAGATTTTCATTCTCAAGCAATACCTCCCCCTCAGTAATTTCGCCATTTTTGGGAAGAAGGCCCATAACGGATAGAGAAGTTAAGCTTTTACCGCAACCCGACTCACCCACAATACAAAGCGTTTCGCCTTTTTTTACAGAAAAGCTGACTTTGTCCAATATAGGGACAAATTTTTTCTTATTTCTAAAACCAGCGGAAAGATTCTTAACCTCCAGTTGAATTTCACTCATTTCATTCACCTCTTCCGGAATGCTGATGCAGCATGATTTATTGTATGAACTGAGACTATTTCCCTTTTGGATTGAGCATATCTTGTAAACCATCACCAAAGAGATTAATCGACATTACTGCCAAAAAGATAAATAGTCCTGGAAAGAAAACAAGCCATGGCGCTTCATTCAAATATCCTTGTCCCTCTGCCAGCATAGCCCCCCAGCTTGGTGTTGGCGGTTGCGTTCCTAATCCCAGGAAACTGAGTGAAGCCTCTGCTATAATCGCTCCCGCAATATTTAAAGTAGCAAGTACAATAATCGGCCCCAATGAATTTGGCAAAATATGAAATAACATAATTCGCCAATCTTTAATCCCTGAAGATTTAGCAGCCTCGACATATTCATGTTCCCGCTTTGCCAAGACTTCTCCTCGCATCAGACGAATATAATTTGGTGTAAAAACCAAACCGATAGCAATCATAGCATTTTCCAGCCCAGCTCCAAGGATGGCGGCAAGTGTCAGTGCTAACACCAGGGGCGGAAAAGCCAGCATAGCATCCGTAAACCGCATGATTAGTAAATCATCCCAAAGGCCGCGGTAATACCCCGAAAATAAACCGATGGGCAGCCCAATTGCCAATGCAATTCCAACAGAAATTAACCCTGCCTTTAAGGAAACTTGTGCTCCAAAAATAATTCTGCTGAAAATATCTCTTCCCAAATTGTCTGTGCCAAACCAATGGGACCCGCTTGGAGACTGCAGCACCTTACTGTAATTTTGCCCGGCAGGATCATACGGTGCCAGAAATTCGGCAAATACCGCCATAATAATCAATAGAACCATAAACAAACCGCCAGCCACGGATAATTTGTTCTGCCAAAGTCGTCCGGCCATATCCTGCAATAACTGTATTTTGGGATTTTTATCAGGCAGCACTTGCCTGTTTATTTCTTGTGCCTCTTTCATCATTTAGTCCCCCCAGTTAATTTGATTCTAGGGTCAAGTATTGAATACAAAATATCAATGAGAAAATTGATGATTACAACAGAAAACGCCATGAACAATACAACACCCTGTACAACCGGATAATCCCTGGTTAAAATCGAATCCAAAATAAGGCGGCCTAAACCGGGGACAGCAAAAATAGTTTCAACAATTACTGTACCTCCGAACAAGGTAGTTAATTGCAATCCGCTGACAGTTATCACAGGAATCAAAGCGTTTTTCAGTGCGTGACCAAACACAACCGATTTCTCCATTAACCCCTTTGAATAGCCTGTCCGAATATAATCTGACTCCATTACCTCTAGGAGACTTGATCGTACCATTCGCATCAATTCTGCCGCCATTCTTGTTCCTAACGTAATTGCGGGCAGCAGCATAAGCATTAAACTTCTCCAGAAATTTTCACTTAAAGGCACATATCCCGACGGAGGAAACCATCCCAACATAATTGCAAATACGTAAATAAGAAGGATACCTAACCAAAATGAAGGAACTGACACCCCTGTCAAAGCAAATGTTGTGGTAGTATAATCCAGTGCAGTACCTTTTCTGATTGCACTTATAATACCTATCGGCAATGCAATAACTAACGCAATGATGAAAGCAAAAGCAGTCAGCTCAAGCGTAACGGGAATTTTATTCAGTAAAATTTCCATTACTGGTGAATTGTCCTGAATGGAATACCCAAGATCTCCTTGGAGGACACCAGCTACCCAGTCAAAATACCGTACATATAATGGATCATTTAACCCCATCTCTTCGCGTAATGCCTCTAACGATTCCGGTGTAGCTTCAACTCCCAGCATTAACATTGCCGGGTCACCAGGCAAAATATTTACTAAGCTAAACACGATAATACTGACCAAAAATAAAACGATTACCATTAAACTTAACCTTCTAAGCAAGAAGAATAACAATAAACTTCCCTCCCCCTCACAGCTGAATTAAATACCAGGGCATCGCTGATACGCGACACCCTGTTTACTTTACTTTATTTAAAACTGATTGATTCTGTACGAATCATTCCATCCGGTACGTGATTGTAACCTTCTACATAATTTTTCATCGGTTTAATATTCTTTTCATGGAATATGAATATATATGGGACGTCTTCCCAAAGAATCTGGGAAACCTGTGCATACAACTCCTTACGCTCCTCACGGTCAGAAGTTCTCCGTGCTTCAGTCAATAATTGATCAACTTTGGAGTTTGAATAGCTCATTTCATTTAGTGATCCTTCCGATGAGAACCAGGTGAACGTATTCCCATCCGGATCCACACGGCCGCTCCATCCTATTCTGAGCGCATCATACTCATGGTTCCGCATTTGTTCAAGCAGTGTTCCGAACTCGACCATTTCAATTTCAACTTTTATACCAATTTGACCCAGCATCGACTGCAGCATCTGTCCGATTTGCTTTTCTTCAGGCTTCGGCGTAATCTTCAACGTAAAATTGATATTTTTCAACCCGGATTCTGCAATCAATTTTTTAGCTTCTTCCACATCAGCCTCGGGAACTTCCATGTCTTCCGGATGTGCCCAGCTTGATGGCGGAAAAGGACTGACAGCTGGTGTAACGCCGTTTTTGTAGACAACCTCAGCAATTGCCTTTCGATCAATGGCAATATTTACAGCCTGCCGAACCTTCTTATTACTGAATGGCTCTTTGTCTGTATTCAGCATCAGACCCTGAAAGCCAAGCCCATCTTTGACAGATACTTTAAGGTTGGAAGCATTTTTGACTTTATCCAGATCCTTGAAGGGAATCTGATTAACGATATCAAGACTTCCGGAAATCAGGTTCGTTACACGAGTGTTTCCATCAGGATAAGGTCTGTACACAACATTTTTAACAGCCGGTTTTTCCCTCCAATAATCTCCAAATTGAGTTAATTTAATATGATCCTGCTGTACACGTTCAGCAAATTTATATGGTCCGGTTCCAACAGGATTATTGGAGAAGTCTTTTCCTTTTTCTTTAACCGCGGATGGTGAGACCATCATACCGGCTCGGTCGGTCAGGACTGATAAGAATGGAGAATACGGCTTTTTTAATTTTATCTTTACGGTATACTCATCAACTGCAATAACATCCGTAACCAGATTGATTTCCGACTTTCGGGGCGATGCAAGGTCCGGGTTCAACATACGATCAAAGTTAAATTTAACAGCTTTGGCATTAAACGGTGTCCCATCATGAAATACAACACCTTCCTGTAATTGAAACGTATACGTTTTACCGTCTTCTGAAATTTTCCATTCCTTCGCCAGCTCCGGCACAATCTCCAAATCTTCATTCAAATCAACAAGTGTATTATAAAGACTTTGAAACACTTGCCTGTCAACAGCAGCAGATGAACGGTGCGGATCAAGCTGCGGTGGATCATCATCCAGGCCAATAATCAACGTATCCTTATCTTCTTTTGTCGTTACCGGCTCTTTCCCATCAGCATTATTTCCAGATTCACTGTTACTTGGGCTGCATCCAGCTAGTACAATTATTAGGACAAGAATATAAAAAAATGAATGTTGCCATACTTTCTTCAAGTTCAATCTACCTCCTCACATATTTTTGAATGCCTATAAACACCCATCAATCCAAGTTAATCCAGATACCCTCCTTTTAAATTTTCAA
Source organism: Virgibacillus ihumii (assembly GCF_902726655.1). Taxonomy (NCBI): domain Bacteria; kingdom Bacillati; phylum Bacillota; class Bacilli; order Caryophanales; family Bacillaceae; genus Virgibacillus; species Virgibacillus ihumii. The sequence goes on from NZ_CACVAN010000001.1 coordinate 1,934,645, forward strand.
ATAATTGTTTAAGTTAGCAATTATAATATAATATTAAGTAGGGACTGTCAATAGTTTTCTTACAAAAAGTATGATAGATTAGAAAAAACAGTTACATTTTAATCCAGAAAAGGTAATTTTACTTTATTATTGAAAGTAAATCTGATTTTAGGCTTTTAGTTTCAAAATAGTTAATATATACTAGACCTTAGATAAGGAGAGTTGAGATGGGTTACGATAATACAGATAAAAAAATTATAGAAGAGTTAGTTGAAGACGGCAGAATTTCCTACGTGGAACTTGCCGAAAAAGTAGGATTATCCCGGGTTGCCGTTAAGGATCGAATTAAAAGCCTTATGGACAAGGGAATAATTGAAAAATTTACTGTAGCCATTAATTCGGAAAAGATTGGAAAGAAGGTATCCGCTTTTTTTGAAGTGGACGTGGAACCGAAACAATTGCAGGAAGTGGCACAAAACCTCGCGGACAACCCGCAAGTTGCAAGCATTTATCAAATGACTGGACCCAGCACGCTTCATATGCATGTTCTCGTAGAAGATTTTAAAAAGCTGGAAATCTTTATAAATAATGAGCTTTATTCTGTGCAGGGCATTACAAGGGTGGAAAGTTCTGTTCTTTTAAAACGGTTTAAGAGTAGGACTGGGTATAAGTTGTAGGAGGAAGAGAGACGAAAAATAAAACTTGTACCATGGGTTTGTTTCTATTTCTTTTGCACTATCTCGAGTTATACTTCATCTTCAACGTAGATTGACTAAACCAATAATTCACCTCACCAGTCTGTCAATTCTGGTGAGGTTTCTTTCTGATCATTATCATTACAACGAGTAAAGCTCTATTTTTCATGGTCCATCATCGTTACTGCCAATATTGCTGCTGAGCGTATACTGACTTCATGCCCCACAGCTATTACAAAAGTGCAAGGGACCACTCCTCAAAAAAGCACATGCCTCTTGTCCAGCTTATGTGCTTGATTTCAGAATTTCCGTCGTTTTTATTTTCTTTTCCACTGCAGAGTCTGCTGAGAGACGTGCAAATTCGGTATAAATCAAATCAATTACAAACAGCTGTGCAATTTTTGTTGAAATAGCACCAGTTTGAAAAAGACTTTCAGCGGATGAATAATGAATAGCAAAATCCGCATTGCGCGATACCTCAGAGTCTTTATTACCTGTCACACAAATCGTTGTTGCATTATTACGCTTTGCAACTTCAAACATATTGATAATTTCCTTCGTATTTCCTGAATGCGATATCCCAAACACAAAATCCTCTTCGTTCATAATAGACGCCATCATTAACATGGTGTGTTCATCCATATAGATATCAGAATGCAATCCGATTCGCATAAATTTATACTTCGTCTCCTGGGCAGTCATGCCAGAGTGACCGATACCGGCAAAATGAACCCGTTTTGCGTTTTTCATGGAAAGTGCTGCTTGTTGAATAGCATTATAATCCAAATTGCTCATCGTTGCATCCAAGGCTTCCATATTTACATTATAAAATTTACTTGCGATCATCTCGATCGTATCGTCTTGTTCAATTGGCCCGCTAAACACATTTTTACGATTTTGAGCTGATTGTTCGTGTGCTAATGCCACTTTAAATTCAGAATAACCTTTATACCCCAGTTTTTTACAGAATCGTACGATGGTTGCATTGCCTATACCAGAACGATCCGATAATTCCATTATCGAATCATACATCACTTCGTCATAATGATCCTCGATATAACGCACCAGGACTTTTTCAGATTTTGTTAATTTCAAATCTTTTTCAATCATAGATTTCATTGCCATCACTCCCATTAGGTAACCGTTCAACAAATGGATAAACGGCCCCGATCATACCAGCGGCGTTACCACATTCGGCAGTTCGGATTGTGACTCCATCAACAAACACATCAGGTAAATAAATTCGGAGAGCTTTTTGCAGCCGTTCAATGAAGAATTTCTTCTGTTCGGAAATTGCCCCGCCAATAATAATCAGTCCCGGATCAAGAATACAAATAATGCTGGCAACTCCTTTTGCTGCTTCATTCATCCATTCTTCCACAAGCGACAGACAATACTCATCACCTTCCTTTGCATGTTTAAAAATAAGTTTACCATTCAGCGCTCTATTTTCCGACCCATGGACAGATTTGTTACTTAAAACAGATACAGCAGCCTTTTGTTCATAATTTAAATCCTCTGCAAACTGTTTACCCGTATAGCCAATTTCACCCGTTCGAAAATTGCTTCCTCTGTACAATCTCTTATTCATGACAAAAGCCCCGCCGATTCCTGTTCCTAACGTCATACAATAAAATGTTTCACTGTCATTTCCCGCACCAGTCCAGGATTCCCCTAGCGCCGCTGCATTCACGTCATTTTCAACAATCACGTCCTTTTGAAACTTTTTTTCAAGGCGGGACTTCCAATTAACCCCTACATACCCGGGCATTGTTTCGCCTGAATGAATAATTTCTCCGGTATCCGTATTAACAACCCCCGTTGTACTGATACCAATACCGGTAACTGGGTAACTTTTATTCAAAAGCAACTGAACAACCTGCTCAACATTTCCATACAAATGGCCAATCCCATACTCAATTTCAGTTGGAATGCTCGATTGATACTTCATTGCCCCGTATTCATTAACAATTCCATACTTTATATTCGTTCCACCGATATCAAGCGCAATAAAATAACGCATCATTCGACCTCTTTCTTATTTAACATTTATCCTTTTACAGACCCGAGTGCTACACCTTTAATAAAGCTTCGTTGCAGTAACAGAAAAAAGATGATTAACGGAACTGCAGCAATCGATGCACCAGCCATCAAAAAGGAATAATTCAAAGTAGCACCGCTTGGATCCTGATTTGCCATTAAAGTCAATCCTAAGGGAAATGTTAATTTATCATGGCTGCTTAACACAACCAACTGCCAGGCATAGTTATTCCACGTATACATAAATGCAAAAATCGCTAACGCTCCCAGGGCAGGTCTAAGCATCGGTATCACGACGGAAAAGAATATCCGCAATTCACTTGCCCCATCGATTCGCGCTGCGTTCAGCAACTCATCTGGAATGGTTCTAGCAAATTGACGAACGAGGAATACGCCAAATGGAAAAGCAACCGTTGGCAAGATAACACCCCATGCAGAGTCAATCAACCCAATGTTGCTGGTCAACTCATATAATGTAACTAAAATGGTTTCATGCGGTAGCATCATCGTTGCAATGACCAAAATAAAAATGAATGTATCACCAGGAAATTTTATTTTAGCCAATGCATATCCAGCAGTTGCAGAAAGGATTAAGATCAATGCTACAGACACTATTCCAATCAACAAACTGTTCCATAACCACATCAGAATCGGATAATGTTCGAATATCGCGATAAAATTTCCAAAATACCAGTCAGTAGGAATCCAATCCGGGGGCATCGAGTAAAGAGATTCTTCGGTTTTAAAGGCACCGGTTATCATCCAGTATAGTGGAAAAATAAAAATAATCGATGCCAGACCCAAAATGACATAACGTAACAACACATTAAATTTCATTGTAGTTTCAACCTCATTCCGTACTAATCTAATTTGGATTTCAACAGCCTAAATTCAATCAGGGCAACAATGGCAATCAATACGAAAAGTACAACACTTTCAGCCGCTGCCTGGCCAAAATATGGACCTGTTTCAAACGCCGTATTATAAATCGAGAAGACAAGTGTATCAGTTCCATGGTAAGGCCCACCGTGTGTCATTAAATATATAACCACAAATATCTGGAAAACTGCAATGGTCGATGTAACTACAATCAATAATGTCGTATTAATAACCATTGGAACCGTAATTTTGAAAAAGATCTGAAGAAAATTTGCTCCGTCAATCTTTGCAGATTCATACAATTCCTCAGGTACATTATCAACCCCTGCCATATACAGAATCAGCGGCTGACCAATCATCCAGGTAATCACTACATTGGATGTGGACAATAATGCAGTAAATTGAGTTCCAAAGAAATTGATTGGCTCTATACCAAACAGACCCAAAAAGTAATTAATGATACCGAAGTTCATGTCGTACATCCATATCCATACAAACACCAATACTATGGACGTTGTAACGACCGGTAAATAAAAAACCAGCCGAAAAAAACTTTTAGAATGCTTGTGCAGATTCCGGAGCATTGCAGCAAAGACCAATGGAACGATCACTGAAATAGGCACGATGATCACAGCAAAATAAATGGTGTTCTCCAATGCCATCAGAAAAAACGAATCAGTAAAAAGATTTTTAAAATGGTCAAGTCCAATAAATTCTGTCTTGAAAAGCGTCTTTTCAAACAGGCTCAAATAAAACGTCCTGAGTAAAGGATAAATTAAAAATATCGATAAAAAACAAATGAAAGGCAATACAAACAAATAGCCCCAAATTCGTCTCCTTTTTTCCATACTCACACCTCATAGTGATTGAATTAAATCTGTGACAATGGAACGAATGCATGTTCCATTGTCACAAGTGCATTATTTTTCCTTTTGCTCTGCAGCCAGTTTATTTCCTTTTTCAACAATGGTATCAAGTGCTTCTTGCGGTGTTTTTTCATGAAGATATGCAGCCTGCAGGTTCGGGAAGATTGACATACGCAATTCTGGGAACCAAGGCACAAACTTTCCGGTCTGCTCTTTTTCAAGCGAGCCATATAATTCAAGGTACTTATTAAAGGCTTTGAATTTTTCCTTATCCATCGAGTACTCTGATGATTTTCTGGCAGGTAAATACAGCCATCCCTTTGCCGTTTCCTTAATTGCTTCAGTTGATGTGACAAACTTTACATATTTTTTGGCCCATTTGGTTACTTCAGGATCATCATTTTTGAAAATCGCAATTCCCTGTTCACCTGTAACTGGAACCCCCGGTTTAACACCTTCCGCATGCAGCGGTACAATTGGGTATGGTTCAAAATTAGGATTATCCACATTAAACATTTCACCAGGTGCTGCCCAAAATGCCACCAGCTTACCCTGTTTCCATAATTTAAACCCTGACTCATAATCTGAATTGGCTGGTCCAGGAGCAACAATTCCCTCATCAACCAACCTCACCATATTCGATAATGCTTTTGCACCTTCTTTGCTGTTGATTAGGTACTCTGAAAAGTCATCATTTGCCCATTCAGCACCAAAACTCATCAAATAATTCAGATTATTTTGGTTAACCTGCTCATTTTTAGCCCAGAATGCCGTAGCATAAATACCGTCACCGATCACCTGTTTACTTGCTTTCTCAAATTCTTTCCATGTCCAATTATGATCGTCCGGCAGCAGGTTCAATTTACCTGCATCCTTGAAAATCTTTTTGTTTACCACCAGCACTTGTGGGCCGACAACAGTGGTTACTGCATACAGTTCATCGTTATACATACCATTTTTTAATATGTCCTCTTTCCAGTCTGAACGGTCGCCTAACACTTTTTCTCCAAGCGGCTCAAGCAATCCATTTCTCGCATATTGCATGATTCTTAATGGAGCATTGGTGCCAATAATATTTGGTGGATTATCAGCAGCAATTGCGGTATTAACCTTTTTGGTAAAATCAGCACCGCCTACACGCTGGAATTTAATGTCGACGTTTGGATGCTTCTCCTCAAACTTTTTAGCCATCTTCTTATCCCATTCACCCATCACCTGATTTTCCTGCGTTACATGCCCGGCACCCCAGTATGTTATCGTAATTTTATCCGAGTCAGCGGAACCACTTGAAGAACAACCTGACATAATCAGTACTACTGACATAAAACAAATTACACAATACATGATACGCTTTCTCACTTGAAACACCCCTCCATTGTAGAATTAAACAATCACTTACTTTACTGTAAAAATCTCTTCGCCAATACCCTGGCTTGCTCCTCCCCATTCCTTGTAAGCGTTTTAGTTGGTGGTCTGCAAAATCCAGCATCAACTCCTTTATATTTCAACATTTCTTTAATAGTCGGGTATAACCCGTTTTCAAGTATTCCTGAAATTAAATTATTGGTTTCTTTCTGTAATAATCGAGCTTCCTCAATATTGCCTTCTTTGGCTAGGGTAAGAATCTGTTTCGCTTTCTCTCCATTGATGTTATAAGTGCTTCCTATTGCACCATCCACATTCAGTACAGCTGCAGACAACAGCATTTCATCAAAACCGGAATATATGAATTTATCAGGGAACCGGTGTCTTAGCCGCTCCAGTAAAAAGAAATCCGGAGCTGTAAATTTAACCCCAATGATTTGTTCATTCCGGAATAATTCTTCAAATTGATCAAGACTCAAATCCACCCCCGTTAAGCCGGGAATCGAATAAACGATTAATTTATTATCTGTGTGAGAAGTTATCGTGTTGTAATACTCTTTTATTTCATCAAAGTCAAACTTATAATAGTATGGTGTTACGGCAGAGATGGCATCATAACCAAGAGTGGTAGCATATTGTGCCAGTTCAATTGCCTCCCGTATGTTGATGGATCCAATCTGGGCAATCAACTTGACCTCACTACCAACTTCCTCTTTCACAACTTTAAAAATCCGTTTCTTTTCATCAGTGGAAAGCATAAAATTCTCACCTGTACTGCCGTTTACATAGAGACCATCTATTTGGCACTGATCAATATTATAACGGACTATTTGCCGTAATCCAGCTTCATGTATGTCTCCCTCTTCAGTAAACGCACACATTAATGCGGAAAAAATTCCCTGCATCTTATCACCCCTTAATGTTTTTCAGCCTTTTTCATCTGAATGTGATTCACAAACCTTCTTGTAATCAATTGCGGACGGGTAATAGCGGAACCGATAATACAGGTATGGGCTCCATAGTCAAAAGCCGTTTGCATATCTGCAGGCTCCCAGATACCTCCTTCCGCAAAAACCGGAATATCAAGGTTCTGTACCATTTTCTTTACTAGCAATAAATCCGGTAATGGATGGACTTTTGTTTCCGGCGTATTACCTGATAAAGTAGTTGCCACTATATCAAACCCGAGTTGATATGCTGCAACTGCCTCCTCAAATGTTGAAATATCCGCCATTAACAGGACATCCGGATAACATTTCCTAATTCTTGAGTAAAATTGCTTCAGATTCATATTACCTGGCCGCATCCGGTTTGTCGCGTCCAGAGCAATGATATCTGCTCCCGCATGAACAATCTCGTCAACCTCATCCATACTAGGTGTTATAAATACGGGACTGTCTTCATAAACTCGTTTCACAATCCCGATCACTGGCAAATTCACTTCGCCTTTGATCTTTTGAATATCCGCTCCACTATTGGCTCTGATTCCGACTGCCCCACCCTCCTGCGCTGCCACCGCCATTCTGGACATAATATAAGAACTATGGAGCGGCTCATCAGATAAAGCCTGGCAGGAAACAATTAAGCCGGATTTTAGTCTTTTCAACAAATTTTCCTTCTGCATGCATGCAAGCCTCTCTTTTTGAAAAATATTTTCAATTTTCATCAATATAGCACATTAATAAGTACTTATCAATACTTATTATGGATTTTATTTTCATATTTTTAAATTTTTAAATCATTGCGAGGGAAGAATAGCACCTTAAACACCGTCATTTCATCTTCTATGTTTCATTTCATATGAAGAGTGAAATACTGTAAACAAAGATGAAAAAGAAAGGATGAAAATATGCTTGAAATAACCGGAGAAGCAAAGGGCGAAATTCTGGAAGTAACCACCGAGGAAACAGCGACACGGGATGACTTGCAAAGGTTCGAAAAGGCGTTAAAAGCTAAAAAGCTTCAGGAACAACCCGTTAATATCCTGTTTATTTTCAAGAACATTGATGGCAACACCCCAAAAGCAATGCTGGAAGGCTGGAAAATTGCCACCCATCTGAAAAGCATAAAAAAGAGCGCTATTGTGGCGGATGAAACGTTTGTTGGTCTTAACAAAAATATTGAAAATCTCATACCAGGTGTAGAAATAAACCAGTATCCAATGGAGGAAATGGAAGTTGCAAAAGAATGGCTTCGTGAAGATTATTCATAGCAAAGAAAAGGGAGCGAACCACCGTTCGCTCCCTTTTTATTATTGATTTGTTTCAAACAAAAACCTTATAAACTCTTCAATGCTTCCTCAATCTGCGTATCCCCGGATATCATTTCAAACGCTTTATGAAATGCATTTGGCTGCTCAATAGCCGCAATCATTGTTTTGGCGACATCAGAACGTGGCACATTACCAAATTCCACTTCCTCTGCCACCTTAATTTTACTTGTGCTCGGTTCATGGGTAAGACCGCCGGGACGTACGATAGTATAATCCAACTCGGTGCTCATCAGATATTCGTCGGCTTCTTTTTTCATTTGCAGATAGTGCTTCATGTTCTCATTATCCTGTACCATCTGATCAATATCACGTCCAGCGCCAATGCTGCTTAACATGACGAATTTTTTAATACCAAAATTTTCAGTTGCTTTCACTAAATTGATGGAGCCATCACGATCAACATCAGTCGTTTTGTCAGGTCCCGTACTGCTTCCGGAACCAGCAGCAAAGATAACCGCATCCATTCCTTTTACGGTATGACCAACGTCACCTTCCAGATCAGCTAATACCGGAGTACCGCCAAGATCCGTGATGTGCTGTTTTTGTTCTTCCTTACGAACCATTCCATACGGCTCGTATCCAGCTTCATGCAAAAACTCTATCAGTGATTGACCGGTATGTCCGTTTGCTCCTGCTACTAATACTTTCATTCTGTATCGACTCCTTTATTAAAAACTCGTGTAATAATGCTGTTGCCGTAAATGGGAGTGTGTAAACATTGATGACAAGAAAGCCTCTTAGAACGTATAAAATTGGAACAACGATACGAAACATAATGAAAAAAGAACCACCCCCAATTAATCGGGATGATCCCTTTCTTACATCTATTTAATCATTTTAAGTTCTACAGGAATAAAGTCTTCAACCGACTTGCCGTTTACTACCTTCTTAGCAGTATTAATCGCTTTTTCACCAATTAATGTAGGCTGCTGGGCAATTGTTGCATCCATTCGGCCTTCTTTTATTGCTTTCCTCGCATCATCGGTTCCATCAAAGCCAACCACGATAACATCCTTCATGCCGTTGGCTTCCAGAGCTTGGACTGCACCCAATGCCATTTCATCATTATGTGCGAAAACCGCATCAATCTGATTTGTGCTTTGGATAATGTTTTCCATAACATTAAGTCCTTCCGTTCGGTTAAAGTTTGCTGACTGGCTTGCCACTACTTTCAAACCTTTCATATTGTCAACAACATTATGGAATCCTTTTCCGCGTTCTCTTGTCGCGGATGCGCCAGGGACCCCTTGCAGTTCAACAACTTTACCACTGTTTTCAAGCTTCTTCGCGATGAATTCGCCAGCCATTTCACCGCCGGCAACGTTGTCGGAAGCAATGTGTGATACGACTTCTCCACCATCAGCACTCCGGTCAACTGTAATTACCGGTACATCATTACTGTTGGCAATCTCGATTGTCGAGACAACCGCTTCCGAATCTGTCGGATTGATTAATAATACATCAATATCCTGCTGCATTAAATCTTCAACACCACTTAATTGTTTGGATGCATCATTTTGTGCGTTTGTCACAATTAACTCAACGCCTGCTTCTTCAGCAGCTTTTTGTGCTCCATCCCGTAATGTTACAAAAAACGGGTTGTTCAATGTCGAAATGGAAAAACCAATTTTAACTTTATCATCAGAACTTCCCCCGGATGCTGATTCCTCTCCATCAGATGAACCAGGTTTTTGTGTAGAACATGCGCTTACCAATATCACTAAAACTGCCAAAATACCAATTCGTTTTAACCACGCAGCCATTGCAATTCCTCCTTAAATTAGTTGGATTTCCTGTCTAATAACACAGCAAGTAAAATAACGCCGCCTTTAACTATTTGCTGGTAAAAAGATGATACATTCATCAAATTCAATCCATTATCAATAACTCCTATTATTAACGCACCAACAAGTGTTCCAAAAATTCTTCCGCGACCACCCATTAAGCTTGTACCACCGATTACGACAGCCGCAATAGCGTCCAATTCGTACATCATTCCGGCAGTCGGCTGTGCAGAGTTTAACCGGCTTGTCAAAATGATTCCTGCCAAAACAGACAGCATTCCTGTTAATGCATACACCCAAATTTTTACCCGGTCCGCTTTAATCCCTGATAGAATGGAGGCTTCCTCATTGCCGCCGATTGCATACACTTGGCGGCCAAAGACTGTTTTCTGAAGAATAAACATCAGGATCAGGAAAATAACAACCATCAGAATTACCGGAAACGGGATGCCGAAAACATATCCACCTCCAATCATTTGAAATGCAAAGCTGTCAGACAAACCTGTTATTGGCCGTCCATCAGTATAAACCAGTGTTGCACCGCGAAAGATAGTCATCGTGGCTAATGTCGCAATAAATGGTGCCACTTTTCCCTTCGTAATAATAAGTCCATTAAATGCTCCAAGTGCCAGTCCAATCAACAGCCCCAAAAACACTGCCAGGATAGGATCCATTCCACTTGTAAGCATTCCTGCGGTAAGTACACTTCCCAAGGCCAATAATGACCCGACAGACAAATCAATTCCCGCTGTCAGGATAACGAACGTCATACCAAAAGCAATTAACGCATTAACTGAAATTTGCCTGAGTAAGTTGAGCATATTGTCTAATGTTAAGAAAGCATCACTCAGGAAACTAAGTGCAATCATCATTATAATTAATCCGATTAACGGCCCGAATTTTGAAAAGTCATTAAAAAGTTTTTCCTTCACTTTACTCACCCCCTGTAGCGGCAGTCATTATTTTCTCTTGATCCGCCTCATTTCGATTGAATATTTTTTCGATATTGCCTTCACGAATAACCATAATACGATCACTAACCCCAAGAACTTCAGGCAGTTCCGACGACACCATAATAATTGCCACACCATTTTGCGCCAGTTCGTTCATGATGGAATATATTTCTTTTTTGGCACCAATATCGACTCCCCGTGTCGGTTCATCAAGTATAAGTACTTTAGGAGCGATACCAAGCCATTTGGCAATAACAACTTTTTGCTGATTTCCTCCGCTAAGTGACTTCGCCTGCTGCGAGGATCCGGTTGTTTTAACATTCAACCGGCTTACCAACCTGGTAATTAAATCTTGCTCTTTTTTGCTGGAGATAACACCGTTACGTGAAACTTCATTCATATTTGGCAACGAAATATTATCCCTTATGGAAAAATCTACGATAAGGCCTTTTGCTTTACGATCTTCCGTAATAAAACCGATACCAGCCTTAATTGCATCACTTGGGTGTTTAATGGAAACCTTTTTGCCATTCAGCAGAACCGAACCTTTTGTCTTCTTTGCATAACCGAAAATCGTTTCCATAATTTCTGAACGTCCTGCACCCATTAAACCTGCGACACCTAATATTTCACCTTTTTTAACAGAAAAACTGACATTGCTGAAGAGACCTTTTCGTTGAAAATCCTTTATTTCAAGTACCGCATCACCTGGTGTATTTAATTTTTCAGGAAAACGTTGACCAAGTTCACGTCCCACCATCATTTTGACAATCTGTTCGAAACTAGTATCACCGATGCTTTCCGTGCCAATATACTGACCATCCCGCAGCACAGTAATTCTGTCACAAATATGAAAAATCTCCTCCATCCGATGGGAAATATAAATAATGGAAACTCCCCGTTCCCGTAAGGAATTAACGATATTAAATAAACTCTCAATCTCGTGATCTGTTAACGCTGCAGTAGGTTCATCCATGACAATCAGTTCAGCATTCGCAGATAGTGCCTTGGCAATTTCGATCATTTGCTGTTTACCTACGGACAGATCTCCTGCTGTATCATTGGGGTTAATGTTGGTTACCCCTAATTTATCCAAGTTAGCCAAGCATTGTTTCCGCATTTCCTTCGTATTCAGAACCCCTGATTTTCCGTACGTTATGTCTTTTCCGAGGAACATATTTTCCATGACGGTCAGGTGCGGAATGATATTTAACTCCTGATGGATAATCGTTATTCCTTTCTCCTCAGCTTGTTTCGGGTGGGTAAAATGAACCTCTTTACCGTTTAATTTCACAACTCCCTGATCACGTTTATGGATACCGGTGAGAATTTTTATTAATGTCGATTTACCTGCACCATTTTCTCCCATTAATGCATGAACTTCACCTTTATGAACCGTAAAATTTACGTTTTTCAGTACCTGATTTCCGGAAAAGGATTTATCGATTCCTTCCATTTCGATAAAAGGTTGACTAATCAACTGTTTCACCTCATTTCCTTAAAATGGGACACCCGACTTCAGAATAGCATTTGCAAACGGAGTTGCTTCCCCTGTGCGAATAACTGCCCGGGCGTTCTTGATATTGCTTTTTAATTCCTCGTGTGAAATATACTGTATCGGCAGATCACTGTACGTCGATTTTATGCTGTTATGAAGTTTCAAGTTTGATTGCTTCATTTGTTTCGCCAGAACCATTTCTTCTATTACCATATCTTCTGTAACTGCATCCAGTACGGTTAGAAAATCGGGGAAATTATATTTCACCGAAACATCAATACATAACGTATCTTCCGGGACCGGTAATCCACAGTCTGCAATGATCAGTGTATCGGTGTGCCCCATTTTGCTTAATACCGAGGCAATATCACGATTCAGAATGCCTGATTTTTTCATGATGTTCATCCTCCTGTAGAAATTCTTCAACTTGCTTCCGGGTTGGCATCCCGTTCTGTGCACCAATTTTCGTTACGGAAAGTGCTGCTGCTGCATTTGCGGTATGGATTGCCTGATGCAGTTTTTTACCACGGGCGATTTCTGTTGCCAATGCCCCATTAAATGTATCTCCCGCACCGGTTGTATCGACCACATCAACGTGATGACCGGCAATGAGTTGACGGTTACCATCTTCGGTGAACGCTGCTCCCTGTTCTCCTTTCGTGGTAATAATCCCCGTCTCGATCTGTTTATAAAAAGGGCTCTTTTGTAATTCATCATCCTCCAGTTCATTTGGTGTCAGATAGGAAACATTACAAAGCACACTTTTCTTCAACTGCTGGAACGGTGCCGGGTTCAACATAACCGGAACTCCCGCCTCCCCTGCGATCCGGACAGTAAATTCAATCGTACTGATTGGAATTTCCAGCTGGAGCAGCACTATATCGCTTTGTTCAATCAGCTTTCGCTTTTCCTCCACAAGCTGAGGTGTTACCTGATTGTTTGCCCCGGAAACTACGATTATACGATTATCACGTTCACTTAAAATGATATTGGCAATTCCTGTAGGTGTATCAGGAACAGTCGTAATTCCTTCTGTATGGACACCTTCGCGTTTCAGATTATCAGTCACTGTTTTACCGAACGTGTCATCTCCCACAGCGCCAATAAAATTTACGGAAGCTCCCATTCTTGCAGCAGCTACAGCCTGATTTGCGCCTTTCCCGCCCGGATTGGTAAAAAAGTCATCCCCTAAAATGGTTTCACCTTTTACGGGCATATTCTTGGCAGAAACTGTTAAATCCATATTAATGCTGCCCACAATACAAACGGTTGGTTTATCTGTCATATGATCCCTCCCTAACGTCAGTTGATTGCCGTTCCATTAATTGAACGTCAAATTCCTCGCTCATTATTTCCGGATGTTCACTTGTGATTTGAAAAATAAGCATTTCAGCTGCCCTTCTGCCAATTTCATAAACCGGCTGTGCCATTGTCGTAAGAGAAGGTGTAATAATCTTGCTTAAGGAAATTCCATCAAACCCAATTACAGCTAAATCTTCTGGTATGGAAATTCCAAGACTCGCTGCAGCATTTAATACACCGGCACCCATCAAATCATTTCCTACAAATAAACCGTCAATTTCAGGATGATTAGTTAATAAGTCTATAGCAGCTTCCTTTGCTTTATCAAAATTATATTTACCTTGCGCAACATACTTCGGTGTATACCACGTCTCATTTTCCACTTCATCCAAATATCCCTGGAAACGTTCCCTGGCACTGCTTATATTTTCAGGGCCGGCGATATGCGCAATTCGTTCACATCCGATTGATTTTAAATATTGAACTGCTTTTCCTGCACCTTCCCGATTATTGACGGTAACCGAAGAAACGTTGGAACTGATTATCCGGTCAAGCGCAACAACAGGAACCTTAATTCGCTTTAAATCATCCTCTGTAATTGAGCTGGAAACAATGATAAATCCGTCAACCGACTTCTGTTGCAACGCATTCAGATAAACAATTTCTTTCTCTGAATCATTATCTGTATTACATAAAACAAAATTGTAATTGCGGTAATTCGAGTAATCTTCCACAGCCCTGGCCAGTTCAGGAAAAAAGGGATTCGTAATGTCAGGGACAAACAATGCAATTATCTTCGACTTCCCCTTAAAAAGACTCCGAGCCACATCATTCGGCAAATAGTTTAATTGCTTAATGGCTTCCTTAACCCGAGTTTCCGTTTCTTTATTTACATATCCATTCTTATTAAGAACCCTAGATACTGTAGCAGTTGAAACATTTGCCAGTTTTGCCACATCTTTTATCGTTGCCATGTCCACATAACCACTTTCAAATTATATTCATAAATGTGTAACCCGTTACATGTTTATCAAAAAATAATAAAACGCTTACATGTAACCCGTTACATATAATGATAAATCGTTTACATGTGGGTGTCAATATTATTTATTAAATTACCTTTTCCATTAAACGGTAATAACCATTATTCACATAAAAACAAAACCTGCACTTCACCAAGTACAGGCTTATTTTCATTATTTAATTTTTCGCACCGTTAGTACCAAACTCCGTAATCATTCGATGTGCCTTCGCAACCTCTTCTTCCGGCATGATCATATAATAGATACCATCAATCCTCGTACCGTTTCCGACCATCTGATACGTGCTGATGTTCTTGCGTGCACTGCGGTAGTTCATAGCCAAATTACGCATATCTTCAAATTTCATGTTGGTTACCATATTGTCGCCGAGGACATTCAGGATATCATTAATTTGCCCGACAACATTCAGACCGGCACCTTTATCAATAATCCCTTCGATAACCTGACGTTGTCGCTGATTACGGCCAATGTCACCTTGTGGATCGCCCTTACGCATCCGCACATACGCCAGTGCCTTATCACCGTTCAAGTGAATCTGTCCGGTGTCGAATGTATAGCCGCCTTGTGAGAACTGCTGGTCATTATTAACCGTAATGCCACCAACAGCATTCACCAATTGCGCAAGACCTTCCATATTCATCCGAACATAATAATCCAAATCGATATCCAAAAAGTGTTCAACCGTCGCAACGGACATGTCACTGCCGCCAAATGCATAGGAATGATTGATTTTATCCTGGAATCCTTTCCCTACAATTAACGTACGTGTATCACGCGGAATACTTACAAGCTGCATTTGATTGTTATCGGGATCCAGGGTCATGACTATCATCGTATCAGAGCGGCCTGTATCATTTTTACGCTCATCTACGCCCAACAGCAGGATATTAATTGGTTCCTTTTCTTCCACTTTCTTTTTAGAAACATTCACATCAATACCTTCAACTGGCTTATGTAGTTCGGTATCCACGGTACTCTTAACATTTTGGTAGATGGAATACGCATATGCACATCCACCGATAATTAAAATTAGCAGGATAGATAACGTAATCCATAGCCATTTTTTCTTTTTTGGTTTGTGTTTTTCCTGGCGTGTAACCATGTAAAACTTCCTTCATTAATAAAATTAAATACCTACCATTCTATTAAAGCATTTTAATAGTCATTCAGCAATAGTAAGATTGGGACAGAGGGATGGGACAGAGGGACAGGCTCCCCGTCCCACTAACCAATGCGGCCGATAACGCTTTTTGAAATGCCGGTTACTCTTGAAATTTGTCTAATAGATACGCCTTCCAACTGCTTCAAATGTCTAATAAATGCATTTCTTTTTCCTTTGTCCATTTGCTGAAGTTCGCTGGCATTTGGTATTCCCAGATGATCCATCATGATACGCAATTCGTTATCAGATACTTTTATTTTTACTTCGTCATTCAATCCACATTCATCATCAATAGGTGCCTGCATAAATTCTGAGAACAACTGTAATGCTTTTTTTCTTTCCGGGGAAAAATAGTGAAGAGGCAAATCAATATCGACGATTGAAGAGGATCCCAAATACTCATTAATGCTTGTCCATGAGCAGTCAAACACATTATTGGCCAAACCTGCTTTGACGGGATTTTGATGAATATATCTGATTACTTTTAAAAAATATACAAGCGTATCGACATTTTCGCTCTTGAATCGATCCTGAAACAAATGACCAAATCGTTCATATTTATTGTTATACCAATAAACGTAACTCGAACTCAACCGTTGAATAAATTTTGATATGGTTTCATCCACTTCTCTCATTAACAAATGAATATGATTATCCATCAGGCAATAACTATACACCTCGATTCCACTTACCTTTTTAAATCTCTTCAACGTATCAAGCATTTTAAGCCTATCTTCATCATCCTCAAAAATTGTTTGTCTGTTTATTCCCCGCAGCATAATATGGTAAATTCCATTTCTGCTCTTTCTTCTTGAAACTCTTGGCATTTTGAATCACCTCGGATTTTATTGGGACGAAGGGACAGGTTCCTCTGTCCCGCAAAAAGGATAGCAAATGGAGTCATTGCGCAATTTCAACAAAGTTTATAATGAAAATTCTTAAAGGCAGGAGCAAATGTATTTGATGAACTTTGAAGTTATACAACAGTATTGGGGCAGTTTTGAAGTAGAAATATGTATATATATTCGACATAATATTTAAAAGTCCTGCTTTTTTTAATAGAACAGTTGTAACGGGACAAGGAGCCTGTCCCCTTGTCCCACAATTTCACATAAATCCTGCAACCAAAAACAGGATGGCAGCAATTCCGGCTGCGATGAGTGCATATGGCAGTTGTGTGTTAATGTGTTCCATGTGGTCACTTCCAGCGCCAATAGATGACATGAGGCTGGTGTCGGAAATTGGTGAAGTGTGGTCACCGAATGCTCCGCCGGATAACACGGCTGCCGCTGCGACAATTGGATCGCCGCCTGTTGCTGTCATTAGTGATACCGCGATAGGCATCATGATAGCCCATGTTCCGAACGATGTCCCCATCGAAAAGGATACAAATGCGGAAATAATAAATACAGCAACTGGAATGATTGCGGATGGGATGACATCACCAGCCACCTCACCAATATAGATCGCCGCACCTGTTCCTTCAGGTGCCGCTGCACGCATAACATCTCCAAGCGTTACGGCGAGAATAATAATAACGGCACCCAAGATGACACTTTTGCTTCCTTCAAACAATTCATTGGAAAATTCTTTGGCTGACATCAATTTTTTACTCGTATATTTGAAAAATGCGATGATAATTCCAATCGAGAAACTGATAATGAGCATCATGTTCCCACCAAACGGAAGCGCCGGAACGGATGTGAACATTGGCAGTGTATAACTCCACAATCCAAGAATAACGAGTACCAA
Organism: Virgibacillus ihumii; assembly: GCF_902726655.1. Classification (NCBI taxonomy): domain Bacteria; kingdom Bacillati; phylum Bacillota; class Bacilli; order Caryophanales; family Bacillaceae; genus Virgibacillus; species Virgibacillus ihumii. The sequence goes on from NZ_CACVAN010000001.1 coordinate 1,952,235, forward strand.
CACGGATATTCCGAGTGGCAGAACCATATCAGATGCGGTACCGTTTTTCACCTTCTCCGTCGGTTCAACCGGTTCCTGTGTTTCTCCTGCAGCTGCCAATTCTTCGCGATATGTCTCCTGCATCTTCTGTGCCTGCAGCTCTGACTTTTTCATTGGTCCAAAGTCTTTTATTTTTCCTGATGCGAATAAAAATACCATAATCAGAATGACAATATTATAAAAGTTGTACGGAATTGTTTGCACCAGTCCCGCGATAGGATCCTCAACACTTTTAATGTTATCGACCATTAATGCACCCATGAAAGCTACCCATCCGGATATGGGCACGATTACATTGATTGGGGATGCGGTTGAATCCAGAAAGAAGGCCAGTTTTGCCCGGGAAACCCGCATTTTGTCATAAATCGGGCGAAAGACGGTACCGGTTGCCAATGAACTGAAATAAGCACTTGTAAATAGGGAACTCCCCATTAAAGCAGTACTTACCTGGGCCCCTTCCTTTGATTTTACCTTGCTCGCGAGCCACTCACCAAACGCATACGCTCCCCCTGATTTGTTAAGAACTCCAATAAATGCTCCAAGTAAAAATACGATAATAACGAGTTCAGCTCTCCCAGCTTCTTTTACGAGCCCCATTCCATATATTCCTTCATCCGAGTTTGCCGGATGACCTGCGATAGTACCGAATAAATTAACGATTGAAAATAAAATGGAATGGAAAATACCGTTTAACCTGGCATCCACCATCATGCTTCCGATTAGAATACCAGCCAAAAGCGACGGTACTACCCGCTTTGAAACAATGGCGAGTGTCAATGCCACCACTGAGGGCAGTAATGACCAAATTCCAAAGTGCTCCATGATTTCCTCCTCCTTGTGATAAATAATTTGATTTGTCTAAAATCTGTTGATTACAGTATAAGGGGAAATTGGATCAAGAAGTACAGAAAAAAAAGATAAAAAAATTGCACCGCTTGGGCGCAATCAGTTTGTGTACCATTGATAGAGCATTTTGGGGCGGCCTATTTTCTGATAGCTTGTAACCTGTCTCGCCTGCCCGTTTTCCAACAGATGCATAATATAGCGGTAAACAGTTGGATACGCAAGCCCGATATCTTTGGCAATTTTATCGACAGATGCCGGTTGATCAAGTGACTGCATGTAATTAGCGATATGCTGCAGTGTTTTTTTGCTGATTCCTTTTGTCGCAAAAACTTCCTCATGCTTTTCTTTCGTTTCCTGCATATTGGTGAGGCGGATATGGAGTTGTATCCGCGCAATGATGTCCGGTGCTTTCACCGGTTTCAGAGCGAAATCTGTCGCACCCTCGTTTATAAATTGATCGGCAATTTCCTGGCGCTCATCAACTGTCAAAATAATAATCGGAACATGGTAGTTCAACTTACGAATTTCCATCAGTGTCTGGAATCCGTCCATTTCCGGCATATGGTAATCGATCACCACTACATCAGGGTTTTCCCGCTGAAAAATATCCAGTCCTACTTTTCCATTTTCGGCAGGTACAAAATCCCATCCGGCATACTTGCAGATTTCTCCAAGCATATACCTCAGTGATTTCTCATCATCAATAATCAGTATCTTCATAGCGTAATATCTCCTCCGGCAGTTTAATCCAAAAAATGGTGCCTTTACCTGGCGTTGTTTCAATATCAAGTGTCGCCTGATGGTCTTCAACAACAGCCTGTACAAAGGTTAGACCGACGCCGGGATGAGATTTGGTGCTGTATCCCGGCTGATGGATTTTTTTCAACTGTTTTGGTGGTATCCCATTTCCGTTATCTTCCACCCCAAGCCATAATTCACGTTCTATAAACCTTGTTTTCATAACAACTTTACCATGTTCCTGATTCCGGATGGCGTCACCTGCATTATCAATTAAATTAACAATAGCCCTTGTCATGCGGATTTTATTGACGTACAGTTCGAGGCTGTCATCTGTTTCGAGCTCAAACGTATAGGTGATGGATTGATCAGCCAGTTTATTTGCCCTCACATACTCAATCAAATCCCCCAGTGCACACCAGTTCTTTTTTTCAACGTATAAAATTTCCGAGACCATGTCACTGGTTGATTGAATAGCGGTGGAGATTTTATCGGAGTATTCCCTTATCTCCTTGTCGTCGCTTTTCAGTCGGATCAATGAGTTCAACCCATCCATCAGGGATAAAGGGGTTTTTAGGTCATGAACCAGATGCAGGGCCTCTCTGCCGCTGCGTGATTCGATCATCTCTCCGCGGGCAATGTCCAGATCACGGCTCATTCGCCATTTTTGTTCGGATACGGTCAAGTAAACCGCTAAGACAATGGCATTAACAACAAAAATTGAACAAAGCACAATGCTGTATATGGAAAGTGTATATCCATAATCAATGGTCAACGCAATAGCCTTAACCTCGCTTGAAATCGGACCTCCGCCGAAATCGTAACCTGAAAGAAACGTAACAGTGTCTAGCCATTGAATCCCAAATAAAATCTGTGTCAGGACGAAGGATTTCAGAACTGGTCTAAGTCTGCCTTTCCCCAATACATGCAACAGTGTTATCGAGATGAGCAAAATGAGAGCCGGCCCGCCAAAATGGTAATTAAGCGGATTATACGAATTAATGATGACATATACGAACGGAACGGTAACAACTGGAACAATTACCTTTAAAATTGGAAGGTTGAACCGATGTCCCAGTTCATCACCGAGCAAAAGGGCACCAATATAATGTGGGATAGCACGAACAGTATTCAGCATAACCAGCACAAACGCTGTCAGCATCAATGTGTTTCCGCTCGGATCGTTTCGCAGCTGATGTAATAAGTGAGCAAGCCCGACCTCGTCAATCCCAAGCCATAACGGCATAGTAATACCGATTATGATAAGAATGATATGGATGATGATTCTCATGTTGGATCGCTTTTTTGATGTCATGACTGCCCCCTTATCAAAATGAAAAATTAGAGAAAAAAAAGAAAAGAAATTGTCCATACCAATCGATTATGAAATACTTTATTTATTCGATTGTAGTATAGTTTGTGCATTTTTGCACTTTCGCTATTAACAAAGAGGTGATTTTCGTGCAACTACTGGAGGAAGCAAAACAATTTGGTAAAGACTTGACTGCGTGGAGAAGGCATATGCACCGGAATCCGGAACTTGGATTTGAAGAACAACAAACATCTGCGTTTGTTATCGAAAAACTCCATGAAATCGGCTGTACCGATGTAAAAAGAGTAGCAAAAACTGGCGTCATTGCAATGCTGCATGGGGATAAGCCCGGCAAAACGGTTGCATTACGGGCTGATATGGATGCATTGCCAATTTTAGATGAAAAAGATGTCGATTATAAATCAATGAAGGATGGAATTGCTCATTTGTGCGGCCATGACGGTCATACAGCGATACTGCTTGGTGCTGCTAAATTACTGATGAAGCATCCGCCTCAATACGGTTCCGTTAAATTAATTTTTCAACCCGCCGAAGAAGGTCTGTTTGGTGCAGAAACTCTGATTAAGCACGGGGTACTTACGAATCCGGACGTTTCCGCGATTGCCGGGCTTCATGTAAATCCTGATGTACCGACTGGCCAAGTTACCTGTTCTGAGCGGGAAGTGTGTGCCGCAGCTGATTTTTTCAACCTTGAAATTATTGGAGAAGGTGGTCATGCAGCCCATCCGCACCGTGCCAAAGATTCGATTACCATTACAGCTGAGGTGATCAGTGCATTACAACAGTTAGTCAGCCGTGAAATTGATCCCCTGGCACCAACTGTAATGACAATAGGACAGATCCACGGTGGAACAGCGGACAATGCGATCGCACCACGTGTGAAGATGGGTGGTACAGTACGCACATTGGATAATGAAGTCCGCTATATGATAGAAGAAAAAATGAACCGGCTTGTAAAAGGAATAACCGAGGCATTTGGTGTTCAATACTCCCTTGAATACAACTATTTTTATCCTGCATTATTGAACGAGACTGCACTTGTTCCAACAGTTAAAAAAGCCGTTAGCAAAACCTTGGGCGAAGAACGTTTTCACATCGCCAAACCTTCGATGGGCGGTGAAGATTTTTCTTTCTATGCGAATGAAATCCCCGGCGTCTTTTTCAGGCTCGGTGTCCGAAATGAACAGAAGCAAGCCGTCTACCCGCTCCATCATCCGAAATTCGACCTGGACGAAAACGCACTACCAAATGGATCAGCCATTTTAGCACAATGGGCACTGGACCATTTATAGCGGGACAGAGGGACAGGCTCTCTGTCCCACTATAGGCTTAACTGGGACGATGAACCTGTCCCTTTGTCCCTTTCAAAGGATCAGTAAATACGGATTTTCAATATACTTCACCAATATTGATAGAAACTCCCCCGCTGCGGCCCCATCCAAAATTTGATGATCAAATGTTAAACTGAATGGAACTTTCTTGATTTGCGTTACTTCTCCATCTTCCAAAGCTAGTTCATCTTGCAATGACCCAACCCCAAGAATTCCGGTTTCATGCAGGTTAAGAATCGGTGTAAAGTATTCTACTCCACTGGCCCCCATATTCGTGATGGTGAATGTGGATCCTGACAATGCATCTTCATTCGCTTCCCCATCGCGTGCTTTTGTGGAAACTTCTTTAATTTCCTTTGCCAATATACCAATTGGTTTTTGCTCCGCATTTTTAACTACCGGTACAACCAAACCATCTTCCAATGACGTCGCAATACCGAGGTGGACTTCATCAAACTGAGATAATTCTCCGTTTTCATAACGGGTATTCATTTTCTGAAAGTCCTGAAGAGCAAGCACAGTAGCCCGGGCAATCAATACAGTTAAGCTAAGCTTTACGTCAACTTCGGCAGATTCGGCTTCCTCTCGTAGTTTCTTTTGTAAAGCGATTAGCTTATCTGCACCAGCTTTACGGTGTAACGTTAATTGTGCGGTTTGTTCTACGCTTTCCCGCATATTTTGGGCAATGGCTTTTCGCATCGGATTTAGTCCTTCGCCAATTGGTTGTGCTTCAAGTGTTGCTGCGGTATAAGCCTTTGCTGGTTCCTCTTTCTTTTCCTCCGCCTTGTCCAGTCCATGTTCCAATACCCGATTAATATCTAGCCTGGTAATTCGTCCATTTCCTCCTGTACCATTTATCCGTTCCATTGGCAAATCGTGTTCTTTGGCTAGCTTTCTTGCCAACGGAGAAATGAATATCCTCTCCCCGGACTGTTGTTCATCATTACCCTTTTGGATCGTAGCGCGAACTTCCTTTTTAGTGTCCTCTCTGCTACCTTGTTCCTTTTCGTTGGACGATGGAGCCCTAGTTTCCTGCACAGAAGGCCCCCCTGATCCAACAGATTCACCGGCTTGCCCTACTACTCCCAATACATCCCCGACTTTAGCAACTTTTTCAGTATCCATGTTGATTTCCAGCAGTTCTCCACCAACGGGCGACTCAATCTCCTGAGTTAATTTTTCCGAACTAATCGTTACGATACCCTCACCTGATTCGACGGTGTCGCCTACTTGTTTGTGCCATTCTTCAATTGTTCCTTCTTTCATGGTCATTCCCAATTTCGGCATCACAATATTCTCACTCATTACCGTCACCTCCCTATGCTTTGACAGCTTTCAAATCTTCAATCAATTCTTCCGCCACATTTAACACTTTTTGGGCGTCGGGAATATACGCCTGTTCCAGATTTGTAGCAAATGGCACCGGAGTATCCGGAGCACATACAGTCTTAATTGGTCCATCCAAATAGTCGAAACCTATATCACTGATCACAGAAGCAACATCTGTGGCAGTATTATTGTGCGGATTCGATTCGTCTACAACGATAAGGCGTCCTGTTTTTTTAACAGATTCAAGAACAGTTTCTTCATCCCATGGCGAAATAGTACGTAAGTCAACCACTTCCACCGATACACCATATTCATCCAACTGATTTGCAACCTGTTCGGCAACCTGAACCATTTTACCAATGGCGACAATCGTCAAATCAGATCCTTCTTTTGCAACTCTCGCTTTGCCAATTTCTACTGTGTAATATTCTTCTGGAACTTCTCCCTCAGTACCGTATAGTGTCTTATCTTCAGAAAAAACAACCAGATTATCATCCTCCATAGCGGCTAAAAACAATCCCTTCGCATCATACGGATTGGAAGGCACTACTACTTTCACTCCCGGGATCGCGCCAAACATTCCATAAAGTGTTTGAGAATGTTGTGCAGCTGCACCTACTCCCGCCCCATGTACCGTTCTGACGGTTAAAGGAATCTTGGCTTTTCCCCCAAACATATACCGCATTTTTGCACCCTGATTCAAGATCGGATCAAGCGCAAAACCAACAAAGTCATTAAACATTAGTTCCGAAATTGGTCGAAGCCCAGTTGCCGCAGCACCAACCGCTGCACTAAAATAGCCATGTTCCGCAATCGGTGTATCAATAATGCGTTGGCGGCCATATTTAGCAGCAAATCCTTTTGATACACCAAAAACACCGCCAAATGATTCGTCATTGGCCAAATGATCCACTTCGGCTCCACCAGCAACATCTGTACCAATCAAAATTACCCGTTCATCATTTTCCAATGACATATCCATTCCTTCGTTAATTGCGCCCATATACGACATTTTCCGATTTTCACCCATAATTAAGCCCTCCTTTTTAATTTAAGCAAACACATCTTCGAGCAATGATTTCTCATCAGGCAATGGACTATTCTCAGCAAATTCTACTGCGTCCGCTATTTTCTGTTTTGCTTCCTTTTCAATTTTGTCAGCTTCCTTATTCGTCAACCATTTGTTGTCGATCGCTTTTTCGCGGAATTCTGTAATAGGATCTCTATCCGCATTTAAATCTTCCGGAGATTTATACTTCTGTTCGTCACCTTCAAAATGGCCATAATGGCGATACGTATTGCATTCAATCAAAGTTGGCCCTTCACCTTTTTTCGCCCGTTTAATTGCTTTTTGTACCGTACCGTAAACAGCTTCCACATCAGCACCATCTACTAATTCACCCGGCATGTTATAGGCGGAAGCTCGCTCGGCAATCGTTTCAGATGCACTCGCATATTTATGGGCAGTACCTTCGCCATATTGATTGTTCTCGCATACAAAAATGACAGGAAGATCCAAAATGGAGGCAAGATTCAGCCCTTCATGAAATGTACCCTCATTTGAAGCCCCATCACCAAAGAAACATACAGCCACGTTCTCCTTACCTAAATTGCGGATCGATAATCCGGCACCGTTTGCCAAGCCAAAACCGCCACCAACAATACCGTTGGCACCAAGCATACCTTTTTCAACATCGGCCACATGCATTGAACCGCCTTTTCCACGACCAAGACCATCCTTTTTCCCCATAATTTCCGCCATCATTCGATTAACATCACACCCCTTCGCAACAGCATGGCCGTGTCCGCGGTGGGTACTTGTAATATAGTCATCGTCATCCAATTGAACCATTACCCCCGTGGCAATGGCTTCTTCGCCAGCATACAAATGAACAAAACCGGGAATCTCACCTTTTCCAAAAGTCCGATGAACCTCATCTTCAAAAGAACGGATTTCATTCATCTTTTGATAAATCCAGCGTGCCTCTTTCTTATTCATTGCAAATTCCTCCCTTTAAATTTGATTACATATGAATGGCTTGTCCGAACAACGCATCGGCTGTTTCCCCAATAGCTTCGGACAAAGCCGGGTGAGGCTGAATTACCTCAGCTAACTCATTAATCGTTCCTTCAGAGACCTTTACGCCCATCAATTCACCGATCATTTCCGTCGCACGCGACCCAACAATAAATACACCCAGTATTTCCTGATATTTTTTCTCGGTTACGATTTTGACAAATCCCTCTGCTTCTCCAGCCACAATTGCTTTACTGTTTCCATTCAAAGACGATCTCGTAACCGTAACATCATAACCTGCTTCTATCGCTTCTTCTTCGGTTAGTCCGATAGATGCCGCTTCCGGATGTGTATAAATACAACGCGGAATTTCGTTCTGATTTAATTGCTTATTCCTTTCACCAGCCATAGCATGGACTGCAACCAATCCTTCCGCACTAGCTGCATGGGCCAATTGATAACTACCTGCCAAATCACCCACCGCATAAATATGTTTTTCACTTGTTTCATAGAATTTATCAACAGCTACAAATTGCTTGTTTTGATCCATTTCCAACCCTAATTCCTCAGCAATCTGCAGGTTCGGCTTTCTCCCGGCGGCTACCAGCAGGGTGTCGAATGGAATTTCCTCACTGCCTAAAACGATCTTCCCGTTTTGCACTTCTTTGATATCTGCCTGTGTAATGATATCAATGCCCTGCTTTTCTAATTGATTTTTCAAAGCATGCCGTAACTCAGCTTCTTCGGTCATTAATACATCAGAAGCTATTTCAATAATCGTCACTTCAGTTCCCAGCATCGCAACAGCTGAAGCCAGTTCTGATGCGATTACTCCACCTCCAATAACCGCCAATTTCTTTGGAAGCTCGGCTCTGTCAAAAAACGTATCGGTAGTCTCGTAGTCTATTTCTTCAATCCCTGTAATAGGCGGTACAAATGGTTTACTTCCTGTCGCCAATAAAATATGGTCTCCTTTAATCTTTTCATTTCCCACTAACACTGTCCTATCTTTTTGGACAACGGCTTCCCCTTCGTAAATCGAAACATCATTCTTCTTTAATAGATAGCTTACCCCGTTTGTCAACGTTTGCACTACTTCATTCTTCCGTTCCGTAAGCTTTGGGTAATCGATTTGTGTCTTTCCGGTTTCAATCCCCCAGTCATTCGCCTGCTTAATGGTTTGAACCATTTCACCATGTTTCAACAATGTCTTGGATGGAATACAACCAACGTTAAGACATGTTCCGCCAACCTTGGACTTCTCCACAATGGCTGTCTTTTTTCCCAATTGCGCTGCCCGAATTGCGGAAGCATAACCGCCGGGGCCTGAACCAATTACTACGACATCAAAATTTTTCAATTAATCATCCCCTTTCTGACAAAAGGCATTTGTAATTCTTATGTGCTCGATTTACCTTATTAGCCGTTCAAATTAGAAGCCTCCTTTTTCTCCGTTTCATAATTTACAATGCAAAAATTATGCCAAAAAATAACTCCCTTAAAATGACAGCGTTTTCAATAATTTCGATTTATACAGACAAAAAAATGAGACAACTTTATTAAATCGTCTCATTTTTTCTCATGACCTATTAATCTTATTGATTAAATATTATATTTCTTTAACTTCCTATACAAAGTAGCCTTAGACATACTTAGTTCTTCTGTAGCATCAGATACTTTCCCATTACATTTTGCCAGAGCTTTTTTAATTCTGTTAATCTCCAATTGTTCTTTATAGGTACTAACTTCCGTATTACTATTTTCCACTTGAACAGGTTCCAATGATGATACAAGTTGAAATAAATCCCTATCATTTGGTTCTTTATCAGCATAAAGTATTTCACATCGTTCCAGCGCATTATATAATTCACGGACGTTTCCACGCCACTCGCCCTGCATGAAGATCTTTTCCAATCGCTTGTGCCAGGATGGCATCCATTTTTTCCGCTGAAGGTAATCTCTTATAAAGTGTATAATATCTTCTTTTCGTTCTTTTAATGGCGGGATTTGAATCGGGAAAACATAAATCCGGTAAAATAAATCCTCCCTAAATTTGCCCTGTTTCACTAATTGTCTGATATCCCTATTGGATGCTGTAATAATTCTTATATTGACACGGATTAAATTACTTCCGCCAATCCGGGTTATTTCTTTCTGCTGCAGCGCTCTTAACAGTGCAACCTGCATCGAGGAGGACATTTCTTCAATTTCATCAAGGAATAATGTGCCGCCATCTGCCTGTTGAAATTTCCCTCTATGCCCCTTATTATTTGCCCCTGTAAATGAACCAGATTCATAACCAAACAATTCACTCTCCAATAACCCTTCTGGTACGGCACCACAATTTACTGTCAAAAAAGGACCATTGGAACGTTTGCTGTTATCATGGATGGCCTGGGCAACCAAATCTTTACCAGTACCGGTTTCCCCGTAAATATAAACGGGAGTGTCTTTTACAGCCACCTTTTCGACCTGAGACAATACACTATGAAACTTCTCACTTGTCCCTTTTAGACCTTTAAACACAACTGAATCATCATCATGACCGGGTATTGTAACAGGAGTACGGTATCCAATAATACGATTTTCATTTAAAATAGGGGTACGGAAATTGGATAGTTGAATGTCTGTTTCTTCGCTTAATGTTGTAAGAGTGGCACCGACATATTCCTGGTAACCAGGTAACAATTCCATTGGCAATGAACAAATTTCATCGTTTATGGAACTTACAATACAATTTTGCTCGGATCCAAATCTTGTTCGCATCAGAACTTCCATATCTTCTTGCTTTTGGTTTTTCCATTCCAACGAAATAGAATCGGCCGCTAATTTGACGGAAGCCAGTACATAGTCGTAATTAATGGAGTGGTATAAACTGGAAATGTTAAGCGCACCAATAACCTCATCATACTGATCAAAAATAGGGGCAGCAGTACAATTCCATTCCTGGGAAGCAATAGAAAAATGTTCATACCCTTTAACAGTTATCGGCTTTTTTAACCGGAGCGCAAGACCGATTGCATTGGTGCCAACCTCTATCTCATCCCATTTCGCACCTTCTTTAAAATAGATTTTATACGCTGCATTCTTGACGGTCTTCTCCCCATCTTGTTGCAGAATGTACCCATCCCGGTCGGTTAATGTTGTAATATACTTCCAACCCTTTAAGAAATTCTGTAATTGCCTGATATGAGGTTTTGCCAAATCCAGCAACAGTTTATTTTTCTTCATTTTCTGTTCAAGTAACTTGGGGTCTAAAATCCGATCTGCTATACCGTCATAAGGGTTCACCTGATGCCTTCTGCAATAATGCCAAGATTCAATAATGTCACTGGATAATCCTGTTTCTTGTAGTGGCAATGCTTCATTTTCAAGAAAGTGGTTCCACGTTTGTTTTGAGACAAGAGCTTTTGACATTACCTTATCTCCCCCTAAAGGTTTTTCATAAACAATTAGATTGACCATCCGGAATAGTTTGCAGAATAATCTAATTATACTATAAACTATACAATAAAAAATACACTGATACAAGGAGCTGGTATTTGAAAGGAGGGGAGTTTTCTCCTCACCTTGCACTCCATTTTAAATTCTTATTATAACTGACTCATCATAAAGAACTGTCCAAACCCATAAGGGATTCTGTTTTCTTTAAATCTCCTTCAAATACCATATTACGAATTCTTGTTGAAGAAATACGCAAACCTTGATTACAACAAACTTCACTAACAGTTTGAACAAAAAAGTGATTTTTCAGTAGAGCAACATCTCCTTTTCGGTTTTTACCAAATCGGAAGTCTTCTCCTACTCTTATATTTTTTGGGGACAAATGCTTTAATTCATTTATGAAACTATTTGGAGTGCGCTTTATATATGATTCATTAAATTGCGCAACAATAACATAATCGACACCCAGCTTTTTAAACTTTTGTATCTTTTCTTCAATAGAAGTTAAAATGTACGCACCTTGAAAATAAGTTCGTGGTGGAGGATCAAAAGTATATACTACACTTGGGATTCTCCTTTTTTTACTTTCCCTGACAGCTTCCTGAATAACTGCTTGATGACCGCGATGTACACCATCAAAAGCACCTATTGCAATAATTGACTCAGATAAATTAAGTTTTTCCGCTTTATAAATTTCCATTACGACCACGTCCTTTAATTAGTTTATTTTGTTACAAACTAAATTAAAAATGTACCTTTATTTCCTGGATATCTACAATATATACTTTGTTGTAGTAATGTTCACTTCATTAAATAGTTAAAATGTGTTTGATTTTGTTAACTCTAATGTTCCTTCTAGTGACTTTTCAACCATTGGATAGGTTGGCCTATTCTTTTTATACATATTATAAAACGTTGTCATCTCACGAATCGGATCACCGGAATAATACCTCTCATATTGTACTAGTCTTTGTCCAAAAGCCTCACCACAAAGGTCCCACGCTAATTTAAATAAACGTATTCGTTTCTCAGCGGATACACCTGTATGTCCGGAAAAATATTTATTCATATCCTCGGAAAACTCAGGATTTAAGAAATCCCTTTCAGATGGCATCATTAATAACTCTCTGGCACCAACAGTTTGTAATGCCTCAATTGCTTTTGGATACATATTAGGTAATATTCCTCGAATTGTTTCAAGTGGTATGTCATTAAGAACGGCTTCACCATTTGAGGTTATTTCATATTCATATTCTGCAATCCGTAGCAACGCCCTTATGGTTTCAACTGTTTGTATTAATTTAGCTAAAAGGTTTTGTATATTTAATGAACCGTCGGAACCTGTTGCATCAGCTATATTCCTTGCAACTTCAGTAACGAATGAAAATTTTACAAGCCCTCTTATTCCTGACTGATGTGTGGCTTGTAAATTAATGCCTGTTTTTTGACATAATAAATTTCCTGCTTCAACATTTTGATTAATAAACATGCGTTCCCAAGGGACTAAAACATTATTAAAGACTAATACTGCATCCATTTCTTCATATCTCGAAGCTAATGGATGATCCCATATCGAAAGTGTACCATTCTGGGTTTGCTCACGACATAGAATTCGTAAGCCAGGAGTATCAATTGGGAGAGCAAATGAAATTGCATATTTTTCATCACCCGGCTTAAAACTTTGATATGAATAAATAATTACCTCATCGGTCATTGGTGCCAGTGTTGCAATCATTTTAGAGCCACGAACAATCAATCCATCATCCGTTTCTTTTACTACGCCCAAATGAGTATATATATCTCCGTGTTCGTGAGAAGATTTACTTCGATCGTTTTGCGGATTTGTAATGGCGTTTGTTAAAAATAAATCATTGTCTCTGATATAGCGATAATAATTTACAATATTTTCTCCCCACTGTTCTTCGTATTGTCTGAAAAACCAGTCATTGGTTGCCATCGATGTAACCACTGTTGATAAAAAATCCGGAGTCCTGCCCATTAAACCAAATGTTGCTTCCGCCCAAACTTCATATAACCTTCTGCGCTTTTGTAAATCTTCACCATTCCGAGGAATCAAAAATGCATTATTGACACGCTCGCCAGTCTCTTTACAAATATGTGTTATTTCTTCTTGAATATCAGGATCGTGCTGCATGTCATATAAGCTGGCAAGTTCTTTAATTGGCTGTTTAAAAACAGGTTCATTCACGACATCAGTTATTCTTTTACCACCCATCCAGATTTCTGCCTGCTTCGATTTCAAACAATTAATATAATCTTCTCCTGTTCTTATTCCCATTAATTTTCTCCCTCAATAATTTAATATTTTCAATCCATATATCAATGTTCATTTTTAGATATTTCCCTAAAAAAGGATTTACAGGGGAACGTTTACATTACCTAAATATAGAACATGATATCCACCTTCATACTAAGTTCATACGACAGTGGATAAATAATTTAAACACCTTTTTTTATTGGAGTGTAAATATACTATAATGAGTAATACTTTTTGTAACAACGGCTGGATTTAACACTATGAAATAAATAAAAACTTTCGTCATTGACTCTCTTTGGATAAGAATTTTTATTTTAGCAAAGGTTGTAAAAATATTGATGGCTTAGTTACTTCCATTTCGCTGAAACGCCTTTATATCAAGGGACTGGCATTTGGATAAAGCGGAGATTACGAGGTGATACGGTGAATCCACGGGCTAAATACTCTTCATCTCAAATGAGCGTTGAACTGTTGAGGGAGAGGGGGTGTTCCCCCTCTTTATCCCTTTCACCAAGTTTACTTTTACGATATCTTTTGAATATTCACATCCGGTTATAACCCTATAAGCCTTGGAATAAACATAACTGCACTTTCCCAGTATGTAATTATAATAAGGCAAAACACACCAACCACTAAAAAAGGGAATACGGATGTTACCATTTTTTCAAACTTTACTTCAGCAATTGACGAAACTATAAAAAGTCCTGTTCCAACAGGTGGAGTTAGTAAACCTATTGTTAAGTTAATACAAATAACTACTCCAAAATGAACCGGATCAATCCCATACGTAATTAATAATGGCGTGAAAACCGGAACCAATATAATTAGAGCAGCAATCCCATCCAAAAACGCCCCAAGTATGAGAAGAAAGATGTTAACTAACATAAGAAATACAAGTGGGTTTTCAGAAATAGACACCATTCCATTAGCAATCGCCTGTGGAATTTGTTCAAATGCAATCATCCATCCAAATGCATTTGCCATAGCAATTAAGAATGTAACCGTTGCAGTACTAATGGCGGTATTTGAAAAAACATCAGGAAGTTTACCCAGCTTCAGTTCTTTATAAAAAAAGTAACCTACTACAAAAGCTACCACGCAGGCTACTGCGGCAGATTCAGTAACCGTGAATACGCCAGTTAATATCCCTACTATGATTATGACCGGCACGAGCAAGGCTGGCAAAACATTTAATGTGCTTTTCCAAACCTCTGTCCACGATGGCCTTTCACTTTTGGGAAAATTGTATTTGTACCCCATAATAGATATCAAAGCAATAAAAGCAATGCCATAAATAATCCCAGGTATAATCCCAGCCATAAAAAGGCTGCTAATAGACGAACCTGATAATGTCCCATAGATAATAAAAATCATACTTGGAGGAATTATTGGAGCCACAATGGAGGAGGAAAGGGTAAGTGCAGCAGAGAATCCCCTATCATAACCCTCTTTTTCCATTTCAGGAACCATTGTTTTACTCATCATTGCGGATTGAGCATTCGCAGAACCTAATATAGAGGCCAAAAACATATTAGCCACAACTGTTACATATGCTAATCCCCCCCTAAAATGACCTAATAGAACTTTAGAAAACTTTACTAGCTTCGTAGTAATACCTCCACTGTTCATCAATTCACCTGTAAGCATAAAAAGGGGGATAGCTAGTAAACCATAGTTATTTAACCCGGAAAACAATTGTGTGGGCATAGAATGTAATAACTCAGTATTTCCTAACGTAAAGAAATACAATACTGTTATCATACCAATCACCAGAGAAATAGGAATTCCTATAACCAATAAAAGAAAGAACAAAAGAATTACAACGATTGTCACGTGGTATCCACCTTTCTAAATTGCTGAATTAAGCTGGACAAAATGTGAATTGTAGCAAAACTCAGTCCAATTGGAATTGAACTATATGGTATCCACATTGGTATTTGTAAGTTATTTGATTTCTGTGAAAAAACACTTTCTGAAAAGGCCCATTGGAAACTATAATTAATTAATATCACCATAAATATACACATTAGGATGTGTGCAACAATCAATACAATTCTCCGATACTTTTCTGTCAGCTTATCCAACACGAAGGTAAGAGAAGCTTGGGATTTATATTTAATCCCAAGGCTTCCTCCCAAAAAGCTAATCCAGGCAAAAAGAAAGATGGATATTTCTCCTGCCCATGAGAAAGGGTTATTTAGAAAATAACGAAATAGCACTGATAGGGCTAAAACTGCTGTTAAACCAAAAACCAACACAATAGAAATCCATTTTTCCATTTTAGCTATACCGTTACTTAAAGAAGTCACGATTATTCCCCCCGCTAGTTTCGAAACTTAGTAATAAATTTTTTAATCAGCTCACCTTGTTGTTTATACTTTTCATCAAATTTCTGGATTTGCTTTGTGAACACGTTTTTATCCAGCTCATAGACAGTCATTCCCTTGTCTTTTAACGTTTGCCTAAATTCCTCTTCCTTAGAAGATCTTGTTTTGACAGCATAATCAGATGCAATTTCCAATGACTTTTTTATAATTTTTTGTTCTTCCTCGGAAAGTGACTCAAAAGTATCTTTATTAACCACGGCAACCGAAGGCCAAACCATATGATTCGTAACAGCAGCATAATTAACAACTTCAAAATATTTATTTGTAATAGTCGCATCTAAATCCATATCCATTCCGTCAATAACCCCCATTTGGGCTGCAGAATATACCTCTGTAAGTGGCATACCCTCAGTAGAGGCACCAGTGAATTCATAAAATTCCAACATTGGTGGACCCGGTGTAACTCGAAGAACCATACCTTCCATATCTTCAGGACCTTGTACTTTCTTGTCTTTAAAAAGCATTACACGTTGGCCAGCAAATAAGTAATCTAAACCAAGTAACCCATATTTATCAAGCGTTCCAAGCATCTCTTTTGCTACATCTGTATCACTAGCCTCTTGGGCATCCATAATTGTTTCAAATAGATATGGAGCAAACCATGCTGAAAAGGCCTTTTCACGTGAGCTTAATTCAACTGCTGTAATAAACCCAAAATCCAAACTGCCGGACTCAATTTGTTGGAGCATAGCACTTTCATTACCAAGTTGTCCGGATGGAAAAACTTCTAAAGTCATCTCACCTTCGGAACGTTTTTCTATTTCCTCTTTAAATTTTTCCGCTGCTTTAGTCCACATGTGTGAAGGATCTGTAATTAAACCAATTTTAAAAGTCTTTTTTGCAGCCCCAGAATTAGCATCGGCTTCTTCATCTCCTCCACAAGCTCCCAGAATAATAACAGAGAGACAAATAATTGTAATAATCAACCAGTGTTTTCTATTAATCTTCATATCAACGTTCTCCCTTCATTTGTTAATAAAAAAATCTATCTTTTTTGTATGAATAACTAACAGGGTTCTCTTAAGAAATTGTTTCTCAATCATCATTGAAAGCGTATTCAAATTATGAGAAAACTTTTAAGCATTTTAGATATCTTTGTTTAGATACAGGCAGGTTTTATTTACATGATGGTGCAGTAATTACATATCCGCTTTGTTGTCCCTTATAAAGACTCTTTTTACTTGCTCATTAGAATGCCCCCTTGAAACCTCTAGAATATGCTATTAATGTAGTATACTAAAATAAAGCATTCTCCCAATGCAGAAATTTCACTATATTAAATCTTCAAAAAAAGTGAATAGATTACTATAGAGCGATAGTGTATGTTTATCAATGTTGTGTAATCAAAGGTGCCTGAAAATCCTTAGAAGTATATCCTATAGGGGATTTCAGTTATATTTCTATATATCCCAGCTCACGAGAAATTGATTTAGCTGTGTTTACAATACTTTTTATCATCAGCTTTTTGTTATTTCCTTGCATATATGAAATTGGACCGACTACATTTACGGATGCAATAGTTTTACCTGAGTATGAAAAAATTGGGGCAGCAATTGCATAAGTGCGTGTATCATTTTCATCATTACTAATCGAATAACCATTTTTGCGCACCATAGCCAATTCCTGTTTAAGTTTATGATCATTTATTATTGTATTTGGGGTATGACGTTGTAACCCTCTATTTATAGTTTCCTTTAAATATTGTGAATTATAAGCTAGCAGCACCTTACCAGAGCTTGTACAATAAGCCGGTTTCCTTGTTCCAACATGTGTATCTAAAGCGAACGATTCCTGAGATGAAACCTTTAAAACAAAAATAACCTCACCTTTATCGAACATGCCAATATGAACTGTTCCTTTATATTTTTGGGTTAATCCTCTTACTATCGGAATAGCCCTGTCATAGATATCTTGCTGATACATAACATAATTATTCAGTTCAAGTAATTTCCAACCAAGCCGATATTTTCTACGATCAACGCGTATTAATAGACCTTCCTTCCATAGTGTGCTCACTAAATGATGCGTCGTACTTGGACTTAACCCAATCTTTTCTGCAATCTCGGCATTACCCAATATATAATCCTCATTTGTAAAACAATTTAAAATTTGGCTAGCTCTTTTTACAGATTCTATCATCGAATATTGCCCTCCAATAAATATTGATAAAACCCATGTACTTACGCTGCGTACATAAAATTTAGATTACATTCTTTTCATACCCCCTTTTACATTAAAGGAAATCGCTTTCATTCATTGGTATAGATAGATTTAAGTAGTTACTTTTTACCAGATTCAAAGTAACCTTAACTGCAAAATTTATATGTTCGTGTCAATAAGTTAATTTTTGACTGCATAGGAAATATTGGACTAGATCAATAGTATGGTTATTAAATTAAGTTGTCTATCCTTGATCTTAATACCTTTTGAAAAAATACCATCTCTTGTGCAAGGTTATGAATCCGATTTAATAAGTCATCGTCGATAATTTTATTATTTGGATTAAAATGGCTATCATGTGCGTATATATAGCATGGAGATACGTGGGAACGAAAATAACCAGCTATGGGCTTTAATTGATTTTCAATCATAAGATAATGCTGATAAGTTCCCCCATTTGCCACAAATCCCATAAGTTTTTGACGAAAAATCGACGGATCTATTAAATCAAATACATTTTTTAGTGGGGCAGGTATTGATCCGTTGAATATAGGGCTGCCTATTAAATAAGCATCAGCGTTTGATACTTCAACTATAATCTTTTTAGTATCTTCATTATATAAGTCAAACTCTCTTCCATCGCTAAATTCCATATCATAATCTCGTAAATCTAAAATTTTTGTTTCAATATTTGTATCAATTTCTTTTATTTCATCAATAACGGAATTTACCAATATGGAAGTTTTCTCCCCTACAATAGTTCCTGAAATTCCCAATACTTTCATCTTTATCCTCCTCGTAAAGGTAAATTTATTTTTATATACGTTAAATTCTAATATTTATTATCGTTTATTTAAAATTCAAATTATTATTATAGCATCATTGTACTTAACGTTATAAAATGGAACAACTAGCAAATTTCATAATATGAAATTTGTGTTTTTGATTCCAAAAAAATTGATTATAAATTCAAAAATAAATTTATAATCAATTCCATGATAACTTTTTTTTCATACGGATTTAGCAAAGGAGACTTCTATAAAGTACAAATCCCGTTCATATTCGCTTATTCACAATATAATGAAACACTTCCCAAATTATTAAATTGAGCTACAATGGAGTCATTAGAATTAAACGCAATAGCCTTGGACATAGCTCCACTTAAGACAACGTCTCCTTTTTTAAGCCCTTCTCCTTTTGATGCTAATTGATGAACAGCCCAGGTAATTGCCGTAACGGGATTACCTAACACAGCAGCACTGGAACCAGTGGCGATAACTTTGCCATTTTTAGATAGCACCATACCAATATTCCCCAAATCAATAGCACCTGGCGAAACCCATCGACTCCCTACAATAAATTTAGCTGATGAACAATTATCAGCAATAACATCAGCTAACGTAAAACGGAAATCTTTAAACCGACTATCAATAATCTCTAAAGCCGGAGCCACGTATTTTGTTGCGCTAATCACATCCCGAGCTGTGACATCTTCTCCTTGCAGATCTTCACCTAATAAAAACGCTATTTCAGGTTCTGCCTTAGGATGAATAAGAGGAGAATATTCAATTGGTTCCCATTCATACGCAATCATGTCACTATGCAAATAACCGTAGATAGCTTCATTAACACCCATCATTTTTTGTTTCTCTTTACTCGTTAAACCTAACTTGATACCAATCCTTTTAGTACCGTTTTCGTATATTTTATGGGCGAGCAATCCATGTTGTAAGCTATACGCCTCTTTTACAGTTAATTTTGGGTATTGATCGGTTATTTTAACAATTTCTTGTGCATTGCATTCTGCATTATATAGAAATTTAATAATATCCTTTTCCTTATTTTTCATTAAAGGCATGACTTAAACCTCCAACTATGCTAGTAGTATTCCAATGAGATACTTATTTAAATGTAACGCTGACAGAACCAAGCGAACCAAATATTGCCTTAACTTCGTCTCCTGCAGATACAGTTACCGCACCAGCTAAAGCTCCGGGCAAAATCAATTCACCCTTTTTTAAGGTGATTCCAAAAGTATGCAATTTATTTGCTAGCCAAGCAATTGCCTCGGCTGGGTGACCAAGCACTGCAGCACCAGCACCAGTTGCTGTAAGCGCATTGTTTTTGAATAAGGTCATACTGTTTGTACGTAAATCGACTTGATCGATTTGCGTTACATTATCCCCAATAACTACTTTTGAAGATGAACCATTATCAGCAATAGTGTCGGCTAGTTTAATTTTCCAATCAGCTATACGACTATCGATAATCTCAATCGTTGGCACTACATATTTTGTCGCCATTAACACGTCTAAATAAGTAACATTTGGCCCTTCCAAATCATTCGTCAGAACAAATCCAATTTCTGCTTCAACTTTCGGAAGTAACAATGTATCTAAGTTAACAACACCACCATTTAAAACTTGCATATTATCAAACAAGTGACCATAATCCGGTTCATCTACTTTTAACATTTCTTGCATTGCTTTACTTGTTAAACCAACCTTTTTCCCGATTATCTTTTTACCTTTAGCAAGTTTTTCCTTTACTATTTTAAGTTGTATTTGATAGGCATCTTCCACTGTTAAAGAATCATCACGGTCTGTTAGCGGCATAATTCCCAGGCGTGTTTTTTCAGCTTCTAACAGTTCTGATGCAAATTGGCCATGATGTACCGACAAGTTTCAAACCTCCTCACAATTTTGACCGCTTATTCCTCTTTTTGTCCCCTCAGTTAAAATCATGTCGCTGAATAAACTCCTTCAACATTTTCTTTATTTTTTCAACGTAATTGTTTTTGCCTCTGTATAAAAATCGAAGCTATGCCTGCCGCCTTCCCGTCCAATACCACTTGCTTTCGCTCCTCCAAATGGTGTACGTAAATCGCGTATATACCAACAGTTAACCCATAATAAACCAGCATGAACTTGTGAGGTTACACGTTGACCGCGCCGCATATCATTCGTCCAGACAACTCCCGCTAATCCATAAATTGAATCATTTGCTATTCTAATAGCATCTTCCTCATTTTTAAATGGAATAATAACAGGGACAGGTCCAAAAATCTCCTCTTGTGCAACCCGCATTTTATTATCCACATCATATAAGACAGTCGGTTCATAGAAATTCCCTTCTTCCATGCCTGCAACTACCTTACCGCCATGTGCAAGTTTGGCACCCTCGGCCAATCCAATCTGTACATATTCATCGACCGATTTCATATGACTACGTGATACTAGTGCACCCATATCTGTAGTCTCATCCAGTGGATCACCTACTTTTATTTTCCTTACAGCTGCAAGGAACTTATCTAAAAACAAATCATAAACGTTTTCTTGTACTAAAATTCTTGAACCAGATAGACAAATTTCACCTTGATTACGGAAAATTGCGTCAATTGAACCTGCAACTGCTTCATCTAAATCAGCATCATCAAATACAATGTTTGCTGATTTACCTCCTAGCTCTAATGAAACAGGTATTAAATTTTCCGAAGCATTACGCATCACAGTTTTACCTGTGTTTGATTCACCAACAAAGGAAATTCGTTGGACAGAAGGATGGGTAGTCAATGCCGTTCCTATTGTTCCTCCTGGTCCAGTCAATATATTTAGAACACCAGGAGGCAGCCCAGCCTCATTAGCGATTTCACCCAACAGAACAGCACTTAATGGCGTGTATGATGCTGGTTTAACAACAACTGTATTGCCTGCAGCCAATGCAGCAGAAGCCTTCCATGTCAATTGCATAAAAGGCAAATTCCAAGGAATAATTAGACTTGTTACTCCAGCAGGTGCATATTGTGCATACGACGTAAAGTTATGCATATCATAATGTTCATTTACTGTATATTTAGCCATTTCTGCAAAAAATCGAAAATTGGAAGCCGCACGCGGGATATCAAATCCACGACTTTCACTAATTGGTTTACCTACATCTAAAGTTTCAACATAGGCGAGTCTTTCAACATTTTTCATTATTAAATCTGCCATTTTACACAATATACGTGATCGATCATTTACAGGCATTTCACTCCAAACACCACTAGCAAACGCATTTTGTGCAACGTCAACAGCCCGTTTCGCATCTTCCTTTCCGCCCTTGGCCACACTAGCTAACTTCTTATTCGTTGCCGGATTTAACGCATCAAATGTTTGACCAGAAAGTGCATCAATATATTTACCGTCGATAAACAACTTTGAATCTTGTACAATTTTATTTTCAGTTAAAACTTCATTCGTCACATTCCATTCCTCCTATTCCTTAATTTCTAATATCATTTCAATTTCAATCGCTGTATTATTAGGCAGCTGTTGCATGCCAACAGCTGAACGGCCGTGCTTACCGATGTCTCCAAAAACTTCTCCAAGCAAATCCGAGGCACCATTCATAACCTTTGGTTGCTCTGTAAAATCTTCTGTAGAATTTACCATTCCTAATAACTTAACAAATTGCTTTATTTTACTTAATTCACCTAATTCGTTTTTCACTATGCTTAGTAAATTGAGCATGGATAGTCGAGCCGCCTGATAACCATCCTCAGTTGTTAGCTCTTTTCCTAGCTTACCGTGGTATTGATCAACCCCTTGACCGGCAGTGAACAGTAGATTGCCTGTTCTAACACAACTAATGTAATTGCCAGCCGCTGGTCTAATTGATGGCAATTCAATTCCAAGCTCTGTTATATTTTCTTCCGGCGATTTCATCATTTTGCCTCTTCCTTTACTTCAATATTTAGTAACTCAAGAGCATTATTTCCTAATATAGCTTCTCGTTTTTCTTTTGATAATTGATTGGTTCCCTCTACTATTTTACCAGGTGGAACTTCCCTTAAAAGAAACGGATAATCAGATCCCAAAACGATTCTATTGTAACCAAAGCGGTCTGCCAAATACTGTATATTTAACGGATCATAATTTAATGAGTCAAAATAAAAGTTTTTTGTATAATGGCTTGGTGGCTTGCTTGTTAATCGAAGACTTGGCCATACATTCCACCCTTGATCCAACCTGGGAAGTATATATGGGAATGATCCACCCCCATGTGCGAAACACACTTTCAAATTTGGATGTTTTTCCATAATACCACTATTTATTAAGCTTGCTGCTGCTAAAGCTGTTTCGCTAGGCATTCCAACCGTATACATAAAATTATGTCTTGGCATACGTTCTCTACCTAATGTTTCCCAAGGGTGGATAAATAATGGAACATTCCACTTCTCAGCCGCTTCATAAAAGGATGCAAATTCTGGTTCATCTAAATTTTTACCGTTAATATTCGTACCAATTTCAATTCCCTTTAACCCAAGTTCATGGATACAACGATCCATCTCTTCAATGGATGCCTTTACATTTTGTAATGGTACAGTCCCCAGTCCTATAAATCGGTCAGGGGATTGATTAACAGTATTCGCGATAAAATCATTTTGAAGTTTTGACATTTCTTCAGCCTCGTCTACTGCTGCCCAATAGGAAAACGTCACCGGTATGGGTGATAACACCTGTATGTCTACACCCTCAGCATCCATATCTTGAATTCGTTTTTCAGGGCTCCACACTTGATCAGTTACTTCTCGGAATACGTTCCCGTCAATCATAATGTTGGCACCACAAGAACATGTTTTTTCTAATTTTGGAAAATGTCCATTTCCAAATTTCTCCGCTATATCTGTTATGTTTTCTGGAACAATATGAGTATGAAAATCTACCCTCATTTTGATAAACCTCCATTTTCAAGCACTGCATGGGTACAGTTATTAATTTTTCGTAAATCTTCACTACTATCAATTTTTACAATACAGCCATTTATCTTACCTTCATTATTTCGCATCTGTGTTAAGTGATATGTTAAAAAATTTTTCTAAAATATCTTCCTTGTTATTCGCTTCTTTTCTTGATTTGAATGACCCTTTTGTAGTCGTTAATATATTATCTGAAAGCGTAATTCGGCCATTTTCGGTAGCAATAGTTGTAATAAGATTTTGGGTGAACGGTGAATCAGGTGAAGTTTGGTTATAGTTACACATAGATGTAAAATCTATTAATTTATTTTCCTCTATGTCAAAACAATAAAGATTAGTCCATAGTCCTTCTCTATTCTTTTGTAAAAGGTAAGGACCCAATTCGTTTTGTTCATTATATATCACGCGGTACTTGCCACTAACGTCGTTTATTGATTTTCCTGTAATCGGTAAAGGATGTCGAACTGAATCACCAAAACCAACATCAACTAAATAAGACTGATCCAATTCAACCAATATCGCTGCGTGACTGTTTGCTAGTGCCCATATTCCGTTTTTCTGATGTACAGTCCCGCTAATCAAATGGGCTTGGTACCCCAATTGTTGTAGCAACCATATGAACAAGCCGTTTAATTCATAACAAAAGCCTCCACGGTAATGGTTCACGATTTTATCAAAAAACTTCTCTCTATTTAAGGTAATCGGTACCTGATTAATGACATCTAAATTTTCAAAAGGCACATGAAGCATATGCTGCATTTGCAGGTAGGCCAGATATGGCAAGTCTGCATCGACACGTTTTTCCGCATGAAAGCGATCTAAATAAGCATCTGCATCCATATTAGATCACCTACCATGATAGTTATTATTAAACTTTTTGATCTTATTTCAAAAACAGATGCTTTTGAAAAGTTAATTCCAGAGGGATACAGGGAAATAAGGGTGAAAATCCCACCCTTATTTCCACTCTTCCGCTTCAGGTAATTTATGACCGCATTTATCACAAGTTTGAAGTTCTTCATTTGAATTAAATTCTTCGATAACTGCCTTCAATTGACTTACAATATCCGTGATTTCCATGGTTTTTTTATATAATTCATGGTTGCAATTATCACAATACCACACGACACTTTCGGGTTTTCCCTCTCTTTTTTGTTCGATAACGATTCCATAGGAACCTGCAGTACGATGCGGAGAATGCGGAACCATTGCTGGAAGCATGAACATTTCTCCCTCGCCAACAGTTACAATTTCACGTTCCCCTTGTTCATTTATACATTCCACATAACAGTTTCCCTTGATTTGGTGAAAGAATTCATCAGAAGGGCTAATATGGAAGTCGCGTCGCTTGTTAGGACCACCCACTAGCATCGGAATAAATTGTGAATCATCCCATAGCTGCATGTTATTAACAGGCGGTTGTAACTTGTCCTTGTTTTCCTCAATTGCATATAGTAAGTTAAAAGCTCTTGAATTCAAATTAGTTTTTTCGGATTTTATACTCATTTGTAAGATTCCTCCTTAAATTTGTTAATTATTTTCAGTGAAGCATACAATCTGTAAAGCTCAATACAACCCGAACTTGTGGTCTAGTAATCAATTTTTGATTCATACTGGATTCTCCGTAGATTGATCTTTAAAATTAATTGCCCCTTCTAGCGCCCTATCCACCATATTGAAAGAATTTTTACGTTTGTGGTTACTATAGAACATTCCCAATTTCCGAACAGGATCGCCTGAATAATAACGCTCATATTGCACTAATCTTTGGCCAAATGCTTCACCACTTAAATCCCAAGCTAATTTAAATAGACGTACTCGTTCCTCACCGGATATACCTGAACGTCCTCCATAATAACGGTCAATATCCTCTGATAATTCTGGGTTATCTAAATCCGCACCTGTCGGGGGTAAAATTAATCCACTGGCTCCAATTGTTTGGATGACCTCAATAGCTCGGGGATATGCCTTTGGCAAAATACCACGGATTGTCTCCAATGGTATTGGATTTGGTACTGCCTCACCATTTGGTCTTATATGATATTCCATTTCTGCTGTGCGTAATAGTGCCCTAATCGTTTCCACAGACTGAACCAGCTCACCCAATTGCGTTTGCACATTTAGAAACCCGTCTACACCGATTGCATCAGCTACTCTCGAAGCGACCTCTTGAGCAAACTTTAGTTTAACTAATCCTCTCGCAGCATTTTGATGAGTATTTTGACTTAAACCAGTTTTGGAATAAAGCTGATTTGCTGCATCCACGTTATTATAGAGAAAGATGCGATCCCAAGGTACCAGAACATCGTTGAAGATAAGAACTGCATCATTTTCCTCGAATCTTGATGCTAAAGGATGATCAAATACTGGACGCTTTCCGTCTTGCATTGGTTCCCGACACATTAAACGCAACCCTGGAGTATCAATTGGAATTGCAAAAGATAACGCATATCTTTCATCTCCAGGTTTAAAACCAGGAAAGGAATAGATAATAACCTCATCCGTAACCGGTGCAAGGGTTGCGAGCATTTTTGCTCCACGCACAATAAGACCCTCAGAAGTTTCTTCAACAGCACCTAAATGTGTGAAAGTGTCTTTTTGTTCATGAGAAGACTTGCTCCGATCCGTCTGTGGATTAATTAAAGCATGGGTTAAAAATAAATCATTATCACGAATATACCTATGATAGTTTTGAATATTTTCCGCCCATTGCGGATTATATTGGTTATAAAAATCCGGGCTGCTTGCCATAGAGGTTACGGTGACATTTAAGAAATCTGGTGTCCTTCCCATTAATCCAAAAGTTGCCTCTGCCCAGGTATCATATAAATCTCTACGAGCCATTAGATCATCATAATTTTTTGGAACGATAAACGCATTGGATACCCTTTCACCGGTTTCCTCACAAACACTCGTAATTTTTTCTTTATACTTGGGGTCATGTTGCATATCATACAGCTTTGCAATTTCACGAATCGGCTGTTTAAAATTATCTTCATTAACTATATCCGTAACCTTCCTACCATTCATCCACACTTCTGGCTGTCTGGATTTTAAGGCTCTAATATATTGTTCACCTGTTCGAATTCCCATTATTAATCCCTCCTCGTATAATCTAATTCAAATCTTTTCAAGTGCCTTTGTTTGCATAAATTTCCCTTGGAAGAATACTAAACCTTCCTTGTCTGTATGGATAAAGTCCTCGACTTTACCTATATACAAGACGTGATCTCCACCGTCGTATTCTTTCCAGGGGGTACACTGAATGGTTGCCAAAGAATTCCTTAATTTGGGAACACCATTTGAATATTCCCATTCAATTTGCAAATTTTGTTGAGGTTTTCCCGCAAATTGACGGGCCAATGGCTCTTGTTTTGCCGATAAGATATTAATGACAAACGACCTGTTTTTTAAAGCCTTACAAGCATTAGCATTGCGGTCAATTGAGATCAGCACGAGCGCAGGATCCATAGAAACTGATGTGAAGGCGTTTACAGTAACACCATAATGAAGGTGATCTTCGCCCATCCATGTCACAACAGTTACCCCTGTTGCAAATTGACCTAAACAATTACGTAAATCACGTGCGGTCATTTCGATAATGTCACCCCCTTGTTATTTATTGAGTTATACTACAGTAAATAGCAGCTCCATTCTATTGCATTATTTCATATTATGAAATAATGCAAAGTTTTTTTGATAAACAACCTAATTATAATAGAATATAGTAGTAAACATTGAAAATTGACTGTTTTCGATTACACTTCTCTCCTGATTCTAAATAGGGTTTAAATCGTTTGGAACCAGCACCAAATTAGTATAGAGGATTGTATATTAGCGTTATTTACATTAAAATGTTGGTGAAACCCAAATATGATACCTAATCCTAATCAGAATTACTTGGAATATCCGCTAAGCTTTGCATTCCCCACACTTCCCGTAAATTTCCGTTCTGTGATTACTTATTTTATAACCTGTCATTTGTTCAGCCAATGATTCCACCTCCCTTAAGGTAGGATAATTAAAATCTACTATTATGCCACATTCACTGCATATAATATGATAATGATCCGTAGTACCCCATCCAATCTACTAGGTATATTTACTTATGTTAATTTACGAACAAGACCAATGTCTTTTAAAGAGTGCAAATTGTTATATACCGTTGCCAAACTCATATTAGGGAATTTATTCGCAATTGCTTCGTATATTTCCTCAGCTGTTGGGTGAAGTTTACTCCCGATTAATACATTATATCTAATGCTTGTCTTAAACGCTTCTTGGACATTGTCACTATCCCCCTCATTTTTCTGATTCAAAATATTATTTTTCTTATAAACAGATTAATGTAAGTGCTAGTGGGACAAATAAAGGTGGATGCGGATCTAGAAATCTTTATTACATCCACCCTACCAATCAACTTGTCATAATTTAGAAAGATTTATTTTTTAGACCAGCTCTTTAAATCTAAATTCCTCCTTTTTTATTTTTTGGAATACATAAAATTGACAACGCAGCAACAATTCCCGCAAAAGCAAACACAAAGAAGTTTGTTGAGAGATCAAAATTCCATGACATAAATAATCCAATGAGAATAGGACCTAAAATAGCTCCTATCCTACCAAATCCAAGCGCCCATCCTATAGCTGTTGCTCGAATTTCTGCATCAAAGTATTTTGAAATATATGCATTTAAGATCAACGTTGTGCCGATTGTTCCAAATCCTGCAATTCCAACTAGACCATAAATAATCAGCATTGGTACTTTTACGCTTAGTAAAGCAATTGAAATACCCGCCAACAAATATGAAATAAAGATTACTTTTTTTGATCCCCATCGATCCGCTGCCACACCAGCTAAAATAGATCCCACAACCGCTGAAAAATTAAGCATTAAAAGAAACCCGAGACTTGAACCAAGTGCATAACCTGCTTCCCTCATTATTTCGGGCAACCATGTTGTCAATCCATAAATCATAAATAATCCTAGAAAGAAAGTAATCCAGAAAAATACAGTTGCACGAAAATTATGTTTTGAAAAAAGTGTAGCTACTGTACTTGATTTATTTTCCCCTTGCTGCTTTTTATTCAATTGATTTTCCTCTACAGATTTAATGGAAATATTATAACGGTTCGCAATTTGCTCAGCCTCCGAGTATCTACCTTTAGCTGTTAGAAAATCAATTGATTCGGGCAAAAATTTAATCATGAAAGGCACAACAAGGATAGGTGTTGCACCAACAAAAAACATTAAACGCCAACCATATTCATCAAGAAAAAAGATTGAAATTAAGGCAGAGAATACACCCCCAAATGCATATCCTGAATACATCATTGCATAAATCAGTGATCTTCGCTTATTAGGGGAATATTCAATAGTTAGGGCAGAGGCCGTGGGAATGATACCACCGCATCCGATCCCTCCAATAAAACGGAATAAACTGAACCATTCAGGAGATGGTGCCATTGCAGAAAAAGCCATCATTATAGAAAAAAGGGTTAGACAAGCTATCATGATCTTTTTCCGGCCAAAAATATCGGTAATAGTCCCTACACATATTGCTCCGATTAACATCCCAATAAGGGCCATACTTCCAATAGAACCTGCCATCGCTGCAGATAATGACCATTCTGGATATTCCAATAATGCTGGGAGGACAGCACCATAAATTGCTAGGTCATATCCTTCGGCAAACATGCCAAACCAACACATAGCTACAACAAAATAAGTAATACCTGGAATTTTTTTAGTATCATTTATAGATTTTTTATGACGATTTGTTAGACTCTTTGAACGATGTGAATCCGTTAAATCAGAATTTTGACTCAAGATAACATCCCCTTTGATAATTAAGTCTGTCATTCCTAGATATGACCATTGCACCAGTCGCAAATTTTCCGTATATTTTCTTAACTTTTTACATTTATGGACTATGGTCATTCCTGGATTTTACATTTCAAGTCATAATCGTATAATTCTACCTCACAAAAAGATTAAATATTCAATCTTTTCTCTTTACAACATCATCCTTTATTTAAGGTGGAAATAGTTTCTCTTATGCAACTTACCATCACAGCAAAAAGTAACTGAATGAAATTAACCAAAACTCATTTCAGAGAGTAACAGAAACTACTTCTCAACCAGAGCAACCACCCGTACTGGGCTCCCGCTACCTTTTTCTATTTTTAGAGGATTTGCTATTAATATGGAACCCTTGGGCGGAAGCTTATCCAAATTCGTCAATGAAGCAAGACCATATTTATTTGCCCCATGCATAAAATGGTGACATGGGAACGGCGTTTCAAATGTTGCGGCAATACCCGCATCCGTACCAACTGTTTCTACTCCCACTCCAAGGATATTCTTGTTTGCTAAAAATTTAGTAGCTTCTACTGTTATTCCCGGTGTGTGTGGCTGGCCATCTTCTCCAACATTGAAAAACTTCTTATGATCATCGTTATATTCAGCCCATCCAGTATAAATAAGAACCCAAGAGTGTCTGGAAATTTCGCCATGCTTCTCTTCGAACACTTCAATATCTGTAATGGTGAGGCAATAATCCGGATCTTTTTCGCACTTTTCCTTTATATCAATGACACAAGCTTCCCCAATCAGCTTTTTAACAGGAATTTCATCGACATGTTGATGGTTCTTTCCGGATACCCAATGAACAGGAGCATCAAAATGTGTCCCGCAATGCTCTCCCATTGAAATATTATTCCAGTAGAAGAAAAGCCCGTTGTTGTCATATTTGGATATCTGATCCATCTCAAAACCATTTGTATCCACAAATGGATCCGGCAATGAGATTATGGGCGTATCTTCATTAAGCACTTGTGTTAAATCAATTACCTCAATCGAATGATCAATGATTTTATCCATTAAATTTACCAATGTGGTTGACTTTAGAGTTTCCATGTTTATATCCCCTTTCATTTTAAATTAATAGCTAGGACCTTCCATTTAATTCAAAATGAAATAAAACTATTATATTTCAATTACTGAATTGGAAAGTACTAGCTATTGGTTAGTTAATGTTAAATTTCCGTTGTATTTACATGAAAGTACCGAACGGAGGCCTTTTATATGCAGCTGCTATCGTTTTCGACTGACTGTACGCATCGAGAGCTTCTTTACTATACTCCCTTCCTACCCCGCTGTTTTTATATCCGCCAAACGGAGCACCAGTCTGGAAATTAAAGTAGGAATTGATCCATACGCTACCAGCATCGATTCTGTTAGCCAAAGTTAATCCCTTCTCTAAATCATCTGTCATAATTCCAGCTGCCAGACCGTATTCAACATCATTAGCAACTTTAACTACTTCTTCTATATCACTCCAGCAAGTTACTGTAGCAGCTGGTCCAAAGATTTCTTCCTGTGCGATTCTCATATGCGGCTCTGCTTCAATAATAGTCGGTTCAATAAAGTACCCATGTTCATGCCCGGGAACCGTTACGCGGTTACCTCCGTATAAAATTTTGGCACCTTCCTCCCTTGCGATGTCAAAATAATTCAATACGCGTTCTCCTTGCTTCTCATTAATAATGGACGCTAATCTTGTAGAACGATTGGTTGGTGGACCAATTTTTACCTGCTTTGCCCGTTCGATTAATTTTTCAACATATTCATCATAAATATCATCGTGTACAAGCAATCTTGTACCAAGGATGCAACTTTCCCCATTAAAAAATGTATATCCTAGCGTTGCGTTTTCCACTGCCGAATCGATATCCACGTCTGGAAATACGATGTGTGGCGCTTTACCGCCCAATTCCAACGTTACAGGAAGAATTCTATCTCCTGCAGTCCTTCCGACAAGTCGACCTACTCCTACACTTCCTGTAAACGCTAGCTTATCTATATCAGGATGATCAATCAGAGCCTGTCCTGCTTCTGGACCATAACCTGGGACCATATTGACAACACCATTTGGAAGAATATCGGATATAAGTTTGCCAAACTCTATCACCGATAAACATGCATCTTCTGCTGGCTTCAACACAATCGTGTTTCCAGCTGCGAGTGCCGGGGCAAGTTTAAATGCAGTCATGATCATCGGTACGTTCCAAGGGATAATTTGAGCGCAAACTCCAAGTGGTTCTTTCTTTGTAATCAGATAACCATTTTCAACTGGTCGTGATTCACCTTCATAATGCGTGAGAATTGCACCCGCAAAATAACGGAACTGATTAATGGCAAGCTGGTAATCTAAATCAAATTCATGAAGTGCTCTACCTGTATCCATGCATTCGATCAATTTTAAACGATCTTGATTTTCTTCCAACACATCAGCAATTTTATTCATTAATATTGATCGTTCTTCAATTGAGGTATCTGCCCATTTTGGAAACGCTTCTCCTGCTGCTTTTACCGCCCTGTCCACATCTTCTTTCCCTCCACGACCAATTTGAGAAAGCACCTTTCCCGTTGCCGCATTCACAGCATCGATATAACCATCAGCTGCCTCTACAATCTCACCGTTGATAAGTGGACCATATTTCGTATCAAACTTTACATCAGATGGGCTCATTTGACCTGTAGCTTCCATCTTAAATCCCTCCTCTCATAATATTAGTAGACCCAATCATCACATTCACAAGACAGCCTAAATTAATTGAGAGCATCACCGCCTTCTTTATAATGGAACTTTCTACACCTTTGAAATTCTGACATCCAATACCGCAGAACGACCGTTTTTCACCTGTTCGATCGCTATTTTTAGTGCTGTTTTCAACTTGTCAGGATCTTCGACTGTTTCAGCATGAGCGTTGCCCGCTGCTTCGGCAATTTTTGCTAATTCACTATTGGGATTGAAATTTACCCAAAATTTATTCGCATTTTTAGCTATTCCTTCCGGATGAACTCCTAAAGTCGAATGTTTCGGGGCATTCCATCCAAAATTATTGTAAATGACTGTCAAATATGGTGTATCATATTGTTCAGCCATCGTATGCACAACAGAAGGAACGCTGAATAAATAACTCCCATCTCCAGTTAAGCTGATAATGGTCTTGTCTGGATGAGCTAATTTAGCCCCAATCGCGGCTCCGCCATTCCACCCCAGGGATCCCGCCCCGCTGCTGAAATAAGACCCGGGTTCACTTGCACCAATATGAGTGTTGACAACCCCGTAATTGGTTATTCCTTCATTAAGGACGATTGTATTTTCATCAACAATTTCCCTTACACATGCGGTAAGATATTCAGGTGTGATAATACCTCCTTTTAGCTGCTCAGCTTTTTCTATTTCTTTTTTTAATTTCATATGGAAAGTTTCAATTTTTTTCCGGCGTGCAGAAACCGAAGATTCATCAATAGTTTCTTCATCTATTACCTTATTAATCTGGTTCAAAGCAACTTGTGAATCTGCTCTGTAAAAACGTTTAGACGGGATATACCACAGGGGCATATCTTCTTTCAATGGATCTGCGTCAATATAATAAATAATTGCATTTGTGGACGGTTTGTTTTTAGTCGGGATCCATGGTACATCACTGTCAATCGCCAGGATGAAATCGGCATCTTCCAAGATGGGATGCTGCTTATCCTCATTCCATTGAAAGCCGCAGTGCATTGGATGATTTGCGGGAAAGTTCATCGTTTGAGGTACCGACTCCAAAACTGGTATTGCTAAATTTTCACATAGCTTTATAAGTTCATCAACAGACTCTTCTTTTTTTCCTAAATAAGAAGTTACAACGATTGGATTGTCTGCCGTTAATAGATCAGAAACTAAATCATTTACATCTTGTTCTGGAATTGCACTGGGCGAGATCGGCTCCCAAAGCGATGTATCAATCTCCACCGACTCCGTTTCCTCTTCCATTGCCTCTCTTGGCCCCATTAAATAAACCGGCCCTTGTGGTTCGCTTTTTGATATTTGCAACGCACGATGAACCAACTGTTTCACATTTTTCCCCGTGCGGATTTCATTGTCATATTTGGAATACCCCCGCATAATTCCGCGCTGATCATTAACATCTTGATACCAATGGATAAATTCATTTCTACTTCCTAGCATTTCCCCTTCTTGAGTGTAGGGAGATGCTCCAGCAAAAACAAGGACCGGTACTTTAGCCTTAAAAGCGTTATGTATCGCTCCGCCCAAGTTTTGAGTGCCACATTCCACATGAACAATAACTGCTTGAGGTTCTCCGGTCGCTTGTACATATCCATGGGCAGCACTCATTGCTACAAACTCATGGGGGCTAATAATAACTTTTGGCAAATCTTTATTTTTTTGCGCAGCATCCGTCAAACTTTCAATTATTGTTGGATGATCGCTTCCGAAGTTTGCGAAAATATAAGAAACACCTGCCTCCTGAAGCGCTTCCAAAAATGCTGTCCCAGTTGTATACATATAAGACTCTCCTTTCTGCTACGATTTAATATTTATTGTAAAACAGAAAAAGAGGGACGAGGTGTTAAGTAATAAACATTTTCTTAATTTATCCTAATGTTCCTTCCAAACTGCTATTTGTCTTTTGCTTAGGAATCCAAGAAATACCTAACTGCAAAACAGTCATTTCATTACCTTTGCTTTTCTCTAAGCTTTTCAATATCTTTCAATATAAATGTTTGATTCGAAATTTCGATAATACCTTCACTGCGCCACTCCTTCAAAACTTTCCAAACAGCAACCCTCGATTTTCCAATATAATTTGCCATGGATGTTTGTGTTACATTAATCGTTTTATCTCCTTTTTTCTCATACAGATTCATTAGAAAATATGATAGTTGTACTTCAATAGGTGCGTTTAAGATTGTGTTTATAGTTGCCAGCATACGAATTTTCTGGATAAGTGAATAGCTAAATTGCCTGGACGTCTCAGGATGTTTGCCTGTCAAACGTTCAAACTGGCCTTTTGAAAAATAATAAAGCGTCGAATCCATCATCAATGTTGCGGTAGTGAAGGAGGCAGTGCCGTAAATCATTTGTTCTCCTGTGAGCGAGCCTGGAAAGACGAAGTCTATAATGCGTTCATATCCATCCTCACGTAACACACTTATCATAATTTTTCCTTCCAGTAAGTAATAAAAACCGCTTGATACATCACCCTGTCTGAATAATACAATGTTTTTTCTCAACTTTTTAACTTCCGCATAATGGGAGTATTGAGACCAGTTAAACAATCTGATGTTCACCTCGAAAACTTTAAATTTACCTCTTGAGCAATGGAGTCAAATGGCAGCTATTTCTATAAGTGCTTCAGTGTTATTAATGATAATATTACGATTTGTCAAATACACCACATCATTATCCCATTTTTTAAATATATTATATATTGTTGTTCGGTTCAGATTTGTATAACAACAAAGTTCCTGTTGAGTAAATGGAATCTGCTTGCTTACAAACTTTTCCCTTAAAGTTAATATCGTTCTGGCCAGTAATTTTTCGGAGTGTAACGTATGGAATAGAACATTATTTGATAGAGTTTTCAACTTTTCTGTTAGATTAGTATAGATTAGCATTTTAAACTGAGCGTCTCTTTCCAGAACTGGCTCAATATTTTTATAAGGAAAAAAATATACAACGCTGTCCTCGATGGCCGTTGCAGTTGAAAAGTAAAGTTCGCCATCTACTGACTGTTCACCAAAAGACTTTTCATTACAAACAATATCAATGATATTCTCTTCTCCAGTGTGGATTGTCGATGATACCTTGACCAAGCCTTGTTTCAAATAATAAAACCCGTTGCAACCGTCTTCTTTTTCTTGATAGATTACTGATTTTCGTTTGTAATAATTTCTTTCTCCATATTTAAGATAAGGAATCCAACTGCTAGTTTGCATAAACAAATTAGACATTTTACGTCCCCTCCGTAAAGTAGTAAATCTCAATAATACTAAACTCAGCGTTAGTTACAATTTCATGGTTTTTACTATTTTCATTACAATCTAAAATAGGTTATTATGGAGCTTTAATCAGTAGGGTGTTACTTATCTCCCATACTGATTGTGAGTAACACAGGGTCTATCCTCCAACTCATTAACTTCTTTTAGATCGTTATCGATTACTAAATAGATAATTTATACTATATTTCCGTCATGAAACACCAAATTCCTGCATTAGAATAATATCTACGTAAAAAAATAACTCCCTAAACCAAGAAATAAGTCATTTATGATCGAAACCAGTCGCAAAATTTTCATATCAGTTTTTTAACCCTAACATCCACAGGTTCTCCTCCTCCCGACTCTTTTAATTTTTAACCTCAATATGTTTTAAATTCAGTCGATCAACAACCTTATAATTTCAGATTGTGAAATTGAGTGAATATTAATTTTTTATTTTCCCCTTGACTAAGTAAACAAAAAAACTACACGTATCAACTACGTGCAGGATTCTTATTTTCATCTTATTTATTATACTTGCATTCTTATACCCCATTCATTAAGCACATTGATAAGATATTTTACTTCTTCAAATGTTGTATAGTAATGAAAACCAATCCGGATTCCACCAATTCCATTAATAGAACGAAGGCTTACTTTAATATTATTTTCTGTTAAGTGATTCAGAAGCTTCTTTTCTAAATCAAGATTATCACACGTCAGCGTAATAATTGATGACCAATTGCAACGATCATCCCCCCCAAGAATTCTTGCTCCTTTAAGCTGGAGGTTTTTTCTGAACAATTCCTGTAAATTAAAAATATGCTTTTCGGCCTTAACATGTCCGAACTTTTCCCATCTCTCAAATGCTTTTTTCAGCATTTCTGCTCCCCAAAAGTTAATCATCCCTCCTGATTCAATAGACTTTGCTTCGTTAACTCTGGATATTCCATGCAGGTCGTAAAGAGTTCTTTCTCTTGATTCAAGATAATTTATCCATCCTGCATGAGGTTCCTGCAAATTAAGGTATCCATCAAATGTAGGAAAAATCTTTTCCAATAAACGATCACTTACATACATGAATCCTAATCCAAACGGACTGTTCAACCATTTATGCCCTCCAGCTATATACGCATCAATCTGTTGAGCATGCAAATCTCTTTTTAATATCCCTGATTCCTGTATCCCATCAACAATCCAATACTCGTCAGATCTTTTATTTCGTTCTTTTGCCAGATTGGCAAAGGAAAACCTGTATCCGCTTACTTCTTGAACAGAACTCATACAAAGAATATTGTTAGTAGCTAAACTTTGATTCACTTCATCTAAATTCACTTTCCCATTTGCTGTATTAAAAAAATGGATATTTTCAGAATTTCCTTGCCATACCAACGCTGCTGACATAAACTCAATATCAGGAACTGCCACGTTTATTGTTAATTCTGATTTATTTAATCCAGATGCAATTCTGCCGAGTCCTTCTGTAGTGTTCGCAATAAAAGCAATATTTTGCGGTAATACATCATATACATGTGCTATAAATTTTCGAATATCTTTCATTTTCACGAGTAAATCAACTGTATACCCGCCTGCGTTTGATTTAATATCTGATGTTAAATTCCCGAGATGCTTCTGTAACTCCTGGATATTTTCCTTATCTGGAATACCCATTGATGCATAATCAAAATAGGTCATAATAATCTATCCTTTAGCTTAATTTTTTCGCAGTATCCGGCTTATCATCCAAGCTCCCATATATTTCTTTGTATTCCAGCTCATATTCTTGTTTGCTCATAAACTCACGGCCCCAACCACTGAAAGCCGCGAATAATATTACTGCTACCATAGCTATACAATAAAACACATAAGGAACCACCCCGACAGGATTAAAGCTAGGATACTGGTTTGTATCCACCATACCGCCAATGAATGCAAACGGAATCAGTAACCCTACACTATATGGTAAAAAACCAATTATGGATGTGGAACAAGCGTCCATTAAATTCCCTCTGCGCCAAGGTTGAATTTTAAACTTGTTTCCCAAACGTCTGACAAAATCGCCAAGCATAACCATTGAGGGTGTTCCTGCTGTTGTCAAAGCATTGAGGAATAAAGTTGAAAAGACAATTACAACTTCAGCCCGTTTGGGTGTGGTAGCAACAAGTTCAGCTTTTCCAATTAACCAAGTCAAGAATCCTCCGCGTTGTAACGTTCCAATCATTCCCATTAAAAATATGGTAAAAACAGCCACACCCATCATACTGTTTATACCATCCAATACAATACCGCCAGCAGTGAACTCATCCCGGTTAACACTTAAAATATCTCCAAAACCGATAAGACCTGTGCCTAATCCAAGCACAATTCCAAGCATTATCGCATACAGTAACCCCTCCACAAGGTGACGGCCTTTAATCATTAAAAATAAAAGTAACACTGGTACAACCAACATGATTAACCCTAATGGCTTAACCTCCTCCGGTGGTTGTACAGTTGAACCACCCGACTCTATCAAGGCAAAAACAATATATAAAGCAACAGTAATTGATGCAGCAGTAAACGCATAACGAAGCCGGCTTCTTACTACCTTATTAATCTCTGTCCCTTGTGAGTAAGCGGATACAATTGTTGTATCAGAAATCGGTGCCAGGTTATCTCCCACATAGGATCCTCCGATAATGGCACCTATAATCAAGAGTGGATCTCCACCAAGTGTATATCCAACAGGGAACAAAATCGGGCTGACTGCAATAAGCGTACCAACTGCAGTTCCGGTTGCCATTGACATAAACGATGTAATGGCAAATGTTATTAACGGGAACCAGGCTATTGAGATACCCAGCTCCAAAAATGCCCACACCAGGCCATCCACCAAACCAGTGCTTTGCAGCAATTCAGCCATTACCCCGGCAAGAAACCAGGCTAACAGCATAATTGCCAGCATTTTTGAAGCAATTCCTTCAATTAACGCATCAATATAAATCTTTTTATTTTTCGCTAGGAGCAGTCCCACAAAGAGGCCCAATAATACCATCGGCCAAAACGCCGACGGTAAAGCTGCTCCTGTAAAGCCAAGCCATAGAATGCCAATAAACATAACTGCAAAAGGAACCAGTAAAATCGGAGTCCCTCCATAAAACTCCAGCTTTTCATTACTCATTGATTTTTCCTCCCTTATGGTTAGGTTATATTAGGTCCGCCAACGCCTTAACAATCAACTTAATTTCGTATTCAGTGTTATAAAAATGCGGTGCAATGCGAATAACATCATTACGAGCAGACACAATTATGCCTTTTTCGGCAAGTTGTTGTTCCACTTCAGACGCATTTTGGACGTAAATAGCTGTATTGGAACCCTTTTCTTTTGTGCTTTTCGGACTTTTGACTGTCAAACCATGCTTTTCCGCTTCCTCTATTGCAACACTTGACAACTCTTGCAAATAACTCTCAATTGCTGACACTTCCAAAGAGTTAATAATTTTCAATGCTGTAGCTGCCGAGAAACCATTGATCATTGGATATGTCCCTGTATCAAAACGTTTAGTTTTTTTGGCATAATCAATGTTTTTTATATCAAACGCAAATGGATTATTTTGTCCAAACCATCCAGTGACTTTTGGAGTAAGATTTTTCGTTAAGTCTCCCTTTACATATAAAAAAGCAATCCCTGGTGTTCCCAGAGCATATTTTTGTAAGCCGGCAGTAAGCATATCAATATCCATTTCCTTGACATCGATCTTACATTGCCCCAGTGACTGATATGCATCCACGAAAAGGTATGCTCCCTTATCATGCACTGCCTCCCCAACCTTCTTTAAATCCTGTTTAAATCCATTGTAGAACGAAACATGTGAAGTGCTAACAATAAATGTATCGTTATCAACCGATTTGTTATAAGCATCAATAGAAACTAGACCTTCTTCGTTTGATTCAATAAAATTAATATTATATTTATCACTTTGGGAAAGCCAAATATGTCCGACTGTTGGAAAATCAAAATCGGTCACTGCAATACTCTTTTTGTTTGTATTTTGGAAACTTGTTGCTATACTTGATATACCGTGCGAAACACTTGATACAATTGCCACTTCGCTTATGTCAGCGTTGATCATTTTAGCAAATTCGGAACGGGCATCCTCGCAAGCCTGCATCCAGCTTCCCCAGTCCATTCCATATGTCTCCCAGGACTTCACATAATTTTCAATGGACTGTTTCACATCAGTATGCAATGCACTTTGAGAACAGCTGGAGGCCTGTATTTTATTTTTTAGAATAGGAAACTTTTGTCTTGTCTGATTAAATATATCTTTCATTGCTATTACTCTTCCTTTCAAGTAAGAATTTCTGGAGGTAGTTAAACTTGAATCAGTTACCCGAATCGATTTCACCATGGATGGAATACCCTAGTTATGATTGGACTCCTATCATCAAGGAATCTGACATTTATGAATACGGCATTAACCAGCACCTTTATCATCAAAGTGATAAAATCGATACTGTTTTTCTTGTGATTTCCGGACGTGTAAGACAATATCTTATATCCGCCGATGGGCAAGAAAAAGCACTGGCCATTGCAGGAACAAACTGTTTAATTGGAGAAAATAAAACAGTTGATAGTGATGTGTACTTCGAAAGTGCTGTTGCAGTATCCAAAGTTAAGGCTGCGTCACTTTCGTATAATAAATTTGAAAGTATTTTGTACAACTTCCCTAATCTCATTAAACAGTACATTGATCTCTTGAACCGAAAGATTAGACTCGCATCCGTTTACAACCTTGAATTATCATATGGCAGTTCTGTATATCGCATTTATGATGCTTTTTATCATTTGGCTTTAAATTACGGACGACAAATGGACAGTGGGATCACAATACTACTTAAATTTACACATCAAGAACTTGCTAACCTGGTCGGAACAAGCAGGGTAACCGTTGCAAAAACTGTTAATGAAATGCTAAAGAATCGGATAATCACTAAAGATGGTAAGTATTATCACATCCCTGATATTGATAAATTGTTACCTGGAGTATAAATTTAAATTGCAATTTTATCTGTAAAGTACTTTACAATTTATAATTTTTTATTTTTTTAATCATATTGAATTACAAAACTCGTAAGAAGCTATGTTTCTATTTAGATTAAAGCATTGCATTGAGTGGTTATGATCCGAGAAATCCATTTAAACTGCAACCGCCGACCCTGAGATCAATCCTATTATAAAATGCGTTCATTTCCTTTATAGTTCATATCCGTTTCCTTTCCTCAGTTGAAATTTTGTAAGATTATTCATCAAAACTACTGCCACCAATCCCGGCCATAGCAGCTATTTTCAAAGCATGTCCCCCTTCAATCGTCCCATTGCAGCTTTATTCCGGAACTCTGGAACACGCAACTTCATTCGCACCTGCTTTCCCCAAACAGCCTCTACAGTCGTATTCTCCATGATAGCGATTTCTTGATAGGTTTCCATTGCCTTTCCGTCAGTTGGTATTACGTTTTCCAAAGCATCGGATCTGTCAGTAGAAGGAGTTCTTCGCTAACGATTATGTGCTGCGTGTACTGACGGCGGTGATGGTCGCCGTCAGTGATTTAATATTCTGTTATGATACACAGGTTAAGTAGATTGCCAGAGAATCATAATCAGTTTGATAGGATCGAAGTGGTTCCACCTTTTAATTAAAATCTCCCCACCACCCCAACAAACTATTCGCAATTTTACTTCTTCAATACAACACAAAACCGCTCTCCTCCCCATTCTGTTAGTGTCTCAGCCCGATAAACCGCCATTCCCGCCTGCTTGAATGAGTAGTGGCAGAGTGTTAGATTATATAACCGTTGCTGTTCTAGAAGATTT
The DNA here is from genome assembly GCF_902726655.1 of Virgibacillus ihumii. NCBI lineage: Bacteria > Bacillati > Bacillota > Bacilli > Caryophanales > Bacillaceae > Virgibacillus > Virgibacillus ihumii. Next base: position 1,993,569 of record NZ_CACVAN010000001.1, read on the forward strand.
GCTTTTTCATTATGTATCTTTCAACCGAATCGAGCAGTAGTACAACGATGCATAAAATTATTAATGAAAGCAAACTACAGCCTATACGAGGAGGAATTTGGTGCAAGTTGGAATTTTTATATCGCTGGGCGTTTATATGCTCGGGATGTTGTTAATTGGTTATTGGTCTTATCGAAGGACAAAAAACTTATCAGATTATATGTTGGGTGGACGTGATCTGGGTCCGGCGGTCACCGCGTTGTCGGCGGGAGCATCTGACATGAGCGGTTGGATGGTTATGGGACTGCCTGGCGCGATGTACGTGACGGGGGTTGCGAGTGCTTGGCTTGCAATTGGTCTTACAATAGGCGCTTATGTAAACTATTTAATATTGGCGCCCAGGTTAAGGACGTACACGGAAATCGCCAAGGACTCCATTACGATTCCTGACTACCTGGAAAATCGTTTTTTTGATTCGTCAAATATATTACGGCTGTTTTCCGGTATCTTTATATTAATTTTCTTTATTTTATATGCATCTGCCGGGATGGTTGCAGGTGGTAAATTATTTGAAAGTGCATTTGGATTGGACTATCATATCGGACTGTTTCTGACAGTTGGTGTTATCGTCGCTTATACGCTGTTTGGTGGGTTCCTTGCTGTAAGTATGACGGACTTTGTGCAAGGTATTATTATGTTCACAGCGCTGGTATTGGTACCTATCGTTGCGATTACGGATATCGGTGGAACGCAGACATTACTGGATGAATTACAGCGGATTGATCCTTCACTATTGGACTTTTTTAAAGGAGCTTCATTTGTAACGATTATATCTTTCTTAGCATGGGGTCTCGGGTATTTTGGACAACCTCACATCATTGTCCGGTTTATGGCAATCAAGTCGATGAAGGATTTAAAGGCAGCACGCCGAATTGGGATTGGCTGGATGGCTATCTCGATCGTTGGTGCCATGCTGGTTGGCCTTGTCGGTGTTGCTTACTTCAATGGATCCGGGATCGTTAATGATCCGGAAACGGTACTAATTCATTTCGCCGAAGTATTATTTAATCCGTATATCACAGGATTCATTTTAGCGGCAATTCTGGCAGCAATCATGAGTACGGTGTCTTCACAGCTGCTTGTTACATCCAGTGCGGTTACAGAAGACTTTTATCGAACCTTCATTAGACGGGATGCATCTGACAAAGAACTCGTCCTTGTCGGAAGATTGGCAGTCTTGGCTGTAGCGATTATTGCCCTGTTACTTGCCTATTCACCAAATGATACGATACTGGGTCTCGTTGGAAACGCATGGGCAGGATTCGGTGCTGCATTTGGTCCAACTATTCTGCTGAGCTTATACTGGAAACGCATGACAATCTGGGGAGCACTTGCAGGTATGGTCGTCGGTGGCCTGACCATTGTTATATGGCTGCTCATTCCAAGCCTCGCAAACTCCGAACTATATGAGTTAATTCCCGGGTTCTTTCTGAGTCTGATTGCAATCATTGTTGTCACGTTAATGACTGAAAAGCCCGGGAAACAAGTTCAGGATCAATTTGAAGAAATGGAACGTAAAATGGAAGAGTAGGGACGGAGGGACAGGCTCCTCCGTCCCATTTTTCCCTCATATATAAATCATCAACTTTTTTATATAGGTCTCCTACACCCGGACAAAACTCTAATGCAGCCAGTACCGCTTCAAGTTGGGTCGTTTTTTCATGATTAGTTACATACAACTTATCAAATATCATTTATCTCCCCTATAAGAATCATACAAAACGATTTACCAATTTTACATTTATAACACCACAATTCAACGATAGACTCATATCCCTTTATTTCAAGGTCAGGCAGGGTAAAGCCATTAAAAAAATGACAGCTCCTTGCCTTCTTTATTTTTAAAAAATTCACTGATTTTAAATTTTTCTGTTGATTTGTTAACGCTTTCTAACGTATGATGATTTACAACCCTCTTCAATGGGAAAATAAATGGAAAGGATTGATGGAATGAACGAGGTAAAAACAATCAAGTCATACTCGTTTCTAGTAAACGGAGAGTGGAAAAACAGTTCTTCGGAAAAGAAGATTGAAATTGAATCCCCATCCAGCGAGGATCGCGTGGGAGAAGTGCAGGCGATGACGGAGCATGAAGTGAATACAGCTGTAACAGGGGCAAAAGAGGCTCAACAGCATTGGGCGCGAAAATCTTTTGATGAGCGTGCACAATTGTTGTATTCCTGGGCGGAGCAGCTGCTTCAGATGAAGGATGAGCTTGCAGAAACAATTATGAAGGAAGTAGGAAAAGGCCTGGCTTCAGCAGAAAAAGAAGTCGTCCGAACAGCCGATTTCATCAAATATACCGCCGAAGAAGGGAAACGGCTGCATGGTGAACTGATTAATGGTGGCAGCTTCAACGCAGGGAGTGCCAATAAGTTCGCCTTGGTAAACCGGAATCCTATTGGCGTTGTACTTGCTATTTCACCGTTTAATTATCCGGTCAATCTGTCTGCGGCTAAAATTGCACCGGCACTGATTGGAGGAAATGCAGTCGTTTTCAAGCCTGCGACACAAGGAGCAATCAGTGGAACGCTTATGATTAAAGCGCTCGACAAGGCGGGACTTCCGTCAGGACTCGTCAATCTTGTAACAGGGAAAGGATCAGAAATTGGTGACCACTTAATTACACACCCGCTGATTGACCTCATTAATTTTACAGGCGGCTCCAATACCGGCAAATCGATTTCCCAAAAAGCGTCCATGATTCCCGTCATTCTTGAGCTCGGCGGCAAAGATCCAGCCATCGTCCTCAACGATGCAGACCTTGACAAAGCTGCAGCTGATATCGTCAGCGGCGGATTCTCGTATTCCGGCCAGCGCTGCACAGCAATTAAACGCATTCTTGCTCAGGATAAAACAGCAGATGCACTTGTTGCAAAAATAGCAGAAAAGATGGAAGGATTGAAAGTCGGTGCACCTGAGGACAGTGCCGATGTTACACCGCTGATTAACAGTAAAGCAGCCGATTATGTAACAGGATTAATTGAAGATGCTACTGAAAAAGGAGCCACAATTGTAAAAGGAAACAAACGTAGCGGCAACCTGATTCATCCAACATTGCTTGATGGTGTGACAAAAGATATGGATATCGCCTGGGAAGAACCATTCGGACCGGTCATTCCGGTAATTCGTGTAAAAAACGTGGACGAAGCAATTCAAATTGCCAACGAATCAGAATACGGATTGCAAGCAAGCATTTTCACAAAAAATATGGAGCAGGCGATCCAGATCGGCAATGAATTGGAAGTCGGTTCCGTCCAAATTAACGGCAAAACTGAGCGAGGTCCTGATCATTTTCCATTCCTCGGTGTCAAAAGTTCAGGCGTTGGCGTGCAAGGGATACGCAGAAGCATCGAATCGATGACCCGCGAAAAAGTTACCGTTCTGAACATGACCCAAGTATAAAAAACATAGCAAAGCCATGGATGTTATCTAAAAAAGATAGCACATTTTATATCCTTTTACGGGACAAAAGCGTCCCTTGCCTATAAACTTTATCCCGCCGAAGACCGATATTGATTCGCAAAGCTGCGATTTTAAAGAATAATCCTTAATATCCAGGAGTGTGAAGTTTGCCATTTGCCGGGCGCTGGAGCTGGACATGGCTCATTCTGCTTCACCCTTTAAAAAAACATCACTATTTCCACCTGCAAGCAGTGATATTTCCCGGGAAATTTGGAAAAAAAAGCAGAATAAAAGAGAAATCAGTAAAATAATAGTAGATTTACAGATAGAAAAGCCGGCCTCGCAGCCGGCTTTTTGTCATCTATTCACCTACTAATACTCTCCAATCCACGATCCTGAGTAGAGGGATAGGTGCAGTTACTGATGAATCCACGAACCTTTTAGTGTAATCGGAAGCAACCACTTAAAATTCTCATGTTATCATTTTCTGTCGCTTCGACAATTTGCAATTCATTTAAGGACGTTAACCCTAAATTAAATATTTCCTGGTTCCAAGTTTGATTTGTCAAATTATATAATATAGAAGATTCACCCATAGATTTTCCTCAAAGCCGCCTTCCCATTTATATTAATTCTCTCTTTATTACCCATCCCGAACACAACGAAAACCCAAATTTCCGGTTGAACTGTCCATTGTATTGGAACTTCTGGCAGCCACCCGATAACGATTACAATACGAATAGTGGCACAAGTAGGATCCGCCACGCATGCTTTTAGATGCTGTTTGCGGGTCTATCCTAGATAATAGATTCATAGATTGATCAAACCAATCGGAACACCATTCCCATACATTCCCTGCCATGTTATATAATCCATATCCGTTTGGAGGGAATGATTCTACTGGGGCCGTTCCTAAATAACCATCTTCCCTCGTGTTTGTTCGCGGGAAATCCCCTTGCCATATGTTGCAATAATGTTCACCGTCTGGGTGTAATTCATCGCCCCATGCATATTTTTTCTGTTCCAGCCCACCCCGTGCCGCAAACTCCCATTCTTTCTCTGTCGGAAGTCGTTTGCCAGCCCATTTGCTAAATGCTTCAGCATCGTTCCAGGATACATGTGTAACAGGATGATCCATATGACTTTTGATACTGGAACCACTACCTTCCGGCTGGTACCAGAATGCATTTTTGACAGCGAACCACCATGGTGTTCCCGGCAGTTGCTGTGACTTCTTCAGCTGTTCGTCAGATAAAAATTTATAAAAAACAAATGACCAACCATATTTTTCAGCATCCGTAACATAACCAGTTTCATCAATAAATCGCTTGAATTCCTCGTTACTCACGGTTGTTCGATCTATATAAAATGGTTTCACCTCAACTTTTCGTACGGGGCCTTCCTTATCAGATGAAAAACCATCTCTATCTTCTGTTCCCATCAAAAATACCCCGCCTGATAAATAAACCATTTTTTCCTTGAATTTAAGACCTCCATTTTCGGTTACTGGACTTTGATGACCTTTCATGTTCACGTTGGAAATGCTGCCTCTGCTTACTGAACAGCATGAATTTTCAGGTGTATGTCGGTTCATAGGTTTATAACTCCCTATAAATGTTTAGTGGTACTCATTTTTTAGGTGGTCGTGTTCTGTACCGAATACGTGAGAACCGTCACCTTGCTTTAACCTTTATTAAACATTCGTCCGCTTCGCCCACTCTTCCCAGTGGTTTCTCAATTCATTAACCAATTCGGGAAAATCAGCAGCAACATTAAACATCTCTGCCCGATCCGTGTCAATATTGTAAAGCTCCCAACCCCTCTCCTTTATTTTAACGAGTTTCCAGTTATCCCGACGTATGGCACAATGTCCTTCATGTTCGAAGCATAAAGTCCGTGATTCCGGTGGTTCCCCTTGAAATGCACTTCTTAAGCTTTGCCCTTCCATAGGCAGAATTCCGTTTCCTTGAAATTCTTCCGGGTAGGAAACACCGGCTATATCAACGAAGGTCGCCATAAAATCAATGAAGTGCCCGGGGCGGTGATCAATCTGTCCGTTCCTTTTCACCCTTTCCGGCCAATGTACAATTAGAGGTGTACTGATTCCTCCTTCATGACTGTAGTGTTTATATAATCGGAGCGGCGTGCTGCAAGCATTCGCCCATCCTGAACCATAACTATGGTAAGAATCCGGTCCTCCCATGCGATCAAGGTCTTCTTTACGATGTAAAAAATTCGAGGTTGTAATCCAGTCATCAAATCCCCATGGATCCCATTCCGCACAGGCACCATTGTCAGAGCAAAACAGAATAAGGGTATCCTCCAATTCATCATGTCCCCGAAGATTTTCAAGTACACGACCGATGTTTTGGTCCATTCGGTCCACCATCGCAGCATAAATCGCCATACGTCGAACCAGATCTTTTTTACGGTCAGGGTCGATGGTTTCCCATGCGGGATTAGTCCCCTGAATGTTGCGGTCGCGATCCCAGTATTCTGCCCGTGGATTAAGCGGCATATGTTCATCCACCAACTGCAGTTCTTTCATTCGAGCCAAACGTTCTTCACGAATTTGGTCCCATCCTCTTTCATAGTACTTTTCATATTTGGCAATTTCCTCTTTCGGTGCCTGCAAAGGAAAATGCGGGGCATTATAGGAAAGATAGAGAAAATATGGATTGTCATCGCCGCGTGATTCCTCAATAAAGTCCAGCGCATGATCTGTAATTGCATCTGTTGCGTAAAATTCGCCATCTGAATAGTTTCTTTTAGGACGATCTTCCGGCAGGCGAACATAATTTTTCTTATCCCAAAAACTCCCAAAACCACCGAGCATTCCATAAAAATCATCAAACCCTCGTTCAATCGGTCCGCGTTTTCCCACGTGCCACTTGCCTGCTAAATAAGTATGGTATCCCCCATTGCCCAGCACTTCTGCCAATGTGACGGATTCATCTTTCAAGTAACCGCGGTAACCGGGATGTTCCTTATCCTCCGTCATTTCCCCGACTCCGGATTGATGCGGATAAACGCCCGTCAAAAGTGAAGCGCGGCTCGGACAGCAACGGGCAGAGTTATAAAATTGTGTAAACCGAAGCCCTTCTCCCCCGAGTTTATCAAGATTCGGGGTATTGATTTCACTTCCATAACAACCAAGGTCGGAAAATCCAAGATCATCCGCTAAAATCAAAATAATATTCGGCTTGTCAGCTTTTTTATTGTTTTGGGCCAAGTTTATAATCTCCTTTCATATTCTAATCAGAATAAATCTCAAAATTATCAAATACAGCTGTTCCGTTACTGGTGCGGACCCCCGCTTTCCCGTGTGTAAACGGAATGGAGCTATTGTCATCATAATTAATTAATGGGCGATCCATATCATCCAGGTACACTTTAATATTCGTACCATTTACAACCACTTTCATATGGTATGTCTTGTTTAACTCAAGCGGTTCACTGGTAGCAACCCCTTTAAGGTAAGTCCAGCCATAATTTTCTTTACCAAGATACACGCCATTTGTTGTAATATAGGCGAAATATCCCTGATTAAAATGTTTAAAATTACCGAGGTGGCTTCCGTCCGCCGGATTAGTCGATCGGACAAGTATTCCGCTTTTAATACCGGAATCTTTCATAACAATGTCGGTCTCTATTGTATAATTGGACCAGCCATCATCACCGGTCAACGCCTTTGCATAGTTACCGCCAAGAAGATATTTCCCATTTTCTACTGATATATCACCTTCGTAGCGCTTCCAGCCGTCATCATTACCGTCATTAAAATCGTACGTGATCGTCGGCACGGATTCACTCTTTTTAAATGCAATCGATTGAAAATCGTATTCGCCTTTCACAATTTCAACTTTAAGCTGCTGCACCCCTGCCTCAAGTGGAAGGTTTTTAATGGTGAAGGTGTCCCAATCATTCCAGCCCCCTGTATTTGGAACATCCACAACGCCTGTTAAATCCTGCGAACCGCTCCAAATTCTAATTTTGGCATCTTTAAATGTTGTCGCCACTCTCAGATCAACATCATATGTTCCAGTTTCTGCCACATTGACCTTGTATTTTAGCCATTCGCCCGTTTGATTCCAGCCAACGTTATAACCACCTTCAGGGTTCAGGCGAATGTCAACAGCACCATTACGGTACATTCCGCCAATATTTTCATTGGTCTTGTCATGATATCCGGTACCTTCACCGCCTGACATATAATGGACTGCTTCTATCGTACCCGGAACAGGTTTTGGCGTGTCCCAGGCACCGCTGCCATTGAATTTATTACTGAATGCGGTATATCCAAATAATGCATCAGTGTTCCGGTCAATATAACCGATTTTACCCCCATTCAAGTCTGCGTTTCGGGTTTGTTTTAACATGCCGTCAATAAAAATTTTGAATTGATCGTCGTCTTTTTTGACACGAATATTATGAAGGACATTGTAATCATAATCATCAGGCAAGGACGAATACTCCCAACCTTGTTTTTCACCATTAACAACAAATTGCGTTTGCAAAAGATGATGATTCTTGTTGATTAAAGCTACTCCGTAATTTTCGTTATCCTGGTATGCAAAAACAACACCATAACCGGGATTTCGTACTTTATCAGGCGGATGTCCTTTTTCATCGGTTGTAAGCTGCAATAAATTAAATTCCGCACTGAAATTGTTCTCCGTAGAAGCTTCGGATACCATGCCTTCCCATCTGTTATGCGGATTTTTGTTTTGTTTTTCTTTGGATGTAAGATTGGATATTTCTATAGTTGACCATTTTTTCTCATCCGGGTTGGAAAAGTCATCACTGAAAGCCGGCATGGCCGGATCCGGCTGTTCGCTGGATGTCGGGCCGAGCACCTCCATTTTTTTACCGTTCCAGACCACCTTGTCCAGGTTAAAGTGTCTTCCGGGATCTGCCTGGCTATGATAAACCATATAATACGTGTCAAGATCGGGTCCGATAATCATGCTGTTATGTCCTGTACCATGTATTGGCCCTTCCGTATTAATCAAAACCGGATTGTCAGTTGACGGGAGAAAATTTGTAAGCGGACTCCCGCTTGTTGCATAATTCACCCTGTATCCCCTGTTCCAGACGTGGTTTCCGGTATAGGTCATATAATATAATCCATTCCGTTTAAGTAATGTAGCCCCCTCAGTCCAGCCACCCATATAACTTCCGGTGATAGTACCTTTCCCGATCGTATAGGGATCGGTCATTGGATGGGAAACAATACCGGCATCACTTGCATTGTAAAAATACCACTGACCATCATCATCAATAAATACATGTCCATCAATTGTATGACCAATATTCCCTGTTTTCACCTTAAACGGGCCAGTTGGGCTGGTACTTCTTAGTACATAGTGGCCATTTCCTCCGGGTGACGTATACATGTAAAAGTAGCCGTTCCAATATACAACTTCGGGTGCGTATGCAGCTTTTGTAACGGGGTCGGTGGTACTGAGTCCTTCGTAAGTCCAATCCACCAGATTGTTCGAACTCCATACTTTAATACCGCTCTTGTCATCCACAGTGCTGACATACATATAATAAACACCGTTATGTTTCAGGATATAAGGATCCCCGGAACCATAATAGACACCGGTATCCCATTTCCACTCATTTGGCAGAATAATTGGGTTTTCGTAGGCAGATGCCACCGTTGAAAAACCCAATGTGCATGCAGCGATAATTAACGCAAAACACAATCCTTTTAGATAATAGTTCATTTTTACCTCCTATTTTTTTACAGCACACTTGTTTCTTCCGTTTTCTGTGCACGATCTATTTTCAAAAATACCCGGTGAGCACTATAGTAAAGGAAAAAACTGATTAAACTGGCACAGTAAAACATCAAGCTTCCCGGCAGAAACCTAAATATTAAAAATGACAGGAAGATACCCCCAATCATCAAAAGCGTGGACGGTAATTGAGAAATCCCAATCAAAAACGCATTTTTGATATAACCTTTCAGATCAGGCGATTCAAAATGGACAAACACCGGGAAAAGGTAAACAGCCGTCAATAAATATGCTGCGCATACCGCCACAACCAAGATTAACAGGAAGATATTCCATGCTCCTTCATAGTTTAATACGAACCGAAAGTCAAAATATAAAACAAATCCAATCACGAAGAAAAGGAGACTGAGAATATTCGACTGAATAAAATCTTTCCGGTAATGATCCCAGAAAGTTTTAAAGATCGGAATATCTGTCTTACCCATGATCCATTTTCTGATGATAGAAAAAAGCGCTGCCGTCGCCGGAGCTGCCCCCAGAACAACAAGCCCGAGCAATGTAAAACCTATCCATAACAGGTTGGCTATTGCAAGTTTCATCACCCAGTCGCACGCTTGATATACGCGCGACATGACTCCGCCAAACTCCATACCTCCAAACCTCCCTGTGCAGTAATCAAGTAAAAGGCCGAGGCTGGGACAAAAAGTGATTTATCAAAAGAAAAAACGAATTAAATGGTGGACTCAGCCGCTCCGGAAATATACTTCGCTTTCCGCGGGCGGCTGTTGAGCCCTCCTCGTACTTACGCACTGCGGGGTCTCATCTAGGCCTTTCCTCCCGCAGGAGTCTACGCATATTTCCTCCGCTATATAGTGCTTCTCCCGATACACATATTATTTTTGTCCCAGCCTCATGCTCTAAAATCAGCGATTAATCTTGCGGATTTTTTCGAGACTGACCTTTGGCTCCCTTTTTTCCGTCAGCAATCCGTTAATTTCCTGTTGAACGTCTGCAATTTGCGTATAACAATAACCCGAGATATATTCAGAATCTTTAATAGCCTGAGTGATAGATTGATATCGTTGCAGAAACGCCTCCTCAGTGGCGACTTGATTACCATAGCCCCAGCCTACTTCTTCCTGAAAAGCAATCCCACCATACTCGCTTATAATAATAGGCTGACCTTGATACTTATACCCATTGGCAAGTGCAAACTTATGTCCATTATGCGCTGTTTCATTTTGAACAATCTTTTCTTTGTCCGCATATCTCTTCGCAAAAACTTCTCCCAGCTCTTCATAATCATGAAGGGCAAGAATATCCGAAACCGTATGTTCCCAACCGTCATTGACAATGACAGGTCGCATCGAATCCAAGGATTTCGTTAAGTAGTAAATTCCTTCTGTAAAGCGTTGCTGCTTTTCATCCGTAAAAATATTTTTGACGCCCCATGACTCATTGAAAGGCACCCACGTGATAATTGACGGATGATTATAATTTTGCTGGACGATATCAATCCATTCTTTTGTAAAATAATCGACTGCCTCCTGGGAAAATTCGTAGGTTGCTGCGGCCTCAGACCAAACGAGCAAACCTTTTCTATCACACCAGTACAAAAATCGCGGATCTTCAATTTTCTGGTGCTTGCGAACGCCGTTAAAACCCATCTCAATCGTTTTATCAATATCATCTATCATCGCCTCATCCGATGGCGGCGTTAACATCGAATCCGGCCAATACCCTTGGTCAAGAATTAACTTCTGGTAGATTGGTGAATTATTTAACAATACCTGTCCATTCTCAATCGATACTTTTCGCATCCCAAAGTACGATTCAACCCGGTCAACTACGATTTCTCCATCAAAGAGGGTAAATGTAACATCATATAGATTTGGATGATTCGGATGCCAGAGTTTCACTTTCCATTCACCGATCCCGCTTGCAATATTCATTTTCATCTCCATTGATGAACGGTCAACGGTTTGACTGAATGATTTCACTGGTTCCCCATCAAACTGAATATCTGTTTGTATGAGAAGGTTGCTGTGATTTATGGAATCAGCAAATTTATACTCAAACAACACAGAGCTTGTATCGATATCCGGCGTCATTTTCACAGATTCCAGATGATGTTCGTTTACAAATTCCAGCCAAACAGTTTGCCATATTCCGGTTGTTTGTACATACCAGCAGCCAAAGTTCTCCGATATCCAGCGCTGTTTCCCCCGGGGCTGATAACAACTGTTGCTATCTTCGACTTTTACGACGAGTTCGTGATGATCGGAACCATTCAAATGATCTGTCACATCGAAAGTAAACTTGGTATACCCACCTTGATGATCTCCGACAAACTGTCCATCGACCCATACTTTTGTCACATAATCAGATGCATTGAAGTGCAGGAGAATCTGTTTTCCGCTTTCTTCTTCTGGAATTTCAAAGGATCGTCGGTACCATATATAAGGATGAAACGTTTCCTCGCCAATACCGCTCGCTTTCGTTTCATAGGTAAACGGAACGATAATGTTCCTGTCAAAATCATGTTTTTTATACCACTGCTGCTGTTCACCAACATTAGCATCATCAAAATTAAAATCCCATTTCCCATTGAGATTCATCCATCTTTTTCTTTCAAATTGCGGCCTTGGATAATGTGTGGGTACGTTTTGTTCTGTTATCACGATCATAACTCCTTTATTAATTTATTTTTCTATGGATCGATAAGGTCTTATCCTTTAATCCCTGTAAAACTAATCCCTTTAACAATCTGTTTCTCGAAGAAAAAGAATGCAATAATTACTGGGATTGAAGCTACCGCATTCACCGTCATTGGTAAGATGTAATCCTGCGAGTAATTCGAATTAAATGTTGGAATCCCAATCGGAAGTGTATACAACTCTTCTGAGAAAATAGCCAGATAAGGCCACAAAAATTCATTCCACGAACCGATAAAAGTAAAAATCGCAATCGCAGCCATTGCCGGTTTGGCCAGTGGCAGCACGATATTATAATAAATCCTGAACAGGGAACAACCGTCAATTTTAGCACTATCAATTACTTCACTCGGAACGCCGTCGAAAAAGCTCTTAAGGATAACGACGCCAAGGGGTGATGCAATTCCTGGAAGAATTAAGGCGATATATGAATCAAGCAAACTTAAATCTTTTACAATCTGGTACAACGGAATAATAGTTGCTTCGCCCGGGACCATTAATCCTGCGAGAAAAAATACAAAGATAAACTTCCTGTAGCTGAACTTAATTTGCGAAATAGCGAAAGCAGCCATCGAAGTAACTATCAGCGTAATTATAGTTGAAATGACTCCTACAATCAGACTATTAATCAACCATCTGAAAACCTTTGTATCCGTCGCTACATGCACATAGTTTTCAAACGTATACGGCGGTATAAACCATTCCACCACACCACTAATAGCTGTTCCCTGTTCTTTAAGTGATACGAAAAACATCCATATGAGAGGAACCAGGAACAGGACTGCCGTAATAAACGGAAGCACATTACGTATAACCTTCCCCATTTTCCATTTGGGCTTTTTCGGTTGGGGCGGCTGATTCTGGCGTGGTTGATTCTGACGTGGTGGTTCCTGTCTATGTTGATTCTCCTGTTTCGGCATTGTTTTAGTTTCCATCCCTATATAACCCCCTGATCATCAGACCGGCTTTTCAATTGAATTAAGGACAGGATTAGTAAAATGAAAAATAATGCGTAAGACATTGTCGCCGCATAACCGAGATTAAATTTCTCAAAACCTGCCTGATAAATATACTGAATAAGCGGCCTGGTTTTCGTACCGGGACCCCCGCCGGTTATTAACAGAATTTGCGCAAATACTTTATAGGAAGCAAGTATTTGCAATAGCAAAACTACTCTGCCAATAGGTATCAGCTGAGGGAGCGTAATATACCGGAATTTTTGCCAGGCAGTACCCCCGTCAATATCAGCAGACTCATATAAATAATCCGGAATGTCCTGCAACGCTGCCAAAAACAGGATCATGTTAAATCCTACTGTCCACCATAACGTCACACCAACAATAGAGACCCATGCAAGCGTCGGTTCCGCCAGCCAAAAGAACTCTTTTTGAATGCCCACCATATGAAGAAACGAATTCAAAAATCCTGTATAAGGCTGCAGGAAAAAGATTGCAATATAGGAAATCACCGATACCGATAATATAGAGGGAAGAAAATATGCGCCTCGATAAAACCCCCGTAATTTCGATTTTGAATTGGCCATCAACGCAAGTACCAGCGCCAATATAATCATGGTTGGTGTTGATAAAATCGTAAACAACGTTGTATTCCAAAGTGAACCCCAAAAATCGGGATCCTGAAACATCTTGATATAGTTTGCAAACCCTACAAATTCCATTTTCTGAATAATTGACCAATCGTAGAAGCTCATTTGCAAACCCTTAAAGATTGGATAAATGGTAAACATCATATAAATGATAAAAAATGGGAGTAAAAAGGGGATTGCCTTCATATTCCCTGACATTGATTTACCTTTCATCTGCCATCCACCTCCATCTGTACATTATTTTTCAGGCGTCAACAACGAGTTCTCTAATAATTCATCAATTTCTCGTTCCGCTTTCTTAAATGCATCCTCAGCGGATACACTGCCGTTAAGGATCGTATCCAGATTTCGAGTAAGTATTGTCTCAATCGTCCCATTGGCTACTGAGGGCTTCTGAAAGGCAACATGGTCGGCAATTTGAACATATTGACTTCTGTGTGGCAATTCCTTGAAGGCCTCTTTTTCATATACCGTTTGTTTTGCAGGTATATGTCCTGCCCCTGCCCAGATTTGTCCATTTTCGGCAACAAAACTTGCAAATTTAAATGCTGCCTTCCGTTTTTCCTCATCAGCATTTTCGTGATTCGGCAAAAACAACGTATGTGAATTACCAAAGACAGCCTTTTCCCCAAAAATCGCCGGAACCGGAGTGACGCCGAATTCCAAGTTTTTCGTTCCTTCCCATATTCCTGTGGACCAAACGCCGGTAATTAGAGTAGCCGCATTCCCGTTCTGAAACATGCGGTAAAAGTCAGTAATGTGTAACGGGATGACCTTATGCTTGTAATACAAATCTTTCATATAATTTGCAGCTTTTACCGCTTTCTTCATCTCAAAGTCTGTTGAGCTCAGATCATCAGACAAAACACCGTCCGCACCAAGCTGATGATAAAACGACCACCATAACCGGTATGGATCTATACCGGTTGTTGCAAATGAGAAAGGAGCAATGTCATTAGGCAGTTCCTTTTTCAGCTTAGTTAGGAAATTAACAAAACCCTCTGGAGTCTCCTCAATGATTGGTTTACCCTGTTCATTCAACAAGCCGGCTTTTCTCAGGTGTTTTTTGTTGTAGTAAAAAGCAATAGGATGGGTATCAATCGGAATTGCGTAGTGTTTACCGTTCATGATAGATGCTTCCAAAATATTCTGATTAAACTTATCCCAGTCAAGGCCTTGTTTTTGCGCATCAGAATCAAGGCTGCTGACAACTCCAAGTTCAACCAACTGTGGCAGCCTGGAAATGTGTGAAACTGCGACATCGGGTGCTTTCCCGGCAGCAATTCCTGTTACCAATTTAGTATAGTAATCGTCAAACGGTAATTGAATATAGTTCACGTGTATATCAGGATGGGATTTGTTAAACTTCTGAACAATCTCTTTCATGAACTCGGCGTCACCACCGCCGAACAACGTCCAATAGTCAAGTTCTACTTTGTCACTATTTGAAGAACCCACCGCCGGATTCGAACATCCGGATATAAAAACTAGTAACAAAATCAAAAGTACTATGGAAAAACTTTTTTTCCTCACCCGTTTCACTCCTCCTTTTCTATGAAAATACCCCTATAAATTTGAAATAGAATCCATCGACCTTCAAAATCCAATTACTCGGTTCATGTTTTCATAAACGCCTCCTCCCTGTGTCCCATAATTTGTTGTTATCTCAGATGTTTACAATTCATTACAATATATTTGTACAAAACATAAAAACTGTATTAAATATACGATAACGCTTTCATTTCACTAAGTCAATCATTTTTTTGAAAAAATAAAAGTTTCAAAAATAAAGCCCATTCAATGCTTCCTGCATTGAATGGGCTTTATTTTTATGTATGTGGTCATGAATAAATTAATCTCATCAGAATGTCCTGATCATAATCCCCAAAACCTTTGCCAAACAGATTAACTCCGCCGATATTAGCGGCATCCGGCGTTACACCTATTTTGAAAAAAACTGACTTGCTTTCTCCTAGATTAATGTCATTCAATGTAACATCGGACACTTTTACATCATCAAGAAAGCTTCCCTTGTGATTGACTTTCCAAGTCTTTAACAACCCGTATTGAGTATGTTTATCAGGAAGCCACTGCGGATTTAAATTTCCTCGTCTGTCTCCAAAATCACCCGGGCACGTCCATGTGCACACTTCATGCCCATTAATCCAAATAGTAATATCGGATGGCCAATTATGGTCATAGTTAGGAGCTTCCGAACAGAGTTCCAATGAAAATTGAATTGACTCAGGCTCTGCGCCAGCCGGAACAAGTAACGGAAATCGATATTCGACAAAGCCCTTTCTAAACCAGACCAACTGTGCAGACATACGATCCGGATGATAGAAAAGGGAAGGTTCATCTTCGGGTTTCATAATACCATGCGGATTAATCAGTCCGCATGTCGGATAAATATCAGAATCTATGTAATGTCCAACAGGCATTTCTAATTGATAGGAATTCTTCGGATTATTGTATCCAGTGGTCAAATTCAATTGCATATGGATATCATCAAAGTTCCTCGTGCAAACCTTCATCGTTCCTCTTGTTGCAGGCTGCAGTTCCGTGGAAATAATCCCTGACTTTTCAAGAACCTTTATGTTGGAAGCAATGGTTGAAACAGGCAACCCAAGCTTTTCCGACAATTCATGTATGTTCATTTTTTTATAGTTTAACAATTTCAGGATATTTATCCTAACTTCAGATGATAAAGCGTGTGCAACCTTTTTTAGTACATCTGATTCTTCGATTGACAACTCTAACATGACTTAACCCCCAATGAAAACGATTTATTACACCATTATACCCCCTTTGGATTCCTCTTACAATTTGAGAGAATAAACATTCTGACGTTACGTTACAACGAAAAAACGAGAGTGCATTGCATTATCACTCCCGTTTTTCGTAGAAGACAGAGGCTTCAACAGCCTTCCTCCCCCTCGTCCAAACACATTAAAAAATCATATGCGCAATCAATACAATAATCGGCAGGGAAATAATCGTGCGCTCCATAAAAATCAGAAACAGGCGGCCAACACCCAATGGAATTTTGGAAATAATGATTAACGTTCCCATTTCCGTTAAATAAATAATTTGCACCAACGACAGGGCAGCAATGACGAACCTGGTAATCTCAGCTTCAATGCCGCTGGCCAATACAGCGGGTATAAACATGTCAATAAAGCCAATAATCGTTGCCGGAGCTGCTTCCGCGGCTTCCGGAATTTGCATTAGCTGCAATATTGGGACCATTGGTTTTGAGATAAAATCAAAAATCGGTGTGAACTCGGCAATAATAAGGGCAACCGTTCCAATCGCCATCACTTGCGGCAATAATACAAAAATGATTCCTAAAAATATCTCCGTTCCCTGTTTGAGCTGATCCATAAACGAACCGGCTGCCTTTGCCCGGTCAACAGCTTTCAGAAGTCCCCATTTGACTTTTGACTCACCCTCAGGGATGTCCTCTTTATACGCATTCTCTTTACGAAACGTATCCGGAATCCTGGAAAGCGGTGGGATTCTTGGTACGATGACGGCACTTGCCACACCGGCAATACAAATCGTCAGATATAAAATCGGAAACATATGTTCAATTTTCAGCATACCGGCAATAACAAGGCAAAAAGGCAATGATACAGATGAAAAGCATGTCGCAATCGCCGCTGCTTCCCTTCCTGTATAAAAACCTTCAGCGTGCTGTTCGCGTGTAATAACAACACCAACATTCACATTTCCAACCCATGAAGCCAACAAGTCAATTGCCGAACGTCCCGGCAAGGTAAAAAGTGGACGTGTTACACTTCTTAACAGTGTTCCAAAAAACTCCATCGCTCCAAAATTTATCAAATAAGGCATCAGGTAGGAAGCAACGAAAAACCATACTATTAATGATGTAAGCAGTCCAAACATCACCTGCCCGGTTACTTCAGAACTTATCGCATTCCACCCGATTTGATAAAATGTCATAAACGCAAATATCATTCCCAATACTCTGGTGACCGTCCAAAAAACCGATACATTGAAAAAAGAATTCAACATATTGTGTTTTACAATTTTTTCAGGCCTTAACGTAACCGTTATTACTGTCAGCAACGTTGAAAGCGAAATAACAATGGTCAAAATCGCAGGCAATACACTCGTTAATAAATGGATGAGGTATTCCGTTATAATTCCCAGCGGGATGTTAAATGAGTTATTGTCATATACAGGGAACAAAAAGATAAATACACCGAATAAAGAAGGAAGCAAAAACTTCAGCAGCCCTTTTCGATCAATTTTCTTATTATAATTAGTGTTACGTGTAGATGATTGATTCATAACAGTATCCTCCTTTTGATTCAGCATCAAACGCCAAAACGTGTTCAAATTGCTTTTCCTGATTATTAAAAATGGACTCCCTTCGTCTGGATTCTGTTCGGAATTGAATAACTATTTTGATTTTAAATAAAAGTATAACGTGAATAGTACCATCGTACAAGCTGATTTTTGTTGGAAAAGATGAGTTTAACGACTTATAATAATATTCAAATAATACCTGGTTTTAAATTTCATATACGAGGGGGATTAGATGTTTATCCAGCAATTAATTAACCGACTGGGAACGCAGAAAATAAGTAAAAGTGAATCCGAGCTGTATCGACACAGTCATGATGAATCCATCCACCAAAAAGTTGAACCGGATGTGGTTTGCTTTCCTGATTGCCGAGAAGATGTCCAGACGATATTGAATGTGGCAAGCATTTACAACATACCGGTAACAGCCTTTGGAGCAGGAACCGGACTGGAAGGACAGGTTATCCCCGTGGAAAAAGGGATATCGATTAACTTTGACAATATGAACAGAGTTGTTGAATTTTCACCTGAGGATATGACAATCACGGTACAGCCTGGCATAACACGAATGAACCTGAATAAACAAGTGAATCGTCACGGGCTGATGTTTCCGATCGATCCCGGTGCAGATGCAACGATTGGCGGAATGACTGCAACCAATGCAAGTGGCACGACAGCGGTCCGATTCGGTTCAATGAAGGATCAGTTGTTGGACTTGGAAGTAATTTTAGCAGACGGAACTGTTATACATACTGGAACCAACGCTAAAAAGTCATCGTCAGGCTATCATTTAACAGGCTTATTCGCTGGATCTGAAGGCACCTTAGGTATCATAACGGAAATCACGCTCCGCCTCCACGGGATACCGGAATATACAATGATGGCCCGCTGCACATTTGATTCCCTGGAAACATGTGCAGAAGCTTCCCACACAATTTTAGGCAGCGGCATTCCCATTATGCGAATGGAACTGGTGGATCAGACAAGCATTGCCCAGGTCAACAAATACAACAATTATCACTTGCCTTGCAGCCACTCGTTATTTTTTGAATTCGCAGGTGCAAAAACAGCTATTCAGGAAGAAGTGAAACTGGCCGAGGAGCTAATGAAAGATCTTGGCTGTGACAATTGGGATACAGCAAGTGATCCGACCCAACAAAAAGAACTGTGGAAGGCACGCCACGAAATAACATACGCGTACAATCATTTAAGCGGAATGGATGAAGTAGGCGCTGATGTCTGTGTTCCCATTTCACAATTACCCAAATTAATTGTCTATGCCAGAAAATTAATTGAAGAAAGCGGACTGAACGGTGGTATATGGGGACACGTCGGCGATGGGAACTTTCATACCCTGGTTATGTTTGGTAAAAATAATACAGAGGAACGAAAAAGAGCTGAATCTGTCAATGAAGCACTTGCCCTAAAAGCAATCGATTCACGCGGTACCTGTACCGGTGAGCATGGTGTCGGCCTGGGTAAAATGAAATTCCAGGAAAAGGAGCACGGGGACTCCTTGGCAGTCATGAAAGGCATAAAAGAAATGCTTGATCCGAAGCATGTTCTGAATCCGGGGAAAATATTTTCGTGATGTCCCTGTATCCCAATGTTCAATTCTCATTAAACTCGAAAAACCAAACTTACACCCGATAGGGGAAAAGTTTGGTTTTTCATTTATTCCAGTTATTTAATGTGGAAGGCAAAATGAAATAAGGGATTATCTCTTGCTTTTCACTCTGAGAAACCTGTGGAATTAATTGTAATTATTAAATGTAAAACCTTCCCCTTATGACGAATTATTTGCCAAATTGTATGGCATCCTCTTTATATTCAAATGGAAATCCATTTGAATATTAAATCACTTTTGCAGCAGCTTATTGATTTTTTTCTCAGCTTCACTCAATACCTTTTCTGTATCCTCTCCCTGAACAAGTTTTTCGAAAGATTGGGCGATAACATTAGATACTTCTACTTCATCAATAGATGGGCCAGCTGTTGCTGGGGAAGGTTTGGTATTATTAAGTGCATCATACGCTTTTTTCATTTGTTTATGTTTACTGTAAGTTTCTTTTAAGGGAGAAATTTCGGCTGCCTTCGGTGTTACAGGCACATATCCTGTACTTGCGGCCCATGTCGATTGAACTTCGGGGCTCACCATAAATTTAATAAACTCCCATCCTGCCTTTTGTTCCTTCTCTGTAGCCTGATTAGATATCCATAATTGAGATCCACCTTGATTAACACCAGACCATTCTTTATCCTCAGGTACAGGTAATGGAGCAGTTTTAAACTTAAAATCAAGTGTATCCAGCCATATACCAGCAACTGCCGATGAATCCAGATACATTGCAAGTTCTCCAGATGAAAATGCCAGTTGGGTATTGGACCATGTTCGCCCGAAGTTTCCAAAGTTTCCATCATTATACATATCTCCGATCCAGTTATATATTTTTTTACCTACATCTGAATTAAGGAACGTTTTTGTGGAATCTTCACTTGTTCTTCCATTTTCATTATTAAAAACAAGCTCATTCTGTACCGCAAACAAATTATATATAAATGAAGTATTTATTGGAATTGAAAAGCCATAAACATTTGGTGCTTCTTCTGGTCCAGAAGTTAGCTTCTCTGCAGCCTTTTGAATTTCACTAAATGTTTGTGGCGGGTTTTCCGGGTCCATTCCCGCTTCTTTAAATAATTCAACATTATAAAATAATAAAGGTACAAAAACATTGAAAGGCATAGAACTTAAAGTTCCATTTAGTGAATGATTTGAAATAACCGCTTCATTTAGTTGGGATATATCAAAATCCTGATCGTTCTCTATCATTTCTTGTACTGGTTTAATATAATTACTTTGACTAAAATATGCAGTATCACCCGCTAAAAATACTGCGGGAGCAGCATCAGTCGATCCAATCGTGCGCATCTGTTGTTGTATATCGCCTTGAAATGATGCATTAATTTTAACACTGTCAGATTGCTTATTAAATTTTTTTATAATGCCTTTGAGCGTCACAGCATTATCACCGTCCAAATTGTGCCAAAAAGAAATAACTGTTTTACCGTCTTCTGTCGTTTTTGTCTTACCGGAATTTCCGCTGCAACCTGCCAACACCAGAATCAACACCATTAAAGCCAGCATTATTTTCTTCAACTTAATCATCCCTTCCAAAATTTTTTACTCCACTTCGCCTGTTCTCCCGATAATTAACACAGAAAAGAGTTGTTCAGTGCACCTCCTTTTTTGAAATGTAATTCCTTTAGCCTTTAATAGAACCAGAAATGAGACCTTTACGAATATACTTTAATCCAAAGAAAAGAATTAATAATGTCGGGAGCAATGCTATAATAGAGCCTGCCATAACAATTGGCCAATTAGTGGATGCTTGAGAACTTACTAATACCTTAAGTCCAATTTGTATTGGTCTTACATTGTCGGTGCTGGTCATCAGAAGTGGCCATAAATAACTATTCCATGACGAAATGAAAGCAAATATACTTAATGCACCCAAAATAGTTTTGGATAATGGCAACGCAAAAGATAGATAATATCTAAAGTATGAACATCCGTCCATTTGGGCCGCATCCCATAATTCCTGAGGCATTGTTAAAAAATGTTGTCTAAGCAGGAATACTCCAAATGGTGTAACTAATGTAGGCACAATTAAAGCTTGATAAGTATTCAACCAACCAAGATTCAGCATAGTTAAATGGTTCGGAATAATTGTAGATTCAAAGGGGATCAGCATTGTACTCAATAACAAAATAAATAAAAGTTTTCTTCCCTTGAAAGGGATGAATACAAATGCAAAAGCTGCTAAACTGCATAAAAATATTTGTCCAATCATTACTGCTGTTGCAAAAATAAAACTGTTATACAAATAACGTATTATAGGGATCCTCTCTGCAGCAGAGATATATCCCTGAAAGCTTGGTTCAGAAGGTAATATAGCTGCGTTATTAATATCACTTGCAGACATAAAGCTTACCGATAGCGCGTATAAAATAGGTGCAAACATTAAAAATGCGCTAATGGAGAGTAAAATGTATAATATAATCTTTTTAATCATTGATAATGCACTCTCCTTTCACCAACTTTGAATTGAATTACAGTTACAATTAAAGTAATGATAAATAATGCTATTGCCTGAGCGCTGGCAAAACCATAATTTCCATAAACAAATGCTTCCCTGTATATAGAATAAACAATTAAATTCGTTGCCTCGGTCGGTCCACCCTCAGTCAAAATGTCAATTTGACCAAAAGATTGTAAAGCATTAATAAAATTTATTAAAGTAACAAAAAATAAGACTGGTGAAAGAAGCGGTATTGTAATTTTAAATAAACGGGTCCAATAACCCGCTCCATCAACGGTAGCACTTTCATATAAATCATTGGAGATGTTTTGCAGTCCCCCTAATAATAGGATGAAATTTAAACTTAACCCCATCCAAATAGTTGCCAATGATACTGAAAAAAGGGCCCATTCGGGTGATGTTAGCCACCCAATTCTAGGTACACCGAAGAAACCCAAAACATTATTTATCGTTCCAAGAGTAGGGTGAAAGAAAAACAATAAAATAGCTGAGCTTGCGGCACCTGAAATTCCTAGCTGGGATGAAAAAATCATTTGAAAAAACTTTGAACCCTTCATTTTTTCATTTGCTATTATGGCTAAAAATAGTGAAAGAATAATAGTAAGCGGTACTGTATACAAAACAAACAAAAAGGTAACTTTTAAACTATTTAAAAATGATGGTGAACTAAATAACGAAAAATAATGCTCCAACCCTACGAATGCCTCAATAACTCCACCGTCCAAAACACTTGAAAAACTGAATTGGATTGTCTTTAAAATTGGATAAAACAGAAACACACCTAATATTAAAAAGGTAGGAAATAAATACAACATACCTGTACCGAATAATTTAATTTCTTTACCTATTTTTTTAGTTTTAGTTGTTTCCAATATCCTCACCTCAATCCACAGATTAACCACTATAATTAACTGAATATTACAAAAATTATTCGTAAATAATGCTTGTTTTATCGACTATCCTATGTCTTCTTCAAATACAGATCTTTCATTTTCCAACTTCGCCAGTGCTTCTTCTTTGGAAATACTTTTTCTTGGAGTTAAATAACTAATAACAACACCAGCCAACAATGAAACTACCAGAGATGGGATTACTGGATTACCCCAAAATACAGAGAGGCTATCACTTGAAATTACTACTAGTGACGTCCCGGAACCCGCTATAAGACAGGCTATTCCTCCTTGCCACGTGGCTCGCGGCCAGTATTTACCTAATATAGATGCTACAAGCAAACCTGTCATTATGGTAGAACTCATATTTGTTATATAACCTATAATGTTGGTCGACTCCAGAATAAACAACAGCGCTAATCCAATCGTGACGATAAGTGCAATCCTGGAGTATAGTATTGTCTTATTTTTATCCGGAAGTTTACCTGTGAATACCTGGTATACGTCCCTTATCAGAATAGTAGTTCCAGCTATGGCATCTGAGTCACCTGAAGACATCGTGGCTGCCAAACCGGCTACTAACAGAAAAGCACCAACCCAAAGCGGAAATACCTCTGTGATCATATAGGGAAAGGCAAAAGCAGTATCTGAAATATCCGGATTCACTATTTTTGCAGCAAGACCTATAATTGTTGGACAAATGGCAAATAGAACAGCAACTATCCCAGAAATAATAAAACTCTTTTTAACTACTTTGGTGTTTTTACCGGAGTAAATACGATGTCGATAAGCCGGTATAACTAAAACAGCTACTACGGTCACCAAAATTAGTGATATCCCAGGTATTAATCCTGTTTCCTGTACACCTGCAAATGTGGTCATATCTTTTGGCAAACTATTTGAGATACCTGTAAACCCACCAACTTTGACAAATGATAAAACGGCTAGCAACGTGAAGCCAGCAAATAAAATGATAGCCTGTATTACATCCGTATATACAACAGCCAAATAACCTCCAATTATTGTATATAACCCGAATCCAATAGCGGTTACTATCTTTGCGGTAGTTGGATCAAGACCAGTAATCCATCCTAGATAAATACTTCCACCCAATATGTGTGTACCTAACCACCCAACTTCTGCCAGAAACAATATAATCGACATGGATCCCTTTATTGCTTTACTCGCACCAAAGTAATAACTTAACTCTTCAGAAAACGTCATAAAGTTTTTATTACGTGAGTCTGCAAACAATACTACTAGAGCTATCAGTCCTATGCCCAATCCAATTCCAAAGAACGCTCCAGCCCAACCTTGTTCATAAGCAGTTTGAACTGCTCCCATACTTGATCCTGTCCCTACAGCTGTAGCAACCGTGGTACCAATCAGCAGAAATGAGGTTAACCCTCTTCCCCCCATTAAAAAATCTTCTCCAGTTTCCACTTTTTTAGCAACCCAAATACCAATTAAAATCATGAAAACCAAAAACACCGAAAATATTGATAGATACACAAATTGATTTTCAACCATAATACCACTCCTTTGGTTTAAATGGAGTTCGACACTTTAAGGAATTCCATATATTAGCGATTCCCAATAAAGCTTGCCTTTCTCATGAGAGTTAACGGGTTAACCTTTAAAAGTATTAGTGAGTTTTCCAATTCCCTCGATTTCGACTGTTACATTATCCCCGTCTTGTAGCCAAACCTGCTCCGAACGGTCGTAACCCAAAACAACTCCTTCAGGGGTACCAGTTAAAATAACATCCCCAGGTTTTAACGTCATATAATGCGATACGTAGCTGACAATTTCATCGCATTTAAATATCATGTCTCTTGTGTTTGATTTTTGCCGGACTTCACCATTAACTATACAGCTGATTTCCAACGTATTCGGGTTCTCAATTTCATCGGCAGTTACCAAATATGGTCCTACTGGACAAAATCCATCCAGACTTTTTCCCAAAAGCCATTGATTTGTCCTGAACTGTAGATCCCTTGCGCTCAAATCATTAGCAGCACAGTAACCAAAAACATAATCAAGTGCATCCTGCTGTGATACATTTTTCGCTTCCTTTCCAATTACGATGGCTAACTCCGCCTCATAATCGACTTTTTGGGAATCAAGTGGCAAGTTAATCACCTCTTCGTTACCTGCAAGCGCATTATTATATTTGTTAAACAGGATGGGGAACTTAGGGATCTCTGCATTAGACTCCTCTGCATGTTTTCGGTAGTTTAGTCCCACACATACAATTTTCCCCGGGTTGTCTATGCAAGGCCCAAAGTTGAGTGAACCTTCCGGTGAAAATTCGCTCTCACCACTTTTCATTGCTTTATCAAACAATCCATCCAACTCTAGACGTGAAAAATTTTCTATCAGCGAATTCATATCAGACACATTGGGTAAATGCTTTGTTATATCCAAAATTCCTCTTTCCGTTTTTATCCCCGGAAGATCCCCTCCACTGGTTCGTATTGTTAATAATTTCATCAAATTACCTCCTTGAAACGTTATCTTAAAATTCACTTCCGTTTGCTAGATGACCCCCATCAATAACTAATGTAGTGCCGGTTATATAAGAAGCCTCTTTTGAAGCAAGAAAATACACTCCGTTTGCAACTTCATGTATGGTGCCCAACCTTTTCATAGGGGTCTTATCTGTGAGGTTTAGGTTCTTTTCCTTTTGTTTTAAATTACGATCCAACGGAGTTTCAATAAAACCGGGTGCGACTGCATTCACACGGATATTCATTGCGGCCAATTCAACTGCCATAGACTGGGTTAGTAGGTTAATACCCGCCTTTGAGGAATTGTAATGTGTAAGTTTCGAGCTTCCTGAAAGACCATTTTTAGATGACATATTTATGATAGAACCACTAATCTTTGAATCTATCATTTTTTTTGCCAAAATTTGACTCAGTAAAAATGTGCCCCGAAGATTGACGTCTAAAATGTGATCCCAATTAGACAGAGGAATATCTATAAATGATTCCCTTACCGCCACCCCAGCATTATTGACTAATACATCTATCCCGTCCCAATAACTCCAAGCCCCATCAGCTGCTGCTTGTATCTTAACTTCATTCCTTAAATCACAAAGAACTGATTGAACACTTGGATTCAGGGACTTTAATTCCTCAATGGTATTGGTTAATGTTTCTTCATCTTTATCCAATAAAATTACCTTGGAACCCTTCGCTAAAAATTTCTCAGCAATTCCTTTACCAATTCCACTGGCGGCCCCTGTAACCAATACTCGCATTTCAGCCAATACGTTCACCTGCCTTTACTTAAGATTGAATACCGATTTCCACTCCTAAATAATTATGAATAAATTGCAAGTATACATTTATCGTTTTTTTTAGCTCATTTATTTCTACATATTCAACTTCGGCATGTGCTCTATTTTGATCAGGTCCATAGCAAATAGTTGGTATATCCATTTCATTTACAAAAATACCGGCATCCGTGACCAGCTTTTTACCTACAAGTGGTAGGTCAATACCTCTAACTTTCCTTACAGAATCTAAAAGCGCTTTAATTGTGTCATCTTCTTTCTTAATTCGATAACCATCCCTTACTTTTTTTATATCCAAATATATTTTCACTCCGTGCTTATCACCAACTTTATTTAATATTTCTATCATTTGTTTTTGGACATCTTCAAAAGAATCATTCGGCCCATAACGCCGTACACCTTCTATAAAAGAATACTTCGGCATTTGATTATAGAAACTTCCACTTTGAACATTACCGATAAAGTAAGAACCATGACCAATGTCTTCAATTCTTTTCTCTTTAAGCTCTTCATTGGCTTGTTCCAAAGCCTGAACCACATCCGCCAAGACCGCTATAGGATGTGGTATGCTATCTGGTGTATACAACTGATGACTTGGCTCCCCATTCCTTTCAATAGTTATATTAAATGTAGCAGACCCCAACTGTGCAATAGTACATTCATACGTTGCACCTTCCATTACAATTGCAGCATCCGCTTCTAAATTAATTGTTTCACTCATGGCAAGCAGGTCCTCACCACGCCCGCCAGGACTCTCATGCATACTATTCGCTACAACAATGATTTCACCATCTACTGAAATGTTGGAGTTTCTTAGAACTCTTGCAACTTCTAAAATACTAGCGAGGGACCCCTTCATATCACAAGTTCCTCTACCATAAATCTTTCCATTCTCAACATAAGGAGGATCGTGTTGAAGTGTGATAACATCCATATGCCCATTAAATATTAAAGTTTTTCCTTTTGACTCAGTATTTCCTTGATATCGACCAATCAATGTTGGGTTATTCTCAATAAACTCATGCTTTTCAACTGAAAATCCAGCTTCTTTTAATAATCTTTCATAAACTTCTGCAACCTCTATTGTATTTCCAGCTGTATTTTGAATTTTAACCAAATCCAGGGTATTATTAATGACATGGTCCATATCAATCTGCTCAAACAAGCTCTTCACAGTTTTACCTCCCATTATACGGATTACCATGTGCGAACATCAGGTACTTCTACAGGTTTTCCTCCAGCAACAATCGAGTCTTCGGATAAAAGCCCTGGCAATGTAAACTCAAGTGCTTTATAGATATCTATTTTTACTGGTTGGTTTTCACGGATACAATCAACAAAATCCTTTACCATAAAATAATCTGCACCCCAGTGATGAGATCCTTCCGCTTCTTGCGGAAAGTTAATTAATTCCCTAGGCAGGAACTCATCATATACATCCTTTAAATTCATCCAGGATTCACTTGATTCAGCGTAATCTTTGAGCCAGATTTTATGTTCTTCTCCGGGAATTCTTGGAGCTTCATAACACCCCTTAGTACCCTGTAACGAATAATACCCCATGTTATGCGGTCTGTTTGAAACCATATCCAATCTAATATTAATTAATAAACCGCTTTCAGTTCTGCATAGCATAATTGTTGTATCATCGTTTTCGTATTCGGGCATTGTATG
The DNA here is from genome assembly GCF_902726655.1 of Virgibacillus ihumii. Lineage (NCBI taxonomy): Bacteria > Bacillati > Bacillota > Bacilli > Caryophanales > Bacillaceae > Virgibacillus > Virgibacillus ihumii. The sequence continues at coordinate 2,021,374 of NZ_CACVAN010000001.1, forward strand.
TGCTCCTGGCCCTATACAATTAACATATTTAACTCGCTCACCGAACCAGGTTAAAGGTGGACCAAGGCTATGTGTACCGTATGTACAGCCCCTTTTACTCATCGTTTCCTTTCTGCGCCATGTCGGTTTCCCTTCATCGTCATAATGGAGATACGTAACATTATGCAAATATTCACCTTCAGCAAAATAAATCTGTCCAAATACTCCAGCCTTTACCATATTTTGAATGGCAATATTCTCACGGATATAGCAGTAATTTTCAGCCAACATATATTGAGCTTTACTCATTTTTGCAGCATTAAGTAATGAATGACATTCATCAATTGACGAAGCTGCTGTAACTTCAGACAACACATGTATATCCCGTTGTAGTGCCAATATTGCTTGTTGGGCGTGAAATTGTATTGGAGAAGCGATTACTACTGCATCAATGCCGGTATCCAGTAAATCATTATAATCTGTTACTGCATGGTTAATAGGATACTTCTGGCAAAATGACTCTAAAGATTTTTCATCCGGATCCATTACTGCTAATACTTCTGCATTTTTTACCTTACTGAAATCTTCATAAAAATGACTTCCTCTACTAGTTCCTGCTATACCAATTCGTAATTTACGCATCTACCTATCTCCTTAATCATCTATAAAGTTAATGTTCAACTGATTGACGTTTTTCCCAACCATCTGAGAAAAGAGGTAAAAAGTTATTAGGATTATATGGATGTTGCTCCACAACATCCATATTTAATTCGGCACCCCATCCAGGTCTTTCACTGACAGTAATATATCCATCTTCAATTTTTACTGGATGGTTCAATATCCGCTGTGTCCAATCAACATTGAAATCATCAAATACCTCATGAAGGTAAAAATTAGGGATTGCCGTGTTTAAATGCGCACATACCAGTGAACAAAGTGGACCTTGTGCACTATGTGGTGCTGTTACACCATTATTAGCATGAGTCATTGCTGAAATTTGTTTAGCAGCACTTATTCCTAAATACTGAGGTTCCAACTGGATAATATGAACCGCATTATGGGCCAACAGTTCCGAGAACTGCTCCCGGCAATAGTAATCCTCTCCGCAAGCTATAGGAACCGGACTTCTCTTCGCAACTTCAACCATAGATGAAATCTTTTGTGGAGGTACTGGCGCTTCAAACCATGTAGGTCTATACGTTTTCATTTCATCCGCAAATTGTAATGCAGTATGAACGCTGAATCGATTATGTCCTTCTATTAAAATATCAACATTTTCTCCTACCGCTTCCCTAACAGCTGCAATAATTTCAATTGCATAACCAAATTCTTTTTGATCCACCACTCTCCATGCCGAACCAAAGGGGTCAAACTTCAAAGCAGTATAACCCTTGTTTATTACTTTTTTTGCATTATCATAAAAGTTTTCCGGTGTACGTGCGGAACGATACCATCCATTAGCATAGGCTCGTAACCTTGGTTGGGCTTTACCACCCAATAATTTATATACTGGAACACCTAATGATTTACCCATAATATCCCAGCAGCCATATTCAATACCGGAAAGAGCAGCGCCCTGAATTTGCCCGCCATCGGAATAATAGTCACGAAATAGACTTAAGGAAATACGCTCAACGTCAAACGGATCCATTCCAATAACTAATCGTTTTAATTCATGAACCGCTGCCTCTGTTGTTTTTGCGAAACCATTAAGTGTTGCTTCCCCCAAACCAGTTATTCCCTCATCAGTTTCAACCTGTGTAAATACCCAATTTTTCCAATTATTACCGACTATATATGTTTTCACATCTGTTATTTTCATAGAATCCTCCTCTATAATTTTCACCTACAAAATTTCTAGCAAGACCTCTTCAATAGCTTCAAGTGTTTGGTCAATTTCTTTATTCGTATGGCTGTAACTAATATGATTCCGCTTTAGATTCATAGGCATTTTGAATATACCTTTTTCCAGCAGCTTTTTTCGATAAACGACGTAGAGTTTACTATCATTTTTCTGTAAATCTCCATATTTTTTTGGCAAGGAATCCATAAAATATGTTGTCCATACAGAACCAACCCCCGCCACGACTGCATTAATGCCCAGACGCTTGTGAATCTCTTCAATTCCTGAACGCATCCGATTACCCAATTCAAAAATGTGCTCATGTACCGGTTCATTTTCCATCATTTCAATTGTAGCAAGAGATGCGGCTGTTCCAACCGCATGGCCATTATAAGTTCCAGCAAACCATACATCTCCCCCAGGCTGAGTATTAAAACGGGACATATACTCTTTCTTTCCGGCCACCGCAGCAATCGGGTATCCATTTGCCATTGCTTTCCCTAGCGTAGTCAGGTCAGGTGTTACTCCGCTAATCTTTTGAAATCCTCCAATACTATGCCGAAAACCCGTAATAACTTCATCAAAAATGAGAAGTACATTGTATTCATCGCAGAGCCTTTTTAGGCCTGCTAAAAAACCATCTTCCGGTAGTACACACCCGATATTGTGGGGAATCGGCTCAATTATCATTGCTGCCACTTGATCTCGATTTTTTATAAGCGTTTCTTCCACATGTTCCAAATCATTAAATGTACAAACCAATGTATTATCAATTGCCTCGTCTAACATCCCGGCGGAACCAGGATCACGTTTCCCAATTTTATCCCATTCACTGAGCATATTTCGTGCCACATAATCATGCCAGCCATGGTAACAGCCTTGGAATTTGATTAGCTTTGTCTTTTCAGTAATTGCCCGGGCCAACCTAATTGCGTGATATGTGGCCTCTGAACCGGAATTACAGAACAAAACCTGTTCAGAAGACGGAACATGAGCACATATTTTTTTACTAAGCTCAATCTCCAAATCGGTTGTCCCTACACCGAATAAATCCGTACGGGATATTGATTCTATTACCTTGTCATTAACATATGGATGATTATGCCCTAAAACAAATGGGCCAAAGGCGGCCTGGTAATCAATGTATTTATTTCCTTCAACATCTTTTATATATGCTCCTTCTGCGTGCGTGAAAATTAGATGGGGATCAACATTTCGAATAGATGTATGAACCCCTCCCGGAGAATATACATTTGCCTCTTGATATAATTGGTCATTCGTTTGCTTAATCATAAGAAAAACCTCCATTTTAAAATTTGTCTTGATTAATCTTTTGAGCTCCTAACTCTTTAGAGATATTTCCTGCGGTGTTCTGTAAACGATTAATCAGGTCAACATTCCAAACATCAAGCATCGATGAATGTCCTACTACGCTTACCGAAGCTACAACTTTTCTTCCGTTAAATACTGGAGCACCTAAACATTTCACCCCTATCTCCCCCTCTTCATCTTCAATTGCGTACCCCCTTTCACGAATCTTTAATAATACTTGTTTAAATTCTTTTAAATCCGTTATGGTATTCGGTGTATGCTTAGTCAAGCCCTTTGCGGCAATAATATTATTTAGTTCGTCTTCATCTAAATAAGCTGCAATCACCTTACCTAAACTTGTTATATGGAATTCTGACCTTAAACCGGGATACGTGGAAAACCGAATAAAAGTATTCGGTTCAACTTTATCTACATACAGTAACTCACCTTCATCCAAAACTCCCAAATGAACCGTATAGCCGGTAATTTCCATTAATTTTTCTAGATGCGACCTTGCGACCTTGACAATGTCTACTTCTGAAATATAGGCCATTCCCAGTTCATAAAGCTTCACACCAATTTTGTATTCACCATGATCGTTCTTTTTAACGATGTCATATTCTTCAAGTACCTTTAAAATTGAAAACACTGTTGTCTTAGAAATACCCAATTCTCTGTGTACCTCAGTAACTGAATAATTTTTTTGAGGCGTTGCTATCAAATTTAATATCGCTATTGATTTTTCCAAAGCCGGGACATTGTATTTTGACATTAACTATCCATCCTTCATTAAGAGTAAATAAGTAGTATTTTATTTATTTTGTTGATCCAGCTGTTATACCGCTTACAATATAACGTTGGGTAAAGATAAATATTAATATAATTGGAAGTGTAGAAATTGCTGACAGCGCCATAAGTTCAGCCCAATTTGTGCCAAACTGACCAACAAACTGTCTCATTCCAAGTGTTATCGGCCACATCTCACTTTGTTTGAGCATTGTCAATGAATATAAAAATTCACCCCAGGCCAACAAAAAGCTAAATGATGCACAAGTGAGAACTCCTGGCTTTGCGAGTGGTAAAATGATTCGAACAAACGCCCCCCAGCGGGAACAACCATCAATAGTTGCAGCATCTTCCAAATCTTTCGGTATTGTTAGGAAATAAGTACGTAATACCAAAATGACAAAAGGCAGCGATAATGTCATGTTGGCAATAATTACCCCCAGATAAGTATTTAGAAGGTTCATTTTTGCAAACATTGTATAAAGCGGCAACGCCAACATATTACTTGGGAACATCTGGGTTACCAACACAAATAGTAAAAATAACGTAATACCTTTCATTTTTTTCCTTGCAATAGCATAAGCTGCCGGCGTTCCTAAAATCAGCGTGCCAATCATAGCTCCCAGGCTGATAATCATGCTATTTTTAAAATAAATAAATACATTAATATCGTTTTGAGCAAACAAACGACTATAAGCATCAAAAGTAATATCCTTGGGTATAAGAGTTGGATCACCAAATATTTCGGATGTCGATTTTAACGATGAAATAACCATCCAATAAATAGGAAACAGAAATGTTAAAACAATTAACAAGCCTATACATGATAAAATCCATTTTTTCCTTTCCACTACATGGTGTCCTCCTTCCTAATCAAATACAAATACACTAGTGCGATAGCTCCAATTATAAAAAATGATATATTTGAAAGTGCAGCGCCTTCTCCAAATCGATACATACTGAATGATAACTCGTACGCCAAGAAAGGAATCACTTGTGTTGAATTAGCAGGACCGCCAGCAGTCATAATATAAATTAAATCAAAGACCTTAAAAGTAAAGATAACTCCCAACATAAGCAATACCAAAAGGGTTGGCCGCATCAAAGGCAATGTGATATATACAAATTGTTGCATTTTATTGGCCCCATCAATTTTTGCCGCTTCATATGTTGGTTCGGGAAGACCTTGTAAACCTGATAATAGAATAACCATACTAAAAGGAATACTGATCCAAATATTAGCAACTATAATACTTGCAAGAGCAGTATCTGTATTTGTCAACCAATAAATAGGTTCAGAGATGACACCTGTATTCATTAGCAATTCATTAATAACTCCATTATCTCCACTTAACATCCATTGAAATATAGTACCGACAATAATAATTGGAGTCATCCAAGCAATTAATAATATAGATCTCATCCATCGACTACCAGGAAATGTTTTGTTAAAAAAAAGTGCAAATGCAAATCCAATTCCTGTTGAAAAAATGATGGTGGCAAATGTGAATATAAGTGAGTTTATTAATGCTGTGTTGAATAATTGGTCATTTATAACAGTAATATAATTTCTTAAACCGACAAATGGTTGCTCCCCCTGAATGAGATTGCTGATATTAATTTCACGAAAGCTTAAATTAATGTTATATAAAATCGGATATACTAAAAAAACAAGCAAAAATATACCAGCTGGAAGCAAAAAGGTATAATCTTTTCCTTTTTTTAAAAAGTTACGGAACCGTTTTGCAGAACTTTTATTACCTGAAATAGAGTTTTGTCGATCTAATATTTTTGCCACAATTAGCACTCCTCATAAATCATTCATTACGTATACTCTTAACCCTATAGAGGGGTTTCTTATAGGGTTAATGAGTACAACTTTACAAATTTAGTTTTCTTCCAAAATAGGAGTAATTGTATTGCTAGCCTTTTTTAACGCTTCTTTTGCCGTCGCGCCCCCTACCAAAGCATCTTGTATAGCGGTATAAATGGCTGTATTTATTTCATTATGATTTTGACCCCAGCCATATCCTTGTGATGTTTTTATCACTTCTGCAAAGGTTTTTCTTACATTGTTCTCTTGAAAATAAGGCTTATTGGCAATCTTACTGCCTGATGGATAATTCCCTGTAGCTTTCAGCCATTCCATTTGTCTTTCTGGTTCGAGCATGAATTCGATAAATTTCCATGACTCTTCCACATTTTGTCCCTTACCTATTGCAATACTTTCTCCTCCAATTACCGAGGAATACTCCTTGTCTTTTGGTATTTTTGCAACTGACCAATTTAAATCTGGTGCTTCAGCATTTATTACCGGGATCATCCAGGAACCACCAATCATCATTGCAGCTTTTCCTGTATAAAAATCAACATTAATATCCTGTAATTCCTCATTAACCACTTCTTTGGACATAAGGTTTTTTTCATACATGTTTTCCCATAATTTAAGTGCACTAATGGCTTCTGAACTTTCCAGATCTCCAACATCACTGCCTGTTGACCACAAGAATGGTATCCATGAAGCAGTACCATGTTGTGAATTATGAGCAGATGCTGCAAATCCATAGCGGTTTTCGGTTGTTAATTCCTGAGCCATCTGCGTTAATTCACCCCAGTTAGTTGGCGGCTCCTTAATTAAGTCAGTGTTATAAAACAGCGCCACTGCATTTGTATGAAGGGGCAAGCCATAGAATTTCCCATCCACTTTGTGAATCTCAATAATATTTTCATACATGCTTTCAGCTTCCCCTGAATTTTTTACTTTCTCGGAGATATCCTCAAGAATACCTGATTTTGCATAAAATTGGACTTCATTTATACCTCCAATAATTAAGTCAGGGAGATCACCGCCGGTCGCCCCAATTAATAGTTGTTGAGTCAATTCGCTATAAGGTACATAGGTAAGTTCAATGTCAATTTTAGAATGGGTTTTGTTGAATTCTTCAACATACTTTTTCAAAGTGGATTCAAGATTATCTGTCCAATAGTGCCATAAATCTAATGTTACTTTTCCGTTCGAAGATTTACCTTCTGACTGAGATTGTCCATTACAGCCAATTAGTATCGTGCTTAAAATTATTAGAAGAGAAACAAACAAAATCAGTTTTCGTTTCATTTTCAACACCCCTGTTTTTAATCTTTCTTACCCTTTCAACCCTGTTCCACCTTATAAAACGCTTACATTTTGTCAATTTCTATAATTGTATTATCCCTTTTCAGACAGATAAAGCAGTCGTTCTCCCGGAACCATCAACTTACATTTTTGACCTGGATAGTTACGGTACAAGTAGTCTATAAAATATGCTGGATTTTCAGTATTGGATTCAAATAAATCGTAGTGTACAGGGATTAATAAATCGATACCAGCTGCCTGTGAAATCTCGACGGCATCCCGAAAATCCATATTACCCATCGCTCCTTGCTCGTTTCTCCTCCAATCCTGTCCATTAATTGGTAAGCAAGCAATATCTACAGATAAAGGTTGTAAGTATTTTACTAGGTCAGTGTAAGCAAGTGTATCCCCTGCATGAAAGAAAACAATACCATTTATATAAACCACATAACCCAAGTAATAATGATTACCATTTTTATCTTTGCAGAACTTTTCATGTTTTGCGGGTATTGGTATAACGTCTAATCCATTTACCTTTAGTTTTTTATTAGCTTTCGCTGCATAAATGTTATCTTCTTTAACTCCAATTCCGGTTAACCTATAAATCGACGGTGCTGGGCATACAAAATTTGCGTGTGGAGAAAACTTCTTAATTCCCTTTAATGTTTCAGGATCCAGGTGGTCTAAATGATCGTGGGTGATAAATACAACATTAGCGTTATTTATATCTTTTGGCTGCATGGGCGAATCAAAATTTCTTTTTAATAAACCCGGTGGTTCAACTAAGTTGTTATCTTCAATGTAGTTTGATAGGTAGGGATCAAAATAACAGATTGTTTTATTTGCTTTTACTAAAACTCCAGATTGCCCCAAATGCCATAATGCAACAGCGTTTTCAGGTACATGTGTTTTACTGGTTTGATCAATGAGTGATTTTCCAGATCGATATACTCGTTCTTGCATTTTAACCTCCTTTGTTCCCTGTTTGTTCTGTATGTAAAACTTAATTCTATATGAAGAATTATAAATTATTATCTTAGTTTCGTCAATACCAAATAATCAAAAAATTACGAACGATTTATACTATCAATTAACAACGGTTTCTCCATTATTAGGGATACCGTTACCGCTGATAATTTATTTCTCTGTTTACACATAAGAAAATAATTACACTGCCTTTATCATGAAAAAACAAACGAAAGCCAGCCCATCTGGCTGGCTTTTGCATTATGACAAAGTTCACTGCCCTTCGACACTACTTCTCAGGTGCTAATTCAATCGCTTGTCGCAGTGCTTCCAGCATGCTTCTTTCATCGGCTTTGCCTGCACCTGCAATGTCAAATGCTGTTCCGTGATCTACGCTCGTTCGTATAATTGGAAGACCGACCGTTATGTTGACACCAGCCTCGAGTCCTAATACTTTTATTGGTCCATGCCCTTGATCGTGATACATCGCAACTACGATATCAAAGTCTCCGCGTTGTGCCCGGAAAAATAATGTGTCAGCTGGAAGCGGTCCTTCAACTTGAATTCCTTCTTCTGTTGCACGCTTAACAGCCGGGATAATTTTTTCTTCTTCTTCACCATAACCAAATAACCCATTCTCTCCGGCGTGTGGGTTGATTCCGCAAACACCTATTTTCGGCTTTTTAACGCCTGAGTTACTTAGTGTTTCATGTGCCAAACGAATCACTTTATAAACACGTTCCGGATTAATCATTTTGATCGCATCAATCAATCCCACATGAGTCGTAGCATGAATCACCTTTAATTTAGGAGAAGAAAGCATCATGGAAAAGTCTTTCGTACCTGTTAACTCAGCTAAAATTTCTGTATGCCCGGGATAAATATGGCCGCCTTTATGCAATGCTTCTTTATTTAAAGGAGCAGTACAAATTGCGTCAATCCGGTTATGGTTAGCAAGTTCAATAGCAGTCCTTAAATATTCATAGGCAGCATGTCCTGCTTCAGAGGATACCTGTCCAAATGGTAAACCTTCAGGAAGTAAGTTCAAGTCATAACAAGCTATTTCACCATATTCTGTATTAAAATCAGAATCGGCACCAATTTCCTTAACAATCACCTCAACACCTAAAATGTCAGCAGCACGCTTTAACATTTTTGCATCGCCAATTACAATGGGATGGGACTGTTCATATAAATGCCTGCTTTGTAAACTTTTCACAATAACCTCTGGACCTACTCCCGATGCATCTCCCATTGTAATTCCCACAATTGGTTTTTTATCCATTTCTAAGAACTCCCTTCAATTCCTGCATGGCGCGATGAATCGAACTTTCATCTCCGAATGCTCCTGCTTTGGTTACAACTGTATAATCCATATCTGCGCCGATTAACGAACCTAACGGGATGCCAGCTTCAACTTGCTTGATTAACCGGAAGCCTATCCCGCCTAAATGACGGGAGGCATCTTTTGCTGTATCCCCACCTGTTAATACCAAACCAGTCAGATCTTTATTGATTTCGGCTATCGTTGCCACGATTTCTCCAATAGATCCGGAAATCCGCTCTCCTATTTGATAGCCTGTTAAATTAAATCTTTTCCCGGCTTGCAAAACGCTTTCTCTTACTTCCTGATTGGAAGGAACATACAAAATAATATCATTCTCATTTTCTAATCCTTCAAGTAAATCGGCAATAATATGTTGTCTATAGGTATCCCAATCACTTGCAAAAATTTGTGACGTATCTAGTTCTACAGCTGTTACATTAGGTTGTCTGATTGCATAACGGACTTGATTCTGGGTTACTTGTGATAGGCTTCCACAAACTGTCATAACCCGCTTGGATGTTTGAAAAGAACGCTTATCCGACTTTTGACTGATTCCAAGTACTTCTGGAAGCACTTCTGCCAGACCAGCAGACCCAGCCCAAATAATCCGCTCAGAGGCAGCAGCCATTTTTTGTGCTGCTTGTTTTAAATCATGCTGTGTTTCTGCATCACAAACAATATAATTTACTTGATTTTGTTTAAAATCATTAATAGTTTCCCAAAAATTTTCTTCGATATCCGCATTTTTCAATAAGCCGACCGGTTGCCCGATTTCTTTTTCCAATAGCTTTGGAATGGACGATTCCACTACGGGATGCTTCGGATCTTTTGACAGTTCTGTCCCTGTTATTTTTACTCCGTTGACATAGTGAATGCCGTCTTTCGTTGTTCTGCCAAGCGATGGAAAAGCCGGAGCAATAAAAACAAACTCCGGGCTAAATACATCATTTAGAGCTTTCAATTCGGTTCCGATATGCCCACGCAAAGTTGAATCCATTTTTTTATAAATAGATTGATAGCCTGATTTCTTTAAAAAACTGCCGGCCTGCATCGTCACAGAAGCCGCTTCCCGCTTTGAAAGCGCACGTGAATTCGTATCGAATACCAGACCGCTGTCAAGGTTATCCTGGTTCGTTGGAATATCGAAAAGAACGGAAGTGTTGATCCCTTTCTCAGTAAGTTGAACACCGCTATCATTCGCTCCAGTCAAATCATCAGCAATAATTCCTATAAGTTGTTTCATGTTGATTCCTCATTTATTTATAGTTTTAGATCTGGTTTATTCAAATTACTCCGTTACATAGTCATCTGGAACTGTAATGTCTTTTTTCTCAAGTCGTTTTACAAGAAACCCAATATATAGCGGAAGTAGTATTGCTGTTGTAACAGTAGATGCCGCAACCTGCACCGTAGCCAGATCAACATGTGATGCGAAGCTGGCACTGGCAGCTGCAATTGCTGCAGGTGTTGCTACTGCATTCCCTGCCGTTGAACCTTCTGACGCCCCAGCAATCGGATTCCACTTAAATGCTTTGAATATGAAATAGCCTGCTGTACCAGTCAGGAATACTGTTGCTACGCCAAGGATTACACCTGATAATCCACCTTCAATGATTGCTCCAAAATCGATCCCCATACCTAATGCAAAGGCAAAAAACGGGATTAACATGGCACTTCCTTTATCGAAGAATTCTCTCATTTCTTCATCTAAGTTACCTAACACCATTCCAACAATAATTGGTAATAGTACGGCAATAAATGATACGAATGAAAAGAACCCGTTAACGAATCCCATCGCACCGAATATAGACAACGCTACCATCGTAAAGAAAGGACCGTCATTCAATGCAAGCAAAGAATATGCTGCACGGTCTGTTTTGTCACCATATTGACCAACAAGTGCCACATACAACCCACCATTACTATTGGTCATTGCGGCTATAATTGCAATAGGTGCCAAACCAAGCCAAAGCCCATTATCTCCTGCAAACATATATGCAATCAGACCGATAGCTGCACCTACAAGCCACTTGGTCGTTAACAACGTTGCGCCTTTACCGAGACTCACGCCAACATTTTTTAAATTGATTTGTGCTCCTGTACATAATAGAAATAGTGCGATAAGCGTACTTGCCCCATCAACGAATAATGCCTGTGTAAAGTTACCTATCCTTAATAAATCGGGTGCAAACGTGTTTAGTACTGCAGCAAGCAATAATGGTACAACCATCATGCCTCCAGGAACTTTTTCTATCGATGCTTTTATCCTCATGTATATCCCCCTCATATGTTATATCGTTCAATATTTAAACACCTTCAAAAATTAAAGCGATTTCATATATTATATTATGATAGATTGATATAAAATGCAACACATTAATTTCAAAAAATTTTACATAAGATTTTAAAACGTTATTGTCGTTGCATTTTTAAACAAAAGAGAACCCCTTGATTGGGATTCTCCTAATAATTCACTTATCTACTCTTTCAATTTTCGCCATAATGTAGAACGATTGATATCCAGTCGTTTAGCTGCATTCGATTGATTATAATCTTCTTCTTGAAGTACAAGTTCAATTATCTTTCGTTCTATTTCTTTCAATGTCCCATCGAGTGATAACCTTTGATCTTCCACGCTGGACATATGCTCATAATTATGAAGCAGTTTTTTTACATGGGAAAGTTCAATATAATTCGCCGGAGTCATAATACTTAATTCCCTGATCACCTTTTCCAATTGAGAAATGTTCCCCTGCCAATGGAATTGCATCAAGTATTGAATCGCATCCTGCCTTATTCCAATTGTTTCATTGCCATCTTCTTCATGAAACTTCGCTAAAAAATACTCAGCAAATGCCCCAATATCTTCCTTCCTCTCGCGTAGTGGCAGAAGATGTAAGACATTTTTGGATATCTCGTTATAAAGCCCTTTATGAAAGGAACGTTCATAAACAAGTTTTTCGAGTGAGGTTTCAGCAAGAACAATAACTTTCATGGTTTTCGGCAGATTACATAGCAAACGTTGAATCGTATTTTGTATTTCATACTGAACAGCATCAATATCTTTGATCAAAATCGTACCACGTTGAACCGCTGATATTTTCGTTTGTATCTCTTTCTGAGAAGAAGTAGCATCTGTTAAATAACTACCTTCTATGACAACAATCGGGGCTTCCTGTCCAAATCGTTTAAAATGCATTGCCCTTGCAACAGTATATTTCCCTGTCCCAGGCTCTCCAATAATGCAAACGGCACCATCTGAATGAGTGTACTGCTGGAAGTTTTCCCGTAAGCTCATGGCCTGATCAGTTTCTCCAATAATCGGGACGTGTACTGAATTTCCAATGATACGAACCGTTTTTGTCTCCCTTTTATTGAATGAACTATGAATGCTTAGTCCTACAATTGCCTCTGTCTGATTTACCAAAAAAGCTTGTAATTCATAAATACTATTTTCACCTTCTATTTCCGCCCACTGGTTTGTTTTGCTTTCCAGTACCCGCTTCATAATAGTATAAATAGTACTCGATTTTAAAATTTCATCGCTTCCGTTATATTGTTCGAACAGCAAATTCTTCTCAAGTATTGCACCATCCCGACGTAGTAAGACTACTGGAAATGGCATCAAATGGAACGTTTCCTGAAAATAATAAAATTGATTATTAACGCGACGGAAGAAATAATATACTCTTTTTCCTTCTTCCAAAGCATCCGTAACCGCTTCTCTCCCGGAAGTGATTAACACACCACGCAACCCTACCTGTTCTGCAACCTGGACAGTAATCACGTCCCCGATCACGACAGTATATCCTTGCTGTTTCAGCTTCTCCAGGTTGCCTCTCACTTCATTTCTGGATTGAATCGTAATCATCTTTACGTCAAATTCCAATATGTTACATATTGTAGCTGCGCCTTGAGAAATATTTGCGTAACCAACCAATGCCACCCCATGTTTGATTCCGCGAATAAGGGTGAAAACACGCAGCATATCGTACCCTGTTATATCGATATGTACAACTGGTAACGATACCACCTCCTGAATCATCGAAGCGGTACCCCCACGGCTGATAATTAATTCATACCCTTGCTTTTCGGCTAATTTAGCAACACGAACCCCTTCTTCCAGGTTGGCTATGGTTACATCCAATTCAATCTCATCCGGTACATCCATTTTCTTAGCCGTCTCTGCCAATCCTTGATAAGGTGCAATCAATAGTGTTTTGATCATTCCTTCTCCCTCGCTTGTTGCATATTTCAACACTTTCATTATTACATATAGGGAGAAACATGTCATGTATTAAGGAGCCTGGATAAATTCATTTCCCAGCTTCCCTTTCTGCAGATAATTTTCTTCTAGACTAAGAAAGTCCGCTTTACAAAAAACAATATTAACATCTGATAATGAAAAAGCCCTAAAAAGTGACCTCCCAAAAGAAGGTCACTACCACAGTTTATAACGTTTCACATATTCTCCGGCATGCAGATGATATTATAGTTTTTACCTGAACCTGCTGTATCAGACACTATTAATCCTTACCAATGACCCATTTCCATGAAAAAATCTATCCAAAAAATTCGGTCACAAACACTCCGCGATTCAACGCGTTGCATAAACTTCCTTCACAGAATGCTGGGTTTCCACATACCGCATTTGCTGCCCTTTTCCTCCAATCAGAATCGAGTGCGTTGTGTTATCAGATGTAATGCCTTTTAAATAGAAACAATTTGTTATCCCGGTCGCAACTAAAAAACAATTTTCGGATTTCACCAGATCGTTATGTTTCAATGTCATTTCCGGAATTTCTAACCCCATACTTTTACACCGTTCCATTTCCACATCATTTCTTGGTCTTAATTTTGCCTGCATTTCACCGCCAAGTGATTTCACGGCAACAGCTCCCAGCACACCTTCAGGAGCTCCACCGATTCCAAGAAACAGATCCATATCCAAACGGTTCATACATGTTGATATGGTGTAAATAACATCGCCATCTTTAAATAAATGCACTTTGGCCCCTGATTGCCGAATCGTATCGATATAGTCTTGATGACGGGGTCTGTCTTGAACGAGAATATTTAATTCATGGACTTTTTTGCCTTTTGCTTCTGCCACAGCTTCCAGATTTTCACTGATGGGGGCATCAATATTGATTTTCCCTTTTGCCTTGCTGCCGACAGCAAGTTTCTCCATATACATATCAGGTGCGTGAAGCAAACTGCCCTTAGGTGCAACTGCAATTACGGTCATGGCATTATTCTGGCCGTTAGCCGTCGGGGTTGTTCCCTCTATCGGGTCAACTGCAATATCTAATTCCGGCCCCACCCCATTACCAACCGCTTCCCCAATATGAAGCATTGGGGCATCGTCAATTTCACCTTCTCCGATGACGATTCTTCCCTTCATGTTTAAACCATTGAGCTGTTCACGCATTACTTTCGTAGCAATCTCATCTGCAGCATGTTTATCCCCTCTGCCAACCCATCGTTTTGCTGCAAGCGCAGCGGATTCGGTTACGTTTAAAAAATCCAATACTAATGATTCCATTGAAGCTTATCCCCTCTCTGATTTAGCAAAACATAGAATAACAGAATTTACTCACCCGCGACAAATTCCTTTTCTTTTTTTATAATCTTATCAACTTTACGTTTGGATCCTTCTGCCCATTCAGCGTTTAAATAAGCTTCCACTACTTTCTTGCCGACGTTCGCACCTATAATTTGCGCTCCCATTGTAATGATTTGCGCGTTATTGCTTAATTGCGCTCTTTCCGCACCGTACGTATCGTGGGCAAGTGCAGCACGAATACCTGGATATTTATTAGCCGCAATCGAAACGCCAATCCCAGTACCACATATCAATATGCCTCTATCCAGATCCCCTTTGCTGATTGCTTCAGAAACATCAAAAGCAACATCCGGATAGTCGACCGTATCACAAACATGACAACCATAGTCTACAAGTTCGTGATCGGTTGTTTCTTCCACAAACCTTTTGATCTCCTCTTTAAATTCAAATCCATTATGATCACTGCCGATACCGATTTTCATTCAAACTCCTCCTCTTCATCCCTTTCGTATATTTTCATTTTATATCAATATTTATTGTTAATCAATTATATTTTTTCATTTATAATCATATATTTTCGTTAATTGTCATTAAAGAAAAAGGAACCAGAAACAACCTGTTATCCGATTCCTTTTTTAAGTTTTGACGTCATTTTGGCTCGAATGTTAACTGACTTGTGCTGAATTACTTTTCACATACGCTAAAAAAGTCAATAACATGAGGTACGCGGAAGTCGCTCCCGGATCCTGAAAACCAACTGACCGGTCACCTAATCTGCTGGAGCGCCCCTTTTGGGAAACGAGTTCTTTTGTTGATTCCATCCCTTTCTTGGCAAAATCTAACGCATGATCAAAAGATGGAATGAATTCATTGGTGCCTTCAAACTTTACCTGGAATGCTTTCCCAAACGGCTCAAGGGTGTCCATCATTGTCTTATCTCCTGCTTTTGCCTGCCCCCGTTCCTGAACACCTTTTACGAAGGCAAGCCAATATTCAGCCAAATCACCATCATTCAGAACCGTTTTCTTTTTAACTGTTTTGGCTCCCCTCATTAATCCGGTTGCATATAACGGTCCTACCGAAGAACCAACTGCATTTAAAAAAGTCTTTCCGACGATCATACTGATCTTGCCACAATCATCCTCATCTTTAAGATCTCCATCAATCATTTCTTTTGCAGCCTGCCATCCAATCGACATCGTAACACCATGATCACCATCGCCAATTTTACGATCCAGCTCGCAAAGATAATCCTTCTCCTCTTCAATCATCTCAATAACATCATCAAAATAACTTTTAAGGTCTTCGGCTGTGAATTCCATATGACGTACCTCCTTATTTTTGAACAAACATCGGGCAATCAACGGCGTGATCAACTGTCTTCGTCAACTCATCGTCCAGTTTCATTAACGTAATGGAACATCCACCCATTTCCAAAGAAGTAATATAATTTCCCACATACGAACGGTAAATTTTGATTCCGCGTTCCTTTAAAATTTGATTGACTCTGCGATAAATAATATATAAATCCATTTTAGGGGTGGATCCCAATCCATTAACAAGGACTGCCACCTCATCTCCCTTTGTGAGGTCAATATCATCTAATATATCGCCTACTAATCTGTCTGCCACACGATCAGCCGTTTCGAGCTTTCCCTTTTCGATTCCAGGCTCCCCATGGTGACCAAGGCCGATTTCCATTTCGTCTTCATCGATTAGAAAACTTGGTTCATTTGTTTGCGGAAGATAACAAGGGGTGAGCCCAACCCCCATCGAACGTGTATTTTCATTTGCCTTGTTAGCAATTCGCACAACATCATCCAAATTGTATCCGAAATCGGCTGCAGCACCAGCCGCTTTATAAACAAAGAATTCCCCCGCTATTCCGCGGCGTTTTTTCTTTTCGCCAGCAGGCGCGGAGGCTACATCGTCTGTTGCCAATGCCGCTCCTACTTCGATGTCTTCTTCCATATCTGCCATTTCCGCGGCCATTCCGAAGTTCATGACATCCCCTGCGTAATTTCCATACAAATATACAACCCCGGCACCCTTATCAATTGCTTTGGTAACTTCTAAAATTGGCTGTGGTGAAGGTGAAGCAAATATATTCCCAACCGCAACACCATCTGCCATACCTTCACCGACATATCCCATAAAAGCAGGTTCATGCCCGGAACCTCCACCAACAAGGATGCCAACTTTATCCTTTCTAGTCTCGCGCACTGTAACTAAGGATCGGTTATTTTCAGGCAATTGCCTTATGTAATCCTGATGTGCATTTACATAACCTTCCACCATTTCTTCTACCACGTTTTTCGGATCATTCAGTAATTTCTTCATCCAGTACACTCCTCGTATAATAAGTTTTTGAGCCTGCAGATTGTTTGATCCAAGGGAAGCTTCATACCGAGGCTGGTTTATTCATTACTATACATTTATTTTCCCTTTCTTCACAACACAGAGAAATAGCCCTCAATTAAGAGAGCTACTGGTTATACCACAGAATGCGCTCCATCTTCAGCTGATTTTTCTTTTTTGCTTTCTTCCGGCAATTTCAAGAAGCCCGACATAATTGCAGCGATAAAGTAAAGACCACCAAGGATCCACATCATTCCTTGTGTATCAACCAAATCATAGAACAATGTTACCAAAGCAGGACCAACGAACACACAAAGACCGGCTCCCAGGTTCAATATCGACATGGCTGCCCCTTTATCACCATCACCAACCATTGAAGGCGTGAGGGCTGACAGCGGTACAAACCCTGCTAAACAGGCTCCCCATAGAAACCCGATAGCGCCGACCACGAACACATTTCCGGTAAATATTTGCGGCAAATAGAACAGAAGCAGGGTAAAAACACCACAGCCAAATGCTCCAAACCACTTCACGGTATTCCTCCAGCCTAAAGAATCCCCGATATATCCGAAGATTAGATTAAAGGCAATATTGGCAATAAATATGGTCCCCCAAATATTAAGCCACACTGTCGTACTTATCCCTTGATCAGCCAGATAAATGGGAAGGAATAACGGAAAAGCATATTGTGCTGCCTGGTTGATAACACGTACAATCCCGGCAATACCAACCTTTGGCTCTCTTTTCACGATTGTAACTCCATTTATCAACTCTTTAAACTTGGGTGAATTATCTGATTTTTCTTCGGTTAATTCGAACTTATCCCGATTCACTACCAATGCAAAGAATGCTCCAATCAATACCCACAAAACCGCTGTCCAAAGCGTCGGAATATGTCCGAAGAAATTAATCGAGAAACTTGAATAATAAGCACCTAAAACACTTAAACCTCCAGTAAAAACAAACCAGAACCATCCAACAGCTTTACCAAGTTGATGCTGTGGTGTACGATACGTAATCCACACTAGAAAAGCATAAGCAAACAACGGATAGCCGAAACCTCTGATGGCGTACGTCGGAATCATTAACCCGTAATTTAGCGTCGGAATAGCCAACCCCACAAAAAGTGAATGACCGATAAGGTATAAAATCAACCCTGACAACATTGTTTTCCTCGGTCCAATTGCTTCAACCAACATACCGGATAACCAGGCCGAAAGAGCGATGGTTACGCCATAGCACGTTGTTAAAAAAGCCGCCTGCTGAACTGTCAATCCCTGATCGACCAGGTATGGGCTTATCCACGCAAGCTCTAACCCATCCCCCATCATAAAAATCAAGACACCAAAGTATCCCCATGCCAAATGGGAAGGAATACCAATTCTATCTAAAAATGACGAATTCTTCTGCGTTAAATCCTTCATCCTATCCTTTCCCCCTTGTTTATGGAACGAATTATGGTTTTAAAACAATTTTTATTGAATCTTCGCCTTTCTTCATTAGATCAAAGCCTTCTTCAAAGTCCTGCAAATCCAGTGTGTGCGTAACAATATTTTCTGTTGGCAAATCACCATTGGAAATACCTTCAATGACAAGCGGATAGCAATATGGGCCCAAATGAGAACCTAATAAATCCAATTCTTTCCGATCACTAATAATGCTCCAATCCACTGTGACTGGTTCCCCAAATACACTAAACTCAACGAAACGACCCAACTTTCTGATCGCATGAAGTCCTTGCTCCACAGATTTCGGATGGCCAGTAGCTTCAATATACGTGTCGCAGCCGTATCCTTCCGTCATGTCTTTAATTTCCTGAACAACGTCCACTTTGCGTGGATTTAGGACAAGGTCTGCTCCGAATTGCTTTGCCAGTGCAAGCCGGTCTTCTTTCAAATCAAGGACAACTACTTTAGAGGCACCGGATTTTTTAATTGCTCCAAGCATTCCAAGGCCAAGCGTCCCTGCACCAGATAAAACAACCACATCACCGATTTGCACTTGGGCACGTTGCACCGCGTGTAAACTGCAGGCATAAGGTTCGATCAGGATAGCCTTTTCAATTGGCATATCTTCGGGAACTTTATAATTAATCGCTTCCTTTGTAAACTTCATATATTCAGCCATGCCGCCGTTTACATTGTTTTGAAAGCCGTACAAATCGTGTTTTTCACACATCCAATATTGACCCCTATTACAGAATCGGCAATCCCAGCACGGAACAATCTGCTCAGATATTACCCGATCGCCAATTTCAAAATCTGTTACAGCGTCTCCTTTTTGTACAATACGTGCGATAAATTCATGTCCGGGAATCATCGGCGCCTTTATGTAGGCGGGCTGCTGTTCATCTCCCCAAAAACTCGGTGCCCCGTCATAAGCCTTAATATCTCCGGCACAAATTCCACATGCTTCAACTTTAACGAGTATCTCTTTATCATTCTCCAGCTTAGGTGTCTTCACTTCTTCATATCTGTAATCTTTCGGACCATATGCTACTACCGCCTTCATCGTTTCCGGAACTGCTTTCAGATCATCATGCTGCTTATCAAGTGTTTCAGCCATGAAAATTTCTCCTTTTTAACGTATTTAAAATGAACAAGTAATTACAAAACGAAATTTGTAATCGGTTTCATTCACTTTCTTGTATTTTATCATTTCTTATTATTTTGTCAATAATATTTTTAAATACTTTTGAAATGATGATTTTAATCACATAAATGATAATAAATGAAAAATTACATTAAAATATTGATAAATTATAACAAATGAAATACCATGAAGGTAACATAAAAAAATAAGGATGAACGTTTATGAAAATGTTTGTGAGTGAAAGACGAAACAAAATTATGAATATCCTATATGAGAAGAAACGATTTACAGTGAAAGAATTAGCGTTGCATATCGGGGTATCAGAAGCAACTCTCAGAACAGATTTAAATAAAATGGAAGAAGAAGGCCTGCTGATCAGAACGCATGGCGGGGCTATTCTTAACGATGAATCAGAAAACGAGACCAGTTTTTCTGCCAGGGAAAAGAAAAATAAGCAGGAAAAAATACAAATAGCAAAAAAAGCATTTTCGTTTATTGAAGAAAAGCAGTGTATTTTATTGGATGCCAGCTCTACAGCATTGGAATTGGCCCGTTATATAAAAAACCAGCCAATCCGATTAACGGTTGTTACCAGCGGGGTACTCACAGCACTCGAACTAAAAGAAAACCCGGACCTTACTGTAATTCTGCTCGGCGGTGTCGTGACAAACCGTTCCACATCTATTGAAGGAACACTTGGCTTAAGTATATTGGATCATGTAAATGTAGACATCCTGTTTACATCCGGTAATGGCTTCTCAGTAGAAAGCGGATTAACCGATTTTAATCTTTATGAAGTGTCATTAAAAAAAGAGCTGGTTAAAAAAGCAAGCAAAACCATAGCAATTGTTGATAGTTCAAAAATTGGAAAATCATCCAGCGCTGTATTCGCCACACCCGAGGACATAAGCGCACTAATCACAGATAACCCTGTCGATTCGGATATCTCGACCCGATTGAAACAAAAAAACATTGAATTAATAACCCCGGCCTTGAGTGGGACATAGGAACAGGTTTGTCCCGCCAAGCCGGGACGAGAAGCCTGCCCCCTATGCTTCCATCACCTCCAACCCCGGTTACATCTTCAAATACCGTCCATACATTTCTCTATACATAGCAAAGGTATCCTGATTCGGCTCAAAGATTCTCGAACCAGGTATTTCAATAAACCTCTCTGCAAAATCCCTGTAATCACTTGCCCACCCAAGCTGAAGAAACGCGGGTGATACCGCCCCTATTGCTGACATATACTCATTTTCCGACGATATGCGGACTGGCCTTTCCAAAATATCAGCTAGTATCTGACACCAGGAAGCGCTTTTTGTACCTCCTCCAACGGCAGTCAATACGTCATCCGACTCCAGATTTAATACTTCCATCACCTGCCTTAACGAAAAACAGATCCCCTCAATAATTGCCCGGGCCAAATCACATTTTTTGGTTTCGAGGCTTATTCCCCAAAAGGATCCCTTCGCTTGTGGATCATTAACAGGATTTCGCTCTCCCTGCAAATAAGGCAAAAATAACACCCCATTACTTCCTGGTTCAGCCTGACTGATCAATGCCTCAAACGCATTGAACTTATCATCTTCTTCCCCTTCTGCAAACGTATTGGCACCCCATTGATAAACATTCCCCGCATTAAGAAGGGGCGCAACAGAAATGATCGCCTCATGGAGTAAATGCGCTAATTTGAAGTGTCCATCGGCCGCGGATTCCGGCTTCAAACCATCTTGTATCCCTGCAATCCATCCGGTGGTTCCGATATAGCAGTAGCTTTCGCCGGATGTTACAGCACCTGCCCCGATAGCGGAAGCAACTGCATCCCCACATCCACATAAAACAGGCGTATCTGAGGAAAAGCCGGTTTCCAATGCTGCCTGTTCATGGACATATCCGGCAATATTTGCAGCATCAAGGAGATTTGGCAATTTTCCAACATCGATACCTGTTAATGAAAAAACATCCGTCTCCCATTTCCTTGCCCCGACATTCATCATACCTGTAGTTGCTCCGGTCGTTGGATCAGTTGCTAAAATCCCTGTCAGCCGGTAAACAATATAATCCTTTGAACTAAACAAAAAACACGTTGTATCATCATATTTGTACCGCTTACTTTTCTTCATTTGAACCAGTTTTGCCAGAGGTGTCGCCGCACTAATCGGATTCCCTGTCAACTGAACAATTTCAGGAAATTGTTCAAGCAGCCATTCCGCTTCCTCCCCAGCTCTCGTGTCGGAATACAGTATTGCGCGGTTTGCTGTATTTTCCCGCGAAACCGGAATAACATCTTCCATTTGCCCGGTAAAAGAGATCATGACAACTTGGTCAGGTTCTATTCCCACTTCCATCCACCAATACTGTGCAATATATTTAACACCATCCCACCAGTCATTTGGATTCTGCTCCACTATTCCGTCAGATTCATAGTGTGTCTCATGCTGCACAGTTTGTTCGCTGTAAAATGATGCGTCTTTTTTGACCAGAGCTCCTTTAATAGCAGTCGTGCCAATATCAAAAACAGCTGCATATCCTGTCATATCTTTACCTTCTTTCTCATCGAAGCAAAGGTATGGCTCTACTTCTATAAAAGAAGCAAGAGAACCACCCCTTACTTCAGTATTTTCTCCAAGTAAATTCAAATATTTTTTTATAACCCTTCATTTTGTGGTATAGTCTATTGTCCTCTTTATTCTATCACACTATTTTATCGGTTTAATCAGACATGGATCATCGTCCGTTTCTTACTACCAAATCCCATAGATCTATCAAAAGTATACGAAAAAAAAGCCGCTAGCCTTGCATGGGGCTAACGGCTAAGAATAAGGGTATATTTTCAACTATATACGAGAATCTGACACCGTTATTCCATCATTTCCCTTATTGAGCTCTGGAATGAAAAAAATTATGCTTAACCTTCACTTATGAGGTTTCTTACTCCTGCTCTTCCTCATCCTTAGTAATCCGTGGTGTCTTCAAACTGGTTTTAACCCCAAAATAATAAATAATAATGGAGCCAATTGCTAGAATAATGCTATCCCACGGACCAGTGATAAGCTGATGTGTTTTTTCGCCCTCTGAATTGGCAGGACCAAAGGAGCCAACATAAGAGATCACCAACAGAAAAACAAAATAAACCAAAAGCCATAACGATGAACGGAAATCTTCTTTAAGATTTTTTTGGATTTTTTCATCGTTGTCTGCAAATGCGAAAAACAGAACCAAGGATCCGATAGTAAGCCCAATCAATAAAATCAACGTATCAAATCCGCTCCAATAGGCGACAAGAGAAGCTGAAGCAAATGATAAAGGTGCAATTAACCCCATGCCTTTAAGATAAAAGGGCCGTTTTAAATTAGGACTTCGCTTTCTTAGAGCACCAGCCGAAACAGGACCAGTTAAATAAGTTAAGATAAGAGCAGAGGAAACTGCACCGATTAGTCCTCCCCATGTCTGGAACTGTTCAGGAAGTGTCCATGCAATACCCATAATCATGGAGAGCCATAATGCGCCACGGGGCAAGCCTGTCCGCTTGTCCACTTTGGCAAAAATGGAATAAAAATAGCCGTTTTTAGCCCATGCAAACATCATTCGTGCTGTTCCAGAAAAGTAGGCATTACCACATGCCGCTGGTGATACAACTGCATCGAACAAAACTAGATTCGCCAGCCAAATAATCCCTAATGTTTGAGCAAGTTGAGCCCATGGAGACTCCCAATTGATGGTTGCCCAGCCCTGATTTAACATCTCTGCAGGCACTGCACCGATAAATGCAATTTGTAATAAAACATATAAACCTAAACATAGAGTTATCGAAAGGAGAATTGCTATTGGTAGATTCCTTTGCGGATTTCGTGCCTCCCCGGCAAAATCTACTGCTTGCCTAAAACCCAGAAAGGCAAACGCAACTCCTGCTCCAACTACAGCTTGGAATACCCCGTGAATGCCACCTGGCTCAGCCCCGCCAACATTGAAATTAGTGAAATCCATGTTCGCAAACATGACGATAACAATCAGGATAGGAACGATGAATTTAAATATCGTAATTATTGTATTTGTCTTACCGAAAAACTTAACACTCCAATAATTCACAAGAAAAAACAAACAACAATTGCCGACTGAACAATAAAACCGAGGAATGTAGGGTCTCCGGCGTCGGTTGTTAGTGCTCCCCAGTAATATGTTGCGTATTGACGGACTGCTACAGCTTCTACTCCGATCATACTGGTATAACCGAGAAAGGCAAAGAAACTTACCATAAACCCTGTTACGGAACCATGCGTAAAATCAGGATAGCGGAGAAATCCTCCACTCCTGGGAAGAGCAGCAGCTAATTCTGCATAGACTAGACCAATTAAAATGAAAATAATTGCCCCGATAATCCAAGACATCCACGCCAATGACCCTGCATACTGAACCCCTTTCATTGCTCCATATAACCAACCGGAGCCAATCGTTGAACCGACTCCAAGAAAAATGAGATCCATTAATGAAAGACTTCTTTTGAATTTCCCCTGTTGTTCCAAAACATCCATCCCTTTCGTTTACGTGAGTTACAGTTTAATGGTGTTAATAATTTCCCATTCACTTTATGTAATGATAAGAGAGCTCCTTATTTAGATAATTTTATAAAAGTAGGATATCGTTAACAATTGTCAAACCGTAAATATAGGAAAACGTTTTCTTTTACATTATGTCCAAAAATAATTTAAAGAGGGCATTCAGGGCATGAACGGGCCGGAACTACCACATTCCCTCGAAACGTTGCAATTACAGCATTTCAAAGATAGCTAAAACTAAAAATCAGCCCTCAAACCCGAGAGCTGATTAACATCAAGTAACAATTTTAATAACCACAAATCCCTAATCATACCTAACAGCAACATTTTTCACCTGCGTATAATTATACAACGCAATCCATCCCTTTTCCCTGCCGAATCCGCTTTTTTTGTATCCGCCAAACGGCATTTGGATGCCGCCGCCGGCCCCGTAATTATTAACAAAAACCTGACCGGATCTAATCCGGCTGGACAATAGGTGAGCCTTGTTTATATTCTGCGTCCATATCCCTGTAACCAGCCCATAATCGGTACTGTTTGCGAGATCGATAGCGTCTTCTGCGCTTTTAAAAGTAAATACCGCCAGTACCGGGCCAAAAATTTCTTCTTGTGCCAGTCTGCTGTCTGGAGCAACATTATCAATAATAGTCGGTTCAATATAACAGCCATTTTCACCGTTTTTCGGTGCAACTGGGCCCCCGCCTGCCAAAATGTTACCTTCCTCCTCAGCAATTTCTAAAAAATTCATGACGCGATTGTACTGTTTTTCATTTAAGATCGGTCCAATATCCTTATCTTCCAGGGCTGGACCGATTGATAATTCTTTAAACCGGGCGACAAGCTTATCCAAAAATTCATCTTTAAATGATTCCTCAATTAATAACCTGGACCCGGCAGAACAAGTCTGACCGGAATTTTGAATGATTGCTTTCGTAACTCCGGTCAGCGCCTTTTCAATGTCACAATCGGCAAAAACGATATTGGGCGACTTTCCCCCTAATTCCAATGTAACCGGGGTAACATTCGATGTTGCACGATTTGCTACAGCTGTTCCTGTCTCAACCGAACCGGTAAAAGTCAGATGGTCAATTAGCGGATGTGCGGCAAGACTGGCACCTGCTTCCTTACCATACCCTGTAACATGGTTAAAAACCCCTTTTGGAATATTAATCTGATCAAAATATTCCGCTATTTTGGCCGCTGTCAATGGTGTGTCTTCCGCGCTCTTTACAACAACAGTGTTTCCCATTGCAATCGCCGCTGCAACACTTCTTGATAATATTTGAATGGGATAATTCCATGGGACAATGTGTGCCGTTACACCGACAGGTTCCCGTACAACATAGTCAAGCAGGCCATCTTCTATTGGAATGGTGTCACCCATTACCTTATCTGCGGCCCCCGCGTAAAACTCGAAGTAACGGATGGCCGCATCAATGTCTGCATACCCTTGTGATAACGGCTTGCCCACATCGGTTGACTCTAACTCTGCCAGCTCATCCCTGTTTTCGTTTATCTTCGCAGCAATTTCCGTTAGCATCCGACCTCTTTCGAATGGTTTGACGCTGCGCCACGCATCGCTTTCAAAGGCATCTTTTGCAGCGTTCACAGCAATATCGACATCCTTTGATTGACCACGTGGTATCCTTGCCAGTTCACTTCCGGTTGAAGGTTCTGTTACCGGAATCCATTCTTCATTGGAACTATTGCACCACTCACCGTTTACATACATTTCAATTGTTTTCATTTGATATTCCTCCGCGAAATTACTGTCGTGTTTTATCCCGATAGACGATTTTCGGTACCCTCTTTTAGACTGGGCTAGTCAAAATTAAACACTCCTGCCTCCATCAACATGGAATACACTGCCTGTAACCATTTCAGAGTCATCCGAAAGCAGGAATTTGGCTGACTTTGCAATATCCATCGGGGTTATGAGCTCTCCCATCGGGACACTTTGTTTAAATACCTGTTCCTTCACTTCATCCACATCTGCACCCTCTCCGGCAAATTGTTCCAGCATGGATGTGTCACACGGACCCGGGTGCAAGACATTTACCCTGATTTTGTCTTCAGCCAATTCCAGTGCCAGTGCTTTCGAAAATGATTCAACCGCCCCTTTTGATGCAACATACGATTGTAACCCCGGCCTTGGCCTGGTGGTCGAAACAGAACCGATATTTACAATGGTTCCTTTGCCGTTTCTTTTCAGGTACGGTGTTGCTTCCCGGCACGTCAAAAAGGTCATGGTCATATTGATATCCATAATACTTTTCCATTTTTCCAAGGTTACTTCTTCAATAGGGGTAGCACGTTGGGCAATGCCGGCCGCATTGACGATTCCATCAATTTCACCAAAGTCAGCCGCGATTTCCGAAAAGACATCGCGCACTTTCTTTTCATCCAATAAATCGCCTTGGATCACCTTAAATCTGTTATTTTCCTTAAAATCAGCTAAATTCTCCACATGCAGATCACAGCCGGCTACATTTGCCTGTGCTCCCAATAGTTCGCTAACAATCGCTTTTCCCATGCCCCCGGCTGCTCCTGCAACAACAAAGGTTTTATTTTCCAACGTCATCTTTCTTTCGCACCCCCATCAGTTATAAAGTTTTCTGATTATCGCGTCCCCCGCCTGATTGGTTGTTGCTTCTCCACCCAGATCAGGTGTAAGATTTTCAGCGTCATCCAGTAATGATTGAATGGCTGTGAGCACCTTATCGTGTAGGTCTTTCCTTCCCAAATGCTCCAGCATCAGTGCCAGCGACCATATCTGTGCAATTGGATTGGCAATTCCCTTTCCTGCTATATCCGGTGATGAGCCATGGACAGGTTCAAACATCGATGGGAAGTTTTTTTCCGGATTAATGTTGGCTGACGGTGTAATTCCCAATCCGCCCACAATCGCAGAGCCCAAGTCTGATAAAATATCGCCAAATAAATTGGAGGCGACAACAACCTGAAAATCGTGCGGGCGCTGTACGAAATATGCTGCCAACGCATCAATGTAATTTTTTTCATAGCGAATATCATAATGGTTTTCCGCTACTTCTTCTACTACTTTATCCCAGAAAGTCATGACGTGGGTAATCGCATTTGATTTGGTCGCATTCGTTACTTTGTTATACCCGTGTTCACGTGCATACCGGAACGCAAATTCAGCAATCTGGTTTACTCCCTGCCTAGTCATAACCGTATTTTGAATGGCAAGTTCCCGCTGTTCATGATGAAACATGGACCCGCCGGCATCGGAATATTCCCCTTCAAGGTTTTCACGAACAATCGTAAAATCGATGTCCTCACCAGTACGTACTAAACTATTGATTCCCTTTAACAGTTTAATAGGACGCAGGTTAACGTACTGCTGAAAATTTTTCCGGATTGGCATAATTAATTCCCAAACAGAAATATGATCCGGCACCCGTTTATCACCAATCGCACCAAACAAAATCGCATCATACCCTTTCAGTCTGTCCAGCCCATCGCGCGGCATCATCCGGTTATGCTGCAAATAATACTCCGAGTTCCAATCAAAAACATCATAGTGAATATGAAGGCTCTCATAATGGTTGATTGCCTCCAGCACCTTAATCGCCTCATCCATAACTTCCTTGCCTATCCCGTCGCCGGGAATAACCGCTATGTTATGATTCATTTCCATTACCGTCCTGATTCAAAAATTTCAGTGCGGCACTGCGGTAAAGCTGCGTAGTGGTGCCCAGTTCCTCAATCTCGACATATTCATTAATCTGATGCGGAATGTCCCTATCTCCTGCACCTGTTGTAACAATCGGAACCCCGTGCACATGCAAAAACGTGCCATCTGTTGCACCGGGAACACCATTGTACGCCGGCTGTTTGTCCAAGACCTCTCCGGCAGCATCATACACAGCCTTTACTACAGGATCATCTTGTGCTGTTTCCGTTGCCGGCCTGTCTTCAATCACGTCATATTCAACCTGAAAATCAGCATCTTCCCTTTTCAATTCGGCAAATATATCCTCGATTTTACGGATCAGATCCTGATGATCCTGATTTGGTACTGTACGGATATCTAATGTGGTCATACACTTTTCCGGAATGACATTGATTTGGGCATCCCCGCTTACAGGTGACCGTAAAATGGTCGGTGTAATGCTCGGCCACTTTAAATAAGGGTGCTCACCATGGATTTCCTGCTCACTCTTTTCCAGTTTTTCCAGAGCGGTGATGATTTTTGCCATCCGCCAATTGGGATTAATCCCGCTCCAGGAAATCGCACCATGAGCCATTTTTCCCTTAACTGTTATTTTGATCCGCAAGGCCCCTCTTTGCGCCACACAAACTTGGTTTTCTTCTGGTTCACAAATGATTGCCCCGTCAACATCATCCGCCCAGCCGCGTTCGATAAAGTGTTTAATACCAAGCATCAGACTTTCTTCATCCACTGGGATGCACAGAATTATTTTCCCGGTAAACGATTCCCTGTCCTCCAAAATAGATTGGACAGCAGTAATCATGCAGGACAAGTTTCCCTTTGTATCATTTGTCCCCCTGCCATACATTTTTCCATCGATAATGTCAGCGCCAAAAGGATCATGTTTCCAACTGGCCGGATCACCTTCCGTCACAACATCTGTATGTCCTTCAAACAAAAGAGTTTTTCCAGGTTTTCCCGAATCAACCACTCCGATTACGTTCGGCCTTCCAGGTGCAACTTCCTCCACATGCACCTCGATTCCATCAATGTTCCGCAAATGATCCGCCACAAAGTTAGCCGCTTTTTCCTCGTTGCCGCCCGGTTCATCCGGCCGGTAAACGCTGGGGATTCGCACCAGCTGCTGGGTCAGTGTTACTACCCTTTCATAATCCCGTTTCACACGATCAATTTTGGTAGTACGCATATAAATATCACCACTCCTTATGCTTGTTTTTTAATGTTTGCTTCCGGAAACTCATATGCTTGCTGTTTAAACAAATAGCTGAATAACACAAATACAATCAGGGATAAGAAAACGGGCACCGTTACAGTATGAACGTCAAGCAAATTCCCATAGGCCTCATTGTAGAAGTGAATCGCAACATAGGAACCAATCCCGGTAAACATGGACGCAATCGCCCCGTATTTATTAGCAAATTTCCAATATAAACCTAAAACCAATGGCCAGATAAAGGATGCTTCTAGTCCACCAAATGCAAATAGGTTCAGAAAAATGAGCAATTCCGGCGGATTAATGGCCAAAAGAAAGGCAACAATTCCGATTACAGCGGTAACTCCCATACTGACGCGTTTCACATGTTGATTGGACGCATTCGGTTTAATATAGTTAATATAAACATCTTTTACTACAGACGAACTGACAAGCAAAAGTAATGAATCCACCGTTGACATCATGGCTGCCAGTGGTGCTGCCAAAACAATCCCTGCAGCCCAGGCCGGCAATACATCCAGTGCAATGAATGGAATAACCTTATCCGCCACCTCAATCCCGGGCAGAATCGGTCGTGCAAAAATACCAATTAGATGCATATTAAGCATAATAAAACCGACAACGATTGTTCCGATAATTAAGGCCCTGTGCATCGACTTCGAATTTTTATACGACATCGCCCTGACCGATACTTGCGGCAGTCCGATAACCCCAACCCCGACCAGAATCCAGAAGGACGAGATATAAAAAGATGAAAGTTGTTGATTTTGCCCAAATGGGGTAACCAAATTCGGGTTTTCCGCTATCAAATCCGCAAATATATTCGAAACGCCGCCACCTGCAATAATGACGGCAATCAGAAGCACCAACGTTCCGATGAACATCACAATCCCCTGAATGGTATCCGTGACAGCAACCGCCCGGAATCCGCCAATAATGACGTAGATTAAAACCGATATGGTGAAAACAAATAAAGCAGATGTATACGATATACCTGTTAAGGACTGAATGAGATATGCTCCCCCGACCCACTGGGCCGCCATGGCAGAAAACAGGAACACGATGATACTGATGGCAGCTAATAAAACGACGGTTACACTTTGATACCGTTCCTTCAAAAAATCAATCAATGTAACGGCATTATAACGTCGTGCAACTATTGCGAATTTT
The DNA here is from genome assembly GCF_902726655.1 of Virgibacillus ihumii. Taxonomy (NCBI): domain Bacteria; kingdom Bacillati; phylum Bacillota; class Bacilli; order Caryophanales; family Bacillaceae; genus Virgibacillus; species Virgibacillus ihumii. The sequence continues at coordinate 2,051,853 of NZ_CACVAN010000001.1, forward strand.
TTACCTAAAATTAATAAGACAAAGTAACCTGTTGCAACCTGGGTCATCGCAAGCAATACCCAACCAAGTCCAATCGAATAAGCTGCGCCCGGTCCACCCAGAAAACTGGATGCACTCCCATATGTTGCAACCATGGTCATGGCTAACACGAGACCGCCTAATTCCCTGCTCCCAAGAAAATAATCACTTAAAAATGTGTCACCTTTCGCCATTTTCCTGTTCGACCAAATCCCGACAAGAAAAATAATCACCAGGAATATTAATAACGGAATGATTACTCCCCAGTTCATGCAGAATTCACTCCTTTATCGTCCTCTTCATCTTCAAAAGACACTTCTTTCAGGACAAATTTAACCACCAGAATAACGAGTACAACCATTACCATAAAACCAACGATGCAACTGTAAAAAAACCAGGCCGGAAAGCCGAGTACATAATTATACTGCTCCGGCGGTTTGGAACCCAATCCATAGGCAAAACCATACCACCAGATAATATTAAAAGCCGCCAAAGCGCACCCCAATAATGCCTCACGATTTGCAATAGCAAAACGAGAATCCTTTTCCTTTTTCGCCATTTTTATCTCCCCTTTATGAATGGAGTATTATACTTGCTATGTCATCACCCGTCTCGTTTATCCTGAATCCTCCTCTCGTATTTGAAATTCTCACCTCCCCACTAGCCAATTCTTTTCTATAATGAACTAATTCTCTAACGTATCCAAATCTCCTTCCGCATCAACGCAGGAAAACGCTTACAGCATCGTTTGTAGTGAACGATGTAAATGTCCACATAATTATTTTTTGATTTATAGTACGTATGATGTATTATGTATAGTATGATACAATATTCATTGTTATCTGTAAACAAGTTTTTTAACAATTCCATTTTATATGAAATTTATTTATAATTAGGATACGTTGGAAAAATGAATTACTATTTTGGAGGAACTCATATGGAACGCATTTTCAATCCATTAAACACCACAACAAACCGATCAACAGAAATAGTGAATCAAATAAAATCCAATCTGCTGGACGGCACATTAAAACCAGGAGATAAGCTGCCGACTGAAGCAGAACTAACCGAACAATTCGGCGTAAGCAGAACCCCCTTAAGAGAAGCTATTAAAGTTCTTGAATCTATTGGTGTCATTACAATTAAAAGGGGATCAGGCATGTTTATCACCAACAACCCGTCCCACTTCTCTTTAAATCCGCTTGTATTCAGCTTAATCATGCACAGCCAAAACCTGGATAAATTAATTGAGTTCAGGCAGCACTTCGAAGTTATGATGATCCATGTCATCAAGTCCAATTGGTCCAGGGAAAAAATTAACCGAATAGAAAAAGTATACAACTATCAGGTCAAAACATTACACCCCGATTTACCCCCTGAACGATTGGCTGAAATCGATTTAGAGTTTCACTATGCTGTACTGGAAGCAACAGAAAATGCTTTAATCATTGAAATCGGGAAAACCATTTATGAACTGTATAAGCCGAAAATGATCCAATCCAAACAATCCGGCAGTATCGATAAAACATTAAAAGCACATAAAATGTATTTGGATACACTTAGTGAGAAAGATACACCATTAGAGGAATCAGAAATAGAAGAAATGATTCGCTTTAACCGGGAATGGTTGATTGGGGAGTAGAGAGTTATTGGTTGGTGCTTATCACTTGGAACATGCTGAATGGTTTAAGGTGACCAGGTACTGTCCTTTTCTCAAACACTCACCCCGGGGAAACGTGGGACAGAGCTTTTGCCCCATATTTCCAAATGGAAGCAGCCGTAGAAGCATGGGGACGGCACTCTTGCTTCCCATCCACCTATGTGAAGGGCATTTTATTAAGATTCAAGCATTGCACTTTAGTCATTCCTCTGTTCCGACTTGAAAGCCGCTCTGTACGCTTGCTTCACCTGCATATCATTCTGTGCATGTTTCATTTGTTGGGCAATCTTATACTGTGACTGACGGGAAAGTTTATTTTGCTGTGCCATACTATAACCACCTTATTTGTTTTACCATTATGTTTTACATAAATGAAGGCAGTATACAATAGCTGTAATAAAATTCTTAGACAAAGGATATAATGCAGGTTCCTTCCCCTAGATGAGCCCGTAATGTGAAGAATATTCTATCCCTCCACCCCCTCGTTGTTAAACTTGGCGAATACTGTTCATTACTACCAAGACGACATTATACGTGATATAACGGAAACAGAATCAGCGTTATAGAGATTTTGCAATCCAATTATTAGGAGGTATTAAGTGATATGACTCGGATGAATGGCAGATATAATAATGGTAAAGTTGTTCACGTTGCCTCTGGATCAGATAAAACAAGCAAATCGTTTACGCGAAAGAAAGCGAAAAGGTTTGATGAGAATAACCGGCTTTTAAAGGAAGCATTATTGGACGATCAAAAGAAGAGAACTGAAATACACTTCTAAACCCCATTAAAAAGATATTATTCATGAAAATCCTTGCTAGCAACTGACGCAAGGATTTTTTTGCCAAGGATGAGAAGCACAGGTACATATCACATGCTTCAAACCCAACAAAGCCATCGAATAAAACGGCAGCTTTGCATATTCCATCATATCAATTTTTTATAAAGCCTCTTCCCTAAACTACAGAGGATATCTCCCCTGAACCAAATCAAGTAGCCCTTCATTCTTTAACTGCTGTTTTGGAACGAGAAATGTTACCGTCACAACTCCTGGGTTCCTACCAATTTCGATAGCCCCATTAATCGTGGCTCGGTTCATCACTTCAGGAACAGTAACATTCAATAATTTGGCCGCTCGTTCCATTCCATTTGTAGTGGCATCATTTAATGTTGCACCACTTCCCACGAAGGAAACCGGGTATGATTCTTCCAGTTCCACTCCCCATTTAGTACTTAATTCACGCGCTTGCTTTTTTTCTTCCTCGCTAAATGGTTTTGCCAAGTGCGGCAAATCTTCTTCAACCGGAAGCAAAATGGGTCCGTCAATTGTTAGTCCTTTTATAACATTGGTCTGAAGATTGACGATTCCCGCAACGTCGGTCGTATGACCGGCGATTTCGCCATCTCCTTGCATCGCATGCATATCACCCAGGTAAACACCTCCGCCAGGTACTTTTACCGAACAAATTAGGATGGCACCCTGACGAACGCGATTAATATCCATGTGGCCATCGGTACGATCTTCAAGTTGTTCTTCCGTAATACTATAATCGTGAGGGGCATTAATCAAAGCTTGTCCAAAGTCACCGGCATTATGTGAGTCCGGCAACGCCCTCGCCGGTGTAGTACCAAGCTGACCTAAAAACGGCCTAAACCTTGCGATAGCGCCAACGATATCATGAGGTGCGAACGTTACTACTGGATTTTGAATGGACTGTTCCGGAGTGCACATATACTGCTGGGCATTATGCGCAACTTCTTCTGCTCCCTGTTTGTTCAACGTCATTCCAATTGAATTATCCTTATTAAAAGTCATCGTATAGGCATTTGTAAAAACAAATGGCGTAACATCTTCATGACAATTTTTACAACGAACTGCTTGTTGACCAATTCCATCAATAACTGTTTCGGGATTAACCGTTCCACAGTTTGGACACTTTCCTGCAACAAATGGATCACCATTAAACTTTCCATTTACAGGTTTATCATTCCCTGAAGCGGTTGCAAGCGAAGTAACTTCAATAGATTTGATATGGATGGCTATCGCATCGCCTACTTCCGCACCTTCGACATAGACAGGCCTGGTTACTTCATGTCCACCCTTCAACTGTGGCGTAATCATAGGACCCCAACAACCAGGTGTTGTATTCGCTACAATATACCCACCATCTTGAACAATGTATTCCATTTCTTTATCAGGATTGAGGACACCATCTGTAAATTCATTGACATAGACCGTTTTCTTGGCAGCCAATTTAGCCACTCCTTTCTATTATTATATTCATTCTAGCATAGAAAGAAAGCGCTTTATTAATAGATTGCTTATAATATGAATAGCGCAACGATAAACGCTGAACAAACGATTCAGTAATCAAATAAGCGATTACCCTTAAAAGAAATCATTCACACGTAATTGACAATATGCAGAAAATATAATAAAATCATTTCATAAATTAAAGGACATTTCCTTAAATGTCCGAAAAGGTTGAGATAATCTTGAAACTGGCATTTATAGGGATTGAAGAAATGAAACCGATTTTGGATAAAATTGCGGTGGATTTTCCGGAATTAACGATGAACTATTATTTTTATGAATTAGAAAGTGAAGCGCTTGCATATACCTTGCAGGCTGAAAAGGAAAATGACGTTATCTTATATGGCGGGCCCACTCCCTATGAAATGGTAACGAAACAGCACAACCATACAATTAAGAGACCCGCTGCATTCATTTCGTATGATGGATCAGCACTATATTATGGAATGCTCAAAGTATTTAAGATGATGGGAGGAGTTGTTAGTAATATAAGTTTTGATACGATCCCCGATTCAGCTATTCAACAAATCTATAGCGATCTGGACATGGATGGTGAGCAATACCAACTTTACAACTCATCCTTTCAATCCAGTAAATTGGTCGAATTTCATCATAACATGATTCAGGAACAAGGCAGCTGTTGTGCTGTAACATGCCTTAAATCAACCTACTTAAAGTTGAAGGATCATATTCCATGCGTACTGGCTATTGCACCTGAGGCGGCTGTAAAACAAGCAGTGCAACAATCCATTCTTCTTTGTCAGTCGGAAAGATTTCGCCAATCACAGATTGTTGCGGGGGTTATTACAGTAACTCCTCATGCGGATTTTGACCAGGATTACATGATTTCACAAAAACAACTCGAAATCCATCATGTTTTACTCTCGTATGCCAATAATCTGCATGCCGCATTATTTTCATTGGGCAACTTTAAGTTCGTTTTTTATACAACAATGGGGATGCTTAAAAAAGCGGATCAAGCATTATTTTATGCGTTTACAAAGGATCTGAGAAAAGTTTTAAACAGTGAAATTGCGCTTGGATTTGGTGTTGGCACAACCGCACAGACAGCCCAGCGTCGTGCAAATATTGCATTAAAATACTGTAAACAAGCGGAAGAAATAGAAAGTTGCTTTATCATCACAGATGAAGAAAGAATTATAAATGTGTTGCAGCAAGATTCGTCAGAAGACTGGTTCCGTTCCGAAAGTAAAGATTTAAGTGAATTAGCCGAGATAAGCGGCATCTCTCAGGTAGTTTTAATGCGCATTTTAAAGGTTATCCAAAAGTTGGACAAGACTGCATATACAGCGGAGGAATTGGGAGATGAGTTATCTCAAACACCACGAAATGCCAGAAGAATATTGAAGCAATTGGAGGAAAAAGGACTGGCAAAAATGGTCGGAAATGAACATTATTCTTCAAGGGGAAGGCCAAAATCAGTCTATGATTTATCTTTTTTAAGATAACGCTGTTTATAAAAGTCAGGAGGCTAAATGATGGAAATCAATATAAATAAAGAACGTTTATGGGATCATATTCATTCACTTGGGAAAATCGGCCGGAATACAGAAGGTGGACTAACCCGCCTTTCATTTACAGAAGAAGAAAAAGCGGCAAAGGAAATGGTTTCACAATGGATGGAAGAGGCAGATATGCGTGTTTACACGGATGAAATCGGTAACTTAATTGGCAGATATGAAGGAAAAAATGTTGATGCACCTGTTGTTTTGGTTGGCTCCCATATTGATACCGTTATAAACGGGGGGAAATTTGATGGCGCTGCCGGCATCTTATCCGCCATTGAAGCAATCCATACGATGAATGAAAAAGCAATTACCCCGTATTATCCGATTGAAGTGATCGCATTTACGGATGAGGAAGGTGCACGATTCAGCAATGGAATGTTAGGAAGCAAGGCAATCGCCGGTACATTAACGAAAGAAGACTTATATCAAATGAAAGATAGCAATCAAGTATCCGCAGCAGAAGCAATGAGGCAATTTGGTTACGACCCGGAAAAGCTTGATACCGTTAAACGATCCCCGGAAAATCTGAAAAATTATTTGGAATTGCATATTGAACAAGGAAAAGTCCTGGAAGACAACGATTTATCTGTCGGAATAGTAACAGGGATTGCCGGCCCAGTTTGGTTCAACGTACGAATCACGGGCGAATCTGGTCATGCCGGCGCAACACCAATGGGTATGAGAAAGGATCCTATGGTCGGAGCATCCATTATTATCAGTAAGATTGAAGAGATTGCCAGCAAGGAAAAACAAGCTGTTGCAACAACAGGCAAGATCGAGTCTCACCCTGGTGGAATAAACATCATTCCTGACTCTATCGAATTCACGGTAGATATCCGCGATATTTCTGAAGAAACACTAATTCGCTTAGAAAAAGAAGTAAGAGAACTGGTTGAACAAGTGACTGAGAAACGTGGTCTAGGGGGTGAAGTGAACGTATTGCATAGGGTCTCCCCTTCTGTAGCTTCACCCGACGTAGTGAAACAATTGGAGGAATCCTGTATGAAAGCGGGGCTCCCAACTTTCCACTTACCCAGTGGTGCCGGTCATGATGCAATGATAATGTCTGAACTTACCGATATGGGAATGATTTTTGTTCGCAGTAAAGATGGAATTAGTCACAATCCCAATGAATGGACAGATAAAATGGATCTGGCAAATGGAACGGAGGTATTATTCCATTCATTAAATGAACTTGCCTCTGAATAGCTGCGATCCATGCCGGAATTTGCCGGTCCAAAACAGAGCACCAAGTGCATGAAAAGCTTCATAACTATAACAGTGAAGGTGTGTGATGTTAAATGTCAGAAGAAAAGAAAAAATTAATGGATCGGATTCCACATCCATTGGCATTGCTGTTTTACATTGTCGTAATTGCAGTGATATTAACCTATATTGTTCCAGCAGGCTCTTATGAAAGAGAAAAAATAGGTGGTGAGACACAAACAATCCCCGGGACCTTTGATTATACAGAGCAAAATCCTGCAGGTCTTATGGATTTGTTCACAGCCATTCCTATAGGATTCCAAGAAGCATCCAACATTGTATTTATTGTGTTTGCAGCAGCAATGATGTTTGGAATATTGGAGAAAACCGGCGTGATGGAAAATACAATCGGAACGTTGGTGAAACGGCTAGGGGTAAAAAGACGATTTATGATTGTCGTTATCATGACCTTTGTTTATGGACTTTTAGGAATTTTCGTCGGGTTTGAAAATAATATTGCCCTCATCCCCATAGCCGTGTTGTTAAGCAGTGCAATCGGCGGAGATAAGATGCTCGGGGCAGGAATTGCGATTGGTGGCGTAGTTATTGGATTTGGCTTGTCACCATTCAACCCATATACGATTGGGGTAGGACACAAAATAGCTGAAATGCCGCTATTTTCCGGTTGGATTTTTAGAAGCATTTTGGTATTCATTGTACTATCGGTACTTGCTGCTTATAATATTTGGTATTTTAAAAAGATACTAAAGGATAGGGAAAAAAGTTTAAGTGATATAGACACTTCAGAAATGCAGCTGACGAAGCCGTTGGAAGAATATAAAATGAACAAGAAAGACATTGCTGTTCTCCTGGTTTTTATAGCAGGACTGGCAGTAATGTTGACAGGGGTTTTTGCTAAAGGATGGTTTATCAATGAAATATCAGCTATATTTCTAATGGTAGCTATTGCAGCTGGCCTGATTTCAGGCATGAATGGGAATCAAATTGCAGAGACGTGCACAAAAGCATTAGCGCCAAGTGCCTTTGCAGCTGTTATCATTGGTGTTGCACAATCGATTCAAGTCGTATTGACAAATGCAAATATCGGTGACACGATCGCTTTTTATTTCACATCTGGACTGGATGCATTTCCAACGTCGCTTGGTGTCATATTCATGGCTGTTTCCCAGTCAATAATCAGTATATTTATACCAAGCGGCAGTGGACAAGCATTGGCTACCTTACCCATTATGATTCCAGTAGGCAGCATGATCGGTCTTACCCGTGAAACCAGTATTTTAGCATTCCAGGTAGGCGATGGCTTAATCAACACCATTGCACCGACATCAGGCGGCCTCATGGCGATGTTGGGATTATGCAGAGTCCCATATGGAAAATGGTTACGGTATATCATTCCATTTATTTTGATTGCTATTCTAATAGGTTGTATTGCACTGGTGACTGCGGTAGTGATTAGTTGGGGAGCGTAAGTTGACAACAACAATTGCATGATATCAACTGAGTACAATCGAATCTGTGATCTGTGGAGAAAATTCGGCATTAAAAACAAGGCTGGCCTCAAGAACAATTCTTTCGGTCAGCCCCATTATTCAAAACTTTTTAATGCTTTCCTATAAAAGATGTAATGGAACATAGTAAAAGACAAACGTGAGTACTATTAGAAATACACCGCTTATAATTAAAGCATTTGGAAACCTTTTGGTTATTTTAATTTCCTTTGGATCTTTTAAAGTTGCAGGGGCTTCTAATATTTTTAACCGAAACTCTTTTTCTATTTGTGTAACCCCTTCTGTTTTTGAAATTAAAGTTAGAGTCAAAATTGACAGTACTACCCCAATAATTACAGGATGTAAGTAAATTGGTAAGTCCGTTACTAGCATTTCATATAATTCTGCACCCACAACGGCAACGAACCCAGCAATGATGCTCCAAAATGCTGCGTTTTTGGTGACTGTCTTTGAATAAACACTCGCAAAAGCCACGGGTCCCCAAGAGGCGGCAAATAAAGTTGCAGCAAAATAGCCAATCCACATTACAGCAGGGGGTTGCCATAGTGTAATCATCATGATAACAATACTGGAAATCAACATTGTATTTCTGCTAAACCTTAAAACAACTTTACTTTCATTCTCCTTGTTAATAAAAATATCATGGGCTACACTGTTTCCTATTAGTTGTAAAAATGTTGAACAAGAAGATAGAATTGCAGCCATAATTCCAACAAGGGCAATAACTCCAAACCATGTTGGCATAAGATTTTTAGCGGACCAAATGAATACGTTCTCCACCGGATTTATATTGGGATTTACTAAATTCACAGTGGCCATTCCCATGTGAAGGAATAGATAAATCACAAATATAGCGATAGTAGCAATGACACCTGACCGAATTACAACATGCTCGCTTTTTGCCATTAAATACCGGCTCGTTTGCCATGGGCTTACAGCAACCACAGTACCCCAAACTAGACCTAATATAACTGCCCACATAAGTGCTTCAACAGGACTATTAAAAAAGGATTCTGATCCATTCAAACCATGCCAGCTCAAAATTCCAGGATGTGTCTGCAGTGATGCAGTATTTATAATTGCATCCGGCCAACCACCTGTTGCATGAAGAATAAAGGGCACCCCAACTACAGTAGCCAGTAAGAAAATTATAAACATAATTGTATCATTCACCAAAACACCTTTTGCGCCGGATAAAAATGTAAATGAAGTGTAAGCTATCCATATTATAGCTACAGAAACACCGTAGGAAATCCCGGAAACAGAAGAGAATAGTAACGCTCCCCCCTGTGTTACTGCAACAAGGTATGCAGAAACGCCGAAAATTGTTGTTATACCAGCTACCTTGCGAATTTTTTGTGAGTCAAAACGCTTACCAAAATATTCTGGAACAGTTAAGGCTCGGCTACGGCGCAAGTATCTTCCAAAGAAAAAAGCTCCCAAAACATATCCACTTGCATTAAAAACAACAAGAATGAGCTGTATAATTGGATAACCAGAATAGGAAAAACCTGCCTCACCCATAAAGGTTACAGAACTTAGGAACGACGCAACCAATGATCCAGTAATCAACAAGGTAGGAGCATTTCTCCCCGATACATAATAATCTTCTACATTCGAAACCTTTTTCGACAAAAATACTCCAATTGCTATAAAAAACAATAGTGCTACAACGATTCCTATTACATATACCATTTATTCATCTCCCTTCACTTTATTTAGAAGTGTTGATCGTCGCTGTTGTTCAACATCTAAAGACATTGATCTCCCCCCTACTTTGCAACATTTTTTTTCTCACGAGAGGTTTTGGATTCACTGTCCATTTTATTGACCATAAATTTAGCAAATAATCCAATAAAAATTAAACCGCTTCCATAAAAAAGTGTGAAGAATAATTCACCCATAAATTTTTGATTCCTCCTTCTCTTCAGAAATTTTAAGAGCTGCATGAAAACCTTCCCAAACTGCTTCATCTAATGTACGCGGGAACTTTGCATCTCCAATCCGATATACATTGTTGAAATGTTTTTTAAACTTTCGAAACACTATCAATGAATCAGAAGCATCCTGTCCAACAGCAAATACAATAGCCGATGGTTCGCGCTCTTCTTTTCGACCACTAAATAAATGCTCCAAAATCACTTTATCCTTTTTCACCCCAGCTAACTTAAAGTTTGGTGTTTGCTTGACACCTAGATTGTCCAATCGTTCCAAAAACTTGTTTCGTTTGTACTGTTGCACTGCCTCAGCAATAGCGTAACTACGTGAAACAATTTCAACATTTTTATTTCGCGATGCCAATAACTCAGCCGCCTCAATTCCGGGCCAATCTCCTTTCCAATCGACAACAAGAATATTCTCTTCTTTAATCCTCCCCTTATTTAGAACATCCCACGACGAATAAGCAGTAATGCCGGTTTTTCTAAATTCTTCGGGTATCAAAGATTTGGAACCAGTGGCAATAATAATTCCAACAGGCTGTTGCTGATTAACCTCCTCTACGGTAACGCGTTTACCTGTCTCAATTTTTACATTTAACCGTTTTAATTCATTAATAAGGTAGGTTTGCCAGTTTCCAACTTGCTCCCTATTTAGCCCCCCTCTTATAACATTTAACTGCCCTCCTAATTGCTCGCTTTCTTCAAATAGCGTTACTTGATGACCTTTCCTTGCCAATGTAAGCGCTGACATAATTCCTGAAGGGCCGCCACCAATTACAGAAAAGTTTTGTATTCGTTTAGCTTGTGGAACATCAGCAAAATGTTTTTCCCGCCCAGTTGCTGGATTAATCGTACAGCGAATTGGAAGATGTTCCTGGTATCGCCCAATACAGCCTTGGTTACAGGCAATACATGGTATAATTTGATCCTCGTTACCCGCTGATATTTTTGACGGCAAATGAGGATCGGCAATTAATGCACGGGTCATTCCAACTACATCCGCATTGTTATCCTGAAGCATCCTTTCGGCAATTTCCGGTTTATAAATTCGTGAAGTGAGAATTAATGGTCGTTTTCCAATAATATCTCTTACTTGTTTGACCCCTTCAAAAAGTTGAGAAGCGGATTCCCCAGCTGGAGGTACAATATAAGAACTTCCTTTGTATGTTGCAGAGGATCCTATTACCAGACTCCAATAATTCAATTCACCCAGTTCATGAAGATAACGGATTATCTTTAGTGATTCCTCCCCTGAAGTACCGACATCATCCTTCGAATGCAGTGACATCCTCATCCCCAATACAAAATCTTCTCCCACTACATCCCGAACACGTTGGATCACTTCTTTTGTAAATCGCATTCGGTTTTCAAACGATCCACCCCAATGGTCAGTACGTTTATTTACCGCTGGACTCCAAAATTGTTCGAACAAATACGTATGTGAACCTACAAATTCCACACCATCAAGCCCTGCTTCTTTTAGATTAAGTGCACTGCTTACAAATCCGTCAATTATTTCCTGTATTTCATCCTCTTCCAATTCTCTTGGAATAATATGAAACCGTTCAGTAGGAATTGCTGATGGAGCTACTACATCAGCATTTTCATCACTTACATATGCTTCCCGTCCATGATGAATTAACTGGGCAAATAGCTTTCCACCATATTGATGTACATTTGCTGCAGTTTTCCTATGGATGTCGATAATTTTAGGGTTACTCGCATCAATTGCAAAAGGAGTATTGAGCCCGGTGTGATGAACACCATGAGCCTCCATAACAATTAACCCGACTCCTCCTTTTGCCCTTTCGGTATGATACGCAATAAAATCATCAGTTGGCAAGTGTTCCTCTACCAAAGTTGTTTGGTGACCGCTTGTCATAATACGGTTTTTAATCATTGTGTTAGCAATTTTTAGTTCAGAAAACAGGTTAGGATACTTCGTCATAAATAAAACCTCCTAGATATCAAAATTAAGTATTAGTTAATTAAGTATATGTTAATATATTAACAAAACTCCTTCTATTGTTTCAATATTCAGTGCAGAATTTTTTTAAAATTTAAATAGGATGAAAAAATGGATTTTTATTTTCTTTAATTATTTTCATAAATCTATTACTATAATAGGGACACAACCTGTTGAGAGGTGTTAAAATGACAAATCAAAAGGATACGAATTACTCCAAAACGGTTGGAGAAAAATTACGTTCTATTCGTTTATCAAAAAATATAACTTTAAATTATATTGCTAGCCAGACGGGACTTACCTCCAGCTTCATTAGTCAATTCGAGCGAGGTAAAACGAAATCATCAATTGCATCAATGCAGAAGATTGCTCAAGTATTAGATATTCCAATAGCCTCTTTATTTGAGAACGGAGATTCACAAATATTCGAAACAGATAATGTTAGCATTGTACGTAAAAATAACCGCCGTCAACTTTCTTTTCCTAAACCGGCGTTAACCCAAGATTTTTTACTTACCAATTTAGATGGAAAATTACAAGTCATTTATTCTACAATAGAACCTGGTGGAAAAAGCGGGGAACCGTACAGTCATGAAAGTGAAGAAGAATGCATCATTGTTTTATCCGGGGAATTGGAAGTTACAATTGAAAGAGAGTCTTTTCATCTTTATGAAGGGGATACCATCAAATTTTCAAGTCGATTATCACATAGTTGGAATAATCCTGGAGTTGAGGAACTAAAAGCCTTGTGGGTAATGACACCACCAAGTTTTTAATATACATAAATTTTTTCCAAGAAAAATCGTTATTGGCTTGCTCCCTAGTAAATTATTGCCGCCCAGTCAATTCTGGGCGGCTAACAAATACAGCAGGTCATAGTTCATATGCCTTTCAGTAAATCCAAAAATTTTATACATACTGTTTCCTAAAATCTTCTATAAAGCTTTCCAGTACATCTAATCTATTCAAAACCTCACCCTTAATTTCTTTATTAAGTAGTTCAGGGTTATCCAAAAAAAGATTGTCCTCCAATTGCTTGCAGTAGCGCTTGATTTTGGCAAGGTAGTCTTTAATTTGTTTTTCGTCCACTTTTTGTATTGTAACTTCTTTCATCAACTTCTTTAGTTGTTCAATATTTTCCTCTCCTTTTTTCAGATCCCTACGTAGGCGATTTATTTCCATTGTAATATTTTTCAACTGACCCTGGTTAAGATTATGACCCTTCTTAAGGTCCACCAATGCTTCCTCTAATTCCTTATTATTTAAATGACTAATATAATCAATTTTGATCCTGTTTACTTTCTGAATCGAAATTTTGGAAGAAGCATCTATGCCTGGTGCTCCTTTTGGCAAGATTATTAAATCACCAAAATGAAAAGCTTCTACATCTGTACCTTTATATTTGTTAAAAAAACATTTTGCATCTTCCATAGCCTTCTGATCTTCAAGATCTATATCCCCTGATTTATCCAGTAACCTATATTCTCTGTTTGCCATTCCCAAGCCCCTCCTTTTTATCCATGTCTATTGTCGTGTGAGATTGTCCCATTCCTTTTCACGGAAAATTATTAGAAAAATATAAGGAGGACTGCTGGCACAACAGAATACTAGATAAAATTCCATCCTTACAAACTCCCTATAGAAGTGTATTTTTAATGTTCCAAGATCGCTTATTAGGTAGTAAGAATCCATACTATGGTTTAGATTATGAGCTGAAGCAAGAAAAAAACTGATCCAAAAGCCACATATATTGTAGCTTACTGAATCAGTCCCTCTATCTAATGCTAGCCAAATGCATTCCTTTTAAGGTTTTTGATTTTCTTTTAAATAAATCCTCCCCCAAGCTCAACCTTCCTGAATAGTACCCGAACTACTCAAATTTTTACTTTGTTGATAAGTTACTGCAGCTTCTCGTAAAGATTTAAATAATTTTCCCCAATGATTACCACCTTCCAAAAGTTGTTCGGGATGAAATTGCATTCCAAGCACCCATGAATGATGGTGACTCTCTATTGCTTCAATAAGACCATCAGATTGGGACCAACCGACCACCTGGATCCCCTTCCCGGGTATATCAATCACTTGTCTATGAAAGGAATTAACACTTATTTCATTTTTTTCTAACATCTGACCCAATTTACTATCGGGTGTAATGATTATATCGTGGGTTGGAATAGAACCGGCAATACCTCTAATCTCCTGGTGATGATCATCACTCGTTAATGTTTTAAGGGTACCTCCTAAGACTTCATTGATCATTTGCATACCCCGGCAAATACCAAGTATAGGCATATTTAGCCGTAATGCACTATCCAGCAAAGCACTCTCAAAGCTAAATCGCTCATCCCCAGTTCCCCGTAATGTAGAGGTATGTTCGATAGGAATATCTAGATCCAAATATCCTCCACCCGTTAACACAATCCCGTCTAGAAAATCCAAGTAGTATGGTATTTCACTTTGATTCTTTATTACGGGGATGATGACAACCATCATTTCATGATTTTCAAGCGCTTTTACATATTGATGATCCGTGTAAATTAAGGGGTGTCCCGGATATAAATCATTAGGATCTCCATTGTCAATATGAGCAGTGATTCCGATTAAGGGTTTCATTAAACAACACTCCAACTAATAGGCAGTTTTTCTATCATGATGGGCATGATCAATTTCCTTTTGAGCAGACTCTTTAGATTCCGACTTAATGGTAAGAGTGTGTTCACGTTTGATGTAAGTGTAGATTAGCCCGATAAAGATCGCAATCGCTGCCAGGCGAATTCCCCATGTCATAGTCTTTCCCGCGAACACCGCTATTGCCTCCCCTGATTCTCCACCAATAAGGAAGGATAGTACAAATAAGACAGTGACAATCATTCCTAGAAACATTGTCAAAAATGCTGTCCATCCATATAAGTTTTTTAAAAGTTTCATTTGATAACCCCCTTTATAAACCAAGTATAGGTAGAATCCCTGTTAACAATATCATACAAAGAACCACATGAAGGACGACCCATATAATGGTGAGTTTAGACGTCTCCTTAAAACCTGACCCTGCTATACCCATAGCTACAAATAATCCAAGTGCAAGAGGAGGAGTCATTCCTTCGAGTGCTCCTGTCATAGCAGGTAACATGAGTGCGAACAAAGTTGCATCCCCACCCAGTGCACCAAATGCGGTAATTACAGCCCCACCAAGAATGGCGATTTGAGCAGAACCCGGAAGAACCATTCCCAATACCATGAAAAAGAGTGGCAGAACAATAATCATAATGGGTACACTCATTCCTATGGAAACAAACCAATCCTTAATCAACTCATTCATTTCCATAGCACTGAATATAGTTGCCGTGGCATACGCCATGTAAATGGTTACTGCAATAGGAACTACTTTTGGGAGAGAATCCTTAAAAACATTCATCAGTTGATTAAATCGATTATTAGATGAAAATATCGCCTTTCTCCCAATTCCCACTGCATATGCTGCTGCTAGTCCTGGCGTAAACATCAAAACAGAAGAGGAAAAAGCCTCAGCACCATCTTGACCAATCCTTCCGATGATAGCATCCTTCATTTGGGCATCGACAAACAACGGAATAAAAATTAAGGCCGGTAGGACGAGTGATGGCCAGCCAACCTTCATGCTTTTTTTAAACTCAGGCATATCAGCCTTGGCAATTGGCTTTACTTTATAAAACTTGCATAACCCCCATAGAGTGACCCATCTTTGAATAAAGAACCAAATTCCAATTCCGTACGCTGCTATGACCCAACTGCTTAGTGAAATAGAACCAGGGTTGATTTCTTCGAGAATTCCATATGTCAGAAAAACTATTCCTGACGGAGGAATGATGTTACCCAACATACTAGCTGACATTTCAGTAGTCGCAGCAAGTCTGTTAGGATAACCTGCCTTTTTCATTGTTGGAATTGTAAAAACGCCGGTCGCGGCTACATTCCCGGGTCCCGTTCCTGATAGGGATGCCATGAATGTACTTCCAAGAAGTGAAACATAACCAGCACCTCCACGGAATCGACCAACGATAGACAGCATTAAATTGATAATTTTTTCAACAACTTTCGTAGCATCAAACAGGACAGCGACAACCATAAACGCAAAAATAGCATAAAATAAGCTACTTGTTGATGGGTATATCAAGGAAGACCAGAATAATTCAAACTGTCCTGTTATAAGGATGGTGAAAAAAAATGCTGAAATCATAATTTCATACATTGGTCTTTTAAATACAATAAATAGAACAGCAATAAACACTATCAAACTAACCAAATAAAGAATAGGAATAGGAATTCCCATGTACACACCTCCAGGAAAACGTTTTCATTTCAAGCTAAAAACTTACAACTGGTTATATCATGTCATGTTTAAGTTATTGTATCAATCAATTTTTGAATTGTCAACCTCTTTTGAAAACGACTGATCCAGTTGTAATTGAGAATGCTATGATTCAATATGAACTGTTGTTATAATGTATTATGACTTTAAAAAACCTGGTAGGTGATTTTTGTAGTGGAAAAATTAAATAGAAAAAGTTCAATGCCCCTTTACGAACAGTTAAAAAATGTACTTGTCCAACAAATTAAATCCGGAGAACTAAAACCACAAGAATTAATTCCTTCAGAACGGGAGCTATGTGAAACATACAATGTCAGCAGAATAACAGTGCGTCAAGCAATCGACTTAACAGTAAATGAAGGATTTTTAAGTCGAAAACATGGTAAAGGAACATTTGTGACTGGTCCCACAATTAAGCAAGAACTTAGTAAAGTAAGCGGCTTTCAATCTACACTGTCACGGCAAGGGATTATAGGAAAAACAGAAATTATTAAATCGGAAAAAATGGAGACGGATATTCAACTGTCCAAAACCCTGGATATTGATGTATTAAGTCAAATTATCAACCTTCAATTAATGGGGTTTGGAGACGAAAGTCCCCTTGTATTCTATGATTGTTATTTTCCGCTTGAGATTGGCAAAGAAATGATCTTATCAGCGGAAAAGGCAATAAAAAGGAGGAAACCATTTTCAATTTTTGATTTATACAGAGAAAATGATATCATACTGCCTACACATACAGAGCAAACTTTTGAGTCAATTTTATCAGATGAGAGATTAACAAAACTATTAAAATTGGAGGAAACAACTGCCATTTTTAAAACCACTTCTGTAATCTATGCATCTGAGCAACCAATTGAATATCGTGTCGCGTACTACAGAGGAGATAAGTTCAATTTTTATCTGACACGTCCCATGGAGTAAATAAACATCAGCAGCTTTTAAGCGAACATTGCCCTCTTAAATATTTTGAATTTTTATAAATATCATATTGACAATACTAGCTCATTATCTTACCCTTAGATTAACTGGTTATAACACGTCATGTAAATTGCTTGAAAAGGAGAAGGTACAAATGAAGGAACAAATCCGTATTGTATCCCCTAATGGACATTTAGGGTTTGCACCGACAAAAGAAGATAGCTTTAAAATTGCTAAAGAAACCAAACCGGATTATTATTGCTGTGATTCAGGGAGCGATGACATCGGCGCTTCTGCTCTTGGATCCGACAGGTCAGTAAGTATGTATAAATGGCAAAAACACGATTTAGAGCTAATGCTATTGGCAGCTAGAGAACAAGGGGTCCCTATGTTAATTGGTTCAGCGGGAGATACAGGTGCAAACAGCCGTGTTGATATGTACGTACAAATGATTAGAGACCTTGCCAAAGAACACAATCTTCCCCCTTTTAAATTAGCCTACTTTTATTCAGAAGTTGAGAAAAGCTATTTAAAAGACAAACTGAATAATGAAATCACCATTGAAGGATTAGACGAACGAGAAAACCTTCAAATGGAAACACTCGAAAAAACAGACCAAGCTGTTGCTGTTGCGGGAATTCACCCTTTCGTTGAAGCACTTGATATGGGTGCCGATGTAATTATTGGTGGAAGATCCAGTGATTGTGCCATTTTTGCAGCACCGGCAATCCGCGAAGGGTTCCCAGAATCGAATGCATATTATTTAGGAAAAGTTTTAGAATGTGCTTCCTTCTGCGCCGAACCATTTGGAGCAAAGGAAAGTGTGATTGGGACAATTACCCACGATGATGTGAAAGTTACAGCTATGCACCCTGGACAGAGTTGCACCATTGCGTCAGTTGCCGGACACGCAATGTACGAACGCGCCAACCCGTATTATGAATATTTTGCAGGTGGCATGCTCGATATGAAAAATTGCGAGTATAAACAATACGATGAAAAAACAACACAAATTACCGGAATGAAATATGTACCCGTAGAGGGAAAAGTAAAGGTAAAAATTGAGGGATCAGGAAAGGTTGGCGAAAAATTTATCGGTATTGCAGGAGTCCGTGATCCTTATACAATTGAAAATATTGATGACGTAATAAAATTTGCTAATGAACAAGTTGAAAAGGAATTTGCGGGAGAAGAGTATCATCTGAATTTCCGTATTTTTGGTAAAGATGGTGTAATGGGTGACCTTGAACCTGTAAAAGAAATCAAGTCTCATGAACTAGGAATTGTAGTTGAAGGGGTTGCTGAATCAAAAGTTACAGCAGAAGAATTAACACTTTTTGCTACAAGACAAATATTTTATGCCCGCCTTCCTGAGGTAAAAGGGACTGCAGGTACAGCTGCCTATTTAATAGATGATGTTATTTACGCAGGACCAACATATGAATGGACAATAAATAACGCAGTTCCGGTTGAAGATCCACTAGAACTTTTCAACATTCATATAGATGAAGTCAATCATACTGTTTCCGTATAACTAAGAAGGATGGTGAAATTTATGGCAAAGAAAACGTTAAATGAACTTGCAAAAACAATTCGTTCAAAAAATGCAGGAACAGATAAAATTACATTCGATATCATTTTCAACAAGAAAAGCAATTATGACCTTGTTTGTAAGAGTAATGTATTAACAAAGGAAACGATTGCAAAACTTTACGATATCCCACTTGAAAAAATAACTGATTTTGTTCAATTTGACCCAGCAAACGCCATTAAGTTTACAATTCGACGAAAACGACCAAGTGGAAGTCCTGGTGATGGGGATATTTTTGGCAGTCAGCAGTATGCTCCATTGTTGGACGTGGAAGTTCCGGTTTAAATTAAATACAATTTCTTTTACCAAAGCACCTGCTCTTTTATCAAGTAGGTGCTTTTGGTATTCTGATTAGCATATTTATCTATACTCCAGAAAATCATAACATAATAATAGACCGCCATGCCGATACATGAAACGGCCTATTATATAACTACCACCAAGGGAGTAGTTCACACACTAAGTTACAAAAGCTAATATTGAAAAGTTTAACCAATATTTATCCACCAAGAAAATTTAATGGAAACATTACTAATCCTGGCATATAAGTGACTATCAGTAACACCAAAACTAAAATTAAAATCTGTGGGAACAAGTATTTAAACATTTCGGGCACTTTAATTTTAGCTATTGAAGAGGTAACGAACAGGCAAACACCTAAAGGAGGTGTAGCTTGTCCTATAGTTAAGCCTACTGCCAAAACGATTCCAAAATGAACTGGATCGATACCAGCCTGTGTTATTAATGGTAAAAATAGCGGTGTGAGTATCGTTAACGCACTGATTGTGTCTATAAATGTTCCAACTATCAACAAGATGATAATAATGATAAGTAAAAGTAACATTGGGCTCTCCGCTACTCCTCCCATCATTTCCACCAGTTGTCTTGGAATTGCATTATAGGACAGGAACCAAATAAACAACGAAGCATTCCCAATTAAAAATAAAATAGTTGCCGTGGTTTTTGCTGTACTTAATAAAATTGGGACTAAATCTTTAATTTTCAGTTCTCGATAGACAAACATTCCAATAATGATTGCGTAAACAACGGCAATCACACCGGATTCTGTGGCTGTAAATATGCCTGACATTATACCGCCGATGATAATTAATGGCATAATTAAAGCCAATACAGCATCCTTTACTCCTTTAAGCACTTCTTTAATAGATGCCCTTTTCTCTCTTGCCTTATAGTTCTCTTTCTTACCAATATAGTAACTATATATCATTAAACTAAAACCCATCAAAATCCCGGGAATAATCCCTGCTATGAACAGGTCTCCTATCGAAACACTTGCAATTACTCCGTACAAAATCATGATAATACTCGGAGGAATAATGGGACCTATTGTACCGGAAGTGGCAACAAGGCTTGCAGAAAAACGGGTATCATACCCCTCTTTGTTCATGGCTGGAATCATCATGCCACCTATAGCTGCTGCGGTTGCAATCGCTGACCCCGTTAATGCCGAAAAAAACATACTAGTCAATACGACAACCATTGCTAAACCGCCGGACATGTGACCGACAACAGTTTGAGAAAATTTTATCAGTCTTTCTGATATTCCACCCTTTGTCATCACTTCGCCCGCAAGGATAAATAACGGTACTGCAACTAGCGTAAAGTTATCAACACCACTTATAACATTTCGCGGAATATTAACAAGCAATGATGGATCTGTTAAGAAAATACCCAGCAAAGAAACAAATCCCAGTGCAAATGCAATAGGAACTCTAATTAAGATTAAAATAAATAATAGAAGAATCAGCGCCGCCATTTAATCACCTGTTTCAAATAAAAGTACAACATGAATATGCCACTAATGGGTAATATCATATTCACAAAAGCCACCTTAATTGGTAAAACACCTATAATTGTTCCCGCATTAAAATTATTTTGCACAAGCCTCCATCCGTAAATGATAAAGACAACAATCATTACTCCTACTACAATCATTTCTAAAACCTTTAGCACGTTCTTTACCTTTTTTGGTGCATTATCTAAAATATCAACTTGTAAATGTTCATTATTTTTTACAGCTAGCGCCGCACCAAAGAAAACACTAAAAATAAAACTAATCATTAAAACCTCTTGGGACCATCCGAACGAAATATCAAATACATACCGAAGTAAAACTTGTAAAAAGGTAATAATTACAGTAATTGACAAACAAAAGACAATAATAATCTCCAGTAATTTTTCAATAAGGGCATCAAGTTTCTGCAAAATTTCACCCTCCCTCGTAATTATTATAGAAATGATAGTTCCAGAGGGAAATCCCTCTGGAATGAGGACAATGAAATTACTCTTGGTTTTTTATCCTCTTAATCAATTCACTGGGAACTTGCTCAGAAACGGCTTCTTTAACATTTTTTGTTGCTTCCCTGAATGCCTGTCGATCCGGTCTAGTTACTGTAACCCCTTTCTCTTTTAATTTATTTATAATTTTCTCATCCTTTTCTTTCAACGTTTGTCTTATATAATCCCTAGTTTCATTAACAGCACTTTGAACAGCTTTTTGTTGATCCTCATTTAACTTCTTCCAAGCGTTATTACCCATCACAACGACAGCGGGAGTATAAGCATGAGCAGTAAGCGCAACATATTCCTGTACTTCATAAAATTTCATAGAATTAATAGTTGCCAATGGATTTTCCTGTCCATCTACCACTCCTTGATCAAGCGCTGAGTATAATTCATTAAAAGCAATTGGTGTTGGAGTAGCCCCTAACGCTTTCATGTGTTCTTCCCAAACTGCAGTAGGTTGAACGCGTATTTTCAATCCATCTACATCTTCAGGTTTCTTAATAGGCCCTCTACTATTGGTTAAATGGCGAAAACCAACTTCCCACCAACCTAATCCTTTCATTCCATGTTCATCAACTTTCGATAGCAAATCATCCCCTATTTTTCCGTCTAAAACACTGTAAACGTGTTCACGATCTTTAAAAAGATAAGGAATACCAAACACTTTAAAACTTGGAACGGTATTTGCGAATGCACTGCCCGCAGCCACCGTAGTCATATCAAGTGTTCCGTCCATCACCTGTTGAACAGCTTCGCCTTCACTTCCCAATGTTGCATTACCATGAATTTCAATAGTCACCTGTCCATTTGATTTTTCCTCTACCAATTCTTTAAACTTCTCAGAAGCAATTTGGTATTGGTGAGTATCCGAACCGGTATGCGCAAGCTTCAGAGTAACGCCTCCCGATCCATCTGCACTATCACCTGAACAACCGGCAACAATTATCAGCAGACCAACAATAAATAGCGTCATTATTTTTTTCATATGCTTTACCTCCATTATTTGTAAAGATTCGGAACGCGACTTCTAAATACTGGAACTTCTTCTCTAAACTTATTAACACTATCTAAATCAACTTTGACACTGTAATGGTTTTCTTCATTTTCTGAACCCTTTAACAACACCTCCCCCCCTGGATCCACAGTCATGGAAGTCCCACAAAAACCAACCCCTATATATCTACCTACTCTGTTACTGGAGATCACATACATTTGGTTTTCAATAGCTCTTGCAATCTGCAATTTTTCCCAATGATTTTTTCGTGGAGTCGGCCATTCAGCAACAACATGCAAAACCTCCGCACCTTGTAACGCTAATGACCGAGCCAATTCAGGAAAACGTAAATCGTAACATATAATGACTCCCATTTTGATTCCGTCTAACTCAAATACTTTGACGCTTTCTTCACCACCGTTCAAATATGAATGTTCGTCTAACATTGGAACAAGATGAATTTTATCGTATTGATAAATAGTTTCACCGGAACGGTTAACGACAAAAGCCGAATTATAAACTTTACCCTCTACTTTATTAGCAATAGATCCAGCAATTATATTAATATTGTAATCGTTTGCAATTCTTTCCAAAAAAGACTTTGTAGGCTCTCCTTCTACATCAGCCAGTTCATGCAATTCCGGAAGTGTATAGGCTGTAGTCCACATTTCCGGTAGTACTACAGTATCGGGTTTTTCTATTTTTACAACTTCTTCAACCCAATTTTTGACCTTATTCCGATTAGCTTCCGGATCCCCCGGAATAACATCCATCTGATAAATCAGATATTTCATCTTTTTACACCCTCTTAGACTATAGATTTTTAATCTCGTATTCCGTACTAATTTCATCATTTTTAACCGGATCAATCAATTTCATTAAAAACTTACTACCCTGTTTAAACCCGTTAAGCAAAGGAACGGTTCCTGCAAAAACAATCGAATGTTTTAAAGGTATTTGTTTCTTCTTTAGAAATTCAATAACATCTGTAGGATGCAAGATTTTTTGCACTGATTCCCTCTGGTATGGCTCCCATTGTTGATTGACAAGAATATATGATGCCAACTCTAGTTCATCCCAATGATTCAATAGATCGTCCAATAGCCAAGCTCTTTTAGCAAACGGTTTGTCGCAAACTTGTTTTGATTTATTTATATCCACAGTCTCCAATGATCGATCCGTGTGATCACTTCCTACGGTCACATAAACCTCATCAACGGAGTCACCGAATATGAATACTATTTCTGCCTCACCGGTTGACTCTCCTCCGATGACCTCTATCATTGAATCATGGGTGACGCTGCTATTTCGTAACGGGAATAAGGCTGGAATTTCCTGTGGTTTCGGAACACCTAACTCTGCCAACTCCTCAACATGCTTTAATGCTTGTTGTTTATCTCTGCCGGAATAACCTACACAAAAACAGGAGTTAATAGCTAAATCCGTAGTCTTCTGATTCAAGTGCATTTTATAAATTGTCGACATTTTTGCTACCTCATTTCTGCATTGCAAGCGTTTGCAAATTATACTTTTTTTAATTACTCATTCTCCACTATATTTAACGATTGTTTCGTAATATTTAAATGTTCAATAATTAACTCACAGGCCATGCTAGGATTGTCCTCTTCCATGGCAATTAAAATTTCATTGTGTTCAGATACAACCTCCTCCATCCTGCCCTTTTTAACCAGTGCCTTAAGACCGATTAACCTTGTTAAATTGTATAAATCTTGCAGGATTTGTTTAAATAAATGTTGATTAGCAAATTGAAGGATACCAATATGAAATTCCTGATCCATATCTATAAACTCAATCTTGTTATTTTCAACCATAGCCTGTTTTTGCTTTTCAACTATCTTTTGTAAGTAATTTACTTGATCTTTTGTAATGATGGAAGACAATTTCTTTATACCTTCCTGCTCAATAAATAATCTAAGGAAAAAAATTTGCTCTTTTTCATCTTCATCAATTTTTCTAACTTGCAAGCCTTTTCTTGGAATGGAAATAATAAGTCCGTCATTTAACAAATCTGAAATAGCTTCTCTTATAGGTGTTCTAGATGTATTAAATAAATTCGAAAGTTGTGTTTCGGTAAATACCTCGTCCTTTTCAATTTCTCCATCCAAAATCGCTGTTTTCAATTCCTTATATACTATTTCTCTTGTTGTCTCTCTTTTATTAATAGACTGAATATTTAATTTCAACCAAGGGCACCTCCTCTATGTACACTGTATACATTACACATAATACTGCACACACGATCTAACGTCAAGTAAAAGTTGAGTAGAACAAATCAAGAAGGCATGTTTTTCTCAACCCAAAAACCTCCGAATTATTGGGTGTTGGCTGATTACAGCGCAGACAACCATGCGTTTAATCATGTACTAGATTCAAAGTGATTTATTCAAATCTACCAATATCCTTTATCAATTAGGATATGCTTATTGATATTCCCAATAAACTTTATCCATTTTTTTGATTATAAAATTATTCAAAAAATATTGACTTCAATCAAGGATTTATTTACGCTTATTTCACATGGAGAGCTCTATATGTAAAAAACAACCGTAATTACTCATTAAAACCAATAAAAGGAGTTTTCAAATGAATATTGATCTTCTATTTACTAATGCCAATGTATTGACTTTAGATAACAACAATAGAAGAGCCGGTTCTGTTTCTGTCTCCGGTGGGAGAATTGTCGGTATTTGGCCAGAGCCAGAGCCCTCGATTAATGGGGTTAATATTACCGATCAAACTGAAGTTATTAATCTCCAAGGAAATACATTACTGCCCGGATTTATTGACACACACAACCATATCCTCATGTATTCACAAAATCAGAGTCAGGTTGACTGCAGTTCTCCACCACACAAAACGATTGCAGACATTAAAGAGGCTATAGGTTTAAAAGCAAAGAATACAGATGACGGAAAGTGGGTCGTTGGAATGGCTATGACGATACGCTTTTATATGAACAGCGACACGTGACACGATGGGATTTGGATGAAGTTTCTCCCAACAATCCTGTCATGATTAGACATATCTCCGGTCATTTGGCAGCAGTCAATTCTTTGGCTTTGGAATATGCGGGATTAGACCATCGCGTGTCCGACCCTAAAGGTGGGCATTATGGCCGGGATGATCGTGGTAAGCTCAATGGGGTTATGTACGAACCCGCAGCTATGCAAACTATCCTTGACCTATTGCCAAAGCAAACATCTGAGGAGATGATTCAAGCATTAGGAAAAGCAGCAAATGAATATCTATCACACGGGATTACGACAAACACCGAAGCAGCGGTGGGATTGTTAAATGGATTACAGGAAATGGATATTCATTTAAAAGCATCAGCAGGTAATGTAAACCCTATGCGGACACAATTAATGATAATGCATCAGTATCTACGACAAGGGGAAAAATTCGGCAATTATTCCCCAAGCCAGCTTAATGATGAATTACAGGAGCGATCGAATGGAAAAGCCAGACTGGACAGTGCTAAAATGTTTCAGGATGGTTCTATCCAGGGGCTTACCGGAGCACTAAGAGAACCTTATTATCAAAACCCGGATATTTATGGTGATCTAATTCATGACGAAGAACTGTTCCAAGAAGAGATTATGAATTTGCATCAACGTGGTTTTCGTATAACCACTCACGGAAATGGTGATCGTGCAATCGGTTCTATTCTGGACGCATATTCCAATGCTATAAGGAAAAACCCAAGAAAAAACCACCAGCACAGGATTGAGCATGTTCAGACGGCAACACCTGGGGATATAGCCAGAATGGGAGAATTGGGTGTTGCAGGATCTTTTTTCATTAACCATGTTTATTATTGGGGAGATAGGCATGAACGGATTTTTCTGGGTCCGAAGAGGGCAAAACGACTTAATCCGCTTGCTGAGGCAGTTGAGCAAAACTTACTGTTCACCCTTCACTCTGATTGCCCAATAACTCCAATATCACCACTATTTTCAGTCTGGGCCGCTGTCAACCGAATAACGAGAGAGGGTAATATCCTGGGAGCCGATCAAAAAATTGATGTTGAAACAGCCCTTAAGTCGATGACGATTTACGGTGCAAAATTGATTTTCGATGAGAAAAATTTGGGAAGTATCGAAGTGGGAAAAGCAGCAGACTTCACTATTCTGGAAGCAGACCCTACATTGGTTGATCCAATGGAGATTAAAGATATTTCTATTAAGTCTACGTTTATAAGTGGAAAGCCCGTGTATGGACAGGAAACGTTAATAACCAGTTAAGCCGTAAAAAGACTATCCTTAGTAATTTCACCTACTATTGGATAGTCTTTTGATTTGTTATAAAATTTATTATACTCACAAAGGTTTTATTCCAGCGAATTAAAGTCCTCCTTTTATTTATAGAGCAAACTTCCATTTATGCCTCTTTCTGGTCCACTTCTATTGAATCCTGTTTTAAAGCATGATAATAAGATATAACTTCCTCATCTTGTGAATGATTGGTAAAAATACTCACCCCTATCAGTAATACAAAAGAAGTGATAAGCCCGGGTAAAATTTCATGGATACCAAAAGGCTTTCCTAGTAAGTACCAGAGAAACGAAACTATCATACTGCCAAATATACTTGTAATAACTCCTTTTTTGGTTGCTCCTTTCCAAAACATAGCAGCCAGAACTGGGAATACCAGAGTTACCGCGGTAAAGGACAGCGCAATTTGATATATTTTAATAATATCGGTAATGAACAGAGCAACAAGCAATCCTAAAATTGCCATAGCCGCTACCGATAAACGAGCTGCTTTCAATACTTGCAAATCTGTTGCATCTGGGTTAATCCAGCCTTGATAAATATCCTTTGAAATGTTAATGGCACCACTTAGCAAAAATGAAGTTGCACCCGTAAGAAGTGCTGCCAGAAGAGAAACTAAAAACAAGCCACCAATTGAAGGATGGAAAACATTCATCATAAAATCAATGTAAACTAAATCGGGATCAGTATTTGAAGGTAAAATTTGAAGGGCCATAATTCCAATAAATATAGCCAGTAGACCAATCAAACCGGAAATAATAAATCCTATATTTACAGACCATACGCCTGTTTTAACTGACTTTGCTGCAGTTACTCGCTGCCAGGTGGTTTGCCATACAACATAAAATGGCCCAAAAACTAGAAACCAGTTCAATAGTTCTTTTCCGCCAATACTGAAGAAATTCAACAAATCATCTGGTGTATTTTTTACTACCTGCTCAACTCCGCCAGCATAATTTAAACCTAAAACAAAGACCAAAACAACTCCTGCAAGTATGACTACGGTTTGTATGGCGTCCGTCCAAGCAACACTGGGCATTCCACCTAAAAGAGTAAAGGCAACCGCAATAAAAAAGCCAATGAGAATCCCCCATACAACCGGAATATTTATAATTGCGGATAGAATTGAACTCATTCCAACTAATTGCATGCCGAAAGTTGGGGTCATGTACAAAAATGCGATAATTAAAGCCGGAATAAGAGCCGATGCCTTCCCAAAGCGGCGTACAAATAATTCAGGAACCGTATATAGTTTTAATTTCCGTATCGTAGGACCGAGAATGGTGACGGCTACTACAGTAAAAGATACGAAGCTTATTATAGTAATAAAATAAGCAATCCCCAACTCGAATCCTTTACCTGCTCCACCAATAAGTGCTGCAGAGCCTGTTACCGTTGCAATAACAGAACCGCAAATTGGAAAAAAACCGAGACTAAAATCAGCCATCACATAATCATCGGCAGTTTTAATTTTTCGAGAATAAATGATACTAACGGTGAATATTACAACTAAAAAAACAATTATCCATAATAACCACCAATTCATTTTATCACTCCTCTATATTGTCTGGTGCTACATCCATTTATGAGGCCTACAAATGTAGTAAGATCCTGCATGTCCTCAATTAAGCAGCCAATCATTTTTGTTTATATACTCTCACCCCCGAAGTATTATGTTTAATACCTGCATTTCCTTTTACTTATACTAACCTGACAAGCATTACTTTTCAATAATTCTGTTACTTTACTATTATCATAATATTAAATATATTATATTGATATATCCTATAAATTAACTGAATAATCACTCAGCATTATTTTCCAACTCAAAACTATGCACCTAATTTTGAAAATAAATGCATACAATTAACAGAGGTGATAAACATGTCCACATGGAGAGACCATGTATCCAATGATACTATAATAATATTGAACGAACTGATTTCCATAAAAAATGATATAAAAGAATTTAAAATAGCTCAAAACACGAGTTTCAAAATTGCAATGATATCCTCAGCCATGCTGGTTGCCTATGCCTCCCTTTTTATTTGGGCTCAATCAGAAGAAAATATACTCTATGCTGTAACTGCTCTTCTCACTAATGTGTATCATCTTGTATTGCTAATAATTCCAGGATACTATTATTCGAAACACCTCCATTATCATTCACTCATTGACAAGAAGAAAAAACAATTGGAAAATCTGCGCCTTGAAGTCATTGATTATTTAAAAAACACATGGTACATAAATGAATACTCTGGGATTCGTGATGAAATATCAGACGAGTTGGGAGAGGATGGAATTAATGTGAGGTATAAGAGCAATTAAGGATTCAATCTGAATTTGTAATCGATTATGTTTTATATCTATCCAGCTGCATGCATTACACTTGGTTTACAATCCAATTATTCTCATTAATTGTGAAGCGCGGGGACGGAGCTCTTGCTTCATATCTTCTAATAGAAGCTGCCAATATTCATCCTGCAAAGTATCAGCATATGGTGCAAATGTGTCAATGGACAAATGGGGACGGTTCTTAAGGAAATAAAAGAACCGTCCCCATGCTTAATTCCGTTAGTTATCACACCCAACGCGTTGTAATAACCTTCTTACGTGTATAAAATTCCACACCATCTTTACCGTTCGCATGAAGATCACCATAAAAAGAATCTTTCCATCCAGAGAATGGGAAAAATGCCATAGGTGCTGGTACGCCTATATTTACACCTAACATGCCAGCATCAATCTTTTCGCGGAACTGACGAACATTTCCACCATCCCTAGTAAAAATACAAGAACCATTTGCGAATGGTGATTTATTTGTTACTCCAATCGCTTCATCTAGTCCTTTCACACGTACAATGGATAGAACTGGTGCGAATATTTCATCCTGCCAAATTTTCATTTCAGTTGTGACATTATCGAAAATAGTTGCCCCAACAAAATAGCCTTCACGTTGTGCAGCCACATCCTCACGGCCATCCCTGACAAGTTTTGCTCCTTCTTTTTCACCAGTTTCAATATATTTCAAGGTGCGTTCTTTATGTTGTTCACGAATAACTGGACCAAGGAATACACCCTCATCTAAACCGTTACCGATTTTTGCTTCATTTGCTTTTTGAACAAGCTGATCGATAAATTCATCTGCAATTGAGTCTTCAACTGCCACCACAGATGCAGCCATACACCGTTCTCCTGCCGACCCAAATGCAGCATTGAGAATTTGAGTTGATGCATTATCAAGTTCAGCATCTTTTAATACAATTGTATGATTTTTAGCACCGGCGAGCGCTTGAACACGCTTAAGATTATCTGTACCACGTTTGTAAACATGCTCTGCTACAGGCTGAGATCCAACAAACGAAATAGCTGCTACATCCTTGTGATCAAGCAAACCATTTACAACATCATGGGCGCCATGAACAATGTTGAAAACACCATTAGGAAGTCCTGCCTCTTCAAGCAGCTCAGCTAAACGATTTGCTAGTATCGGCGTGCGTTCTGAAGGTTTCAACACAAATGTATTTCCTGTTGCAATAGCCATCGGGAACATCCAACAAGGTACCATCATTGGGAAATTAAAGGGGGTAATACCTCCAATTACCCCGATTGGATAACGATATGAACCTGACTCTAGACCAGATGCGATTGAGGGTAATTGGTCACCCATCATCAAAGATGGTGCACCTGCAGCGTATTCAACATTTTCAATACCACGTAGCACTTCACCTTTTGCCTCTTTTAAAGGCTTACCATTTTCCTTTGTAATTAGTTCCGCAAGCTCATCCCAATGTTCAACAAGCAATTGTTGATATTTAAACAAAATGCGGGAACGTTTTTGAACAGGAACTTCCTTCCAGGATTGGAATGTTTCTTTAGCAACACTCACGGCATGATCCACATCTTCCTGTGAAGAGATTGGCACATTTGCAATTACTTCTCCTGTTGCTGGGTTGTACACAGTTTCATTCTTGTCCGATCCAGATTCGATCCAAATTCCACCAACATAATTTTTTAACGTTTTTGCTTTTGTTTGAGTCATTTTAAAACCTCCATATATTTTGCATTTTTAATTTTCGATTTACACCATATTACTAAATTCTTTAAATTTAATCTATTCCATCAGTAGACTAAAAAATTGAGTATAAGAAAACAGCTAAGAATACGACTGCTAACGGTAAAACTACACTTAAGAAGAAGATAGGTTTATAGGCTCTCTTATGTGTCTCACCACAAATAACTCGAATAGTTGTAACAACATAACCGTTATGTGGTAATGAATCCATACCACCGGATGCTAACGCTGAAACACGATGCATTGCACCTGTATCCAATCCCTGTGCCATATATATTGGAGCTAAAACAGGTAATGCGATACCCAATCCACCGGAAGCTGACCCTGTAATTCCGCAAATAAGAGTAACTCCAATAGCTAATCCAAGTAGAGGTGGCCCAGGTATATTTACGAGTCCTTGTACTAAATTATCAAATATGGGAACCTGAGCAGCCACACTACCAAAGCCAACGACGGCACAGGTATTTGCAAGTGCAACC
Organism: Virgibacillus ihumii; assembly: GCF_902726655.1. Classification (NCBI taxonomy): domain Bacteria; kingdom Bacillati; phylum Bacillota; class Bacilli; order Caryophanales; family Bacillaceae; genus Virgibacillus; species Virgibacillus ihumii. The sequence continues at coordinate 2,083,025 of NZ_CACVAN010000001.1, forward strand.
AAAGCATCGTGGGCACCTGATGCAAGCGATTCCCAAAAGGCTTTCAGAAATCTGATCATCATCGTACATGCTAGGGTAATACCAATTGTTAGTGCCACTAATAACGCAGCTGTCGGATTAAGAAATTGCGATAAAATGTTTAACAATGCTATTACGAAAATTAGTGGGATAACCGAGACGATAATATTTGGTATATTTTTCTTAGGTTGTTGATCTTCATCTTCTTTTTGAGCTGTAAGTGCTGCTGCCGACTCATTTTCACCCGATGAAGATGGCTTATAAGGGAGTGAAAATTCCTCACCATTATCAACTGCCTTTTTCACCATTTTTCCTATCCATATTGCACCGACGATCATAATAACGAGTGCACAGATAACACCAATTAATCCGCCAGCGGTTGGGTCTGTATCAAAAAATTTAGTTGGTATTATATTCTGTATCTCTGGTGATCCCGGTGCAGTCATGGTGAATGAGATTGAACCAAATACTAAAGCACCTGGAATAAACCGGTGTGGTAAATTTGCGGCCCGGAACAACGAAACTGCTATTGGATAAACCGCAAAACCAACCACAAATAAGCTTACCCCTCCATAGGTCATGATTGCTGCTGCGGCTACAACAGCGAACACAGCCCTTTTAGCTCCTAACGTATTTTTAATCCATTGTGCAATACTTTCAGCTGATTTTGTTTCTTGCATAACCTTTCCAAAAATTGCTCCGAGCAAGAAAACCAAAAACCATGAAGCGAAATAATCTGTAAAACCGTCCATGTAACTTCCCATCATAGCGTTTTGGAGGTTTAACCCACCTGTCACTGCCAATAAAATAGAACTTAATATGGCGGCAATAATAATATTGATTCCCTTCAACGTTAGATAAATCAGCAACGCCAGTGATGCTATCAACCCAATTATTCCAACTAAACTCATGGACTTATTCCCCTCTCCCCCTATTAATCATTTTACTTTATCTTCTGAAGAAAACTCATACACATAGCAAACTTTGTATAGTTCTTCGATTTCATGCTGTACCGGAACCTTTGGATTATTCTGCGGACTACCACTAGCCAAGGCATCTGTTGCCATTTTACTGACAACGCTTTCAAATTCTTGTTTATCAATACCCCATCCACTTAAATTAGGAATATTTAAATTTAAACAAAGCCTTTTTACGGAAGATACAGCAATATCAGCAGCCTTCTTATTTGAATAGTTTTCTGCCTCAGGTTCAAAAATTCTTCCTAAATCTGCCAAACGTTCAGTAGCGGATTCCTTACTAAATTCTAATACTGCTGGTAACAACATTGCATTAGAATACCCATGTGGTACGTGAAACAGTGCTCCAATTGGACGTGACATTCCATGCACAAGACATACAGATGAATTTGAAAAAGCTAAACCTGCTTGTAAAGCTCCTAGAGACATATTTTCCCTGGCGTCGATATCTTCTCCATCCTCATATGCATTCGGAAGATTATTAACAATCAAGTTCATTGCTGAAAGCGCCATTGTATCTGTCATCGGATGTGAATGTTTAGAAAGATAAGCTTCTATCGCATGACTTAAAGCATCCACACCGGTTGCTGCTGTCACATGTTTTGGAGATGAAACAGTCAGTATTGGATCAACAATTGCAACTTCCGGTAAAAATGCAGGCTGCTTAATCATCATTTTGACATCAGTTGTTGTATTAGCAATAACTGTTGCATCAGTAGCTTCTGAACCAGTTCCCGCGGTAGTAGGTATTGCAATATGTGGAATTGGATTTACTGTTGCTATTTTTCTTAGCCCCATATAATCTCCCACGTAACCGCCATTTGTTGCCACAACAGCTATTGACTTTGCTGTATCAATACAGCTTCCTCCGCCCAGTGAAATGATAATTTTGCAATTTTCCTTTTTAAACAATGTTAATGCTTCATCAACAAAAACATCGGTTGGCTCTGATGCAACTCCTGAATAGACAACGCTGTCGACACCTTCTTGTGATAGGATATCTCGACATTCACTAATATAACCGAGACTACCCATCACCTTATCGCTAATAATTAATGCTTTTTTCCCTCTAGAAGCTGCTTCTTTCCCTACCTCTTTAAATGCATCCCGACCATAATTAATTGTTTGCGGTGATCGAAAAGCCGCATATTTTTCCATTCAAATTCCCCCATTCTTATTCACTTATATACAGCAAAAAACATGCCAATTACTGAATTCCCTCTATACAGTAAATTTTGAAAATAAAATGTAGACATACCCCTACACTTTTTGCTCATAATGTAGGGATATGTCTACAGACTCTTAATGATATAAATTATATTTTTTTAGTTTTTGGTACAATGTGGTTCGGTGAATGCCCAAATCTTTTGCTGTTGTTGATTTATTTCCTTTGTTCTTTTGCATGGCAGATAAAATAATCTCTTTCTCTTTATTTTGTTCAACACTCTTAATATTGTGAATTAGGTTGGCGTTTTCGCTGCCTTGATGATTACCAGTACCATTATTCTCCACCATATATTTGGGTAAGTGTTTGAGTTTAATCGTCCTCTCCTCAACGAGAACAACAAGTTTTTCAATCACATTAGCTAATTCTCTAATGTTTCCGTACCAATCGTAGTGAATAAACGCTGTCATTGCCTCTGAAGTAAACTGCTTCACTGGTATTTGATAGCGATTACAAATTGCATTTAAATAATGAGAAACAAGAGGTGGAATATCTTTCACCCGGTTGCGAAGAGGGGTAATTGGAAGTTCAATAACGTTAATTCGATAAAAAAGATCTTCGCGAAAGTTCCCCGCTTCAACCATCTTTTTCAAATCCCGATTTGTTGCTGCAATTATTCTCGTATTCATTTTATATTTTCGCGTACCACCAACACGTTCAAATTTCTTTTCTTGTAAAATACGTAACAACTTTATTTGCATTAAAAGCGGCATCTCACCAATTTCATCTAAAAAAAGTGTCCCATTCTGTGCTAATTCAAACCTCCCTGGCTTACCTCCTTTTTTGGCTCCAGTAAAGGCCCCCTCTTCATAACCAAATAACTCCGACTCAAATAGATGTTCCGGTATTGCACCGCAGTTAACGCTAATAAAATGCCCATCGGCAAAAGGACTTAAATGATGAATGCTTTGGGCGTACATTTCTTTTCCAGTACCACTTTCACCTGTAATCAAGACCGTTGCATTAGTCTTAGCTACCTTCCTTGCTATATGTTTTAATTCCGATGTCGTTTCACTAACACCAATAATTTGATCTAGTGTAACCAAGTCACTCTCACGAGGCTCTGAAACAGTGGTGGACTTCTTCTTTGGAAACTGTTGATTAGTTTTCTGTTGTAGCCGTTCATAAATTTTAAATAATTCCGTAACACCTTCAAATATAAGCATGCCTATAGCACCTACGACTCGGTCATTTTTCCAAATGGGTATCCGATGCACAATCATTGCCTGACCTTGGATGTATTGTAAAGCACCTCGTTCGGGCATACCCGTTTTTACCGTGTTATGCAGATTAGTATTATCTATAACTTCTTGTACATCACGACCTATTACATCCTGCTTTTCAATCCCCATAAATCGACTATAAGCATCATTAAACTCAACTATAAGTCCTTCTTCATCAACAACCGTAATTCCTTCGTAAGCGCTGTCCAAAATAACATTCAATATTTCAGCACTATACTCCATTTGATCTACTTCCTGAATATACCAAGTCAAGCCATTTAAAACTTCTTTCCTTGTTAACATCCCAACTAATTTATTTTGGCTATCAACTACCATATAAAAATCGTACAATTGATCGCGAATCTCTATAATAGAATCATTTAAATGAACAATTTCAAATTTATTTTCAAATACACTATTTAATAAAGGTTCATCTTTTTTTCCCTCATTGAGAAAATAATTCAATAGTTGCTTCGATGTAACGATACCAACTGGCTCCATACCTTTGCTAACCACTGGTATACATTCACCATTGAATTCCTTCAAAATTTCTGCAACTTGTCTGTAGGATGAATCTATTTGTACAAAATGAGGATTAGGAACCATCCACTTTTCTACTGTTAACATTTTGTCCTTTTCAAATATTTTATTTTCATTTCTTATGAAATCCTGAATCAAAGTTCACCCCTCCATTTTTTAAATGAATATTTACAGAAGTTTGATTATTATCTATTGCTTATTTTATCACATTCTTAGGAAGTATTTACTGTAGACAAGCCCTACAAGAGGGAATATCTTGCAATCTGCCCCGATTGCCAACAATGCATAACATAAACCACCTGCCCCGGGACGTTTTCACTTCTGATACAGTCCTCCCATTGCGGAAGCTGCTTGCGTCACCGTTAAACTGCCTCTAAATGGGTCTGGTGCTATAACTATGTTCATAGATGGAGTCCTTCAATACAAGTAACCATTTTTTATAAAACTCCCAAGCCCTATTTTTACAGAATCCCGAGAATGACACCAAAAATTATTAAACATTAGACGTGCGTTAGTTGAGTAACACAATTACGATGCAAAACAAAAAGAACACCAAATAAGGTGTTCTAAAAAATATATTCCGCCACGTATTTATCTTCACTTTCTTCATTCCCATATTCCGATACTTCCACTTCGGAACGAGAATAAATTGCATCGGGGTGTTTCCGTATCATTAAATCCCCCATTCTTGATAAAGCTTCTTCCTTCGTTCTACCAAACGTAGTTTCTTTTTGCATTAAAATCATTCCTTTCTACTACTACTATAATATAGCAGAAAGATGTCTTTAGTTTAAATTTGCATCTGAGCTTCTTCTTTTGGTTGAATTGCTTCCAAAACATCATTCACATCTTCTTGAGTAAGCCAACCTTTCGATTGATAATTTATAGCAAATATAGTAATTTGTGTACGAGTGAATGAGCCTTCTCTATACCCATTGATTAGATTTGTTTTTAGAAATTCTGCCATGTTAAACATTACGCTCCTCCCCCAAGTGCCGTAATAGCATTTTCGAGTTCAGTTATTTTCCTGAAATACATGTACATGAAATGTTGAGCATCAAACAGATTTTTTGTGCCGTCAAACCAACTTTTATCAAATTGTTCAAGGAGTGCGTCCATCTGTTCAGCAGTAGGTTCATTACCTGTTCCAAAAACCCTCGTCAAATCAATGTATATTGCGCTATCCATTGCAACGCTAATACCAGAATCTGAACCGTACGTAGGTTCAACACTATTAGAGTGATTGCCAACAAATGAATACCTTTTAATTTCATTAGTAAGAGTGTATTCCGCATACGAGTAACCCGAACCTATATAAAACCTTCCTTCTGGTACTTCCTGTTTTGCCAAAACAGAATTATAGTAAATATGCCTTGCAGGACCGGAGAAAGGCTGTGACACCCAGTTGCTCCCGGTTGACGACAAAGCACCACCTCCTGCGAACGAAGCAATTCCATTAGATACTAAAAAATCTGTTATGTTATCTCCAACTGACCAGGCTGAAGATCCCTCGCTAAAATCACCGTTTTCCAATTAAATTTTTAGCAGGAACGTCCGTTGCTTTAAACGCCTTCTGTGCTTTCACAAATGACAAATCATCGTACATCTATATCACCGTCCAATTCATTCCGTCAGATACTTCTATTTCATTACCATGCGGGTCTATGTCAACCGACCAATAGGTTGTCCCGGCATCGACTGAATTAGGTACAGGCTTATCTGCAGCTAGACCGCTTTGTGCCACTTTACTCCCAGTTATTTGAGTACTCCCTCATAACTTTTCACAAATAAAGTTTTCTCGAATTTCATGTTTTCTCATTCCAAAACTTGCCTGTGAACGGAATAATAATCAATGGTTTTGGATGCCTTTAAACAGGTGTTAGTTAAATTCCATAGACTTTTTATATTCCCATCCGAAGTCATAGGACAAATTGACTAAATCATAAATATACTGCAGGAGGGATCAACTATGACGAACACCTGGATTAAAGCATCACAAATAAACGACTATGTAATGGAGACTAATCTTGTTGAAGGGAAAAACAGACTTACACATCACTATAAATATTTTGGGTATATTGAAGGCAAACCTGTCATTGAAAGAATCGAAGGAGGACAGTATCGATTAATAACCCACTATGAAAATTTCAGATTTTACAGGGATTGCTACCCCGACGACCAATTTGAATGTCAACTGAAAGAGTTTTCCGACGACACGGAAAGGTACCTAGAAATTCTCAGACAATTATTTCACGGTAAGGCACGCTCTTCCGGTTGTGACAAATACATTATTATCAATTTTCTTAAAGGGTCACTAACGATCAACGAACTTGCTGCAAAAACCTCAACAAAGCCTTCCGAAATAAAAAAACATCTGTACACTGACGACAAATACAAATCATACCTAGAATACGCCATGAAAATACGTAAAAGATCTACTATGGAGGGCGTCGTGCAATATATTAAAAAATATAATGTATTTCATGACGAAGCGGAACAACGCCTCTTAGAGGGGATTATTGGATTATTTCCCAAACTTGACCTTTCAAAAAACGATTGGGACAAAATAACCTTCATCCTTGGAAACAATAAATTGGCATTCAGCTTACTATCCCCCGATAATCAAATTTTACTATTACAAGAAATAAAATTATCCAACATGAACATTCTGTCAGATTATTTTAGAAAACGTTGCAATCAACTTATAGGAGACTATCCCCCATCCCCGGATGACCACTTCCAACCGGTAATTCAGTGATTAGTATGAGCGGATGATGCCTTTTTCGTCTAATATTCAAGTGGAGCTTCAACTTTAAACAGCCGCACTTGCGAAAGACTTCTTGTCGCCCGCAGTGTGGGTAACACTAGTTATATTCTACTTTTGGTTAAAGTACTTAAAAGTTGAATCATCATTATTATTACTTATTTGTACATTATTAGTTGGGAAACCATAATACATGGTCATAGTAGTTTTCATTAATTTCCTCTTTAAAAAGAATATAATAAGTCCGAACAGGAATAATAAAAATGTGTTTAATGAAGGCTGAGTGATGAAGTAAATCAAACCAAATATTAAAATTGTTACATGATAATTTCTAAAAATATTATTTATTATCTTATATAAAGACGTACAAAAAGTTATAAATGAATTTACGCCATCCATCTCAATCACCTACTTCGCAGATTATTACTAATATAACCTATAAAGATTAAAATATTCTTTGATCTTGGGAAATATCCCCCTCCAAATCAGGATCTGATCCAGTTATAGTTTAAAGCGTTACAGTTGTTCTCTTTTGCTGTTATGAGTGCAAAAAACGATTATTTTTCGTCTACAATCACTATACATTCAATATAAACGTCTTGTTGTGTGAAATACGTACGTAAGAGAGGTACGCACGTGATGGAGTATTACTTGATGGCGGTGGCTGCCATCCGTATCTAATGATGATTCGCTCCTTTTTGCCGGAAGCTTCCCGGTCAACATGTCAGTCAAATAATTTCGGATCATACAGGTAAAGTAAATTGCCAGTGGATCATGGTTAGGCTCGTAGGATTCAGAGGTGTGGGAGACTGTGTTACCCATTGTAGCCCAATTGGAAGAAGCGTATGAAATACTTGATGAGATGGTTAAATGATTACATAAAGAAAACACCCCATATCGTCTGATCAGGGGTGTTTGTAAATGTGAATTCGCTGACATAGCGGATTTGGATCTTTGCCGGTTCGCTCATTTTGTTTTATTTTCCCGAATTCTGGAACACGTTTTGCAGCCCCATGCTTGTTAAGGACGCGCTAACTTGGGTTTTTTATATTCAGCCTTTCGCTTATATACAACTTTACCTACCTCTTCTATTCCTTTTACGGAAGGCGCAACAACACTAATCGCATCAACCGCTTTTCCAACCTTATAAGAAAAATTATCGGGGTATTGAACTTTGACTTTTTTAATCATTCAGCACACCTCCAAATAGATAGTTTACACTAGACAACAATTCATGGTTCACTACAAACAGTTGATTAAAATTGCTCTCAGTAAGATTCCCTCTACCTCGAATGTGTATAGTTAAAACTAACTCCTTACCTATAGGATAGCATAAAAGGTATGTATTTACCAAAAAATCCTCCAATAAAATAACTTGCTCTTCAGAATTAAGGAAGCTATCCACAACTAAGATTTTATTACCTTCTTCCCTCTCATTGTTTATATTGAAAGGGTAAAACTTATTCCTTCCTTCATTACCTGCAATTTGCTCTAAGCCTTTTTTCTCAACTACTTTCCATATCCCAGCTCCAACTACATTAAAACCATCTGGAGGCATAAAAGAACTTCGGAAAGCTTCATATAAATGTTCATATTTATTAACACTGTCACTTAGTAAAGATTTTGTGAATTGCATATAAAAACCTAACACCATGTTACTTTTATTTAATTGATCTTTTGTTTTTTCTAACAAATTTATCGGATCCTTAAACACTCCATACCTACGAATTGCTTGATTAATCTGTTGAGAAGCCCGACTAACAGCTGAAACATAATCGCCATCAGCCCTTATTTCGTAGTCTACAGTGGTTAAGCCATTTAAATCAGAGGGCAGAATATATTCATGTCTACCTTCTCCAGGTTTATTTCCAACCCTATCCGGAACAATAAAAAACACACGCCCTTTTCTTAATTTCCCCCAAAACAGACCCATTTCAAACAGAGTATTATCACGTGTTTTGAGCATTTTCTTCCCTCGCATCTCAACGACATCATCAGGCGAAAATATAAAAACTGCATAGTCATTACTATCTAATTGTTTTTCTAGGCTATCCATATTATAATCATTAACCTGGAACACACCGGCATACCAAGGCGTGACTTCCGCGTAATAATGAATTTGCTCATGTATTGCATTAACATAATCCATAGATTCCCGGGCCGAGCCAATAAATACTTTTGGTTTATGATTCTCCATTTCTCCTCCAAAATAAATTCGTTTTTTTCTATTATATCTTATTTTATTGTCGAAATGTTAGATTAATTGTAATTTTTAAGAGGATTTACATGAAAAATAAAAATGAATAATTGAATTTCGAACACACTGGAGGTCTGACACCATATGCAAGGTTCACTATACTGTCTCATCCCCCAAACTCCGCCAACAACCGCTCAAACTCCTCCTGTTTCGCATGATCCAAAACCGCATCAGCCGCCTTCTCCACACGCGGCTTCTTCTCCTCCCGCTCCCGAAACCAATCCGGAATCACCTCACCACCAGCCGAATCACCCCGATAAGCCCGCTGCTTTCGAAATGCCATTTCATCCGCTTCAGCCTGTTCAACCGTTCGAATCCCTTTCTTTACCCATGCTTTCAAGATACCTTTCACATAGCCGAAATTTGCTTTATTTTGCTCCAATGCGCGTTTCATGGCATGGAGAACAAGCGGATCACCCATGTCAGCAATCCAATTAATTATGTCATCGGCAAGATACGAACTGATAGCGCCGAAGTTTTCCTGGTAAAATCGGATAGCGTCCGAAGTAGTAGTTACTATTGGTTTCTGTTTTGTTTCGGTTTGATTTATGTATTGTTTAAATAATGGGGCCGTACTGTGGTCCGGATTGTGGTCCATATTGTAGTCCGTGGAGTGGACTGAACTGTGGACCAAACTGTCGGCCATGTCCTGGTCCGCTTTCTGATTCAAGGCAGGAACCACAACAGCACTTTCTTTTTCTAAATCACCCACTAACCGATTACCACTCGACAATACCGGCTGTTCCAATCCGGATTCCATGTCAAACGCCGCAGCCACACCCTGCTCAAGTTGATCCACTTCCTCATTCACCACCTGCTGAGCAACCGGCAACCCTTCCCCGCCATACATTTCCAGTCGAACCTGCGAAATCATGCGATACGTGGCTGACTGATTTCCATTACCCGGAATTACGTTGATATAGCCTTTATCCTGCAATTCAGTGCGTGCCCGTTTAAAGGATGAGCCTTTCACACCGGATTTTGTCTCGATTAACGTAGCAGGGACAGAAAATGTCTCCCGCCACCCGCTTTTGTTGCTGAAATGCATCAACGTGTGCCACAGTGCCACAGCCGATCCTGACAATGGATTGAAAATAACCTGATCATAAAATGCGTTCATTTCTTTAATATAGTTCATATGCCTTTCCCCGTTTCAAATGAATTTTTGGGACAAAGGGACAGGTTCCTTGTCCCAGATGTTTGGGACGATGAACCTGTCCCCTTGTCCCACGACAAGAAGCCTGTCCCGCCTTCTTACAGACCTTCTTCCCATTGCAGCTTTTCCCGGAACGCCGGGTCACGCAGCTTCATTCGCACCTGCTTGCCCCAACTTTTGACAGCCTCAACGGTCGTATTCTCCGTAACAGCTATTTCTGTATAGGACATGTCTTCGATGATATGGTAATAAATCCATTTCCATTGCCTTTCCGTCAGATGTGATTTTAAGGATTTCCAAAGTGCAGGATCGGTCAGCGGAAGGGATTGCTCGGATACGAGTCTTAGATCCACCTTACCCCGAAGACTGTGATGATTGCCTTCTGTGATCTGGGTTAACTCTTCTTTAATGGCTTTCTCCTGTATATTTTGATGCGTTGTTTCCTTGCGTAAGTGGTCAATCAGACGATTCCGTATAATGCAGTTAAAGTATGTAGCCATGGGGCCTTTGTCCGGCTGGTATTTTTCGTACGCGTTCCACATGGCGATTAAGCCTTCCTGAAAAAATTCCTCGTGCGGATCATTAATGTTCAACTTATGGATTTGAAAGTGGATCCTCCGCTTGTTCTGCTCAAAAATTTCCTCAAATGATATTCGGTTGTCCATTCGCATTCTTCCTTCGCTATAATGTGATAAAAACTCCTTCTCATAACTACTATCGTTACAACCTTTCATTTGGGGGCAAAAAACGAACTATTTTTTTGCCTAAAAAAACACTATAAATCTAGTATATACGTTTCATCGTGTGAAATCCGTCCGTAAGAGGGGCTGTGCACGCGACGGGGTATTGCGAAATGGCGGTGGATGCCATCAATAATTCAAAACCGACTCTTATGCCGAACGTTTATGAAGAGGCACTTTTCCTGTCAGGGAGTCAGTCAAATAATGTCGGGTTATACAAGTGAAGTAGATCGCCAGAGGGGCATCGTCAGGCTGGTAAGGTTCGAAGGGTTTCCACATTACCATTAAACCTTCCTGAAAAAGATCATTGTCCGGTCTGCTGATGTCTATTTTGCGTAATTGGCAGCGGAATCTCCAAGCATTTTTCTCAAACAATGAGTTAAACGTTATTCGGTTTTCCATGTGATTTGCTCCTTTGTAGGTGATAAAAGTGAGAGGGCTTGGGTACAGCAATACAAGATGGATATACGGATCATATACACTGAGGATTTAACTTCAAGAGGGAGTAGAACAGAAAGGATAAAGAGAACCTATTTTTCAAGATCACGTACGATCTGTTTCATCTCATCGTGAAAATAACTAGGGATATTCAATATTGTGGCCATTTGATAGAAATTCGTAATGACCGTGTTACTTTCCCCTCTTTCAATACGTCCAAGATGATTTTCTGAGATATCCAATTCTTCTGCAAGTTCATACATGGTGAAGCCATTTTTCTCTCTATATTGCCGTATTAGTTCTCCAAAACGCATAAGCAATTTCTCTTTATCCACGCCAATCCCCCTTCTCCAAGAATATTATCCTTGTTGAAGAGCAATCCGTACACAACATATATGTTGTAATTTGTGATTTTGAGTATTTTTTCACAGTAGCACCGCATATCCCCAAAATAAAGAGTCATTGGAACAAAGTTTGTTCCAATGACTCTTTATTTTATCTAAATCTATAGTGGAATTGGGAGACATCTCCTTCGTTACTAAACTAACGATATTTTACTTTTTCGAGGTTTTAATAAACTGTTTCTATATCAAACAACAACAGCTTTCTTATTGGTTTTGGCTTGTAATCTGTAGTACTTGAAGCTAATTTTACATCTTCAATATTCTCGCAATTCATTTCATTAATGGCGTTACTTATCAATTTGACATCATATTCCACTTCCCGGCTTGCACCAGATTTCGGCTGAGATAAGGTGAAAATATCCGTCCTAATTTGCAAAAATCATCCGTTTTTGGCTGGAATAGTGTGCAACTTTATAACATTACTTAGGATAATGTCGAATTCGCCATCATAATCAAACTACGAATCAATCGATAGCTCTCTATTATATCATTACTTATAAAATTTACCGCCAGTGGTGTTAGTCTCTCCACCACTGGTAAAATTTCGGCAGCATCCGCCAATCCTGTATTCAAAAATTCCACTTGTACATTCAATGGAGTGTCAATTACAAATGGTGACATACTAGCCATTGTGGACAAAGCGGCTGCTGACTTCTCCCTTATAATAGACCGTGCCTTTATTGGGTGAAGATTTTGGGCACTAGTTCGATTTATTGTCTTTTTGACAACCGCTCGTTGAATGTTTGGTACGTATGTAACTACTTCATTGACAAGCAGATCACACCCCGAAACAAATACTACCGGTACACCGTAATAACCCGCAACAAGGGCATTTATACCGAATTCCCCATATTCAACTCCATTGATGAGTATAGACTTAATGATACGACCACTAAATGTGTGATTCAAAATACCATCCGCACCCATCCTGGTATGATAACCCACGAAAAAAGCAGCATCAAACGTCTCATCGATTCCTTCCATCATTGCCAGCTTTTTAGGGGACCCAAGTATTAGTTCAGCCTCCGAAAATAAATAATCCTGTAGAATGTTTCGCATTGTTCCATGCGAATCATTAACTACTATTTCCCGAGCCCCTTCCTGCAGTGTACCTTCGATGCATGCATTCACCTCATCTGTCATCAATTTCCTTGCCAAATCATGTTCCTTGCCATCCCTGGCTGTATGTTCCCTACCAACAACGCCTGAAACCCCTTCGATATCTGCAGAAATGAATACCTTCATTAATAATTACCCCCCTTTGAAAATAAAAGAACGTAACACTGCACAGTCTTGAGGAACAAGCTATATAATTTATCAATTTGCATACTCCTTATTTTGCAATTGAAATTCAGCTGTAATCTTTCCAACCGTATTTCCCGCCATGTTCTTAACAGTAGGTTCAGTATACAATTTGAGCTTAGATTTAGTCTCCTCATCTCCAATCTTCAATTCTTCTAATACTCTCATTGCGGCCACACTAGCTGCTCTCCCATTTCCATCCTCTACCTTTATCGCAATACCCAATCCTGAATCAACCAGCCCTATGCATTGGACACCTTCAGCCCCAGCTTTAGCTACGATTCCACCATCAAATGCATTCATTAAATCTGTATCAAAACGATTCGTACCGGCAACCATTTCCGGGTATTCCATCATTGAATTTCTTATAGTTCTAAGAGATTCACTATAGGTTTGATCTATCATTCTTCCAGGTTGAGATAGACAAGCAAAACCTTTGGCTATTTTTTTTAGTGGTAGCTGATGAACTGGTACACCACAACCATCAACACCAATGCCTATAGCCTCTTTATTAAAATCACAAATGGTTGAAATCACATTCAAAATCCGTTGTTGATGTGGATGATCCAATTCCCTATAAGTACTTGTGTCCTCATTCAAATAAGCACAAGTTGCCAGCATCCCCGTATGCTTCCCGGAACAGTTACTATATACCGGCGTTAAATCCTTATCATCGCGAATCAACTTTTTATAGCTTTCAATATCCCTGGGAATATGAGTTCCACATTGTAATGATTTTTCACCTTCTCCTACCTTTTGCAGCAAAGATAAAACCCTGGAACGATGTATCGGCTCTCCATTATGCGAAGAACAAAATAGTGCAATATCTGCCGCATCAAATGAAAAATTTTCGGCTGCCCCTGTTTCTACTGTTGGAACTGCTTGAAATGGTTTCATAGAGGATCTTGCAAATGTTGGACGATTAGGGTCTCCATATGAAAACAGAACTTCCCCATCGCTATTTACCACTGCAACATCAACCTCATGTACACTCTCTAAATAACCTCCACGATAAACATGGATCGGGCTTTGTTGTTCACTCATTTCTATCACCTCAGATATATAATTTTCTAGTCATACAGATGACATGCCACCAGTTGGCCCTCATCCACATCTCTCAACTTTGGTTTTTCAGTCTTGCATTTTTCCATAGCATATGGGCACCGTGTATGGAATCGACATCCATTTGGAGGGTTCGCAGGACTTGGTATATCACCTTTTAAAATAATACGATCCCTTTTAACAGTTGGATCAGGAATTGGTATGGATGATAACAGAGCCTGTGTGTACGGGTGCTTAGGTTGGTCATATATAATATCTTTGTCAGCTAGTTCAACTATTTCACCGAGATACATCACACCAAGTCGGTCACTAATATGCTCCATCACACTCAAATCATGTGATATAAATAAATATGTTAAACCAAGATCGTCTTGAAGATCTTGTAAAAGGTTAAGTATTTGTGATTGTATTGAAACATCCAGAGCAGACACTGGTTCATCTGCAATAATAAGCTTAGGGTTTAATGCCAGAGCCCTTGCCACTCCAATTCTTTGCCTTTGCCCACCACTAAATTCATGCGGATACCGATCCGCATAATTTGTATTCAAACCTACTATATCCAGTAACTCATTCACTCTTTTTTCAATAGAAACTTTATCATATTTATGGATAATTAAAGGTTCAGATATTAATTCTTTCACTCTCATCCTAGGATTTAAAGAAGCATACGGATCCTGAAAAACCATTTGAAAGTTTTTACGGACACTTCTTAATTGTGTATCGTTTAAACCACTTATTTCCTGTCCATTAAAGTGTATACTACCGCTTGATGGGGGAAGTAAATTCATTACTACTCGTCCTGTGGTTGATTTTCCACATCCGCTCTCCCCCACCAAGCCAAAAGTTTCCCCCTCAGCAATGGTAAAAGAAATATCGTTAACTGCCTGTATTGCGGTTTTATTCTTTTCAAAAAGCCCCTTTTTAACAGGGAAATGTTTTTTTAGATTTCTAACTTCAACTAAAGGCTTTCCCATGCTCTTCCTCCCTTGTCTCTGACTCTTCTTGATATAACAAACAACGGCAAGAATGATCATCTTTAAGAAGTTTCAATTCCGGATCCTTTGAATTACAAATATCCATAACATGGGCACAACGGGGGGCAAACTTACAGCCCTTTGGCATGTTGCCTGGATCGGGTACATTTCCAGGGATTGAATTCAATCGTTTAGTTCCTTGACGAAGTTTTGGGACCGATTGAATTAGACCTTTTGTATATGGATGTTTCGGGTTAGCAAATAATTCGTATACATCTGCTTCTTCAACTACCTTCCCCGCATACATAACTACAACCCTGGAACACATTTCAGCCACAACCCCCAGATCATGTGTAATTAGTAAAATGGAGGTCTTTTCTTCTTTTTGCAACTCATTCATAAGTTCAAGTATTTGTGCTTGAATTGTTACATCCAACGCTGTAGTGGGCTCATCAGCAATTAGAAATTTAGGGGTACATGACATAGCCATTGCAATCATCACCCGTTGCCTCATACCTCCGGAAAGTTGATGCGGATATTCATAAATCACTTCATTTGCACGGGGAATCCCTACTAATTCAAGCATATTTATAGTATGTTCCCGAGCCTTTTTTTTGTTAAATTTGAGATGTAGAAGAACGGCTTCTTGAATTTGTTCACCAATCTTTTTAACCGGATTTAGTGAAGTCATTGGCTCCTGGAAAATCATAGCCATATCATTTCCTCTTACCTTTCTCATTTGTCTCTCACTGAAATCTAATAATTCTTTTCCGTCAAATCTGACTGAACCTTCCATTACTCTCCCGGAAGTATCACGAAGAAGCTGCATGATAGAAAGAGAAGTTACACTTTTACCGCTTCCTGATTCACCCACAATACCGAGTGTTTCTCCTTTACGAACGTGAAAATCAACACCATCAACTGCAGCAACTTTACCCTTGTCTCCTAAAAAATGAGTTTTTAACCCACTTACTTCTAATATGTTCTCATCCATCAGAAACGCTCCCCCTTTTTAATTTTTAATCTTAGGATCCAAAGCATCTCTCAATCCATCGCCAAGTAGATTAAAAGCAAGAACCGTTAGAAAAATTGCTAGACCAGGGAAGAAAGTTATATGTGGATGTGTACTAATATAATCCCTGCCCATGCTTAGCATTGCTCCCCACTCTGGGGTAGGCGGCTTTGCTCCTAAACCAAGAAATCCTAGACTTGCAGCAACCAAAATTGCATTTCCAATCCTCATTGTGAAATAAACGATGATGCTTGAAACGGTTTCAGGAAAAATGTGTTTCCAAATCATCCGTTTGTTCGTAGCCCCAATAGATCTGGCAGCTTCCACAAAAACCGATTCTTTCGCAGACAAGGTGCCACTCCGAACGATTCTTGCAAATGTAGGCACAGTAAAAATAGCAATAGCAATAACCACGTTTGTTAGTCCAGGTCCCAAAATTGCAATAATTCCGATGGCTAGCAACATTCCAGGGAAAGAAAATAATACATCACACCCTCGCATAATCAAACTATCCAACCATCTTCCGTAATAACCACTGATCAAACCAAGAATAGATCCAACAGCAGCCCCCAGAAAAACTGAACTGATACTGATAAGCAAGGAGATTCTGGATCCTACAATAATTCGGCTAAAAATATCTCTGCCATAGGCATCAGTCCCAGCTAAATGAGAAGCGGAAGGTCCTTTAAGGATACTGCCATAATCAGGTTCTGCAGGTCCATAAGGCGCAAGATACGGTCCAATAATCGCTATGATTAACAAAATTATGATAAATAACCCTGATGCCAGAGCAGTCTTTTGTTTTTGAAACTTCCTCCAAAAATCCAACCATAACGTAGCTTTTCTTTTTTCCACGACATCATTCTTGTATTCTGATTGTGCAGTCATTTTCGTTTCAGACATTTTACTCACCCTCCTGCTAATCAAGATTAATTCTCGGGTTGAGGACACCATATAGCAGATCGACAACCATGTTAATTAACATAAACTCTAATGCAAATAATAGAAGTTCAGCCTGTATCACCGGATAATCCCTGAACGAAATAGAATCGATAAGTAAACTTCCCAGCCCCGGCCAACTAAACACTACTTCAACAACAATGGAACCACCTAATAAAAAACCAAATTGAAGACCAGTCATTGTAACGATCGGAACCATTGCATTTCTTAAAGCATGTCCCCAAACTACCTTGTTTTCGGATAGCCCTTTTGCACGTCCTGTTCTGACAAAATCATCTTTTAATGTATCCATTAATGAAGAACGAGTGAATCGAGCTATTACAGCAGCCACTGTAGTTCCCAACGTTAAGGAAGGAAGGATGTAACTTTGCCAAGAATCATTCCCGCCTACTGGTAGCCAACCTAATTTTACCGAGAACAATTGAATGAGGAGTAAGCCAAGCCAAAAGGAGGGCATGGATATACCAGATACAGCCCCGAACATTCCTGAAAAATCCTGCCACTTATTTCGATTTGTCGCTGAAACAACTCCGATTAATAAGCCAATTACCAACGACCATGCCATACTAGAAATGGTTAACCAGAAAGTGGGCATAAACCTTGATACAATCACCTCAGAAACAGGTCTCCCTGTTTTTAATGAAGTACCAAAATCCCCTTGAAACAAACCTTTCATATAGGAGAAATATTGTTTCCAAATCGGTTCGTTCAGACCAAGTTCTTCCGCTACTAATTGAACTTCTTTAAATGTTGCCTGTTTACCGGCTACAAGTCGGGCAGGATTACCCGGTATTAAATGTACAAATAGAAAGACAAGAACTGAAATAACAAGAAGAATTGGAATAAGCTCAAGAATTCTTTTTGAAAAATATCGAAAAAACAAATGTTCCCCTCCTTTTTAAGAAGTTGGGGGCTTATTCAATAGCCCCCTTTCAGTTATTTTACAATTTTTGCATCATGGGTACTTAATGACCCATCAGGTAACAAATAAACACCTTCCAAATAATTTTTCTTACCACTAATCGTATAATCAATTGTCAGGAAAGCCCAAGGTGCATCATTCCAAATTGATTTTTGTATTTCCGCATAAAACTTTTCCCTCTCGTCCGGATTAGCTGTAAGAAGTGCATCATTAATTAATTTAGTTACTTTGTCATTTGAATAATAAGCAGTATTATATGATTTTGGCGGGAATGCCTCTTTGCCGCCTAATAAAGGACGGATTCCCCAATCCGCATCACCTGTTGATGGAGACCAACCACCATAATACATTTCTAGTTCGGTTTCCTTTGGCTTTGTGGACCAGATTTTTTCCGACATTGTTCCGGTTTCCATAGGAACTATTTCAACCTCGACGCCTATTTTTGCTAGCTGTTGTTGAATAAATTGCATCCCTTTCATGGATGTGGAATTGTTTCCTCCCCACAAAGTAGTCTTAAAACCATTTGGGTACCCTGCTTCTTTCAATAGTTGCTTTGCTTTTTCCGGATTATACTCATATACCTTTTGTTGCGAATAAAATGATGTTTTAGGAGCGATTACGGAATCAAGTGGCTCCCCAAAACCTCTTTTAACTACTTTAATGAATGCCTCTTTGTCAATACCATAGTTTATTGCTTTACGAACCTTTACATTGTTAAACGGTTCTTTCATATTGTTCATAGCCATATACCGTACTACTATAGAAGGCTCAGCCTTTACCTCTATTCCATTTTTACCATCAATTTGCTTAGCTTGTTCTGGTGGAACAGGGAAAATAAAATCTGCTTCACCTGTTTTAAGCTTTGCAACCCTGGATCCATTTTCAGGGGTTGGTTCAAATGTGATTTTGTCAACTTTGGGATAACTATCCTGCCAATATTGATCATACTTTACAACGGTTAAATGATCTCCCGGGACCCACTCTTTAAATTTAAACGGTCCTGTACCAACTGGATTTCTAGCCACTTCTTCCCCGTATTTCTCAAGCGCTTTCGGGCTAATAATTCTGCCAGCTGGATGAGCCAAATTATTAATGAAAGCTCCGAAAGGTTTTTTAAGTTTTATTTTCACGGTATATTCATCAACAACTTCTGTACTTTCTACCATTGCAAACAAACTGTGACGTTTTAGATTATTGTCCGGATTGGCCAAACGATCAATATTAACCTTGACCGCTTTAGCGTTAAATGGGGCACTGTCATGGAATGTAATCCCTTTTTTCAATTGGAAAGTGTAAACTAACCCATCATCACTAATCTTATAATCCTTCGCTAAAACAGGAACAACTTCCATCCCTTTACTAAATCCAAACAGACCTTGAAACATAGTTCTTTGTACTGACCCCGACAATGTGTCATTTGTGTCATGCGGATCCATACTAATAAGATTCGCATCAACAGCAATGGTCAGATCGTTACCTTCTTTTGCAGCAGTCACTTGAGTCGAGTCTTTACCTTTTGATTCAGAGTTGTTTGAACAACCACTGAACAGCACAAGCAAAATAACTAGGCTTGCTGCTAAGGCGAAAACTTTTCTTCTGTTAAACATCAAATTCCTCCTTATAAATTGTTTAATTCTCCTTCTACTGTTTTATTAGCAAATATTATGCCAATTAATAGATATGTAACAATTCCGCAACAATTCAATAAATTGAAATTACAATAATCAATATATGGTGAACCATTTCTAAATTAATAAGTAAAATTGGGTAACCATATAAATAAAAAAACAGAAACATTGATAAATGCTCCTGTTTTCTTTAACCTTTGTTAATTTTTCAATCACCTTTATTATTTAGATATTCTAATAAACCACTGCCTTTACTCGTAATCTCACTTCCTCTGCGGCCACGGGAAACATTGATCAAACCCTTGCTTCGCAACAACTTCTGCCTGTATCTAATCTGTTGATCAGATAGGTTATATCCGCTATTTTTAAGAAAGTTCAACATCCGATGTCTACCTGATGAAGATACAGCATTTTTTGAAAGAAACTCTAAAATTAAAATTATTTCATCCGCAAATCCTCGTTCATAAAAGAATTCTATCAAATTATGGTAATCCTGATTTTTTTGTTCCTCCATATTTAAAAAACGGAAGTTTGCCAAGAAAGGCAACTGTTCCCTATATACGGTATCATCACAAACATGAGCAAGATATTCTATAGTGTTCTGCAACTCTCTTATATTTCCCGGCCAATGATAACTTTTTAGTGCATCAATTGCATTTTGAGAGAATATGAACGGTGTACGCCCCAGCTTTCTTGAAAACTTATTAACAAAAAGTTTACTTAACCATCCAATATCACCAATTCTCTCTCTTAATGCGGGAAGACGAATAGGTAGGACATTCAAACGATAAAATAAATCCTTTCGGAAATCACCGACCTTTATTAATTTTTCCAAATCTTTGTTAGTCGCGGCTATAACCCTTAAATCAAGGGAAATCATCTGCTCACCACCTACCCGTAAAATTTGTTTTTCCTGCAGAACTCTTAATAGTCTGTTTTGAATTGTTGGAGAAGCATCGCCAATTTCATCCAAAAAGATAGTTCCTTTATGTGCTTGCTCAAATAATCCGCTGCGTCCATCTTTTTTGGCACCCGTGAATGAGCCTCCTTCATATCCAAACAACTCACTCTCAAGCAAACTTTCAGATAACGAGGCAAAATTCACCCCAACAAAAGGGTGGTACGATCTTAAGGATTCATTATGAATCGCCTGTGCCAATATTTCCTTCCCTGTCCCAGTTTCACCTAAAATTAAAATGGTTGAATCACTCTTCGCTAACTTTTTAGCTATTTTTATAGATTCAATAATGGTCTGATTTTTAGAAACCATATCCTCAAATGTATATTGGGCAATAAAGTTTTTACCTTTGATCTTATTTCTGTAATTGTATTCAATTTGTCGAATTTCATTAGTCCTTCGAAACATTAATAAAGTTCCAAAGATTTCATTGTCTACATATACATCTTTTTTACGAATATAGTAAGCGATTCCATTTATATCTTTAAAGGTATCTTTATCATCCTTTATCGATTGAACCCCCTTTAAAAATGTCGGCGGTATAACAACTTGAATTTTTTTGCCTATCATATCCTGACCTTGTAGATTTAGGAGATGCAAAGCTTTTTGATTTATCATATTAATAATCCCATCTTTTGAAAAAAGAAGGATTGCATCATCTATATTGTTTACGATCTGCTCTAAACTGTTCCTTAACGACTTTGCAGTAAAAATTTCCTGACTTAGTTCCCCTGTTAAATGAACCAGGGATTGAATATTGCGCGCGGATAAACGATTCAATTCAAAATCTGAAACTTTAAAGTGATTAAAGATCTCAATTATTGTGGAAATATCTACAAATCTTGAGCCAATGTTTATAATCTTTTCAACCGATGAAGGTACAAGGTGAGCATCCCCCGGTGTAACCGCAATTTTAATATCTGAGTCAAACCTTGCCCCAGGATAATAAGATTGGAATTTTAAAAGAATACCAGTTTCTTTAATCACAGAAATCGTTTCCTCCGCCGCTTCTTTCATATTACTTACAAGAAGTACCTTTTCTCCTTTAGGTATATCAAGCAACTCTCTTATATTCGCAAAGTTAATCATTCTCTTGGCAAGAATATACGGGGTATCTTTCGGAAAGTAAGGTTTAACCATTGGCAATAATATTTTACTGGATAATAGGACAATGGTGTCTTTCGTTATCATAGAGTGAAATAACTCATCAACAGTACGTGCCTGTATCTCGAAGTATTCATCTATCTTAATTTCCTGTAATTGCTCAATAATGGTTTTCAAAGTATGCTTTTGATATGAGACGACCATAATAGATCCATAAGTGCTCATAAGGTTACCTCCAATCTTCCCATTAATTACAAATACTTTCATTTATCATTAACATCTATAGCATTAATTAGAAGTTTAAATAAAGCAAGAAAATTCCTCAGAAATAGGTTTGTTAAAATAACCTTCTCAGATTATCTACTGTCTGCAATTTTTGGGGTACCAACCAATCAGGATGAATGAATGCATCATCAAAAGACAATAAAAATTTTTCTATTTCCATCAAAAATGACCACTCCCACCTCAGCTGGTGAATAAATTTCTCCCGCGTTCCTTTAAAACCAACAAGTTCGATTAGCTTATTTAACATTTCAGCCTGCCATATTGACTGTATTGGGGAAAATCCGCCAATATCCTTAAATCGAAACCATTTATGGTCAATAGATAGGGCGTGTGGAAAATAGTAGGCGTATACCTTCTCAAACTTTTCCTCTGTTTTAAGTGAAAGCTTTTGGCCATCATGTACACGGAGTTCATATCGTCCCTCGGTGCTATTCATATGCTCTAATTGTTCGGGATCAACGAATGTAAGCCATATTTCAGTTTGAGCCCCCTCAACAGGCGCGATTATCGCAGGTAATGATCCATACGGAGCAAGAAAGGATCCATAGACAATATCAGTATCTTGAATGCTACCACGCAAACAAATAACAAAATCACTTATTTCTTTATTCAGACTAAATTTATATTTCAACTGGGCTAAGCAAACATTTGAACCATAAGCGACCAATGGAACACGCTTTGAAATAGGAAGGAAATTATGCTCATTTAATAATGACCGCACTGTTTTTTCAGTGATTGATCCCCCTGCAAACGAGCCTTCCAAAGGTTGCGACTCAGAATATTGAATGACTAGATTTTCAACCGGCATTCCTTTTTCCTCAATAATTTTATGTGCTCTTCCTTTAAAATAAATGAAAGAAGAGGATGGTCTTGGTCCTGGATAAATATCAGGATCATCATAAGGACTGAGTTCAATTGGTTTGTGTTCCATATACATCTAACCACTCCTTACTGTATATTGAATACTTTAAAGTTACCAAATTTTATCTAATTTAAAATTATATCTTTAAATGCATTTTAAAACAATAAGGATTAAAAGAAACCCCTTTCTGCTTCCTGTGCAATTCTAAAAATAAACATAGTACCGGTAAAGCAGAGGTTTTACCGTTTCCTCTTTTCACTCTAGCTAGGTTTACAAGGCATCAGACTTGCCTCTTTAACGACATACCTTGTTGAATGGATAGTATCCGTAAGTAGTATGGTTGATGTCAGTTGATGAAAGGTTAACGTTTACTTTTAAATTCAGTGGGTCGAACCAGAAGGAGAATGGATTGAATTGTATACCCAGTGGCTATTCCTCATCTTCTTAAGAACATTGCAAAATAATGAAAGCATGAAGAAACATAAGAACCGTCCCTATGCTTATACCATATAGCGTCTCTTTGTGAAACAGGGGGGGACGCCCTTTTTCCAACACTGACTGAAATACGTGAAAAGTGCTGCGGGAATAACGTACAAACCTGAAATAATGTGGTAATATAAACGATTTAATGTCGTTATAAAGGGTTAAGCTGGTCCTTTTATAATGAACATGTAATGCGATTAAAAATAGACCATGGTTTATCTATAGAGGAAATTGCCATAAGCACTAATTGCAGTACATCGAAAATAAAATCCTTTACACAGGATAAGCGTATCCCTTTGCACATACGGGGAATAGCTGTTGAGAATTTTAAGAGCCTCTTGAATTCCGTAGTATAAACCTCATAAAAAAGTATGCCTCTCTTCCTTGGTTTGTTTGGTATGGCGATTAAACAATACCATAAAAAGGGCATACTTTTCATAATTTTTTAATGCATTAAATCCACAACAATTCTTGAAGAAAACTCAGGTGTTTCATATTCTATTCCATCCGTTTTCAAGTTAAATGCAGCAACGAATGTACCATTTTCAACCCTATAATTTATACTGGATATAACTGGGCTGTTGTTTATATCAATGGTTCCCCCTTGTTCATCTAATTCCCCTTCAATTTCTCCATAAGGAATTTTCAACAGTAAGTTACCATCCTTTTCTTCTATCTCATAATTATTCACTGTCTTGTTCAAATCAAATACAATCCTCGAATAAGCTGAATGTATTCCATATCGGATATTTTCAACTTGTGTGGCTGATACGTTGACAGTCCTGCTTGCGGTATAATCACCATACGAAGCTACTATTTTACCCTGTCCTTCCCTTTTTGCATGAAAAACACCATCTTCAACATACCCGATATCATTTGAAGTGGACCATTCAACCGATGAAGGCTCAATATCCAGCTTTTCACCGTTTTTATCATATCCTTGTACAGTTAATTCAACACTTTGGCCTGGAACCGCTGTTAAATCAAGTGGTAATATTCCTAACACGCCTTCGTCTTTATAAGGTTGAGCACCACTCGGATATGGATTATATAATAAATATTGGTTACGCACTTCGTTTACCCAAGTATTGAATTCATCTTCCCAGGACTTTATAATATGATCAACTGGTTCATCATTCATAATCATCTCCGGTACTTCCGGGTCCCCAATAAGATTCGCATAACTGGAAGTCATCTCAAACTTTTCCGGATTTTGATCCCGCATTGCATCCACCAGGTTTAAACCTAATTTAACCAAATTGATTTGTGATGGATCATCAATATGCACTTGAACCCCGCCAACTAATTCACCTTCATATTTCCCAAACATTGGTGTGAAATATGCTGGTCGGAAAGTTACCCCTGAAATATTCCGGTTATTCATTTCATTTGCTAAATCTTCACCATCAATCCAAGGCGCCCCAACCAATTCAAAAGGTTTGGTAGTCCCTAGACCCGTGCTTAACGAAGTGTCATCCAGCAACTCCGTCCCAGCGTACAAATATGCAGTTTCTTTAGTTGGTATGTTTGGTGATGTCATTACCCATGGAAGACCGGTGTCTTCAAAATGCATGGTGCGTTTCCAGCCTTTCATTTTAACAACCTTTAAATCTACTCCCATACTATACTCATGATTCCACATCGTTGCCAATTCACCAACTGTCATTCCATGTCTTACCGGCAGCAAAAATCTTCCCATGAAACTGACCGTATCTTCTGATCGAAGCGGCCCTTCCACCTTAGTTCCGCCAATTGGATTCGGGCGATCTAATACAATCAATTCTTTATCATATTCTGCAGCTGCCTCCATGGCAAAACCCAGTGTATATATATACGTATAAACATTCGACCCAATATCCTGGATGTCAAATAGTAACACATCCACATCAGCCAGCATTTCTTCTGTTGGTTTCCATGTTGGTCCATATAGACTATACACGGGAAGACCAGTTTTCTCATCAATATATGATTCTACATATTCCCCCGCTTCACGGTTACCCCGTATACCATGCTCCGGTCCAAATAATGCAGTTAAATTAACATCCGGGTGGTTATACAATAAATCAACACTGCTTTCCAGATTGCTGTCAACGCCTGTCGGATTAGTTATTAACCCAACTCTTTTATTTTCCAGCCAGTCTAACTTTTTGTTCAATAATACTTCAATGCCTGGAACAACCTTCCCGTTTCCATTATTACCGTTCCCCTCTGCACTGGAAGTTGCCAACAAAGATGTCACTAATAACGTTAAAACAAGTGCTGAGAAAATGTATTTGATATATTTCACGAAAACACTCCTCATCTATTATTAGTCTTCCGAAGTACTCCATGTTTCCTACTCCAGCTTTTTCTTACTGTCCCCCTCTATTAACTGATTCAACTTTTTATTCATTTCATGTTGTTTACGATACATTTCAATCATTTCCTGAATTAAATCTCTTTCCGACATCACAGTCATCAGATGATCCTGAGCATGAACTAAAATAACCGACACACTGTCTATTTTTTCTTTTGCATCATCCTGCAGGAATTTCGTTTGTACCTTATGTGCTTCCAAGAGCTCATTTGATGCTAATTTTATTTTTGCATCCACTTGTTCAAAATAATCGTTCCTTGCGTCCTGTAAAGCCTCATGTAAATATCCTTTGGCGTTCCCCGCATGCAATATAATATTCATTGAAAAATTTTCATGGTTCATCTACTAGCCCTCCATAATGGATTAAACCGACAGCGTGCTCATCAATCCAGTTTTTAATTTTGCTGTTTACAAGAATATCTAACTCTTTCATTCTAGTAAAATTATAGCTGCTCTTATTACTTAACCACGAATCCAAAAATGCAGGGTGACACATAATTTCTGTAACTCCCGGTTGCAAACCGGAAAATAGATTCAGTAAATATTCAAGTGAAACGTGATCATCACCATAAAAATCGTATTGAAAGTAGTCACTTGTTAAAATAGACCCGGATAGCATGGAATCTGAAAATGACCTTACAGGGAGTTTGTATTTTTCGGCTACTTCCGCTACCGCTTCCATTCCACAAGGGATATGGAGGTGCATGTGGTGATGACTATCAATGTGCGTCACATCTACCCCCGACCTAAAAATCAATTCAAGCTGGTATTCAAGTTCATCTTTTATATCTTGTCGTTTTGCAGATTCTATCAGCTCCTGACCTTTTAGGAATTCACCCCTGTTATCTGTTAAACTGCTGACGAAAGAGGACACCGGTTGACCAGCATCCAGAACAAGATGTAAGCCTACCCCAAGATCAGGATACCTTTTCACTTCTTCAAGGCTTTCCTTTGAAAAGTCTGTATTAACCATTGCCGTTGTACTCGTCAATATACCATGCTGATGAGCATAAAGTATCCCCGCAGATACACCTGGAGTTAAACCGAAATCATCAGCATTTACAATTAATCTTGTGGAATTCATCAAAAGACCCCTCAATCTTCCTTCATTGCAGCAACTTCCTCATCTGATTTCTCTTCTTGAAGAAGCTGTTTATCATATAATCGGAAGAATGGATAATATATAGCCATTGCAACGATTAAGTTGAATGTCATTAATACGCCACCACGCCAATCACCTGTTGTTAAAACTCCTGAAAATGGCGGGGGCGTCGTCCAAGGAACGATAATATATGGCTTACCAACCAGCCCTATTGACATTGAAAAATACGTTATTACCCCTATAACTAACGGAACAAGTATAAATGGAACCACCAAAAGTGGGTTCAATACAACAGGAGCTCCAAATATTACTGGTTCACTGATGTTAAATACACTTGACCAAATGGAACCCCTTCCAAGATTTTTAAGATGTTTCGAGCGCGCCCGCCAGACAAATAATATTGTCAGAGCAAGTGCCATACCTGATCCACCAACGGCAAACCAAATTGCCATAAACGGTTGACCTATAATGTAAGGCAACTCTT
Source organism: Virgibacillus ihumii (assembly GCF_902726655.1). Classification (NCBI taxonomy): domain Bacteria; kingdom Bacillati; phylum Bacillota; class Bacilli; order Caryophanales; family Bacillaceae; genus Virgibacillus; species Virgibacillus ihumii. The sequence continues at coordinate 2,110,261 of NZ_CACVAN010000001.1, forward strand.
CTCCGGCTTGCTGAGCTGCTACGTTTTGTTCAGTTAAACTATACCAAATCGGGGCCATAACACTGGCAACAACTGAAATCCCATGGATACCAAATGACCACAACAAGTGAATAAGAAAAATGGCTAATAGAGCACCCCATAAACTACTGCCAAACATTTGTAAAGGTTCACGAAGAACAGCACTTACCACACCATGCAAGGATAAATCGAATGAGAATTTCAAAATAAGATCCGCGCCCCAAACGACTGCAATAATTACAGCCCCGGGAATGAGGGCGGTAAAGGCACGCCAAACTGATGGTGGAACACTCTCGGGCATTCGAATAACAATATTTCTTTTTTCAAAGAAATGATAAACTTCAACAGTGAATATCGCCAAGACAATTGCAATAAATAACCCTTCACTACCCATTAAATTGAGCGGAATATTACCTTCCTCTGTAAGTGGTGTCGCTACAAAAAATGCAGCTATACTGAGTACACCAGCAGACAGTCCATCCATTTCATAATTCCTGGCCAGACTGTATGCAATTGAGAATGCTGCCACAAGACCAATAAGCCCAAATGTGGCGTTTACCGGAATACTTAGAGCCTCGGCATACGGTGCCATGAAGTCTGACCATGATGGTACCGGTGGTGAAGAAATGATTAAAAAAATACTACCAATAATCAATAATGGCATGGTTGCAATTATCCCATCCCTGATTGCCTTTAAATGACGCTGTTCGGCCATTTTTCCGGCAACTGGCATGAAATAACGCTCCATAAAAGCGTTAAAACGATGCATGAATCTTCCTCCCCCTTTTTAAAAATTTATTTACATAATTTAAGTGCTTGATCCAGCACTTTCTCCCCATTCGTCATTCCATAAGCTTTCATATCGACAATATCGATCGGAACCTTTGCCGCTTCAGCTTTCTTATACAATTCATTCTTCTTGTAGCGAATTTGCGGTCCAAGCAGAATCACATCTGAATTTTTAAGCTGCTCCTCGATATCATCAACCGAGTGAGCTTCGATTTCCACTTCAATGGATCTGTCGCCTGCTGCCTTTTTCATTTTCTCAACTAATAAACTCGTGCTCATTCCTAAAGCACATAATAATGTGACCTTCATTAGATGACCTCCCCCTTTAATTATCATGTTTCGAATTGTGTGTCAGAACCGAGGCAAGTACTGCCTATTCACTTCGAGCATTTCGTCCAGAATACGATCCGCCCTCCCGGATGACGGTATCAATGGATGTAACGTCAAAGCCTGAAGGGCCACCCCTCTGTCTCCACTCACAGCAGCTTCAACTGTTAATTCTTCATATGCCTTAACATTTTGCAGCAGTCCTCGGATTTGAGGTGGAACATTGCCAACCTGGAGCGGTGTGATTTGATGACTTTCAACAACACAATTCACTTCGATGCTGACATCATCCGGCAAACAGGAAATGGTTCCATTGTTCCGGACGTTTAACGTATGGATATTTTTTGCATTCAAATGAATTGACTTAATTAAATTGATTGCTGCCTCTGAATAATAAGCTCCCCCACGCTGTTCCAAAGCATCTGGCTTTTCTTGGACGTTGGGATCTTTATAGATTTCAAACAGTTCTTTTTCCACTTTTTGTACCTGATCCGCCCGTGTTTCATTGTTCTTGAATTGATCCAGTTGTTTTTCAAGGATTTGATCTGTTTGATAATAATACTTGTGATACCCGCATGGTATGGCTCCAAGCGACTGAAGAAACGCTGCATCCCATCCAAATGATGGAATGTTTTTCGCTTCATACGTTTCGGATTTTCCGGTTAAAACATCCTCTAACTTTGACTGACCTTTAATATACAAATCAGTTATCCAAATAAGATGATTAATTCCTGTGAAATTAATACTTACATCTTCCATATCAACGTTGTATGCTGTTGCAAATTTCTTATAGAAATTAATTGGATTGTTGCATAAGCCAACCACTTTTACATTGCTGTGTTTTAAAATAGCCTCCGTGATTACACCGGCCGGATTAGTAAAATTTAATAGCCATGCATCCGGTGCAAGCTCTTCAATGTCCCTGCAAATATCGAGCATTACCGGAATGGTCCTTAGTGCTTTCATAAACCCTCCCGCACCGGTAGTTTCCTGACCGATCACACCATGTTTGATTGAGATGTACTCATCGTTTCTTCGCATGATCAATTGGCCCACCCTGATTTGCGTGATAACATAGGCAGCTTCCTTAATAGCTTCTCGTCGGTCAAGTGTAGCCACAATCTTTATCCGGCAGTTTGCTTTTTGAACCATCCGCCTTGCCAGATCTTCAATGATGGAGAGCTTTTCCTTTCCTTCAGCAGTATCTACCAGCCATACCTCAGAAACATTCAGGACATCCTGGTTATGAATAATTCCCTCTAACAGTTCCGGTGTATATGAAGATCCACCCCCAATCACAGCCAGTTTAACTGGTTTCATCATTGTTGCACCCCCTTCATTACATGAATTTATTTGAATTGGTTTCATTGTAATATGAAAGCGCATTCCTATGAAGCCAGTCTTTTTCCGTTGACTGTGGAAAAACTTAAGTGCATATAAAAAGCACAATAAATAAATATTGTACTTTAGGTGTTCATAATTTTATTTTTAAATTGCTTATACGACCGGCACTGGAGTAGCTGTTGTACAAGCTTTCTGTTGTCCACAAGTTGAACCAACGAACTAAACATTGGTTTTAAATCATCCTTCTTGTTCCTGTTAACATTAAGCAAAAACACGATTTGTACCAATTTGTCTTCCCATTTTATTGGTCTTTTTAATGTGACGATTGACCAAAATGTAGAATCTGTTTTTGGTTCGAGGGGATGCGGGATGGCAACAAGGTTTCCAAAGCTCGTCGGAGAGTACCTTTCCCGTTCCAAAACAGAATCAATATAATCACCTTCAACTATTCCGTCCTTCATCAGCTTGTTTCCCAAAAAGCGAATTACCTCTTCAGGTAACTCAAATTCTCGATTTAAGAAGGTGTAACGTTCATGCATATATCGTTCAATGACAGAAGTTCCTTTCGTCACAATTTTTTCAATTTGATCCACATCACTGTCGCCGAGTATTGTACTTACTTGGACGACAGGTATTCTCAGATCTTCTTCAATCGGAACTGTACTGACAATGAAATCAATATCACCTAACGACTGATAACGTAAATTATATAATTCCGTCGTACCTTTAATATTTAACGTATCGCCAAATCTGTCTTTCAATTTATATAATAATAACTGTGCACTGCCTAATCCTGATGCACATACAATCAGACAGTTTCTTCTATTGGAAGATGTTCTTTTCATTCGTTCCTGAGCAGCTTCAATATGTAGCGCTAAATACCCGATTTCATGCTCGTCAACATTAATTCCAAGTTTTTCATATAACACTTCAGAACCAATTAACGCTGCCTCAAAAGAAGTTGGGTATTTCGTTTTAATCTCTTCCAGCATTGGGTTCCTTATATTCATTTGAAATTTGTACCGGTTTATTGCCGGCTTTAAATGTAATGACAAATTCCACAGCAATTCCTCATCATTCGAGAGCTGGAATTGATATTTCTCATCTATTCTGTTTATCATTTCTTTTACAAGCATACGTGTTTCCCCGTCAATTACTGAATTCATCTGTTTCTTGTCATGATTTGGACCCACCAGCTTTGTCCCCTGCAAATGAATAGCGAGGTATGCCATTTCATTTTCCGGAAAATTTACCTCGAGTGCTGCTTCAATATCCTGCAAGATTTCCTCAGCTACTGCAAATTCTTTCGTATCCTTCATCTCGTATAACTCTTCATGGATAATCTCAACTTGGTTATTTTCCCTAATCCGCTTACAGGCAATAGCCAAATGTGTAATTAAATTTTGCAAACTAACATCAGAAATAATAATGTTGTGCTTTCTCAGTTGGGATAAGATACTGTTTCGTATTATCCGCAAATCATTTTCAGGCAAAGCAGCCAGCCAATCATGATGTTCTTCCAGCACGGCAGGTTTCAGGTTAAAGATGTACTCCGAAATACAATACCTAATTTTCGATTCACTGCCATTAACTTTAATTCCATAGTTTGGCTTCTGATCAAGGGTCAAATCAAATTTCTTAAGAATTCCCCGGACCTTTTTTAAATCACTTTGCAATGTAGATCGGCTGATGTACAATTCATCTGCCAATTCTTCCATCTTTACATAACCTGAATCCAATAATACCCGCTCGATTAAAAAAGTAACACGATCACCAGGTTCATCCGGTATTATTTCTTTTGTTTCTTCTATGTCCTGTAAAAAATTTTGAAGTAAGCCTTCCTCCTCCATCTCAAGCGTATATCCTTTACCCCGATAGGAATTAATTTTCATGTTATGATTTCGTAACAATGAATATAACTCTTGAATATCATTCCGTACCGTTTTTGAACTCACTTGCAAATCAGTTGATAACTGTGAACTTGTAATAGGCTCTTTAGCCGTCTTTAGTATTTGTAGTATTTCTTTCCATCGGGAATTCATTTGAGAAACCCCTTCTTTTGAAAACGATTTATATTACTTTAAATATTAGCATGAATTTATAGATAGGAGAAGTAGACTAAATAATCCTACCCAAATTAGTGGGTGGAATTTTTACCATTTAACGCATTGTTTGTAGCAGTTGAGACATAAACAACCGGTACTTCAATTTAAAGAACACATTACTTGATTTTAGTCCTGTCTATCTCCCAAAAATATTGTTGTAATATGTTGTAATTAATTTGTAACATAAATTCCAATATGTTACAGTAAATTTAGTAGTTACATATATAGTCAATTTTTGGAAATATGCACTATATCGTAATTGCTAGAATAGTTAACAAAGGAGGGGTGAACAAATGAAAGGCAAACTAACTTTGGCTGTATTGTTTTCAGTTCTAATCATGTTTGCGACAGTCCCGTCGGTCTTTGCTAATCACTCAGGCAATCTGAATTGCGATGATTTTGACACACAAGCTGAAGCACAAGCACATCTTGAAGCACATCCAAATGACCCGGATGGATTAGATGGAGAAGGAGATGGGGTTCCTTGCGAGGGTCTTCCATCAGGTGATTCTGATGCATCCAGCAATGATAATACATCCACTGATAATGATTCTGATAACACTTCATCAGAAGAATCTACTTCATCTGACGAGTCTACTACATCTGAAGAAACTACATCATCTGAGGAACAAGGTGGCGAGTTACCTGATACCGCATCAACATTACCACTTGGTATCCTGGGTGGCTTAGTTGCAATGGTTCTTGGTGCCCTGGGTATGCGTAAGGGTATGCGTAAACAGCAGTAATCTTTGAGGGCAGGCGATCTAATCGTCTGCCTTTATAGGTAGGAGGAGAAACCAATATGATTCGTAAATTATCGATACTTTTGTTTGCGATTGGTTTCGTTGTTTTTGTCTATAATGGCTGGAATTATTTTCAGGCAACACAGTCTGTCGAAAAAATACCAGAAGAGACAGAAGCAGCAGTTGTTAATATGGATAAAAAAGATAAGAGATCAAAAAAAGAGAATGTTAGCGATTCAAGTCATAAAGACTTTAACCCACTCACTCTCAATTTTGATTATAAAAAAGGCAAGAAGATAGCTATACTGGATATCCCGAAGATTGACAAACGTTTTACAACTTATTGGGGAACAGGTGAAGATACGCTTAATAAAGGCGTTGGTATGTATGTAAGTAAGTGGACAACAGTTCCCAACCACGAAACAGGTCATACAGTACTTTCTGGTCATCGCGATACCGTCTTCATTGGGCTGGACAAGCTTGAACAGGGTGATATACTTAAAGTTCACTACAACGGTGAAACCTACGAATATGAAATCACGGCTACATGGATTACTGATGAGGATGACCGGACAGTAATTGTTAAAAAAGATGACCCTACTTTGACGCTTACAACATGTTATCCATTTGATTATATTGGTTTTGCGCCTAAGCGTTATATTGTGCAGGCTATTTTGGTGGAATGAAAGGCATCAAATAAACCATTCCAATTGAATATCAATTGTACAAAAACCCTCTATAAAATAAATTTGCATCTATGTGCTCAGGGTTGGGGCAATCATGTCTTGATCAAGTCCAATTCATGTCGCAGATGGATTAAAACATGACATCACTGGGTCAATTTGGTGACTGTAACATTCGACAAATTTCAGGGAGTGATAGGCACTGAAAGCTCCCCTTAAACCACCTCCCCCAAAAAACTCCTCCCCTCAGCAGTCTTAGGCAGTTTAAAGAAATCACAAAACGTAGCGCCCACATCTGCCATGGTATCCCTCAACCCAATGTTAGCCTTTTTTACTCGATCTCCAAAAATCATGATGGGCACGTATTCTCTCGTATGATTAGAATGGCCAATTGTCGGATCATTTCCATGGTCGGCCATAACTACTAATATGTCTTCCTTGTCCATTTGTGAAATGAATTCCTGTAACCATTTATCGGTCTCATTCAATAGATTACAATACCAGTCAACATCTTCAGCATGACCTGCAAGATCTGTTTCCTGAATGTTTATTAAAAAAGCCGCATCATCATTTTCCTCATGGTAAGCTTGGGTCACTTCTTCCAATAAATCGGTTGTGTTCACAATTGGATTGGACGGTCCTTTTCCATGAAGAACATCCGCAGTCTTACCGAACCGGTGAACCTTTAATCCATGTTCTGCTGCAATCATCGGAAACTGTCTATCGATTTCAACTCCGTAACCCATATGGAAGACTTCATAGCCTTTCCCGTAAACGCCCGCTTGCGGTGTATCGACACCATATTGTTCATTCTTTTTTTTAACACACGATAGAATATATTCAATTGATGTATACGGACCTCCAAAAGCAATAACTCGGCTTGTGTCTACATGATCCCGGACAACTCTTCCAAGTTTCTTCACGTCGTCAAAGGGCATTTTTTTTAAATCTGCAGTTACATTTATAATGTTTCCTGCAGTTGATTCTAAATTGTCGGCCACTATCGCAGCACCGTTAACTAACAAAACAGGTTGTTTATCAAAGGGATAAGACACATTATATCCCGCTTTTTCGAGGTTTTGCTTCATTTCAAGGTGAATATCAATCATAAACCTTTTAGTCGACTTTTCCGGGCAACTCCCCGCAATTTCCTGATGACCCAAATAGGTATCCGCACCATGATGGGCAAGTTTTGAATATCCATACGCATTTTTCGGAGCGGGAATACCGTCCACTAATGAACCTAACCCTGAATGATACATGAAAGGAATTTGCAAAGAATCCTTTTTCTCTTCCTCGATATGTCGATATGTGTTTGCATCACAATCTGAGGGGGCAAATTCCCTGCAATCATCCATCGCGCCAATACCGAAACTGTCGATAACAAGAAGGGTCATTTTTGACATATTATCACCAATTCCTTTCAAAATGAATAACCTTAGGGTTTCCTGTTTGGACACCTTCAACAAGTGCAACATGTGCCCGTGTTACAAAAATTTGTGAACGGAATGCAAATACCGCTGTATCTCCAGTTTTTATCGTGAAATTGTTTGTGTTTTCAATTGTTCCATAGTAATCGATCGTTTCCGGATTGTTTTGATAGGCTTTAGTGAATTGTTTTAAGATTGATTCTTTATCACTGCCTACCAGACATCCTTTCATTCTTGAACGACCATAATATCCGCCGGCAATTACTTGACAGTTGCCGTTATATTCATGGGAGACTTCTGTTACGTAAACAGTCGCCGGTTTTTCAGGCAAATCAGCATATGCATGTAATGGTGTTGTTCCGGTTAACCCATGACCAGGCTCACTATGTGTAATGCCGTTTTTAGCAAGATATGGTATTGTCTCACAGCTTGTTCCACTAGGTCCGTTTACCTGTTTAATGTAAATTCCCTTATCAGTTAGCACTTTTTTTGCTTGTAATAACGTATGAAAATTGTTTGTCGGAATCATAGTTGTTTTTTGTTCATTCAGTTCCAAATTAGGAAACGTCGTAACTCCAACAATGGTAACCCCTGTTAAGCTTTTGATTTTATCAACTGTTTCAGGCAAATCCTTTAGCAAGATTCCGCCTTCTTGGCCTTCATAACATTTATCTTCGTAACTTGTAACCTTTAACAAAATATCCTGACATTTCCCTAGGCTCTCAGCAGTTTCAGACACCTGTCTTGCCCTTTCAAAAGAAAACACTGTAACGACTTCTGGATTCCAGCCTAGCACTTCTTTCCATTGATGTTTTCCCGGTTGGACCAAATGCCCAATATTGCCAATTGCAATGCCGTGATCAGCCAGCACCTTTCCTTCGTCAAAATCAACAGCAACTGCCTTCTTTATCCCACTTTCGACAATAATATCAGCAAGTTTTGGAATCCGTCTTAATTGCTTACTCATGAAGTATAAATCCATACCGTTTTCCGCAGCTGCAGTTGCAAGTTTACTGGTATTTTCCTTCAAAGTATCTACATCAATAACATACGTATTAGGGGGAATGTCACCTGCCTGATGAAGAGAAACCCCTTCTTGTATGAGCTGTGGATTCCTCCGTTTTGTTACATCCAAAAACATAGCGGTCCTCCTCCTGTTTGAATTGTTTTATTGTTTAGCTGCATTGTTAATAGCTTTTTCCAGTATATTCAGTACAGTGGAAGCCCCTGATTTCATCGGATTAATACGAAGCCCATATTGTTTTAAACTGGGCTGTGCTTCTATAAAACTACCTGAGACTCGATAAATCATAGGAATCATTTCATATTTTGATTCTGCTCCTACAGGATGTGTTGCCGCCCCATATTTATTACTCAATTTAATGACTTCTGGAGCAATTGCCTCCTGTAATTCCACGATAACGTTTTTTGATTGCGAGTTAGTCATATAAGCAGCTGTAATTCCCTTTATTTCGCCCTCATTCAAATGTCTGCATACTTCCTCAACCTGTTCATTTTGAATAGCCAGTGAAACAGGGGCAAACGTCATCATGCGTAATAACTCCATTGCTTCGTACCCCTGCACCTGGCCCCCACCAGAGTAATTTCTACTTTGTAATGATTTTATCCCGTCTTCTTTTCCTGCAATAACCCCAATGCCTTCCGGACCTAGTACCTTAAACCCGGAAAAAGTAGAATAATCCGCACCATATTCAACGCCAATTCCTGGTGTCTTCAGTGCACAATAATTATCGTCAACGATTACCGGTAAATCCGGGCGTACACTTTTCACCGTCTCTATCACCTTTTTTAAATCGTAGGTATCGGTTGGTTGTTGTCGTGCATGCTGAACATAAAATACCTTACACGTTCGATCTTGAAAAACAGTTCTTTCAACTTCAGCGAGATCATTATAATTAATGGACTTATATTCCAAACCCAGCAATCGGATTGTATCTTTTGTGGTAGTGTAGACTGGTGCAGTATGAATAAACATTGAATCACCAGCTGCCATCAATGTGCTCAAGATGGTACGAATAGCGCCTGTCCCGGCACCACGTACAAGAGCTGCCGATTCCGTTTCAAAAAAGCCAGCTAACGTCTGCTCCACCTTCTTCGTTTGTTCAGGTTGTTTATATCTTTGGGCTACACCAAGATCTCCCATCGACAAAAATTCCTCACCCGAAAACTGCCAACTCATATTTTTAACTAATTTAAATTGTAATTGCTGTGCTTCCTGAACTGACATGGAGGGAAGTACTGAATCCGCGTATTTTAACTGTGATGGATCATAAGCCATTATGATTACTCCTTTATCGAATATGCATTTGCAGGATTGTTTACCAGTAAATCTGTTATAACCTGATTTGAGACTCCGGCTTCCTGCAATTTGGGAATGAAGTCTCTCAATACAAGATCATAGCCGGGTCCACCATGTTTTTTCCAGTGGGATTTTCTTGTTAAATCTGCCGAAAGTAATATTTGTTTGTGAAAACCCTTCTCAATAAAATCAAGCAAAAATGCCATTCGCTCTTCATCCGGACGGTAGTTAATTTTTCCAATCGTGTCAAAGCCTATATATACACCAGAATGAAGGACATCAAGCACTTCTTCCTTATTTGGGTTTAGATCCTGGTGTCCGATTACAATTTGATCAGCCGATAGACCAAGACCGAAAAGCATGTCTACCTGCTCTCTTCCCAATGTTCCTAGTGTTGTATGTGTAGAGACGGTCAAGCCAGTTTCCACACCTGCCTTGCCAGCGCCCAAAATAAGTTCTCGTTCAATCGGCTTTATTTCATTTTTACTTGTTCCAACTTCGCCAATAACCCCTGGATAAATATCAGTTTCATCAATGCCTTCATTAATTTCATTTATAAAATGAGCTGCAAATTGATCCTGACTCCACCCTCGCGCAAACTTAGGAATAAAGGGATCTTTATAAAATCCGGTACATGTAACAATATGAACACCCGATACCTCACTCAAGTGCTTCAACCTTTTTACATTTCTTCCCATTCCATCATTCGTAAGTTCAATCAGTGACCTGCCACTTGCTTCATAAAAATGATGCAGTTCTTCCTCCATTCCCGGTACGTCATCCAATATCGTATCCCGGTCATTTTTAATCCTGGATAGGTCGATTGATAAATGCTCGTGGGCTGCACATACCCCAAACTTATCTTTCTCTACCCTACCTATAACGGTTTGTATCACGCTTATTCACTCCTGCTATTGTGGTATTGTCATAATTCCCATGGCTACCAAAATGTTTGCGATAATACCTACTGCGATTGCACCGACAGGACCAACTGCCATACGTACAATTGGACGACCGGCCACTTCATTCAATAAATAAAAGCCTGCTATGAAGAAGAAACCGAAACCGGGCGCAATGGCGTTGGCTGCATTTGCACCACCAATTAACAATGCCACTTCTATTAATCTGGTCATCGCATTCCGAATGTTTTCGCCTGAATTTCGAACTCCAGGATAATTGTCCAGGAATTTAGCAATGGATCCTAACAGCATGACCTCCAGGAAGATAACAATGGCACCAATAATGACCGCTACCCAAACATTTGGGGAGAATAGCCCGACAACGAATATTAACGTGAATCCCACTGGACTGTAGACACCAGTTGCAATGGCAGTACTTGCTACCAGAGGAATAAAGCCGAAAGCACGTGCGGCTGCCGCAATCCCCGAATCCGTTTGTTTTCCTTCTGCCAATAAGCTAAGTGAAATTGGATCACCAGCCATTAATAATAGATTGGTTGCACCAGCAATTAAGGCACCAATTACCATAAAATATGCCACATTCTGTTTGATAGCGCTTACCTTTTCACTAAAAATGGATGCCAAATCAACCGATTCTTCTTCATTCTGTTTTTCACGCATCGCATAGACAAAAAGAAAAATCATTCCTGCAATTAGCGCCATACCTTCCTGATTTAAGTTAACAACATTACCGCCGATACTGATAAATTCATTTTCATTTACAAATACAGCCAACTGCCTTACGATGGCCGCAACAATAAAGGTTAATACACCTTTTTTAATGCTGAACTGCATTGCAACTGCCAATGCTGGGAAGGCCATGAACATGACAACTACTGGTGTTCCAACTTGGCCCATTGGTTCCAGGAAGTTTACCGGTAAATATTCAAATAATTTTACGAATCCATCTAAACCGGCCAGTAATCCCCAGCCGTATAATCCCCCTACAACAGCCGCGACCAGCGAACCCCATTTATTCTTTGGGACAATCAAGCCGATGATATCCGTACCTAATAAAATACTATGCACCAAAATAATACTGGCTGTGATTGTAAAGGGAATACCAAATCCAATTACAAGTCCAAAACTCATGGCAAATGCTGTTAAACCTAGTTCTCTACGTTTTAACCTTCCTTCAATATGTTCCCCAACAATTGGACGCAAGCCATCGTTAAATACAGCGATGTTATGATTCGCTAACACAGCTGCGATTGCACCAATTAAAATGACAAATACTGCCTCCATCATAAATCCCCCTCAGCTTTTAATGCTGATGATTCTTAATAGCATTAATAATCATTGGTACCGCCTTTTCCATATGATCCCCGGTAAATCCGAAAGCCTTTTTACCGTCTTCCACTGCTTGAATCACTTTCTCTTCATTCGGTTTCCTGCCCGGCATTGATACCGTTTCACACTGATCCTTTCCGATTAGTGCAATTGCCATTGCAAGTGCGCCACCGCCACCTGTATGACAAGCACCGAGATAATAATCAGCCTGTCCCGTTTTAATAGCCATTGCTGCGTCCACATCTGCTTTGATAACGGTTTCAATTGATGGATCAATCGTTTCTATTAATGCTTGCATCTCCTTTTTTTCCACTTGTCCGCCGATTACCATTTTCATTTAACCCGTCCCCTTCATTCGTATTGAATATATTTGTAAAATGCAATTTCAAAAAATTTACCTCTTCCTCAGGTAACAACTTCCCCCAACTATTTTCAACAAACTCCACAAGCCCCCTCGCTTTCGGATAATTAGCTGAGCCTTCCACTTCCTCCATCATCACAGATGCAGGACTATCCACCGCTTCACTCCTTTCTATTCTCGTTAGGGCCATAGGCAAATGGGTGAACAGCATTTCACCATTATCCAAACTCTTTTTATCCAACCGTCTCACCGTTGCATGAAACGATTCGACGGTTACAGAATATGCGCGCTCACTTATCACACCTTGCTCTAGTAATATATCAAGTCTGCCTTCAAGTTCCTGTAGATTCACAAGCTTCCCCCCCTTGATTCTAGTAATGCGGTAACTTTTTGCGATCAATTACTTTTCTTTGAATTCTCACGATTTCCTGACTATCCAGTTCAGTTAAGTATTCAGCTATTTCTTCCTGATTCTTTTCGATTAAAACGACAGATGTTGAAGCCTTTTCAGCCAACAGATTAGCCTGTGCGGAGTGGAAACTGACCCTCTTTAGTGTATCTGATGCCCTGTCTTCATCTGAGTTCCAGACAGCTGCATCGATACCACCTTGCTGTAATTGCTCGAATAACTGCATATAGTTTATGGATACGAGCTCTACATCTTTACCTTCACATTCCAGAAGCGTTATTTTCGACTGGTCTATAGAAGTATAATCAATACCAACGCGCATCCCATCCCTAATGTGTTCATTATCAGGGTTTGCCAAAAAAACCTGGTGCGAACTGACGTAGGTTTGTGGACCAAAATTTGCGACGATTTGTAAGTTATCATTATCCTTTACTGCCTCTTCAGCCGCCAGTTGTGACATAATGACAAAATCACATCTGCGGGCCTTTAATGCTTCAACCCGCTTCTTGGCCCCACGGATGTAAGCCAAATTGATGCGATTAAGCTTCATTTCCGATACTTCAATCAAACCGGTAGCCAAACCCTCATACATTTTTGAATAAGGTAACGGCATTGCGCCCAAATAGGAACCAACACCCGCAATTTCTTTTAATAAAAATTCATCTTTGGTTATCAGATAAGTTCCCTGATGTCCCCTGGATTCAAGTTCAACAGCCTGAAGATTTTCCAAAACTTTTAATCCACCCTGTACTGTTCCGCGACCTAAAGATAGTTTTTCCGCAAAATCATCAACCCTGGGAATCCGATTTCCTTGATCAACATAAATTAACATCTTAGCAATTTCTTTTGCTGCAAAACCATTTTTTGAATATAAACTCTCCCAAATTCTATTCACTGTATTCACCAGCCAGTATACTAGATATTGTATATTAAAAGTGTAACGCTTTTATTATTAGGATTCAATAGAAAATTTGTAAAATAACAATAACATTGTATGAGTTAGTTGAATTGTTTATGCGCTCAAATTAAAAAATCCTGATAACAATACTGCTGCCAGAAAAAATATGACTAAGCTCCATCAACCTAGCAGTCTCTATATTCCTTAAAACCTCCCTTCGATTTAGGGAAATGTTTATCCTCTCTTCCATTTAATGGTCAATCCCCTTCGTCAGGCGCATGGAGAACTTGTAACCACATTCATCTCGTGTTACGATATTTTATAAATTATCAGTATATTTCCACAAAGGCTGATTTCTTATAATTGAGATAATACAGTCGAATGAGAAACAACCGTAAAAACGAATGGAGGTTTATGAATGAAAAAGTTTTGCTTCAGTACGATTATATTAGTGCTTGTATTTTTTATGCTAACATCACCGGCATACGCTAATAACGGGCAAAGCAAGCTAAGTCACGGGTCGCCGCAAAGTGTAAACATGGATAAAAAAACATTACAAGAGATCGATGACATAGTAGAGGAAGCAATATCCAACCAAATAACTCCAGGAGCAGTAGTGCTGATTGCCAAGGAAAATAAAATTGTAAAAGAGAGTGCCTACGGGTTTGCCAAAAAATATGACATGGGCACACTTTTTAAAAACCCAGTAAAGATGACGAAAAAAACAATTTTTGATTTGGCTTCAATCACAAAAGTAATGGGTACTACACAGGGGATTATGAAACTTGTTTCAGAGGGGAAATTATCTGTTGAAGATAAAGTTTCCGAATACATCCTTGAATTTGCTAAAAACGGTAAAGGACATATAACAATCGAAGACTTATTAACACATACATCAGGTCTGACTCCATGGGAACCAACTTATTTATACGCTGATAACCCCGAAGAAGTGCTTGATTATATTAACAATCTGTCCCTTGAATATGAAACTGGAACCGATAGACGCTACAGTGATTTTAGTTTCATGACTTTGGGCTTTGTCATTGAAAAAATCAGCGGCAAAAAACTAGATGAGTATTTACAGATGAATGTCTATGAACCCCTGAAAATGAAAGATACCATGTTCAATGCAGCGGAAAATACAAATAAGCGAATTGCAGCAACTTCTTTTGGAAACGCCTATGAATACAAAATGATAGATGATCCCAACTTTGGCTATTATGTGGAAGAGGACCCAGATATGTTTAACGGATGGAGAAACTATACGCTTCAGGGAGAGGTGAACGATGGGAACAGTTATTATGCGAACAATGGTGTTGCAGGGCACGCCGGCCTTTTCTCAACAGCTCGTGACCTGGCAGTTCTAGCACAAACCATGCTGAATAATGGCAACTATGGGAAAGTAGATTTATATGATAAAGAAGTAATTGAGAAATTCACTTCGGAACAACGATTCGGCCAAGGTTACGGTTGGGAAAAGAATAAAGAGTGGTATATGGGCAATAGACATTCAGAGCAGGCATATGGTCATACAGGATTTACTGGAACACAAATAATCATTGATCCTAAATATAATCTTCAAATCATTGTCCTTACTAACAAACAAAACAATGGTCCACTTGAAAGCGGATACTTGCCAAGCACAGGACCTCTGTCACAAGAAATTGTTAACACCGTTTATGAATCAATAAGCAAATAAAAACATAAAGCCAATCCACAATGGCTAAAATTTTATATTTACTTATTACCCAAAAATAAGCGAAAAGAGTGATGATAATTTAGAGCATTAAGTGCGTTTCAATACAATAGCTGAGGACAGAGTGTAATATACTCTGTCCTTAGCTGAAGTGGAATAAGTGCCTGTCTCTCTGGCTGACACTAATATGACAACAATTGATGAGGGTGTTCTTTTGATTCGGTAAACCATATATCGTATCCTATGTCTAATCCATATTTTCAAGTTCTTAGGTTAAGCGAAGTGATAAACTTTGTTCCCTTCTTTAATTTAAGGAAGGCTACAGCATGGAAGGGCCGACGTTTACTTCCAAATCCACCTGCTTTAGCAGTTGGACGTTTAAAGGCATTATCTAAATTCACTTTGCACGGATTACCTTATTTATCTACCTTTACCCGGTCAGAAAACAACTGATCAAATATAACTTTAGCATATGTCTTAACCTCATGAAGCCCACTATCTATCCCATACCTTACGTATTCGTTATTTGACATTGGAGCATTTTCTACCAAATTGACTGTATCAGGATCAAGTTCCCAATTCATGATCACCTTTCTAGCACCCTCTTTTAAACTGGCGCTTTTCTCACCGAACCAAGGGCCAAAATCCCATCCAAGATTGTTCGAAAATGAAACAGGATGCTTAGACCCTCCAACAACATCTTTAGGAAGACCGAAAAACTCCCCGGATGTTTTTTCCGGATTTGCAAGTTGAGTTAAGTCATCAGCTATTATAAATACTTGTAATAATTCATAGGATATATCGGGTCGCTCATGTTTTTCTACTAAATATCCTTGAAGTTTATCTTCAATATCTTTACTTAACTCAAGAATTTTTGCTACCGAATGTACCACTGGTGATGAATAATCGCTCATAAATAACTACTCCTAACTATTGGTTTTTGTAATAACCGAGGTGTGCCTTAAAAATTGGAAAGAGAAAAAGATAGCCCAGTAAATAATAAAAAACAAAATCCATTGACTATTATTCTAGCACCATATTTTTGAGAAGTATAGAACGGTGCTAATTCCGAGAATGACCGAAACCAAGAATTCTTGCATCCCCACAACCACCGCACAATTATGTATACAGATAAAGGAATTATCATAATATAAACTAACCAGAATATATTGTTTATGAAATGTCGGAGGTTACATCAATGAATAAAGAAGAATGGCGCAAATCATTTATCGATAAAATAAAAAAAAACGAATTGGAGTGAAAAGACTTTTTCGGTTAAGAAAGTACAGTTTAATGGACCAATTGACACGCTGCAGCAAATATCTCCTGAAATTCTGAGGATACTAAAAAAACCCCGCTGATGCAGGGATTTATCGCATATATTTTTTCAGTTTCGATAAAATTAAATCATTATCAAAGTCCTCTTTTTTTACATCAAAATTCCTTTTAGAGGCCTCCAGGTAAGATTGCTTTAACCTTGCTTTACGTGTCATTCTAGGATTTTTATTCTCTGGATGTCCACGGCGTTCTTTTACAGCTTGATCTTGTGCCATAAAATTCACCTTCCTTTAATTTAATTTTACTGCATATGCATATGTTTGTAAAATTCTACGTTTGATCATCCGATATTATTGATATGCTGTCACATATAATTCGCGCTGTTTCAAGCAAAGATTGTATGATTTTTATATCATAATCCGTAAATTCATATTCAGAACTGCCAAAAAGAACAAACAATTCCTCGTCCTGCTCCTCTTGCTGCAACATTAATACGTTTTCGCCCATTATCGTTCGGTTCCGGATTAAGAAATTGTCATTGTCATCCTCTGATTTACTCAACGTTTTTTTAAACCGATTCAATTGTCTATTATCAAATTCCTCACCATCATTTATTCTGAACAAACTCCCGATACTTCCTGCGCTTCTCCCACGCATCCCCGGAAAAATAATCCAAAATAATATCCATGTTCACAAGAGGATGGCGGGAAATATGGATATAATACCGGAAACTGCTCCATTGTAGTTTTGTGCATGGTTCACCATGTCGGCATCGACCGGATTCAAATGGATATACCGGCTTACTTCCAGCATTCCCTGTTTTGTTCCAATAAGTTTATCATAATACCGTTTTTCAAACACATGACCGGTGATTCTGTTCTTCGTGTTATAATAATCGGCGTAGCGCTTGTTTATCAGTGACATAACCTTGGAAATAGGCTGTTCTTTGGAGCGTATTTGCAGGTGAAAATGGTTGGTCATCAAACAATAGGAAGCGAGTTCAAAGGGGATTTTCTTATGGACTTGTTGCAGGATATGAAGAAAGGTCTTAAAATCACCTTCGTCTTTGAAAAGTGCATCCCGACGATTGCCGCGGCAGACAACGTGATAGAATGAATTTGGTACCCAAACCCGCTTTTTACGACCCATGGTTACTGTACCATCCCTTTTCTTATTTTGTCTCCTTGGGACCGCCGCATTGTTACGGATTCCCCACCCAGTGGCTATCCATCATCTTCTTAAAAACATTCAAAATGATGAAAGCATGGAGGGAAGCATAAGAACCGTCCCTGTGCTTCGTTGATAACATTCGGGAATGACAGGCACACCCAAAAGTCAAACTCAAGTTGAAAATTAGTAAACTTAACTAAAAAAAATTGTTGACTTTTTAATTAAATATAATTATAATGAACATAATAAGAGATGAGCTTGTTTTTCTCGAAGGCTTACGTGCCACGTGAGTTACTTAGTAGAGAAAAAGGGGCTCATTTATTTTTTGGCCTATAGAAATCGTTATACTTAAAATCATTCGGAATAAACTTCCAATGTCTGTACGGATGTTTCCATCTGTTTGCTTTATCTCCGTTAAGGCCGGTCGATTCACCAATATTAAAATTCGGGTATATCGCACCAATATGTTGATTTATGTGTTTATATAACTTTTCTTTAGCAATTGTTCTGCTACCTCTTATCCTAGAACCTTCAGGTTTGCTTAAATGTTTATTGTTCAACCTGAACTCCATGGCACCCAATACCACATCAAGGCATTGTAAGATTACGTGATCATGAGACCTCGCCTCTGCTATATCGTCTTTACTGTGAATTTAAGAAGTCTTGCTCAAATTGCAGCCTATAGATGAAATCAATGAACGCCTCGTTTTTTTCTTTTGTATCTGGTAACTGATCAAAAAAAGGGTATAAAGATACATTTCCCTTTAAAGGATTCGAAAAATTCAATCCGAATGCATGCTTGAAAAATTGAAAATAGAGCAAGAAATACTCATTTTTGCGTTGAGTTAATGTAAGGTTTGTCGGTTCGTATCGATTATGTGTAAACATTATCCTTACTTTAACCTTATCCTGTTTTATAAACCTGAAAAACTCGTCCATCAAAATCATATATTTTTCTAAATAAATTTTTGTAACCTTTTGCCATTTAACTTCACTAAACAAATGAAGAGCTTCTTTTTGCAGTTCTAAAGTATCTTTGACCTTAATGGAAATCATTTGACCTAACCAAAGCTCCACCATAAAAGTTGCTGAAATAATCGCCACGTTTAACTGACTCATCGCAGTAAATAATATATTGCATTCGGTTCTCCCCAATTGTATATGCAAATTTTTTAAACAATATTAAGAATAAAAAAGAACTTATATTCTATTATTATAATGGAGCTTCTCTCAAAAGTACAATAATTGAAAATACAAGAATTGTCTTAGAAAGAACCTATTTTGCATTGATTATTATGACGTTATTAAAAAGTGAATCTGTACCTCTATGTAGCATCTGCTGTTTCAATAATACATCACAGAATATCTTTAGAACTTCACGATGACCTAAATTAATTCTGTAGTATATGGTTATTAAAATGACTCCAATGAATGGACCATACAATCTAGGAACTAGTTTCCGTAGATTTTTATTGCTATCTGGGGTGATTTCTATCCATTCAGGGTCTAGGACTTCATTATTTCACCTCTTTTTTCATATTTTATCACCCTTTTACGATTCTTTATATCATGATGTTTTTATAAATAAGGTTTTTGAAAAACACACCTGTATCTCCAATGTATAGACCTATTTGGTTATCCTATGAGAATTTTTAAAATGCCCCTCACAAACCAGCACGCAGTATATTGTATCAATCTTCATTTTAATTTTAGTCGTGCTAGGAATAGCGTGGATTTTAATCTAATTGATAATATTGTAATTATGGATGACTTAAGCGGTACAGGAAAAACAATTACCAAATATATAGATTCCTTGCATAATCGATATCCTTTTATTACAAAGCATAAAAAAATATATATTATGCTAATAGAGTGTACAGAACAGGCTGAGAATCGTATCAGCGATTTCGGAAAAAACATAACTTGAATATAAAGATTATTCGGGGAGTGACAGGCACCCCGAACTATTGGCGTGTAACCATGTATACTACTTCCTCCAAAAATTGCTTAATCTGTTTAAGCAGTTTTCAACCTATTTAGTAAAGAAATAATACGACTTATAACCCTTTCTTGCTCTTCAATACGCATATTCGATCCACTTGGCAGACACTTAGGATTGATAGTCAATGCTGTCAACCATCGATTTCACCCAAATCTTAAAATAAAGTCACTCCCTCCCTTGCTACACTGCTCAGTCAAACTTCAAGTTATCATTTGAAGCTTATATATAATTTAAATCGATAAAATTCGACAAATTCCGTGACAGGCGCCCAGAACTATGGGGATAAAGTACATTTTCTTGGGATGAGAACTTCTAAATCATTGGCTCTCTACTTTGAAATGATGCTGGGAAACATACTGGATAATTTAAATCAGTTAAGCTTAAATTCCGATTTTCTTTACGATGAAGCGCTGAAATTTAAAAAAGGCGATGTTTTGGTGGTTATTGCCTTATCCCCTTATGCAAAACATGCCATAAATTTCGTAAAATACTGCAGGAAACATTTTGATATAAATATTGTTGTGATTACTGACTTGCACACATGTCCAATCATACAGGATAGTGACGCCCACCTGATATCAGGTCAAAGCAAAAACAGATACAGTATTATTCCTGCTATCACTTTAATGGAATCAATAATCATAGACATCGGAAAAAAATCCCCTCATTCTGTGAGTAAAATATCGAAATTAAATGAAATGCATCAAGAGAATGATATAACGACATTATGAAAGCCGTACCACCCTTTAGTGGTACGGCTGAGTACAAGAATTCTGTCCTTCATTATCCCCATAAAATGATCACGGAGGGCACCTTTTCCATTGGCTAACAGCTCCTGCCGCCAATCATGAATTGGATTTTCACTATTAAGTAATAACCCATGTCGGGCGCACTTCTAAGTATTGATTGGATGCATGATAAGGATGTTATTGACAAATGTCTTTCCTCAATGAAGAGAACCAAAAACAGTTAAAACATAATTTTATTCGACATAACCTGACAAATTTCAGGGAGTGACTAGGCACTCAAAACAATTTATCTAGAGTTTTGTCACAACCACCAACTTGAACATGTTTTTATTTTGCGTGTTATCACCAGTACTGTCCAAGCGGCTCTCGCTTCAGTTAAAGACGCAGTTTCCAAACCCAGCCCACAAAAAAATGTAATCAATACAATCATTGGGTATATCGGGAAATGACTGGGTATCCAAAAATTATGCTGAAGCTACCCTATGTCTTTCTTCATCATTGGTAACCTCTTCTACAAACACTGGTACATTCCTCCACAAAATGTGATAAAAAAAAGCACAGCTAGTAAGAATATTTATGTTAAAATATTCTTCCATATAATTTGACAAAATTCAGGGAGTGACAGGTACTCAGAATTTAAACATTACCCCCATCTACTCTATTTAACTATCCCGTTCAATTTCCATAAATCTAAGTTTAAAATCATAGTCCTTTATCGTCTCAGTTAATCCAACCATAGATAATTTTGCTGCAGTGGACTCGATAGTTTCTGGTCTGTTTAGATCATGGTTCTGAAGCGGTCGATAAGCAAACACAAAAATTATATCCTTTGTTCTTCGCAATCTACGGATGAAACTTTTCACGTCCGGAAAATCATTCCGGAATTTTTTAGCAGCTTCAGATTGCTGCGATTGAGTTTCATCGTCCTTTTTAATTTTCCCAATAATACGCTTATAAAATTCTCCAAAAATCCTTTCTCCATTATCATAATACAATCCATCACGTATGATTGTCATGGCATGCTCAATTTGATCTACTAAAACTCTAACGTCACCAGATAAACCATCTTTAACATGTATAAAGTACATTGTATCGTTTTCCGCATATAGCAAGTCACATATTTCTATATTGCGGTACAGAATTTTATCTAAAACATATAAAGATGGAACTTCATTATGATAATAATTATAGTCTCCTTCACTCTCTTGATGTGGCCAAAAATTCATTTTATTAATTCTAAAATCATGGTCGAATCCGTTTACTACTTTATTAACAAATTGCTTGTTTAATTCTTCCATGAACGACCTGTTAACTTTATGCCAATTCCCACCCATAAGCCAATATGTTTCACTATTCAGCGTAACTTTCACATCAAAATGTTCATACAAATTGTGCCTAGTTTCTTCACTATTTTCAATTTCACCAGTTAAATACGTGTGAGTTATAATTGACATTAGATCATCATGATTTTTATCTAATTCTACGTATTTCTTGAACAATGATGCTATGTCACTTTCTGTTTCATAGCTCTCTTTGACCCCGGAATCATTGTTTATTGTTATAAAATGGGCATCGTATACTTCATAGTAAGGAATAATACTAAAAGTCCCGTTATAATCAGTAGAGTTCAGATATTGGGTGAATTCTCGAATTAGATATTCATCCAATTCATTTGCCACACTATCTTTATCATTCAATCTATAAAAGGGATTGATGTCATAGCCTGTTTCTTGTAATAACTGTAATACGGAGCCTAGCATGATGTCGAGCTCTCTTAGTGTAATTGCCTTCCCAAGTTTTATTGAATCTTTGGCAAGAAGCCTATAATCCTTTTTCTTTGTATTGATTTTGATCCCCAGTTTTTTGGTAATGCTTTTGCTGGGTAATGCGACATAAATCTCATTGAAAAAATTATTGAAATCCGCTTCTGTATTTATTGTAACCCTTCGGTTATATTGATAATTGCCACCCAAAATATTCCCCGTAAAGTACCTGTCATTTACCCTCTTAATTACATCATCATTCCGGTCGATTAACCGGGATAACAACTCCAAACCAAAATTATAGTCCTTAACTCCATCGAGCACTTGATAGCCATTGCCACCGGTAACAGCAAAGATTTCATCACCAACTTTTAAAAATAAGACAAACGATTGCCTTATGTTTTGGATCTCGTCAAGATCACTAACTAGCTCCGTCAAAGTCCTCCCCCAATTCGGATTCGTTTTGACTACGCTTGTATATAAGCTGTATTTTGATATGTTAGTGAATTTGAATTTACGGTTAGTATGCTTTACGAGTTTTTTATCTTCTTCTCTATTTTCGTTAAAATCATCAACTATTTGCTGCCATTCTCCTTTGGTATGCAACCTGTATATGGTAAAATGGCTGGCACTCATAGTTAGCCCCCTTTCATGCTAAAAAACTAAGTGTAATAGAAATGTCCAATAAAATTCTTCTATAGGTAATTTCGACACAGTATTTCAAAATCCTGCAAATTTTAATAGTAGCTCAAATCTGATACTTATTCTGTAACAGATATACTTTTATGAAGTCATAACCATCTCAGAAAATAAGTCTTTAGAACTATTTCGACATAAATAAAGTAATTCCTGCCTATATATAGATTTTTTTACAGGATAATCCAATGTGATTTACTTTTCCTATCCAACTTTGATTATTTCATGCAAATGAGTCCATGTATACATGAATGAAGATCTCATGATTTTCAATACGAGTCCTAATATTCAATTGAAGTTCAACATACTTAATGGAATATTCAGACATATGATCAAAGAATAAAACCTGCACTCACTCAAGCACAGGTATTAAGGATTATATTTCAGCTTATTAACGAACGTGTCTTTTCCCATACTTTGGTAAAAAATTTCGTCTCCAAAAATCACTCATCCCATTTGATATTTCTATTCTACCAAATAAAGAACTGTGTGAGTAAGATTTTCAGATAGTGACTTAAACACCTAAAACAACTCTCCATATTCCGGAATAGCTGAAAATGCGCCAACTTTCGTGCAAACCTTAGCCCCCACCTTGTTACTTAGGATTGTTATTCGTTTAACCTGTTCAAAATCTGCTAACAGTTCCTTAGGGTTATGCTCTTCCGCCAATTGAAACAGCATAGCACCTACAAATGCGTCCCCGGCACCTGTTGAATCAACTGCTTTCACCTCAATACTAGGTACTATTGTTTGGTCTTTCCCATTTGAAATGAATGTGCCTTGTTCACCTAACGTAACCGCTACCAAACGTGATCCAAGTTGATGGAAAAAATCCACTCCTTTATCTAAATTGTTCGTTTCTGAAATAATTTGAAGTTCTTCATTACTTACTTTAACAAAATCAGCATTAGCAATCCCAAGACGAGTCAGTTTTATAAACTTTTCCAAGTTCCCTTTCCACAAGTCTTTTCTGTAATTGGGATCAAAAGAAACAAACTTCTTTTTCCCCCTGCCTGTTTCCATTAACTCTAAGTATGTAGATTGAAACGGACCGTCCAATAATGCAGTAGCAGATCCAAAATGCAGAACCCCAGCTTGTTCTATTTGGGCTTTATCTATTTCATCTTTCGTCAAATAGGCATCTGCACCCCGATTAAACACAAAATCCCTTTCCCCGTTCTCTTTCAGCGAAACAAATGCTAATGTTGTAGGATTCTGATCATCCAGTACCAACATCGATGTGTCAATATTCCATTCCTCGAGAGTGTTTTTTAAAAAGTATCCAAACGGGTCATTGCCAACCTTGCCACTAAAAAGGGCATCTCCACCTAGCCTCACAACGGTTGCACATACATTGGCGGGAGCACCTCCTGCCTGTTTTTCAAAATTTATTCCGTCTAATAAATCGACCCCTATATCTGTGCAGAAGAAATCTATTAGTAATTCACCAATACAAACAACAGATGTACTAGATTTCAACCTTCTCTCCTCCTTTACTTTAAGAAAGAGGAGATGACAACATACAGCCATCCCCTTACTTATATCACTTCTGTCTACCTTTAGGAACATAAATGTAACTATCCATAATGTTAATTATTCCATCACTAGCGAATAATGAAACTTTTTCACATGGTTTTTCAGGATAAATCAAACTGGTCAATGCGCACTCACCTTCATTTACAAACAGTTCTACTGATGAAGTATCCACTATTATCTGCAATTGTAGATTCTCTACATTATTGAATGGTAAAACTTGTTTATCCAAGAAACGATCCGAAAAATCCACTTCACCTGAATTTGCACGATCGACTGTCAATGTGTTTTTCACAAAATCAAACACTATATCAGTAAATTGTTCTTCCCCATGATGAAGGGAAATCCTGAATCCGTCAGCATTTAATTTTTTTATATTTAATTCTAATTTCATATATTCTTCCTGAACAGAAATTGTCCTTCCCTCTCCCGTACTGTTTAAAACTTGGTCAATCTTTTCCTGTTCGGTAAAATGAGCAACTAGTTCATGTACAGGGTTCTGTATCACCTTATAACCTTCACCACTACGTTGAAGTGAAATTTCCCGCGGCAAGGTCATTTGACTGCGCCACCCCACGGTTGGTGTCTGATTCGCGTATTGCCAGTTACTCATCCAGCCAAGGTAAATCCGTCTTCCATCTGTTTTAGGTATGTCAGAAAAACTTACACCTGCATAATTATCTTTTCCAAAGTCTAGCCAGTTGACGGAATCATCCTCCGGTGTGAATTTGGAGCCATCAAATGCTCCAATAAAGTATTGAGTCCGTGAACCTGCATTATATTCAGGGTTATCGCCAATGCTAACAAACATCACCCATTTAATTTCCTCACTGCCTTCAACCTTTAAAGGAAATAGATCTGGGCATTCCCATACACCTTCATGCACTCCAAGATTATCTCCAAATTCACTTTCAGACTGCCAATCTATTAAATTGACAGAGGAATAAATAGAAACCGTCTGTCCCGTCGCCAACATCATTACCCACCTTCTGGTTTCTTCATACCAGAATACTTTAGGATCTCTAAAGTCACCCTTGCTTTCATGTTCTAGAACAGGGTTTCCGTTAAACTTCTTCCAAGCCCTGCCGTTATCATGACTGTAGGCAAGACTTTGTGACTGTTTTGGAACCTTCCCTTTTCCGCCTTCCAAGTGATGGGTAAAAATTGCAACCAACCCTGGTTTTTCAGGAAAAAATCCTGTAGTATTATGCCAATCCACTAGGGCACTCCCTGAAAAAATTGTTCCATGCTCATCTGGATATAGAGCGATATCTAGTTCCCTCCATTCAATCAAATTCTCACTGACTGCGTGACCCCAATGCATTGGTCCCCACACACTGTCATAAGGATTATGCTGGAAAAACAAATGATATTCCCCTTCGAAATATACCAAACCGTTTGGATCATTCATCCAGTTTTTCTGAGGAGCAAAGTGTAATTTTGGTTTGTATTTTTGTATCGATTCAACAGTCATTTCGCAATATACCTCCACGTCATTTTCGGTTAATATTTTAATTAAATTCTAGTCGTACTACTTGATGCCTGTACCGGATCCACCAAGTCCTTGCAGTATATATTTCTGTGCTACAATATAGACGATAATTAACGGTATCGTGGATATTGTGAGAATCGCCATTACCTGATTCGTGTACACAGGTGGCGTTGAATTAATATTTGTTATAGCTACTTGTAACGGGTACTTCTCCGTATCGGTCAGCACCATCAATGGCCATAGGTAATCATTCCAGCTTGCAATAAATGATAATGTTCCTACTGTTGCCACGGCAGGTTTAGACATAGGTAAAATAATTCTCCAAAAGATAGTCCAATAGTTTCCCCCGTCCAATTTCACAGATTCGATGATTTCATCCGGAACTGCTTTAAAAAAGATGGTAAACAAATAAATGAAAAACATATTTGCAATCATCGGCAATACAACAGCTATTCTTGTGTTCAGTATCCCTAAGTCATGTGCGATGGTGAATTGCGTAATAATAAGTGTTTCGGCCGGCACAATCAACAATGCAATTAACATTGCAAACAGAATCTTTTTACCATAGAACTGAAACTTAGCGAATGCATATCCTGCCATGGCATTCACGATAATCGAACCTACTGTTACCGTTACCGCATATAAGACGCTATTAAATATATATTGGAGAATATCAAACCTGGAAAATAACTTCTGATATGTATTAAACCATTCAGAAGGATTAAGTGATGGAAGCAAAGCCTGAATGCTGGTCATGTCCAAATAAATTTCCGATTCCGGTTTCATGGAAGATACAATCATCCAGATCATAGGAAAGATGAAAATACATGCTAATACGGATAAAAACAAATACTCTGTAGTCTTTTTCAAGTACTTTGACTTTTTCATTAGTTATTATCCTCCTTTGATATCCTGCTCTGGATTAAGGTAACGATCCCAATCAATATTCCAAAGACTACTGTCATTGCACTGGCATAACCAATCAGTCGGTCTGAAAAACCGCTTTGATAAATATAATAAACAGGAGTCATTGTGGAATTCATTGGACCACCTTGTGTCATGACCATTGGTTGGATAATTAGTTTAAACGCTGCAATAAGCGTAGTAATCATAATTAAGATTGATGTTGGCTTTAACAAGGGTAACGTAATATGAATGAAATTTTGCCATTTGTTTGCTCCATCGATTTTACTGGCCTCATATACACTGCTTGGTATATTTTGAAGCCCTGCCAGAAAAATTAACATCTGATACCCAGCACCCTGCCATGCAGATACAAATACAATCGTATACATGGCCTGGTCGGGGCTTGTCAAAAACGGTTGGGGATCTATTCCAACACTCTCTAAGACGACGTTAATTAACCCCTCAGAAGGATTAAGCAAATACAGCCATAATACTGAAATTACAACCAAAGACAAGACAACTGGTGCAAAATAAGCTACTTTAAAAAAGATATTTCCTCTTCGGTTCTTATTTATCAACAATGCTAAACCGAGTGCTGCCCCAACTTGCACAGGAATAACGCACACAACAAATAACGTTATGTTTTTTAAACTTTGTATGAAAATAGGATCTTTAAAGAGTTCTATGAAGTTTGCAAATCCCACAAAATTTTTGTCCTGTGGTGTTAACAAGTAGTAGTCAGTAAACGCGTAATATACAGCCATTAATGCTGGTAAAAGTAAGAAAGTACCTAATAGAATTAAAGCTGGTAATAAAAAGGAATACGCTACCATGTTTCCCTTCAGATTAAAACGCTTCATTTGTGATAACCCCTTTGAAAAGAATCTGACTCGGAGAAATTCTCCAAGTCAGATGCAAATCTTTTATTGTAATGTTTCATCGATTTGTGCTGCCTTTTCATCCAATAATTTTTGTATATCATCATTCTTATCTGGATAAGTAACAGCACTTATCGTTTGTTGAAAGGTTCTGCTTACTTGAGGGTATGCTGGTAATACTGGTCGTGCATGCGCTGTTTTGGCGTTCTGTTCAATTAACACTTTCATTTGTGGCGAAACTTTATCCTGAACTTTTTTTACAACTGATTTCGCTGCTGGAAGTACACTATTCGCTAAAGTGATTTCGGTCAATGACTCAGTTGAAGTCATAAAATCTATTAAGGCACCTGCTGCCTCTTTTTTCTTTGTTGTTGCCGACATTGCATATTGCCAGGAACCTGATGGAGAGACAAGATTATTGGTTTCAGGTGATGTCGGGTATGGCATAACACCGTATTCCACATCCGGATAACTATTCTCCATTTCCGCAATCGTCCATGATCCAGTGAATTTCATCGGATACTTACCGGTTTGAAACCCTTTTTCAACTGGCGTTTTTGTAGTGTATCCTTTCTCCACCATATCCTGAATAAAATTCATCGTTTTCACTGCATCTTCGTTATTAAAATATCCGGTAGCTTTCGTTCCTTTATCATTAACAATACTACCGCCTTGGGACCACAAAAAAGGAGTAAACGCATACATCAACCACTCACTTTTATCATTTAATCCCATGTCAACTGCTGGGGCATTATACTTATTTTTCAACTTCTTACATAGCTCCATAAACTGATTCCAATCCCATGGATCCTTAACTGTTGGTAATGTGGACAAATCAACTCCAGCATTTTTCAACATTTTCTTATTGTAGAAAATCCCTACACCTGACTCAGAATATCCAACCGCATATAATTTATCCTTATATGTTCCCTGTTGAATGATGCTCGGTAATAAATCATCTTTATTGGTGATATATTTACCAACTGGTGCTATCATACCAGCCTCTGCATATGCAGCAGTATTTGGTCCATCCAACGTTAACACATCTGGTAAAGTATTTGTGGTTAAAGCGGCATTAATTTTATCCTCGTATCCACCACCTGCTCCGCTTCTAGGAATAAACTCAATATTTGCTGAATACTTTCCCTTATATTCTTTATTAAAGCGATCAATAATATCTTGCATCGCTTCACCCTCTTCGGTTTCCTTTGAAACATGCACCCAAATCGACACTCCATCCTTATTATCACTGGAAGAAGAGTCATCGCCACAAGCCGCCAACGTTATTGCTGTCATTATGACTGCGAACAACACCATAATTTTTTTCATGTTATGATACCTCCCTAAAAATGAAATTCTATTAAATTTGCCTTAAATATAGTTAATATAATATGTTAACCGGTTTCATATGTCAACCGGTTAACATAAATTTTCTAAAATTTTTTTGTTTTAAAAACTGGAAACTATGATCTTGTTGATTCGTTTTCCAATAACTTTACAGGCAAAGTAACTTCTGTTGGTACCACTTCTTCCATATTATTCATTTGAGTAATTAAGAGTTCAACAGCCTTTTCAGCAATTTCCTTAATCGGTTGTACAACAGTACTTAATTCCGGTCTGACCAGTCTAATAGTTTCGGTTCCATCGTATCCCACCAACTTTAAGTCATTAGGAATATTAATTCCCCTGTCAGCTGCTTCTTTCATTACATAAGAGGCTATTAAATCATCACTGGCAAAAATGCCATGAACATCGGGATTTTCATCAAATAATTGTTTAATTACTGAATAATCATCCATTTCAACTTCATACGTAAAAGACTCCAACCCTTCTTTGTTCATTACATCTTCATATGCTTCCCTTCTTAAGTTTGCGGGGGTTTTCAGTGAGATGGGCCCATTGATATGTAGAATATTAGTACATCCTTTTTCAATTAACAATTGAGTAGCCAGCTTTCCCCCTGAATAGTTATCACTGGATACAACCGGTATCTTCTCGGATAAGTATCGATCTATACCAACAACAGGCAAATAAGGACTATCGTATTCTTCAATACCTTCATTATGCGCACCAGCTATGATTCCATCCACTTGATTTCGCTGCAGCATTTCCAGATACGCCTTTTCTTTATCTTCTCGTCCTTGACTATTACATAATAAAACTTTATAACCTAACGATGCAGCAAGGTTCTCCAAATGAAAAATGAGTTCACCATAAAAAGGATTGCTTGTCGTTGGAAAAATCAATCCTATTAAGTAAGTTTTCTTACTATACAAAGATCTAGCAACATCATTTGGAAAATAATTTAATTTTTTCATTGCATCATGAACTTTCTTTCTTGTCTTCTCACTTATGTATCCACGATTATTCATAACTCTTGATACAGTTGTCCGGGATACACCGGCAACTTCTGCTACATCAGCAATATTTGGCTTCACGTTGTGCCTCCTGTTCAATCTGTTTATTATAATCTTCAAATAAAAAAAATTAACCATATCTCTGGCAATTCATTTTATATAGTTTAAGGATATTTAAATATAAAAGCAAATACAACTATTAATACCTTTTCCGAATAGGTACAAATTGTAATAGCTCTTAAGACACAGCCATTACATTATTCCGGAGAAATTCCCTAACATAATTATGGAAGCGAAATACGATGAAAAAGCCTTAAAATATTACTCGTCATTTAATAATCACTTCTTACTGTATATGAACGCATTAACACATTAACGATTGAATATTCAGACACATATAATAAAACCTGTTTCGTTATACAGGTTTTATTAATCTTACGATCTTACACGAAGTCACCCACCAATCTCCGCAATCATCCTATGCGCCTTCGCAACTTCCTCATCCGACATCATCATATAGTATGTTCCATCAATCATGGTACCGTTCCCCGCCATTTGATAGGTGTTTATATTCTTGCGTGCACTGCGATAATTCATTGCCAAATTCCGCATATCTTCAAACTTCATATTGGTTGCCATATTGTCGCCAAAGACTCCCATAATATTATCAATACGGTTTACCACATTCAGACCTGCACCTTTATTAATAACCCCTTCAATAACCTGGCGCTGTCTTTGATTGCGTCCGATGTCTCCTTTTGGGTCTTCTTTACGCATTCGCGCGTAGGCTAAGGCCTTATCACCGTTTAATTGCAATTTCCCGGTATTAAAAGTATATCCACCCTGTGTGAATGTCAGATCATTATTAACCGTAATGCCACCAACAGCATTCACTAATTGAGCAAGACCGTCCATGTTTATTCGAACGTAATAGTCTAAATCAATATCTAAAAAGTGCTCAGCAGTTGCAACAGACATTTCACTTCCACCAAATGCGTATGCATGATTTATTTTGTCCTGGAATCCTTTCCCGATGATTTTAGTTCGAGTATCACGCGGAATACTTAAAAGTTGCATCTTATTATGAGCAGGATCCAGAGTCATGACAATCATCGTATCGGAGCGACCTTTATCATGTTTTCTTTCATCAACACCCAGCAAAAGAATATTGACGGGTTCTTTTTCCTTAACCTTCTTTTGAGAAGCAGTTACGTCAATACCTTCAACTGGCTTATGAAGTTCATCATCAACTGTGCTTTTAACATTGTGGTAAATGGAATAGGCATATGCAGAACCACTACCTATTAGAAGTAACAGAACAATTAAGCTTATCCAAATCCATTTTTTCTTTCCACGTTTATGCTCTTTCTGGCGTGTAACCATTTATACAACTTCCTCCAAAAATTGCTTAATCTGTTAAAGCAGTTTTCGACCTATTCAGTAATGACATAATAAGATCTATAACCCTGTCCTGCTCCTCAATACTCATATTCGATCCACTTGGCAAACACTTAGGATCGATAATCAATGTTGGTCAACCAGCGATTGGCCTTGGTATCTTCAAGCTCAGGCTGGAATTCAATACCATCGATTTCACCAAAAGCTTAAATTAAAGTCACTATCCCCTTGCACCTGCTCATTTGAAGTTACATATATAATTTAATTCGATAAGATCGACAAATTCCGGGAAGTGACTAGGCACCCAGAATTAAAAGCTTCTGAAGATCTATGGGAAAGAACCTCTCCCGCATAATTGGACGAAACAAGATATCCATAAAGGTTCAGAAAGATCATAATAGAGTATTTCCAAAGCTAAGTGGAATTTATGGCTCCCCCTAATTCTCCGGTGAATAGAGGGAGAGTAAATAGCCAAAAAAACGAGCAATCAACCTTTATAACTTCACTGGTAAACCCCTCCGCAAACACTGGTACATTCTTTCGCAAAGATCGCACATTAAATTTTCTCACCAGTTTTAACATTTAATGATTGAGATTGTCTGAAGCAAAAGTATTGTAGATAATTAAAAAAACTTAAAAACTTTTATATTAAACTTTTTTGACACGATTATATATCCCGTAATATTGGTGAATATTATTGTCACCATACTAGCAAATGCAGCACCAGTAATTCCGTAAATTGGTATTAAAATAAGGTTTAGAACAATATTGATAAAAAAAGCAATTATATTTGCATACATTTGAAACCTTGGTTCTCCAGTCATAGCAAGCATAATCCAGACGCCACCAACTGCAAGATTAACAAAATACCCTAGACTTCTTAATATTAAAGCATCTTGGCCTCGAACAAACTCATCCCCGAATAATAGAAGAACGTAATGACTACTTATTATTAATGTGATTGTAATAACTAACGAAACAATTGTTAAAATGCGCGCCGCTTTAACATAAAGCTTTCTCATTTCAACCTTTTTGCCATTATGAAATAACCTTGATATTTCAGGTGCAAATACAGTGTTAAAGATTAAGAGGAGAGAGGATAATATATTTGAAACCTGAACAGCAATCTGATAAACACCAACATCTGCATTGCTTGTCATATTACCCAGCATTAGTATGTCAACCCTATTTATTAATGTTCCTAGCATAGAAGCTAATATTAATGTTAGTGAATACTTTAAATAACCTTTATCAAAACTAACGTTCCTAAACTTTTTTCTATTCTTAAATAAATAAACAACATTTGATAATAAAAACGAACCATATACACCAATAGCGATACTATATTCATTTTTACCGGTAATAAAATATAATCCAATAATCAACGTAACTCTTAAGATCATGCTTAAAAACCCATTGATATAATAATATTCTTTTATTTGTCCTTCTGCACGATAAATCCCAAAAAATAATTGCTCAGCAGATAAAAGCCAGATTAAGGGAAGCATTAATTTAATATAAATATCATCGACTACCAACCAAACAATTCCAATAAGTACAATTGAAAGCAGAAAATTAATTACAAAGCTAAAACTGACATCTTTATAACCATTTTTGGGAATTGAATACATTAAACCATTATTAAATCCCGCTGTTGCAACGATCATTAATACTTGCATTAAGGTAAAGGCATATGTAAATATCCCAAAAATTTCTGCACCGTAAAGTCTCGTACAAACAAATGAAAATAATAAAGTGAATAATAGGAATGAACCTCTACCAAAAAATGACTCGATTATTTTTAAAATGAATCCACTATTATTAATTTTATTTTTTATTATGCCAATGTGCACTATTACCATCCCTATTTCTTTGTAACCAATAGACCCAAAAATTTATTGCTTTGGAGTTATAATAACCATTTTTTTAAGTCTAAACTTGTTAAATTCTCTAACTTTTCAATATCAACCATATAATATTGTAATAAGTGTTTTCTTGTTTCTGATTTCATATCTGGTTTTGTGAGATTCTTATTTAAAATTTTTGCTTTCAATTCCTGTCTGAAATTAACTGGGAGTACGCGCTTAAGAAGCGACTTTAATACATTTTGATTTCGCACAACATTATTTACCAATTTATTTTTTGGCACACCACTCGGATTATTTCTGTGATAATTAGCCTCCCCAACTAATTTATTCAAATTAAGAAATTCTAGTACGTCATTTATATAATAGTGCGGATCCTGTGCAAAATCCTCATATACTAATAGATATACATTCTCTTGTCCAAATTTTTCTATATAATATTTAACCTGTTCATAATATAAACCAGTTGTTTTATAATGCCATATATATTCAAAATTATTATTTATTCTCTCATCCTCTTTATTCAACGCTTCTTCAAAAGATAGGGTTTCTCTTCCGTCACTCACAAGATGCCAGTATGCTGAGAAGGCTCTGTCCATGGGATTTCTCAAGCATATAACAATCTTAGCCTCATTGTTAAGCTCAAAGATTTTATCAGCCGTTTTATAATAATACAAATAATCAACTGAAGCCTCTCCAATAATTTTCTCATTTCTATTTTTAAAGAGATTAAAATACTCGACTTCATCATCAATACATTCTTTGTCGGAAACTAAATCTCCTGGACCTTGATGAGGGAATTGTTTATAATCCCTTGATAGATAGTTTGGTTCTTTATGGTCCGGAAAAAAAACTTCATCGTGATTCCTAAGATATTTGTAAACAGAAGTAGTTGCAGCTTTTGCAGCACCTACTATGAATAAGTTTGGTACCTTATTAATTCCCATAAAATATTACCACCTTAACACCAAAAATAATTACATATTAACTCAATAGCTTAATTTAAATACCATTGTAATTAAATAATCTACGCAGTCTTTTCAAATAATAGATACTGACATAATTTCCTTTGACTTTGTTTGAAAAATCTTCTAAATCATCTTCATCCCTAATTCCTATTCTTCCCACTGGCTTTAAAAAACTCATTTTTTTGGGATTACACATATCCGAAGTGTAAACTCTTTTATATATTCCAAAGTCGTTAAAATATTTAAGAACCTTTCGATTATATATACCATACGGAAAACAAAAATCCTCAACTTGATAACCGCAATGCTTTTCTATGTTTTCATTTACGGATCTTATTTCTTCCTTAAAATTATTCGAATTAATTAATCTAGAGTCTAAGTGAGTTTTGGTATGAGCCCCAAATTCTATTAATCCCGAATCGTGCATTTCTTTAACCATATCCCAAGTTAGATATCCCTCTTTTCCAATGTAATCTAACGTTAGAAAAATGTTTGCTTTTATACCAAACTTTTTTAAAATACTCATGCCATACTCATAATTTGATTCAAAACCATCATCAAAACTTATAAGTATACTTTTTTTTGTAGGGTTATTTCCTTTTTTAATATCTGAGAATAATAGGGTTTCATAATTATTTTCATAAAGAAATTTCATTTGTGAATAAAATTTTTCTTTATTTATTCTCATATAACTTTCTCCAGAATGGAGAGTAATATCATGATAATAAATGTTCACCGGATTCGGCTTGCTAATCAGCTTACTTACTCCAGATATAATTTTTTTTGTGGATTTTTTCAATAAATACACCTTCTTAGTTGCATATGCATATTATTTATTATAAATAATCATTCTACTTGTGAGATTCAATTCAACCAATGGGCTAAATCAACGTCTAAAAACTCTTCCAATTTTCTAACGTCATTCTTAAAGTAATTTATTAATTCCATCCTAGTACTTTCACTCATACTCTCTCGTTTTAGTATTCGTGAATATAACATTTTTTTGATTTTTTCACGGGATTCAATTTTTGGAACTAATACCTTAATCAATCTTTTAAGAAAACCCTGCTGTAACAAAGATAACAGCTTTTTATTTTTTGGAACACCCGAAGTATTATAGTTTACAAGTTTTACTTCATCGTAATTAAAACGTTCGATGTTTAAGAAATCACAAATTTCATTCAACACTTTAGAGGAATTATTTTTAAACTCTTCAAAAATGATTACTTTAACGTTGTCCTTTCCAAATTCATCTATAAAATGCTTTACCTTTTTATAATATAAGCTCATAGCCTTTAAATGCCACATACAACCATAATTATTTCTTATTCTCTCTTCCTCCATATTGAGCGCATATTCAAAGGATTTAGTTTCTCTTCCATCTCTTGTTAAATGAGTATAAGCGGAATAAGCCCTATCAACTGGGTTCCTTAACATTAATACAATTTTTGCATCATTTGAATATGCTTTGATTTTTGAAGCACTCTCTTCATAATACAGATAATCTGAAGAAGATTCTCCAATTATTTTTTCATCAGTTACACCCTTAAATAGATTCTCATACTCTTCTTCAGTGTTTACAATATCTTCTTCAGTGCGATCTCCGGGGCCATTATGAGGAAATTCAAGTATTTCATTAATAAAAAATTGAGGTTCTTTGAATTTGGACATGAATATATCTGGATGCATATCCAAATAATTGTGTAACGATGTTGTTCCACTTTTGGAAATACCTGCTATAAAAAAATTTGGTTTCTTCATTCTAACCTTCCTTAATTAATGAATTATACAATTCTAATGATTCGTGATAAGTAGAAAAATTTTTAATTTTATTTTTGACTACTTTTTTACCCATTTCTTTGCTTTTACTTGGAACAGAGCCCTTCCCGCTCCTACCTTTTCTTTCAGCTTTATTTTTGACATCATTTAACGATTTATTTATTAACACTTCCATGTCAATATTTTCTATGTTTAATTCTAAATTAGTATAGTTCTGTAACTCGACCATCACATCACTTGTGTTATCAATTAAATCTTCAAACGTCACCAAGTACACATTTTCGATATTCTTTTGAACAAATTTATAAAACTCAAAATATTCATCTATTGCTCTAATCAACACCTTATTATTTTCACTTTCTTCACTATTGAAGCGAAAAATATATGAGGAAATTGCATCGAGTGGATTCCTAATAACTACTACACACGGCTTATTCATTTTTATTGCTAACTTCATATTCGCAATTGTATGTGTGTGATGAGAAATATATATATCTTTATTTAAATTTAAAACTAAAAACATCAAATATGTATTCGCACTTGAAGGATATGCTTCTATACAAATATCCGTAACTTTTTTTGTTATATTTCTGTAATATGAACTTCTTTCAAATACATATTTGTAACTACTGTACAAAAAGCCATTTTTTTGAATCACTTTTTTTAATCCGTACATCCATCTATTACCCATATCTTTTTTTAATTCATTTATATTTTTCAAATTTATTAACCGTCCTTTAACTAGATCGAATTATCCTTTTTTTACAAATAATAAATACAAAAAGAATACTAGAAACTATACCTACAGTATAAGCAAAAGAACTTAACAGCGCCCCCCTTAAAATAAAAAACTCCAAACCTAATAAAAATAAATAAATAACCGAGAGTAAGTTCTTTTTATTTTTCATTAAATTATGCCAATAGGATCTGTCAATTTTAGCATTAATAAATGCCAAGATGATAATAAACATCAAAATTCCAATATATCCAAAATTAATATAGCCTTCTCCAAAATAATTCATCGAAACATTATCATAAGAAAGACCTAGCAAATGAGAAACAAACGCTCCACTTCCTATCGACTTTTCAGGCCACAAAGAACTAGGAATGAAAAAGAACAATGAAGTTAATAATTGACTTCCCATTGTCACAATATCATTTTCAACAACTTTCATAAACATTTGATATGTATCAAAATGTCCTTTCAAAAACATTTCAAAATTAAGGGTAAATTTAACCTCACTTAAACTACTAATTCTCCTTGCCTGATTGAGTAAAGGAAATAAAATAAGCAAACCTATCATTATTAGCTTATTTAATAACAAGTACTTTTTATTAAATTGTTGAAAATAAACAATTAACAAAGGGATATACATTGCGGCTATATAAAACCTAGCATTTGAGGTCGGAAAATTAGTAATTAATACAATTCCAACTAAAAAGATTTCAATTAATTTTCCTTCCAGTTCAAACTTTTTAAATATCACCAATGCTATAACTGGAATTGGTAACAAAAACTTCGAAAAAATTAGATATACTGATTGATTTATTGAAGTGTCTTCCAATAAATTTGTTGACCTGAAAATTAAATTTTCAATACTGTAATTATTAATGTGTAATGTTACTAACAATGCTAAAAATGAAATCAAAAGCAAACCTCTATTGGAAATTTGCATATTTTGCTTTTTATTTTTTAGCTTTTTACTAGAAAATATTTCTATCTTAGAAAAGATAAAATAAAATCCTTGATAAAGAAAAAGTATAAGTAAAATTAAAATATTTAAATGATAAAAGCTATCTACGTTAAATCCTGTACCTCCCCACATAACAATTCCATATTGAAACTGTAAAATAGGGGCAATTCCAAAAAAGAAAAAAGAAAAAAGATAAAAAATTTTATTTAAACTGTAATTATATCTATCTCCCACAAACATAAATACAAGACTAAAAAGTATAATCAAAAAATTAGTTAAAAGAACTCCAAATTCGGAATAATATCCATCGATAGTATAATATATAAGGAAACAATAAACATAAATAGACAAAAAATATAATTGTTGAGTTTACCCTTGTTTATTTCCATTAAACCAATTCCTTTACCTTCATACTTAAAGAATAAACATAAAGCATTTGAGCCAATTAATATTGTCTACTATGCTAATTAAATTCTTTCGTATAAATTTACATAATCATAAAATTTATCTATTTTATTAAACATGCTAGCGGCTTTATTAATACATGATTGATAGTAGTCCCTAACATAATTCCTTTTTATTATTCTTATTGAATTATGCAGGTTTTCTAGGTTAGCTTTTTCTACAATGATACCTGTATTAACATCTATACTTTCGACACTCCCCCCAGTATTAAAAGTAATCACTGGCGTGCCACAGGCTATTGCCTCGAGGTTCGTGGTTGGAAAGGTATCCTCGAGAGTTAAATTCACAAATACATCAGATGTAGTATATATTTCTGCCAGTTCATTTACATTGTTTGTATGTGTAATCCCGACAATATTACTGGGTAATTTTTCTTTTTGCTTTTGTGTAATTCCGACCAAAACTATTACTTCATCTGACTTAAGTTCCTTTGATAATTCGAGAAAGTAATAGTACCCTTTCCTCTCATTCCAAACACCAGCAACGCCTAAAACAATATATTTGTCTTCTAAATTATATTGTTTTCTAAAATCATTTTTAACAGGTTTAAATGTATCTAAATCTACTCCATTATTTATCACTTTAATATGATATTCACTTAAAAACGATTCCTTTACTAACCCAGCAAGCCAATTTGAAGGAGTCACTATTGTCATATTCTCTAATCCTGTAAAAATCTTTTTTTTCTGTTTATAATTTAATTTTGAATTATCTAGTATATTACTCTTGGGATATGAGTTCTTCTCAGGGCAACTAAAACAACCTGTTTTCCATTTATCACAACCAGCAAAATCAAAATGTGTGCAGTGTCCTGTAAAAGCCCAGCAATCATGCAGTGTCCATATCACTGGCTTGTTGGATTTTTTAAGATAATCGAATAATATTTCAATATTTATATAATATCCATGGATATTGTGTAAATGAATAATATCTGGATTCAGTTTTTCAACTTTTTGTATAAAATCAGCTGTAGCCTTTTTTGAACCAAATCCATGTCTGTCAAAAACTCTTGTTAATCCTACATGAGCATAATTATCGATATCTGTCCCGATTTTTATAGCATTATCGCAGTTTTTTGCTTCTCCCCTACCATATGCAATATAACTTTCATGTCCTTCTGAAACCAGTATGTTATGAATGTCTGTTGCAATCCTTCCTGTACTGCCAACACCACATACTGAGTTTATTTGTAAGACCTTCACTTGGTGTTCCCCCAAACAACACGATTTACATAATCCGTATAGGATAATATAATTCTCATAACTTTGTCGGAAACATTTGGCATACTATAATCTTCGACCAGTCGTAATGTATCGTTCATTTGTGATTCTAAAACCTTTAACCCCTGTAGTATCCGTTCCTTTTTTAGGCCAACCATCATAACAGAACCTTCTTCCATTGCTTCAGGTCGTTCATGAGCTTGACGGATATTCAATGCCCTGATTCCAAGAATGGATGATTCTTCACTTATTGTACCACTGTCACTTAGAACTGCTTTGGCTTTTTTCTGAAGCTTTATATAGTCATTAAAACCTAAAGGTTTCATAGTTTTGATTAAAGGATCAAATTGTACTCCCCTAGTATTAATCATATTTCTTGTTCTAGGATGAGTGCTAACAATTACAGGTAGTTTATATTTTTCAGCTATAGCATTTAAACTTTCTACTAGACTATAAAAATTTTCTTCAGAATTAATATTCTCTTCTCTATGGGCAGATACAACAAAATATTTTCCTTCTTGAAGACCCAGTCTCTCAACTACATCTGAACGTTCAATATCTTCTTTTTTAGAATTCAGCGCTTCAAACATCGGGCTTCCTGTTTTAATAACCCTGTCTGGAGGATATCCCTCTCTCAACAAATACTCCCTAGCGATATCACTGTATGTAAGATTAATATCTGCTGTATGGTCTACAATCTTTCTGTTTGTTTCTTCAGGTACACGCTGATCAAAACACCTATTACCAGCTTCCATATGAAAGACAGGAATCTGTCTTCTCTTAGCTGCAATTGCACAAAGACAACTATTCGTATCGCCTAGGACCAAAAAAGCGTCCGGATTTACTTCTTCCATTATTGGGTCTGCCTTCACCAAAATATTTCCAATTGTTTCAACAGCCGTTCCGGTTGCAGCATTAAGGAAAAAGTCAGGTTTTTTCAGATTAAAATCATTGAAAAATACTTCGTTTAGTTCATAATCATAATTCTGACCAGTGTGGACAAGTGTATGTTCAATCGCATCAGATTCTTCCAATTTATTGATAACGGCTGAAAGTCGGATGATCTCCGGTCTTGTACCAACAACTGTCATAACTTTGAGTCTGTTCATTGACTAAACCTCCAAATAATATGTGTCCGGGTTTTCGGGATCAAAAAGTTCATTTGCCCACATAATAGTCACCATATCCGTTTTACCTAAATTTTCAATATTATGTGTGTAGCCAACTGGTATATCCACTACTTCCAGTTTTTCACCACTCACAAAATATTCAATCACCTCATCAGAGTCAACTTTTCGAAAACGAATAACCCCGTGACCGCTAACAACCAAAAACTTTTCATTCTTCGTGTGATGCCAGTGGTTTCCTTTCGTAATACCAGCCTTAGACACATTGACGGAAACCTGCCCACGATCTTCGGTTTTTATGATTTCTGTAAATGAACCACGATTGTCTACATTCATTTTTAAGTCATAGCTGAATTGATCTTCTGGTAGAAAACTTAAATAGGTGCTATAAAGTTTTTTTGTGAATGGATCTGACACATCAGGTATAGAACATTCTTCCC
This sequence comes from Virgibacillus ihumii, assembly GCF_902726655.1. Classification (NCBI taxonomy): domain Bacteria; kingdom Bacillati; phylum Bacillota; class Bacilli; order Caryophanales; family Bacillaceae; genus Virgibacillus; species Virgibacillus ihumii. The sequence goes on from NZ_CACVAN010000001.1 coordinate 2,151,413, forward strand.
GACTCTTTTTAAAGGAATAAATCAAATCAACTATTTTCCCGAGTGATATTTTATGAGTTACAGGTACCTGGCAGAACTCTCCAGTATTAGTTTCACTCCCTTTCAATGCATTAATCAGTTCCTCTACTATATCATCGATATAAACTAAATCCAGTTCAACATTTCTATCGTTTACAGTGATGGGCATATCATGAGCAATATTATGACAGAAAGTTGCTATTACACTATTATAGTTTGGTCTGCTCCATTTTCCAAAGGCATTTGGAAAACGATAAATCAATACTTTTGCTCCTGTGTCCTGACTATACTGAAAAAGCAGGTCTTCTCCAGCTTTTTTACTATTACCATACGGATTATCCGATTCCGCTTGGGTCGAAGAAGCTATCATAACAGGACAATGATTTTGATGCTTTTTTAAATTGGCCAGCAGAGTTTCCGTGAACCCATAATTCACCTGCATAAATTCATTCTGGCTTTCTGGACGATTAACCCCTGCCAAATGGTATACAAAATCAGCATGTTTACAATACTCACTCAATAGATCAGCATTAGTTTCTCTGCCATATTCAAAAACATCGGTATAAGAACGATTCTTCAGTTCGGCCACAAGGTTTTTTCCTATAAATCCCTTCGCCCCGGTAACTAGTATTTTCATACTTACTTCCAACCTTTCAGTTCATCTTGAACAAAATCTAGTGTTAAAAGTTTGTCCTTAATCTGTTCGATATTTAACCGCTTAGTATTGTGTGAATTATATTCCTGATCTGAGGATAAATTTTCATCCCCTTCAACAAAATACTTATCATAGTTTAAATCTCTTTTATCAGCTGGCACCCGGTAAAAATAGTCCATATCATGAGCAGCTACATTTTCCTCTTTAGTAAGCAATGTTTCATATAGCTTTTCACCATGACGGGTTCCTATAACGCGTATTTCATTTTCTGCATTAAAAAGTTCTTTAACAGCCTGTGCAAGATCACCAATGGTTGATGCAGGTGCTTTTTGAACCATAATATCACCTGCTTCAGCATTTTGGAATGCAAAAACCACAAGTTCTACAGCATCCTCTAAGCTCATCAGAAACCTTGTCATATTAGGATCTGTTACTGTCAATGGCTTCCCGCTTTTAATTTGTTCGATAAACAATGGAATGACAGATCCCCTAGACGCCATTACATTTCCATAGCGAGTGCCACAAATTAACGTTCTATCCGGGTCAACTGTTTTTGACTTGGCAACAAAGACTTTTTCCATCATTGCTTTAGATATTCCCATTGCATTAATTGGATAGGCAGCTTTATCTGTAGATAAGCAAATTACTTTTTTGACCCCTCTTGAAATTGCACCGGTCAGAACATTGTCAGTTCCCTCTACATTTGTTTTTACAGCTTCCAATGGGAAGAACTCACAGGAAGGGACTTGTTTAAGTGCTGCGGCGTGGAACACATAGTCTACATCATACATCGCGTCTTTAACACTACTTAAATCACGTACATCTCCAAGATAGAATTTAAGTTTTTCATTTCTATAAAATTTACGCATATCATCCTGTTTCTTTTCATCACGTGAAAATATGCGAATCTCTTTTATATCCGTATCTAAAAATCTTTTCATTACTGCATTCCCAAATGAACCGGTACCCCCGGTTATGAGTAACGTTTTATCCTTGAACATTTTATCCCTCTATCTATTGAAAAAATTTGTCCATTTTGTTAAGTAAATAGTCTTTATCAAAATTTTCTTCGTAATACAAACGGGCTCTTTCTCCCATCAGGTTTCTTTCATTTTCAGTCAGATGCATTAATTTTACAATTGAGTTTACGAGTTTATTCTCATTACCAGTTTCTGTACAAAAACCTGCCTGTGATGTGTTAATTAACTTTTTACTCTCGCCACCCGCTGAAGCAACTATTGGAATGCCACATGCCAAGTAAGATTGAAGTTTAGCAGGTATCGTCATATTAAAAAGCTCTTTATTCGCAAAACTTAAAAAAGCTGCATCACAACTACTTATATAATATGGTATTTCTTCCGGAGGTTGTCGATCTATAAAATTGAACATGTCATCCACTTTGTTTTGATATATAATCTCTTTAAGCGTCTCCCTAAACCTACCATCGCCTATAATATTAAAACAAATCATGTTACCGTACCCTTCAGATTTTAGAATACTGGCAACCCTCGGCAATAAATCTAGCCCCTGTGCTTGTCCAATATTTCCAGTGAACACTATATTAAAACGACCATCATGTGGAATCTCAGTTTTATTAGCTTCCTTAATCGGTTCGTAGAAACTCTCAGCATATTGCGGCCAATTTTCAACTCTTGCCTCATTAACCCCACGCTTTACAATAGCTTTAACAAAGCTTTCAGAAGTTGTGAATATCTTGTCACAGTTCTTATAAATATAATCAACCATCTTACCAATCGATCCTATAATATAATTATTCTTAATACCTGTTACAACCTCAACATTTTCAGGCCATAAATCTTGCACATATAAATAGCAAGGTATTTTATTTTTTTTTGCATACCAAACTCCCGGCAATGCCTGAGTCATAGGAGAAACTTCAAAAATAAAAACATAATCCGCTTTTAGTTTACTAAGCAGTTGCCAAAAAAAACCCGTTACCACAAAGGAAAAGTAATTTAAAGCTAACATAATTGAATTATTACCCCTAGGAATAAGAGGAATTCTCAAAATATCAATGCCATTAATTTTTTCTCTTCTTTTTTTACGTAATCCATACCCTTTGTAGAATTTACCATGGGGATAATTAGGAATTCCAGTTAAAACTGTCACCTTGTACCCCTTTTTCACCCACTCAGTGCAAATATCATTAATTCTAAATTGTTCGGGGTAAAAATATTGAGAGATGACTAAAATATGTTTGCCCATTTCAATACCAACCTATCTATTTGTTTCAGTTAATATAATCGAATCTTTTAAATCTCTAACCTGATAATGTGATTTATAAAAGCTTAATTTCTTATCATAAACCAAATTCCCAAATACCTTATTAATAATTCCGAACCGTTGGCGTATCAAATCCAAAATCGGATTAAACAGTTTAACCAGTTTCATATTTTTCCCATGCACTTCCGATATCGTTTTAACCATTTCACTTGTTTTTACATATTCCAAGTTCTGTGGAAAAAACATACCACTCTCTTTATTATCAACCATAAGTCTCAAAAATTCACAAAGGTTGTCGATGTGCAGCATACTCCGCTGATTCTCATAATCAGGAAAAACCGGAAGTTTTTTGGCAGCCATTGCTAATTTCGGATAATTACCTTTTGATCCCTTACCATAAATCATCGGGGGTCTAAGAATGGTCACTTTAAACGTATCATCATTTAAAGGTTCAATGCCTTTTTCAGCTTGAAGTTTACTTTTTCCGTAGAAGTCAAGAGGCGTTGGAATTGTAGCTTTGCCAATAACCCCATTATTTCCACCAGCAGAGCCATAAACGATAATACTGCTCATAAATATAAATTGTCCAACACCCTCTGCTTTAGCTTTTTTGGCCACTGCAATCGTCAGATTACGATTTACTTGATAATATTTTTCTTCCATCTTAGGGTCCTTGGAAACATGAGCAATGCCAGCGACATGAACAACTGCATCGTATTCTGTAAAGTCTTTTTCCTTCCATGTATAATCTCTCAAACTAATTTTATCAATTGTATAATTGTTAGGACCTTTTGCCAGCCATGCTTCAAAACTATTACCGACATAACTATTTACACCTGTAATTAATAACCGTTTCACTTCGATACAGTCTCCTTCTCACTTGCTGTCTCCTTTTTTCCCTTTGAACCCGTTCCACCTTCAACGACCCCGTCACTTTTGATCACACTAATAAATGTACCAAAAAAGCACTTTACATCAAGTTTAAAACTGATATTTTGAACATACTCACCATCTAAGCTGGCTTTCACATCAATTGGAAGTTCATCACGTCCTTTTATTTGTGCCCAACCAGTCAAACCTGGGAGAATATCGTTTACGCTATATTTATCTCTTTCAGCAATTAAATCGTATTGATTCCATAACGCAGGTCTAGGGCCAATAATGCTCATATTGCCGAAAATAATATTCAAAATTTGTGGCAGTTCATCAAGGGATGTTTTTCTCAGAAATTTACCCATCTTGGTAATGTACATTTCGGGATCTCTTAATAAATGAGTCGGTGTGTCCTTTGGTGTATCAATTCGCATCGTTCGGAATTTTAGAAGTCTAAAATGTGTCTTATTGATTCCGATTCTTTTTTGTTTGAACAGCACCGGTCCTCTGGAATCAAGTTTGATTCCAATCACAAGAATCAAGAATACAGGTGATAACACAATCAACCCAAATAAAGACAGAATAATATCAATAAAACGTTTTATTTTTAAATACATATTACGACGCTCCCTGATACTTAATTGGTTCGAACAAAATAATTTAAAAAACTACTGGCCATATAAGTTTTTTTCAGCAAGTTGAACTTCTCTTTTTTCATCAAATTGTCTTCCGGCCCAAAATTATTATCAAATGATTATCGATGCAGGTTTATGTTTGCCCGTCACAATTAATAATTAAATAGTAGGGTTATCCTACAATTGGTAGCATTGCTTTTTTTACCGGTAAAAAGCGCGTACCAAGATCAACTGCATGAATGATTGCTTTTTAATTATCCTCAAGTTATTAACCCCATACTATTAAGATCCTTTCACAGCTAACAACGTCTTCTCCGTATAAACAACCTTCATCAATTCATCCTTAAGGTCTTCTCTAGAGTACCCTTCAAATCTATCAATTACTTCATCCACTACAAGAAAGTCAACCTCAACCGTTCTCCCAACATAAATCTTCTCAAACACTTCACCAGGCAATACCTCATCATCACCAAGAAGTTCCTCGTACATTTTTTCCCCAGGACGTATACCAGTGAATTCAACCTTAATTTCATCTTCTGAGTATCCTGATAGTTTAATAAGATTCCGAGCTAAATCAACAATTTTCACCGGCTCACCCATATCAAGCACAAAAATTTCTCCACCTTTCGCAAGTGTCCCAGCCTGAATAACCAATCGTGATGCTTCCGGAATCGTCATAAAGTAACGTGTCATTTTAGGATCCGTAACCGTAACCGGTCCACCTGCTTCAATTTGCTTCTTAAACCGCGGTATCACACTTCCACGACTCCCAAGAACATTTCCGAATCGGACAGCGACAAAATTCGTATTACTTCTGCGTGAAATATCTTGCACAACCATCTCTGCAATACGTTTAGTAGCGCCCATAACATTCGTAGGATTGACCGCTTTGTCGGTCGAGACCATGACAAATTTTGCTACTCCAAATGTATCAGCTGCTTCAGCAACATTTTTCGTCCCTATGATATTATTCTTAACAGCTTCATGCGGATTGTACTCCATCAATGGTACATGCTTATGTGCAGCTGCGTGATAAATAATTGCCGGTTGATGCTGTTCGACTATCTCAAACACCCGCTCCCTATCCTGTACATCACCGATAACCGGTACAATTTCTACACCAGCTTGGCCGAATTTTTCACGTAATTCCATTTCAATTGTATAAATGCTAAATTCGCCGTGTCCGACCAATACAATTTTTCCTGGGGTGAAACGCATTAGCTGTCTGCACAATTCCGATCCAATTGAACCACCTGCACCTGTGACCATCACCGTACTATTCGTAACATAATCTGAAATAGCATCGATGTCCAATTCAACCGGTTCACGCCCAAGCAAGTCTTCTACTTCAACATTTTTTAGATGGCTGACGGAAATTTTCCCGGTCATCAGATCTTCTATTTTTGGAATCATCTGTACCTGAGCTTTCGTTTTATTGCATTCCATGACAAGTTTATTTAATGCACCATTTTCTAGTGAAGGAATCGCAATGACGATATGTTCAATGTTTTGTTTTTCAACAATTTCCGGGATGTGTATTGCCCTTCCGAGCACGGGAATACCGTATACTTGCATACGCTGTTTGCTCAATTCATCATCGACAAATGCGACAGGCAGAAGTTCACTATTATCGAAATTATTTTTCAACTGACGAACAATCATCGATCCGGCTGATCCAGCCCCGACAATTAATGTACGCTTCTTACCTTTGGAATTCGTGATGTAGCGATCACGGTAAATACGCCAAACAAAACGTGACCCACCAATTAGAATAATATGTAATAACCAGGTAACAACAAGCGCACGGCTAAAGACACTGTAATCATTCGTGATATACTGCACAACCCCTGCTGAAATAATGGATAGGGTTACTGCTTTGACAATCGCAACCAATTCACCGACACTCGCGTAAGCCCAAACTTTGTTATAAAGTTTATAGACCATTGCATATAAATGATGAAAAATAAGCAGGGCTACCGAGCTGATAACAAGTTCCGGCGTATCAAAAACAGGCATGAATGGATAGACAACCCAAGCTGCGACAAAAATCGCCAGACTGACAATCAATGAATCCATCACTACAAGTAAGGTCATTCTCGTTTTATAGCTCATTCCACCAACCCCTTTCCTGACTTTTTTCGACACATTTTATTATAGCATCTTTTTAATAGAGTGAAGTTTAAGATTTTGTTAAATATAACCATACGAACATTACAATACTATAATACTAGATATTTAATTATTTTGGTGACTTTTGTCATTTTACGTTGTACAAAAACTTGTATAACGTTAAAAAGCGCCGGAAAGACAAATTTTTTCTTCCATACCCGACACTTTCAAAATAATCCCAGGAACTTTTTCTTCTTGATCATTTCCGGTTCCATTCGGTTCACATTTTGCCCGTCAATGAGCAGTTGTGCATTTTCGAGAAACATATAAAATGCTTCATCACCATGGTTTTCACGCAGTTTCCGATACCCTTCCTCGAGCATAAATCCGCGGGTTGTCGTATTATGCGCATCTGAAGCAAGAAAATGGGTTAAATTTGCTTCGACAAGCTGATTGGAGAATTTCTGGATGTTTTTGCTGAACTTGCCTGCAAGAGATGCAGCAGTTACTTGTGTCAATGCCCCTTTTTGTACGAACTCAAACAGGATGGATGGATGCTCAATAATCACTGAATTCCGCTCCGGGTGGACGATAACTGGTGTGTAACCAGCCACCTGCATGTCAAACAGCAACTGTTTCGTATAGCGCGGAACCTGATTGGACGGAAATTCGACAAATACATATTTAGTGTCATTTAGTGATGCAACTTCACCCTTATGAAGTCCGTCGATCATGTCACCATGAATCCTTGATTCCTGTCCGGGGATGATCGTCAATGGAATGTCTTCCTGATTCAGGCGCTCGTTCAATTCGTTTGTACCACTGATAATGCCTTGTTTGTAGTTATCATATTTGCCATTTCGATGATGCGGGGTTGCGACAATCGTTTTAATCCCTTGTTCGGCTGCATTTTCTGCCATTTTCAGACTATCCTCGATTGTTTTTGCCCCGTCATCAATCCCAGGTAATATGTGACAATGTATATCAATCATGCTGTTCACGTCCAAATCATTAGATTTATAGAAAAACGCTAATAATTTAGTATAACAAAAATCCGGTATGTTTTACAGATTATATTAGAAATCGAAAAAATCCGCTAAAACAGCAATATAACTATTACATACCAAATGCATGGGTAGTTATGTTACAACTATATTATTAAAACATATCAAAACGTTTACATACAACGGTAATTTTGGGTTGCGTTAGAAATCATTTACAATATCCAACATAAAAAAATGACCATGAACTTACATCATTCCCCATCACTTTTGAACCATCGGAATAATAAGTTGCATAGCCATAGATGTTGGATTTTCGATTGGTAGTTTACAATCCTTTTAGAAAACGCATAATTTTACTTTTAATAACAGGTTCAGGTTCTTTTTTAATAATTCATTCGCCGCTAAACAGTAAATTACTGTTTTCACGAAAATATTTTTCATAATAGTTTCCCAGCCGTTTGTATGCTTTTTGCAACTGAAATTCACCTTTTCTGGAATCCTGCACATCCGATACAATAAAATGAATCATATTCACGCCAAGCAGTAATTGAATGAGTTTCTCTGCTTTCCTGCCGTTCTTACCGATCACACCAGCCGCACTCACTTGTACCAATGCTCCCCTCTTTACCATGCGATAAAGATTATTCGGTTTATCCATAATGTCTTTGTTGCGTTCCACGTTGGAGAATATCGGTGTATACCCGGCCATTTGCATATCATAGATCACTGTACTTATGTATGGCGGCAGGTGGTTGGATGGCAATTCTATCAGAACATACCCCGCATTTTTCTTCAGTGGTATGATATGCCCCCGTTTTAAGTCATGTACGATATCTTCATAGATTTGAATTCCTTGTCCGGCCGATTCATGGAGTGTGTCCTGTCCCTGTACAACATTTGCTTCACTCATATTCAACACCCTTTCATTAGCCAATTTCCAATTTAAAACAAATTATAGCACTTAAATACTGATACATAATACCTATAATATATCATAACAAACTTCCTTGCTTAATGGCAAGGAAGTTTTGGTAATATTTTACTAACATTCGCTGGTACTAGTTTACCCCGTAATAATAATAGTAATTGTTTTTTTTCTTTTCGACATCATTCAGAATGGATCCCAGCAGCTTTGCTTGTGCTGAATCCAGTACCTCGACTGCCTTTTGTGCGGTTTCGTATTCTGTTTGCTTGCTGCGAACAACAAGCAGTGACCCGTCAGACAGGTTAGCGAGAATCTGCGCATCCGCCACCGCTAGAACTGGAGGAGTGTCAAACAGGATAATATCATAGGCCGTACTTACCTCATTAATAAATTGTTCCATTTTCTTGGACCCGAGCAGTTCGGATGGGTTTGGCGGAATCGGTCCGCATGAAATGACATCCAGGTTTTCCACATCGGTTTCATTGGTTGCCTGTTGAATGGACGCCTCACCTACCAGAAGATTGCTTAATCCTGTCAGATTATCAAGCCGGAATGTGTAGTGTACAGTTGGTTTACGCATATCGGCATCGACAAGGAGCACCTTTTTGCCTTGCTGTGCATAGACTACCGCCAGATTCGCTGCACTGGATGATTTCCCCTCCTCAGGGGCCGATGATGTTATGACGATGGATTTCAGTTCATTATCAACCGATGCATATTGGATGTTGGTTCGTACTGTCCTAAACTGCTCTGACACTGGTGATTTCGGGTTAAGTTTGGTGATCAGGTGCCGGATTTTACTGTTTTTAGATTGATTCTTTTTGCGACCCACTGAATCCACCTCGCTTTCGCCTGCTTAATGCTGCCGCCTGAAAGTTGTCAGGACGGATATCTTTATCGTCGATGTGCGTAATAATACCCAGTACTGGCACATCCAGCTTATCGGCTATATCTTCCTCGGACTTAATCGTATTATCCAGGTATGCAAGCAGAAATGCCAAACCTACTCCAATCATGCCGCCGAGCACAATTGCAATGGCGATGTTCAGCATCGGTTTTGGACTGATAGGTGCAGGGTTCTCACCCACATCCGCTTTCGATAGAATGCTGACATTGTTCACGTTCATAATGTCGGGAATTTTTTTCTGGAAGACACTTACGGTTGTGTTGGCAATTTTTTGCGCCTGATTTGGGTTAGGATCTGTTACCTTTACCGTTACAACTTGTGATTTTTCAGCGCTGGAAACAGTCAACTTGTTCTGCAGTTGAGCTGCCGAAATATCCAAGTTTAACTCATTTACTACCTCTTCCAGGATTGCCGGACTTTTAATAATAATATTATACGTATTAATAAGCTGCTGACTAGTTTGTATATCGGTAACACTGTATGGTGTATCCTGTTTCTGCTGACTCTGATTTACAATAAACTGCGAACTTGCCTCGTAATTCGGAGTAAGGACATAGAATGTAACAATCGCACTGATTAAAGCAGCAGCGACGATTAATGTAATAATAAGTAATATCCGTTTCTTGATTACCTCAAAGATCTCTTTGAGGGAGATGGTTTCTTCCATTTGAGTACCCCCGTTTTTCTAAACTACTGCTATAGTATAATTGCAATCTAACATACAACGAGAATTATATCATATAATGTCGGGCAGCTGTATAGTTTTTTAGTAATGAAAGAGCCGCACACTTCTGATCGTGCGGCTCTTTAAGCATTTTTTCCTATTCGTCTTTCGACAGCATATCATGCACTTTCTGCACTTCCTCTTCCGGTACCTGGAAGTAGAACGTACCGTCAATTCTGGTTCCTTCGCCTTTGATCTGATAACTTTCCATATTTTTGCGGACATTGCGGTAGTTCAGGAACAGACCTTTCATATCTTCAAAATCAAGGTTGGTAGACATATTATTACCAAGAACGTCCAGCATGTCGCCGATTTTACCGACTGAATTGAAACTGGCGCCTTTGTCGATAACAGCCTGGATTACCTGACGTTCACGTAATGTTCGGCCAAGATCACCTCTTGGATCCTGATAGCGCATGCGAACATAGCCCATTGTTTTCGGGCCATTCAGGTGAATTTTACCCTTTTCATAATGATAGCCTTTTTTATAATAGCCCGCATCATGCCATTCAATCGGGTTGTTAACGGTAATTCCGCCAATCGCATCCACCATGTCAGACAGTCCTTGCATGTTCATCGAAACATAGTAATCGAGTTCAATGTTCAAAAAGTCCTCGACCGTTGCAACAGACTTATCAACGCCGCCGTATGCATAGGCATGATTGATTTTGTCATAGCCGTAGTCTTCCCCGGCGATGTCCACACGTGAATCACGCGGGATGCTGACGATTTTCATCGCATTTTTCTCTGGACGCAGCGATAGGACCATCATGGCATCGGAACGTCCGCTGTCATTCGGGCGTTTATCCACGCCGAGCAGGAGAATATTCAATGGTTCCTCTCTACTGATTTTACCACTGCCGACCTTATCATCAATCGAGTCTACTGACTGATACACTTGGTTATTGATTGTGCTCTTCGCATCCATGTACACTGAAGCAGCATAGGCGGTTGTGCTGATAAATAATAGAGCGGCAAGTGCTATAACCACTTTCACCCATCTTTTGAGCTTTCGTTTTGGCTTACTGTGTTTATCCATCCTGCGATTATCACTCATAGTAATTACCTCTGCTTCCTCTCCCCAGGATTCGCTTATCTCTCTGTTAAACCCGTTTTAGTTGTTGCTGCACCCGGAAAACCCGGATTATATATAGTACTTTCGTTCGTTTTGTTCCATTTCTGTACGACAAATTTTGCAACTGGGATAAATCCGTAACTTTATTTATAGTCACAGATAAAAGTCCCATCATTAGTATTATAATTGTTTCTGAATAGCTTGACAAATTTCCGCTGTTCAGGTATGAATCAGAAAAAATAAAGCTCCAAAAAATTGGAGCAAGACAATCTATATTTTTCAGGTGGTTACGATAATTCTTTCTCTTTTGCCAAAAGCTCTTCAAGAAATCCTTGCAGCTCATGTTTTATTTCATCATTTTCAACAGCCATTTCAATGGTTGTCTTAATAAAGCCAAGTTTTTCCCCGACATCAAACCGTCTGCCTTCAAAATCATATGCGTACACATTCTGGAGCTCATTCAGCTTGTGAATCGCGTCGGTCAATTGAATTTCTCCACCCGCACCGGTCTCCTGCTTGTCCAGGAAGGTGAAAATTTCCGGATTGAGAATGTATCTTCCCATAATGGCAAGGTTGGATGGTGCGGTACCTTTTTCAGGCTTCTCCACAAAGTTGTTTACCTGGTAGCGGCGGCCTTCAATCGTTGACGGATCAATAATCCCATAGCGGTGTGTCTGATCGTGATCGACTTTCTGAACACCGATAACCGATGATCCTGTTTCATCATATTGTTCCATCAGCTGCTGCAGACAAGGCTTTTCCGATTGCACGATATCATCCCCGAGCAACACAGCAAATGGCTCATCGCCAATAAATTTGCGCGCGCTCCATACCGCATGTCCCAATCCTTTAGGTTCTTTTTGACGGATATAGTGAATTTCGACATTGGCCGTTTTCTGTACCTTTTCAAGCATTTCAAACTTGCCTTTTTTCATCAGGTTGTCTTCCAATTCGAAATTAATATCAAAATGATCCTCAATAGCACGCTTACCTTTACCCGTTACGATGATAATATCCTCGATGCCGGATTCAATTGCTTCTTCTACAATATATTGAATTGTTGGTTTGTCCACGATCGGCAGCATTTCCTTAGGCATCGCCTTTGTTGCCGGAAGAAATCTTGTCCCAAGTCCCGCTGCAGGAATAATAGCCTTTTTCACCTTACTCATAGTGGATCCCTCCTGAAATTATCGTTAATTATATTTAGTAGTTGTATATTTTATATGAACAATGAGATTGGGATATATCTAGGAACGTGGTGACATCGCTCAGGTCGACCGGTATTCGCACGTTTTTGTGGTAACTTCGCACGTTTCAGTCAGAGTTCGCACGTTTTAGCGATGACTTCGCATGTTTCAGCCAGAGTTCGCACGTTCCAGCCAGAGTTCGCACGTTTTAGCGATGACTTCGCACGTTTCGACCGGAGTTCGCACGCTTTAGCGATGACTTCGCACGTTTGCCACCCCGCTGCCAGAAGATGGGCTATACCCTACCCTAGCGGAGGAAATATACGGAGACTCCTGCGGGAGCATAGGCCTAGGTGAGACTCCGTAGCGCGATAGCGCGGAGGAGGCTCATCAGCCGCCCGCGGAAAGCGGAGTATATTTCCGCAGCGGGGTTTATATACCCGCTGTAATACTTTAGTCCCAATCTCAATGTTATTGTAAACTGACTGTATCACAAAACTCAACAGATTATACCATCACTCGCCGTTGTTTATCAGGCCCCCCTTAATCGTCAGCAGCACGATTTTCAAATCAAGCAAAAAGCTCCAGTTTTCAATATAGTAAATATCGTGATTGATACGGTCGCGAATCGATGTATCGCCGCGCAGCCCATTCACCTGCGCCCAGCCGGTAATCCCCGGCCGGACCTGGTGCTTGACCATGTATTTCGGTATTTCCTCCTTAAACTTCTCCACGAAATATGGCCGCTCTGCCCGGGGCCCGATGACACTCATATTGCCGATCAGCACGTTATAGAACTGCGGCAGCTCATCAAGGCTTGTTTTTCGTAAAAAATCCCCGAATTTTGTCTTCGCATCCGTATCTTTCGGTGTCCACGTTGTTTCCGAATCGACTTCCTTCACTTTCATCGACCTGAACTTATACATGATAAACGGCTGACCGTCTTGTCCGGTGCGCTCCTGCTTAAAAATAACCGGCCCTCGTGATGTCATCTTAATTCCAGTGGCAATGATCAGCATAACCGGCATTGTGATGATTAACGCAAACAGGGAGAAGATCATATCAAACGCCCGTTTGGAAATGACGTTTTTCACCTCATGCAGCGGTACATCACGAACGTTTATAATCGGGATTCCCTCAATACTGTCGATATACGGCTTGGCCGGCAGAAAGTTATAATAATCCGGAATAATGGTGGTGCGCACCCCTTTTTTCTCACAAACCGAAATGATGTACCTCAGATTGTCATGCCGTATTTGCGGCAGCGCAATCACAACCTCATCGACAATTTTTTCTTCCAGTACCCTGTCAAGGTCATGAATTTTTCCAATCACTTTTTCCTTGTCTCCGGGAGCCGGCTGATCGATTAAATAGCCGATAATTTCCACACCATATTCCGGGTGCTCCCGTAGTTTTTGACAATATGCCTTCCCTTGCATCCCATCGCCCAGAACCAGTGCAAACTGTTTGTTGTACCCTTTATTCCGCATCCGGTTCATCGTTACTTTTACGATCAGCCGGTATGTCAGGGTGAATCCGAGGGCGAACAGGAAAAACAGGAACAGGTAAATCCGTGAAAAGTCGACTGTTTTAAATAAAAACAAAATACTCAGGAAGAAAAATGCACTCAGCACATGCAGCTGGATCACTTTGGCCACTTCAAACAGGAATCGCTTTTTCCGCTTGGGAACGTATAACGAAAACATCATCCCCATCAAAATAAAAACGATACTGTACATAGAACTCCAGAAGGCATATACCGAGAATGGCAGAAACCCGGCGTCACCGCTGTAAATGATGACAAAGCGAATGAACCAGGCTGTCAGAAATGCCAGGTGGATGACCAGAAAATCCACGATCATGTATAAATTTGCCAGGAATTTTTCTCTTCCTCTAATCATTTTCTTTGCTCCCGATTATATTTAGTGTTCCGGCGTCAGCTGTCCAATTCTTTTTTCACTGTCTGCAATGCTGCTCCGATAACCTGATGCATATCATAGTATTTATAGGTTCCAAGGCGTCCGCCGAAAATGACATTCTCCTGCTGATCAGCGAGTCCCTTATATTTTTTGTACAGATCATTGTTCCGTTCGTCATTGACCGGATAGTACGGTTCATCACCATGCTGCCATTCTTTTGGATACTCTTTTGTCACAACGGTTTTATCCTGTTTGCCGAACTCGAAATGTTTATGCTCGATCATTCGGGTGTACGGTGTTTCGCGGTCCGTATAATTGACAACGGCGTTGCCCTGATAGTTCGGCAAATCGTGAATTTCATGTTCAAAGTCCAGACTGCGGTATTCGAGCACACCATGTTCATAATTGAAATACTGATCAATCATGCCGGTGAAGACGACCTTGTCCGCCTTCTTTATGAGTTCTTCACGGTTTGCAAAGAAATCCGTATTCAGCTGTACTTCGGTGTTTCCCAGCATTTTTTCAATAATTTTATTGTAGCCGCCGATCGGGATTCCCTGATAGCGGTCATTGAAGTAGTTGTTGTCATACGTAAACCGTACCGGAAGCCGCTTAATAATGAACGCCGGCAAATCGGTGCAAGACCGGCCCCATTGTTTTTCAGTATAGCCTTTGATCAGCTTCTCATAGATATCGCTGCCAACCAGTGAAATCGCCTGTTCTTCCAGGTTTTTCGGCTTATCGATGCCGGCAGTCTGCTTCTGTTCTTCAATTTTTGCTGCCGCTTCATCCGGTGTGACAACACCCCACAGTTTGTTGAACGTGTTCATGTTGAACGGCATGTTGTATATTTCACCCTGGTAGTTAGCAATTGGTGAATTGGTGTACCGGTTGAATTCCACAAACTGATTCACATATTCCCAGATTTCCTTATTGTTCGTATGGAAAATATGGGCGCCGTATTTATGGACGTTGACCCCTTCGACATCTTCACAATAGACATTTCCGCCCTGATGATCGCGCTTATCGATGACAAGGCACTTTTTCCCCCGTTTATGTGCCTCATAGGCGAATGTGGAACCAAACAGTCCGGATCCGACAATTAAATAGTCATACATGGTTAAGCAGCCTCCCCTTTTTTCCGTTTTCGTAAATTGGACAAATAGGCTAGTATAAATTTTGCCAGGATTGATGCGTATACTGCGATATTCACCGGTTTCGAATACTTGTTCAGCATGTGTTTTTTGTAAAAAATAACCATGGCCCGGTGGAATTCGTACAATACTTTGTTCGACTTCTGCTTGTCGCTGGCACCTTTCAGATGGATAATCGTTGTTTGCGGATTATAGGTAATCTTCCATCCGGCCTCTTTTATCCGGTAGCACCAGTCAATATCCTCTCCATACATGAAGAACGTTTCATCGAGCAGGCCAACCTGATCAATGGTTTCCTTACGCACCATCATAAACGCGCCAACCAGGCAGTCGACAGGTGCTTCCTCAAATTCATCTATATAACCCATATGGTAATGGTTTATTTTTCTGCTGTTCGGAAAAATTTTGCTCAATCCGGTCATATAAAAGAATGACGCTGATGGTGTTGGAAAGCCCCGCTTGCATGCTTTATCAAGCTGTCCGTCGCTTAGAACGACCCTGCAGCCGGATGCGCCAATGTCAGGACGCTGATCCATGTAGGCCGTCATCACATCCAGCGTATCTTCCCGGATGAGTGTATCGGAATTCAGCAGCAGGATATATCGTCCCTCTGCTTCCCGGATGCCCTGGTTGTTCGCCTTGGCAAAGCCGAGATTTCGATCATTCGGGATAATCTTTACTTCATCAAACGTTTGATCGAGATATGGAACGGACCCGTCTGATGATGCATTGTCGACCAGAATGATTTCATACGAATAACTGGTCGCTGACTTCCGGATCGAATGAATCGCATCCGCCGTAATGAGTTTCGTATTGTAATTGACGAGAATGATACTGATATCCTTCATGTGCTACCAAATCCCTTTAAAGTATGTTCGGATTTTTTCAGCGGAAACCGACCTTCTTTTCTGGATATGACGCCGGGCAGTCCGCATCTGCTTCAGATTGCTGCCGAAATCCCGCCACATGGCAAGGGTTTTCGGCTCTTTTAAGATTATGTAAATGTTCTGTGACAACTCAAAGACAAGGAGCCAGGGCAAATACCGGATAAACGTCGACCGCGGACAGTTTTTGACCATGAAATAGTACCGATTGATATATGAGTGCTTGCGTATTTTAAGCGAGATATCCGCCCGGCTCTTACTGACCGCCCATCCTCGTTCATGTGTTGCGGTCGCATCCGGCACGAAAACTGCTTTCCATCCCGTAATGTTCGCCCGCCAGCTCACATCGATATCTTCTTTGTACGCGAAAAAATGGTCATCATAAAATTCATTGCCGATGCTGACCGCGTCCATCATTTCTTTGCGGTAAACCGCCGCCGCACCGGACACGCCAAAAATCGATGTGCTGCTGTCATACTGCCCGGCATCCGATTCACCGGAGCCCCGGTCATACGCTCGGAAGTTCTTTTTGATGTTGATCCCGGTCGTATCAAGTATTTTGGCTTCGCTGTCCCTGTACAGTTTCCCGGTTGCCATCCCGATGGACAGGTCCTGCTCCATTTCTGCGACAATTGCTTTGATGTAGTCCGGATGCAGTGTGACATCCGGGTTCAGCACCAGCACATAATCAACATCAGGGTTCATGCGGATAGCAAGGTTGTGCCCGCCGGTAAACCCGGTATTGGCTTTGTTTTCGACTAAGGCCACCTTACCACCGAATGATTTGACCACCTGGCATGTCTGATCGTGTGAATCATTGTCCACCACCATGATGGAGTGAACCGGATAAGACTGCTCCAACACCGCCTCCAAACACGCCCTGATATCATCTTCACTATTAAATGTAACAATATGAACAGCAACTTTTTTCATTGGTAACAACCTTTACCGGGGTTTAGATTTTGTTTATATTTAAGTGTTGCAAATTTCTTAGAAGTAGGCTGTGACAAAACTAAACCTCCCAATTTGTGCAGACAAGTAGCTCACTACCCCAGCGTAGGAAATATACGGAGACTCCTGCGGGAGCAGAGGCCTAGGTGAGACTCGAAGTGCGCCAGCACGAAGAGGCTCATCAGCCGCCCGCGGAAAGCGGAGTATATTTCCGAAGCGAGTTAGACGCACCCGCCAAGTCTCTACTTCTTCTTCTGAACTTCACTACAAAGATAATCTATCAACTCGAGAAGGTCGGTCTGATCCAGTTTGACATCCTCGTTGTTATAAGCATTCTCATCCAGCTCGGCAAAAAACTCTCGGTCACTATTCCAGTACTTCCCTTTGATATAGTCATGATCTTCCGCGAAGTGTTCCAAAACCTGCCGGCGCTGGTCATAATTGAGGATATCCTTGCCCTTCCCCTTGTTCAGCATGTCATCCGGCAGTGATTCAATCACCTTGTGCCTGGCCGTCTGGTCATAATTCCGTTTTTCGTTATTATCCAGCCTCGCCCGCATTCTCCTTAACAGTTCATACCGCTGAAAACTTAACGATTCATTCACAGTGGACGTGTCCTTGTACTCCTCCGTACGCTCGATGCCCACCACATGCAACAGATCATCAACGATATTGCCGTTTTCAAACACTTCCGGGTTGAACGGGCGGACAATCATATTTTGAACACCGAAGACAAGCGCCCATTTATCAAGCCTCGGACCATACGGGTGCAGCCTTTTTATAATCTGCGGCACATTGATTCGTGCCGGTGCATGCGGACTGGCAACCCGTTCATTATGTTCGGCCATGGAAATGAAATAATCATCATACCTGCGCAGATAAATAACGATTTTCACATCATAGTCAGCGAAGGCATCTTTTAACAATTTCAACTCATCGACTGTCTTATAAACATCAAAGAACGTCTCTGATGAAATCAGTATCTTGTCACAGTCGGTTTTTTCCATCCGGTTCAGCAGTTTCTCCGTTGGTTCTTTTGATGAATGTATCTCCTTCTTGTTCAGCCAGCCGCATACTTTTCCAACCGCGGAGAACGAGATGTCGTGCTGTGCTGTCATCTTGGGGAAAGTAGGGCTTGCCGGGTACAGAAGTCCTCTTTCCTTCAGGTAGTCCTTGTTTTGGTAAAACGACTCCTGAATCGATGATGTTGCCGTTTTTGCACTTCCAATATGGATGTACAGTGTTTTTTTCATCGGTTACACTCCTGGTATTACAAATTAGTTGCGATCCATCTTCCAGTAGATTTGTGTGAGCATGTTCAAAAATTCCTCATCGGAAAGCTCGAAGTCCTGTTTATTACGAGTATTGACATTGTTCAGTTCTTCAAACAACCGGCCATCGTTCCGGCCCAAATATTCTTCGGCTACTTTGCGGTTGGACTCGTCATAAATGCCGACATAGTCTTCGGTCAGTAATTCCTTCACACTCGGCCCTGGATATTCGATTTCTTCCAGCGCCCGGACAATGGCATGCCAGCGGGGATTGATTGTATTGCCGGTAATCCTTGGCACATATTTATTCATCCGCCGCAAAAATTCCAGCTTCGGTAAATTTAGCGATGTGTTATATTTTTTCTTCGGTTTTTTGACACGTTTAATGGAAAAATTGCTCATGAAATCAGCAAATACATCATTTCCTTCATACACATTGACATCGATATTTTCCTTCCCGAAGACAGTTGACCACTTTTCCAGCATCTGATAGTAGTCATACCGGTTCACTTCCTGTGAATATTGCTCCGGGGACATCAGCTTCTGCTCGGAACCGGTGGATATGCCGGTTGAATAGCCGCTGATCAGCAGTTCTTCCTGTCTCCTGAAGTAGACAATGATCTTGACTTCCTCAAAAAAGCGATCCAAAAACTCCTTCAGGCGGCGTATTTCTTTTTCCTGAATCAGCCGTGACGAACAATGCTCATTGGACATGACCACTGTTGATGCATTCGTCCCGTCTAATTCCTCCTGAAAATGATCCAGCACCTTCTGACGGTAATTCGCCAGCTGTTTCGGCTGGTTGATTCCTTCCAGCTTTCTGAGATTATTCATTTTCCGGTCATTCATCGCGTAGCATGCCAGCTTGACATGATTACAGATACCGAGCTTGCCGCTTAAACTTTCAGGGACGAAATATCCTTTTTTATACAGTTTCTCTTTATTCAGCCTTAACCCATTTTGAATGGTGGTCGTTCCCGTTTTTTCCGTACCGATGTGCAGAATCGCTTTCACTGATACTCCCCCTGACTATCCTCTCGTTTTCACCTTATGGTAGACACGGTGTACAACGGTGTTCCGCAGTTTGTTCTTGGCTGTCCGTTTTACGGCATTCAGCATTCGCTTTGATGTCAGGGTTTCTTCAAGCGCATCGACCATCGACCGTTCCTGCTTTTTCATGCTTAACATGACACGCTCGTAATATGGCGTTTTCCTGAGATAACGCCAGTAATAATAATCGAACGGGACACCAACATGCTTCCATGGTTTGTTATGTGATGCGGCAAAGTGAATGATTTTCGGGTTTTGTTTCGCCTGCTGGACCTTTTTCATGCTTGTCCACGGAATATTAGCAAACTCCTGGTCTGAGCTGTTGAAGACATTGTATTCCGACGGCAGCAGCATGAAATTTTTCCGGAAATATTTATTCAAAATATCCTGATCCTGGAAGTAGTATTTTTTCCCTTCCGTCTCTTCCATCAATTCACTACCGACCATTTCCGGATTCATGTTTTCAAAGTTAATCAGCATCAGCCCTGCATTGAAGTATTTTGCGATATCATCTTTATCCATCTGCAGGCTCGTCTTTAAATACGTATACAAATCCGGATAACCGTCCGGCAGATTCACCTTAATATTCAAACATCTTGTCATAATATAGTCCGGCACGGCAGCGAGCGGATACTCACCCATGTCCGTATGGAATAAGTCGACAAGGTCGTCCAATACAACCATATCTGAATCCAAATATAATATCCGCTTCAAATCCTTCAGCAGATAGAAAATAACGAAGCGATTGTACGTTGCCGACGACGGTAATGTTTGGTTGCTTCGGAATCCTGTATCAAAGAAATTATCCACCGGAATGACATGCATCTGTATATTTTTATTGCCGCCGGTTAAAATCTGCCGTACATTGTTCAGGCTGTTCACATCAATGTTGGATGACAGGATGAAAATGTTATAGCGATGATCCGGACTGGCATTCTCCTCAATCGAAGCAAACAGTGCGCTCAAGTGCGGCACATAATTTTTGTCCGAACTGACGACAATATTGATATCATCATCTTTTACATCACTTAAGTCGATGTCTGGAAAAGGCAGCGTTACGGCCCCGGCCAGATTTAACACTTTCAGGTGCTTCACGTTCGTTTCCGGATGATCCTGCAAATATTTTTCCATAAATACACCAAGCAGCCGCTCGGTCAGAAATCCGAATATCCGTGCCTGATATACGTTGTAATAGCGGATATCGATCCGGTCTTCCAGTTCGAACAAAACGTCAAATACCCATTCCGCATATTGTTCAAAGATGTGCTGTTTAGCGACAAACATATTGAACAGGTAAAACGATTCCCGCTTCATACACGTATCAAAAGCATCGATGTATGACGGATGCTTTTCGTTGATGATTTGGCGTAAAATATCTAAATCTTCCGAGTGATGGACATCCTTGTAATTGGATTCAACCGAAAACGGCATCGTATGCGGTTCAGGCAGGATAATATCATATTCGTCCATCAGGGCCTCAATCTTTTCAGAAGTCTCTTCACCGTATTTTTCAAAATCAAACACCTGCCCATCCAAAAACACCTCGGTTTGCGGATGGTCGTTGTATTTGTCGGCAAAGTCAAAAAAACGTCTGTAATGCATCAACCCGGTGCTATCGGCATGCTGACCATTTTTCCAAATCCAGTACAGTGCCGTCATTTCACAATAGTTGTCGTTCTTTGCGGAAATATTGTCGCCGGTATCGTCACCTGTAATGCCAAGGTCTTTATTCCCTTTTCCCTTGCCGACATGAATTGGTGTAATTTCATCAGTCTGCAGGAAATATCCTTCTTTATGATGTGCGACATAAACATTCGTGCTCATACCCTCACTCCTTGAAGCTTTTTTCTTATGCGTTGTCCACGGATGCCTTGTATTTGTCGACGACCGTTTTAGCATCGCCGAACTCCTTCACCTTGCCTTTTTCCAGCCAAATGACCTTACTCATCATATTTTGAATCTGATTTAAATTATGGGAAACCATGATGACGGTTTTGCCGCTTGCCATAAGCTCCCGCATCGTTTGAAAACTTTTTTTCTTGAACTTCTGATCCCCGACTGACAGCACTTCATCAACTATCAAAATATCGGGATCAATCTGTGTTGCGATGGAAAAACCCAGCTTCGCCCGCATGCCTGTTGAATAATTTTTAACAGGAACATCGATGAAATCGCCAAGTTCCGAGTAATCAACAATTTCCTGATAACGCGCTTCCAGGAATTCTTTTGACTTGCCCAGCAATGCGCCATTCAGGTAAATGTTCTCGGCACCGGTAAAATCCGGATCGAAACCTGCACCGAGTTCGAGCAGCGGGGCAATATTGCCGTTTACTTTAACCTTGCCCTCTGACGGCCGGATTACTCCCGACACGATTTTCAACAAAGTACTTTTGCCGGCGCCATTATGGCCGATCACCCCGACCCTGTCGCCATCTTCAATCGTGAAACTCACATCATTCAAAGCGGTGAATTGATTGTACTTCATCTTTCCTTTAAATTTTCTTACCATATATTCTTTCACACTCTCGACTTTTTCAGTAGAAAGCATATATCGCATCGTTACATTTTGTGCCACAATACTATTTTCCATTATTTTTCCACCTATACGTGCAGAATAAATTTATCCTGATGTTTCTGAAACACATACATGCCAAGGATTGTTGCCCCAACTCCAAGGACGATGCACATCACAATATTGGTCCAGTCGGGAGGCAAGCCGTAATAGACCACCTGCCTGAATCCTTCAATATAATAATAGACCGGGTTAAACAAGAGTAAAAACCGGTATTCTTCCGGAATAATTTCGACCGGATAGAAGATGACGGATGCATAGCTGAGCGCCGTCATCGCCACCGCATGCAGGTGTTCAATATCCCGGAAAAAGACCATGATCGTTGCCAGAATCAAGCTGGCACCAAAGCACATGAAATAAAGAAAGATCAGAAATATCGGTGCGTACAGCACATACCAGGTGATGCCATGCGTCGTGACAATCATGACCGATATCAGGACTGTCAGGGATATAAGGAAAAAGACAAAATTCGAATTGACTTTTGCTGCCGTAAAAATATACCTCGGCATCGGCACTTTTTTAATCAGCCCGGCATGCGCCCGCATCGACCGCATCCCCTGATTGGTGCTCGACTTAAAGAAATCAAGCAGCAGTTTTGCCGTCAGCAGATATACCGGGAAATTGGCGATTTGCGTGCCAAACAAGTTGGAAAAAATAATCGTCATGATAATCATGATCAGGAGCGGGTTTAAAAAGCTCCACAATACACCCAGCACCGAATCTTTATATTTCTTTTTAAAATCTTTTCTTACTAATATAGACATGAGATATTTGTATTTTTTAATGTTATCTATATAATCTCGAATTATCGATGTTAATGTCACATTTCTTACTCCTATCGTTTATGCGGTAGTTCGTTCGGTTCGTGCGTTTGTGCGAGAGTTCGCACGTTTGCTCGAGAATTCGCACGTTTGAAGCGGCAGTTCGATCGTTTGGGCGAGACTTCGCACGTTTCGACCGCTAGTTCGCTCGTTTCGCGCGGGACTTCGCTCGTTTGGACTGGTAGTTCGCACGTTTGCTCGAGAGTTCGCACGTTTCAACCAGCAGTTCGCTCATTTGCGAGAGAGTTCGCACGTTTCGACCGGTAGTTCGCTCATTTGCGAGAGAGTTCGCACGTTTCGACCGGCAGTTCACACATTTGCGCGAGAATTCGCACGTTTATCCGGCAACCTATACACTATTAAGCTTTTTCTATTTTCCAAGATACGCTTGTAATGCCTGTCTCCACTCCCTGAGCGGTTGGAACCCGTTATAGATTAACGCATCGTTTCCCAGCACCGAATATTTCGGGCGGGTTGCTTTGCTGGCAAACTGACCGCTGATAATCGGCTCGACTTTGATCGAGATGCCGGCCTCTTGAAAGATGGCTTCAGCCAATTCATGCCTTGAACAGATGCCGCTGTTGCTCGCATGGTAGATTCCATATTTTTCAGTCTGAATGAGTTCAATCAGAAATTCTGCCAAATCCGGCGTATAGGTTGGGGAGCCGATTTCATCGTACACAACCTGCAATGTATCTCTTGTTTCCGCCAGCCGGAGCATCGTTGAGACAAAATTTTTTCCGTTTTCCCCAAAAATCCAGGAGGTCCGGACAATAAACCATCTCGTGCTGAGCCCCCGGAGAAGCTCTTCACCTAACCATTTCGTTTTCCCGTATTCATTTACGGGGTTCGGCGGATCAAACTCCTGATATGGCTGAACAGCCGTCCCGTCGAAAACAAAGTCTGTGCTGATATAACACACTTTCGCATTGATTTTTTCAGCGGCGGAAGCGATGTTCCGTGTGCCATTGACATTCACGTTATACGCTTTCCGTCGGTCCGTTTCAGCCTCCTCGACATTGGTATATGCCGCCGCATGGATGATCACGTCCGGCTTGATATGCTCAACGAAGGCCGAAATCTCATCCTGGTTCGTGATGTCCAATTCGTTGCTTGATGGTGCGTGAATGTCGAATTTTGTCGAATTTAATTGATTCATTATATCATAACCCAGTTGCCCGCTTGCGCCTGTCACCATAACAATCATGTTAAACCTTCTTTACTTGGAGTAATATGCACTGTAATATTCCCGATAATCGCCGGATACGACGTGATTCAGCCAATCCTGATTGTTCCTGTACCAGTCAACTGTTTCCTGGAGTCCCGTTTCAAATGAATACCCGGGCTCCCACCCCAGTTCAGTACTGATTTTTGATGCATCAATCGCATACCGGAAATCGTGTCCTTTCCGGTCAGGTACAAATGTAATCAGCGATTCCGGCGCATCCATCAGGTTAAGGAGCATTTTTGCCATGTCCAGATTGGAATGCTCATTGTTTGATCCGATATTATAAATTTCCCCGGGCTTGCCATCATGAAGCACGCGGTCAAGCGCGCGGCTGTGGTCCTCAACGTATATCCAGTCACGGACGTTTTGCCCGTCGCCGTAGATTGGGATTTCCCGGCCTTCCCGAACATTGTTGATCATTAACGGAATCAGCTTCTCGGGAAACTGATATGCTCCGTAATTATTCGAACAGCGCGTGATGTTCACCGGAAAGTTGTACGTTTTGTAATAGGAGCGGACAAGCAGATCCGCACTTGCTTTGCTCGCACTGTACGGACTGTTCGGTGCAATCGGCGAATTTTCCGTAAAGCTCCCGTCCGTATCCAGCGACCCGTATACTTCATCGGTGGACACCTGAACATATTTCTGCGTATTGTATTTTTTCGCCACGTCCAGCAAAACCTGCGTGCCCATAATATTCGTACTGACAAATACATCCGGCTCGTTGATGCTTCTGTCAACATGTGACTCGGCAGCAAAATTGACGACCGCATCGAAGTTTTCTTTTTGAAACAGCGCATCCACTGTGGCGCGATCGGTGATGTCGCCTTTTACGAATGTGTAGTTTTGGCTGTTTTCAAGCTTTTTTAAGTTTTCCAGATTCCCGGCATAAGTCAGCGCGTCCAGATTAACAACTTCATACTCCGGATAGTTTTTCAGCATATACTGGACAAAGTTGCTGCCGATAAATCCGGCACCGCCTGTGATAAGTAGTTTCATCGCATGTTCCTCCTAAAAGTTGATCCCCGCTTCTGACAGAAATGGCTGCTGCCGGTCTTTTTCAGAAAGCACCGGATCAGCAAGCGGCCAGTTGATGCCGATTTCCGGGTCGTTCCAGCGTATGCCCTTATCGTGTTCCGGCGCATAAAATTCATCAACTTTGTACAAAACTTCCACATTTTCGGTCAATGTACAAAATCCATGGGCAAACCCTTTCGGCACGAGCAGTTGTTTTTTATTGTCGGCGCTCAATGTAGTGCTAGTCCACTCGCCAAATGTCGGTGAATCTTTCCGGATATCAACCGCAACATCAAAGATCTCACCACGTATACACCGGACCAGTTTCGCCTGTGCCATCGGATTGGCCTGATAATGCAGTCCCCTCAGCACACCTTTTGCTGCCGACAGGGAATGGTTGTCCTGTACAAATTCGTTATGAATCCCCTTTTCAGCAAATTTCTTTTGGTTGTATGATTCCATAAAGAAGCCCCGGTTATCCTCGAATACCGCCGGCTCAATGATTAGGACTCCCGGAAGTTTGGTTTCGGTTATGTTCATTGGTATACCTCGGTTTCTGTTTGGTTGTTTATTTCGATTAATGCTTGTGTTGATTTGATTAATGTTTGTTGGTGCGTTTATTTTCCATTAATATAATGCGCGAGTGCGTTTATCTCCACTCCATACCATCATTTTCGGTCAATACTCTTCATTAAATACTTCCCATATGAACTTTTAATCAACCCTTCGGCAAGTTCCTTCAGCTGTTCTTTTGAAATGTAGCCTTTCAAATAAGCAATTTCCTCCAGACAGGCAATTTTCAGGCTCTGCCGTTTTTCGATTACTTCAATAAACTGGGAAGCTTCCAGCAGCGATTCATGTGTACCGGTATCCAACCAGGCAAAACCTCGCCCCAACTGTTCAACCTGCAAGTCCCCTGCCTCGAGATACATCTGATTCAAGTCGGTAATTTCGAGTTCGCCGCGGTCGGAAGGTGTCAGTTTTTTTGCAAAATCAACAACCCGATTATCATAAAAATACAGCCCGGTAACCGCGTAATTCGACGCAGGCTGCTGCGGTTTTTCCACAATCGATTCAACCGTTCCATTCGCATCGAAATCAATAACCCCGAACCGCTCCGGGTTGTTTACATAGTATCCGAAAATGGTCGCACCATTTTGTCTGTTAGATGCTTTTTCCAGTAAGTTCGTCATGCCCTGCCCGTAAAAAATGTTATCTCCTAGTATGAGCGCAACATGATCATCCCCGATAAAGTCTTCCGCCAAAACAAATGCCTGCGCGATTCCATCCGGCGACGGCTGCTCTTGATAAGATAATGAAATACCAAGCTCGGTGCCGTCACCAAGCAATTCCTGAAAACGCGGCAAATCCTTTGGCGTTGAAATAACCAAAATGTCCGTGATCCCGGCAAGCATCAGAATGGAAAGCGGATAATAGATCATCGGTTTGTCGTACACCGGTAGCAATTGTTTCGATATGGACCTCGTCAGCGGGTAAAGCCTCGTGCCGCTTCCCCCCGCAAGAATTATTCCTTTCATCTGTATATCTCCAATTCCGGTAAGATTTGCTATCATTATAACCCAGCAGAACCCCGGATAAAATATCTTTCATGTTTAGTTTTTTTTACATTGTTAAAAGTCCGAAATATTGTGTCCGTCTGAAAAAATAGGTGCGAAACCCTATATTCCTGGCACCAATGTCGAAATCTGCAAAACTATCAAATTGCGAAAAAATTACAGTATTACATTCATATTACAAATACGACAAAGTTCTATTAATATTTTACACACTCATGCTATACTTATATGTAATTTCTACCAAAACTACATGAAGGGAGATTAACAGATTTGACCAATAAGAAAATATTCATGTCGGTAACTGCAAGTGCTTTCATTGCGTCAGCTTTTATTGGTGTTCAGGATGCCGAAGCTGCTTCATACAAAGTTAAAAGCGGCGATTCACTTTGGGGCATAGCACAGAAACACAATACGAGCGTCGCAAACTTAAAGGACTGGAACGACTTAAGCAGCAACTTAATTTTCCCAAATCAAATACTGGAAACATCATCCAACTCTAACTCTAATTCTACCAATCAATCTACTAATAATAATGGTAAGTCTACATATAAAGTGAAGAGCGGTGACACGCTGAGCGGTATCGCATCAAAACATAATATTTCATTATCTCAGTTGATGAAGTGGAATAACCTCGATTCCTGGATGATTTATCCTGGTGATGTGTTTGTTGTGACGAAAAATGGCGGTGGCGAGTCTAATAATGATTCCAGCTCCGACTCTAATACTTCGACAAGCGAACCGGCAACTGGTTCCGCGACGGTATATACGGTTAAATCCGGAGACACACTATCTGAAATCGGCGCACAGTATGGCGTTTCAGTCAGGGAACTAAAACGGTGGAATGAATTGTCGTCCAGCTTGATTTACGTTGGGCAGAAGTTGAATATTGGATCATCGGCGGCAGGATCTGATGCAGGTGAGGGTGCAGGTTCGGATTCTGATTCATCCAGCAATTCCGGCTCAAATTCAAGCGGATCTGCCGTTGACACAGACTATAACGTAAACGAGCTGATCAGCACCGCCAAAAGTCTAACAGGCGTCGGCTATGCATGGGGCGGCAGCTCACCATCCGGATTCGACTGCAGCGGATTTATTCATTACGTATATAATCAGGCAGGCAAAGACATCAGCCGCATGTCCAGCGCCAGCTACTTTAACCGCGCATTCTATGTAAACAACCCACAAGTCGGAGATCTCGTATTTTTCGAAAACACCTATACATCAGGCATCTCCCACATGGGCGTTTATCTCGGCAATAATGAATTCATCCACGCCAGCGCAGACGGAGTAGAAATCACCAACCTGGACAACCCGTATTGGAGCAAACATTTTGATAGCTTTAAGCGGTTTTATTAATTTATTATGCAGAAAGCCATTCGGTTCTGACCGAATGGCTTTTTTAATTTGATAAGAAGATTTTCGGCAGGGGCCGAAAATCAACTGACTCGTGAGTTTGAGCTATTCTCTCCAGACTTTTATGCATTCTCTCCCGAGTTCGGGCTGCTCTCTCCCGACTTTTACGTATTCTCTCCCGAGTCCGGGCTACTCTCTCCCGACTTTTACGCATTCTCTCCCGAGTTCGGGCTGCTCTCTCCCGACTTTTACGCATTCTCTCCCGAGTTCGGGCTGCTCTCTCCCGACTTTTACGCATTCTTTCCCGAGTTCAAGCTGCTCTCTCCCGACTTTTACGCGTTCTCCCCCGAGTTCGGGCTGCTCTCTCCCGACTTTCACGCATTCTCTCCCGAGTTCGGGCTGCTCTCTCCCGACTTTTACGCATTCTCTCCCGAGTCCGGGCTGTATCCTTTCAAAGCCTCCATATCCTATAATTTTCATCATAATTCAGACCAAAATCTCTTAACAGCTTAGTAGCAATATTTTTTGAATCGAATCGCAACCATTTCATACACTCGGAATTTCTAATATACGGCCTAAACAAAATAAAAAAATCTTCTAATGCAGTCTTATGTGCATCTATTGAAAATAACCCACACTTTACACACTTCCATCCTTTATACACCCGCTGCATCCCCAGTAACCTGCACTCCGGACACATCACTCCAGGTGACAAATCCCGCAGTTGAATGCCGTACTGCCTGATAATATCACGATCATACTCGATGCAATCGCGTAAGATCTGCTTTCCTATTTTCCAATCCGGCAACTGTTTCTGACCAGCATCTGCCAATACTTGTTCTTTCTCCAGTATCATGGAAGGAATGCGGGCACCATGTGCGACAACTTTTGCTAGCTCTTTTTCATCCCCTGCCACTTCAATAATGGTGGAGGGATCGGCGATGGCGACAAAATAATGGATGGGAATGTCGGGCATGTTATGCTGGAATAAATAATTTTGCAGGTGAAATTGTTGGTTTTCGATTTGTGTGATCGGGTATTCGAAGCCGGATTCAATAGTTCCGTCGCTACGGATGAGCTGTCGGAGGTTAGTGTTAAAGATGATCTTATCCTTGAAATGTTTCGCTTCTACAAGGTAAATGGCGTGTTTTCCGCAAATAACATTGTCGGATTGGGAAGCTTTTCCATTTACTTGGAGGCATACATCCTGGATAATTGTGTATCTGGAGGCGAGATTGTCGAGGTAATAGTCCACTTTCTTTTCGCCAATATAGCCGCGCTGACGTTTAGCAGCATCCTGCTTCATTTCGGATAGTCTGGGGTAATTGGGTGCCAGCCTTGGAATGATAGCGTCAAGCTTCACAAGCGGCCGTGGCTTTTTACGTGTTCTGATTTTCATTCATGTTCACTTCCTGTTTTTCATTCTATTATAAAACACTTCCTTTCAAATTAAAATTTGTCAAAATAGACTGCATCACCTGCAAAATGGAATTTTTGAGTACCAAAACGATCCAAAATACCAAAACCTCATACCTAATCAAAATATGGATCGTGTTTCGAATGCAAAATTTATTTTTCAAAAAAAAAGAGGCTGGGACATAACTAGCCAAAAATAACTTAAAAATGGTTCCGATCATCGATTGTTGGTGATCGGAACCATTTTGATTTGGATTATTTTTATGATCTGTTGGTTGATTTACGTTCATGGCAGTGTACTTTCGCAAGTTCACCGCCATGAATGCAAATCCTAATTCATTTTCCACTTTCTCTTTGCCCCGTACAGAAAAACGGGTGAAACGCAAATTAGCCTTCAAGAATCCGAAGACTGGTTCCACCTCAATTTTACGTTTACCGTAAATTTCACCAGTTTCTTTTTCCGAAAGCTGTTGTCTCGTATATGCTTTTTGTTGCTCCCACTTTTGGTTATAATAAATTCTTCGGTTATGGCCTTCCTTTGCTTTGGTGCATTGGGATCGTAACGGACAACCGGAACAGTCTTCACATTCATAAACTTTAAATGTCCTTGTATAACCATATCGGTCTGTTCGGTTGGACATATAGCGGAAGGT
This sequence comes from Virgibacillus ihumii, assembly GCF_902726655.1. Classification (NCBI taxonomy): domain Bacteria; kingdom Bacillati; phylum Bacillota; class Bacilli; order Caryophanales; family Bacillaceae; genus Virgibacillus; species Virgibacillus ihumii. Next base: position 2,181,635 of record NZ_CACVAN010000001.1, read on the forward strand.
TAATCTTTTACCATTCGGACAGGTAAAGGTATCATTTTCCTCGCTATATTCCCAATTGGCTACATTAAAGGCGTTTTCCTTATATTTCTTTTTCTTCTCTTTACGGTATTGGTTATACGTAATCAGTGGCGTGCGTTTCCGATTCTCGATGACGTCTTCGTAGTTTTGTTCACTTCCATAGCCTGCGTCAGCGACAATATACGTCGGTAGCTTAAAGAAACGTTCCTCGATATGATCCAGAAAAGGAATGAATGTACGTGTATCTGTCGGGTTTGGAAACACATCATAAGCGAGCGCATATTGTCCTTCTGTCGCAAGTTGCACATTATAGCCTGCTTTCAGTTGGCCATTTCTCATATGGTCATCTTTCATTCGCATAAACGTGGCATCATGATCTGACTTGGAGTAACTGTTGCGTGTTCCGAAGGATTCCATGTCCTGCTGGTATTTCTGTTTGCGTGCCACGTAATCCTTAAATTGTTTACGATATTGTTTCGGTGTTTTGCGTTCGGAGCGAAGCCGTTTCCGTTTGCTTCCATCTTCACTTGCTTCGATTTTTTTATTATACGCTTCACCGTTCTCATCCAGCTTTTCGACTCCTTTTTCGAGCTCATCGGCAGATAGCTCATCTGCGCTTTCCCGTTCGATTTCCGGAATAATTTCTTTTTCCAATAGTTCATCATACATCTGGTTGGACTTCTCCACCAAATTGGCACTGTATTTTTCAATCGCTTTACGCCAAACAAATGTATACTTATTGGCATTCGCTTCGATTTTGGTTCCGTCCATAAAAATCGCTTCTTCATCTATCTGTTCTTCCTGTACAAGCTGACAACGAAATTGCACGAAGCACTGACGCAATAGTTCTTTGACCTCTGGATGAACACGGAATCGATTGATGGTGCGATAACTCGGCTCATATCCCTGGGCTAACCACATCATACGTACACTATCGTTCAGTAATCCTTCCACCTTTCTGCCAGAGAAAACAGATTGCGTGTAAGCACATAAAATAATTTTCATCATCATGCGTGGATGATAAGCTGGACAACCAGTGTCACGTAAAAAGTTAATGAATGCATCATCCGGAATAGCTTCCACTATGTCATTCACAGCGTAAGCAATATCATCTTCTTGAAGTTTTATTTCTAAATCTAACGGCAAAACCACTTGATTCATGTTATAATGTTTAAACATAAGGACACCTCCGATGATTATTGTGTGGTTACTTTAATTTTATCAGAAGGTGTCCTTTTTGTTTATTAAAAGCAAAAAAATAAGCGTGGTCTTTCCACTTAATGGTGGAGACCACGCTTATTCTATTTTACTGGGTTTTGTCCCAGCCTCTTCTAATCAATTATTCTACCGTATACGCATTCAAATGCCTATTTCCCATAAACCGATACACCGGCACCTCATCCCCCTCATCCGCAGGGATATAGTTAAAAGTTACATAGCTGTTATCATTTTCAGGTTCCAATGCAACTGAAATCAGGTTGGCTGTTGGCTGTGCCATGGTGTAAACATAGCTCCCTTCAGGAAAATGAACTTTTTCCGTAGTGATGTCCGTTTCCACATTATTGAGGTAATGTCCCTCGTACGGATCATCTGCAATGTTTTGCTCGGTTACAGTGTAGCTTCCCACTTCCAGTGTAACGGACTTGCGGAGCTTTTTAACCTCAACGCCCTGCGTTTGGAGTTTCTTTGCCACCTTCTCAAACGAAGCCGGCATGATATAAGCGGTTGGACGTTCTCTTACCAATGTTGGGACACTGTCCAGCGAGCTTCGGTACGCTACTGAAATCTCTTTTGTTGCTCCTTCCGCAATGTCTACTACGGTCAGATTCTCATTCGGGTGCACCGTACGTTCACTTTCAACAACGATTTCATCATCATCGTTAGCCTGTCTGCCTTTTTTCACAACATCTTTTCGAACCTTTGCTACCATTTTTTCAATTTGTTTGGCGTTTTTAGCAGTAATATCCATAATACTCATATGTGAAGTGATTTGACCGACAACACGCCGTTTAAAATTTTCCCGGCCGATACCGATGCCGCGGCTTTCTACAAGAAAAGACAGAGAAGGCTGCAGACCGAATGCGTTACGACCAATTCTGGCACCTGTTCCGCCTTCCTGGATAACCGGTTTTTCACCATTCAGACCTGCACCATAATAATACGTTCTGTTTGAAAATCCATTGTCGGATAAGGTGTTAAGGGTGCCTTCAATATATACGTCGTTGGCAACGTTTCTGATCTTTTTGGGGATATTCAAATTTCTTCCCGTTAACAACAAAATATCGTGGTATTTTAATGCGCCTTGTTCCCCAACACCTTCCCAATCACTTTCGGTCACACTGTATTCATGGGCCTGAATAACAACTTCAGGATCATAATCATTCAAAGCTTTATGAACAGCTTGTACCTCTGGAAGTTCCAGCTTGACATGGTCACGGTTGGCATCCAGGCCATTTGCTGTTCTTCTTTGAAAAAGATACGAACCATCCGGATTAACCCTTGGAACAATAATGACATTTATTTTATCGAGAATCTTTTCGCCATATTCACCTGCTAACTTGTTGGCCATTACCAGAGCTGATTCACCGGCTGCTGGTTCATTTCCGTGAATCTGTGCCTGCAGCCAGACAGTCGGCTTCTTCTTAGGGTTCGGACCTTTTTGATAAGTGAGCATCGGGATTTCTTTTCCCTCAATCGATTCTCCAATGTTCGTCATTTCAACTAAATCGCTTTCATTATCAAGCTCGTGAAGAAACGACATCATCTCTTCCTGGGAGGTGAAACTTTTCCCCTCTATTTCAAATGCCGGTGTATCAAAATCTACGTCCGGTTCGGGGTAAAGATCGAGTACCTGCTCCGGTTGTGAATAATACTTTCCGAAATAAGATGTAAATGCTGCTTCAGCAACGGCAGGAGTCAGCATGATCGTAGAGAGTGCGAGCAATAGCGAAGCAAGAACAAACGAGAGTTTTTTCAACATGTAACCTTCCTTTCTATTTTTGATAGAAGTCAACAAACTTCCCTTTATTTCGATATACTATCAGTCTAGCATCATGGAAATTTATTACAATGGGGAATAGTGTCTAAATTTCAAATAGTAAAAATACACTAAAGAGACAGATGGAAAAGGATATAAGGACTATTTTAAAAAAGCATGACCAGCTGATACTCAAGCTGGTCATGCTTTGGTTCGAAGATTATAGAAAAATATTTAATGGAACTACAGTACAGCAGCCTCCACCGACTTCTCAAGATAGCGCTCAATAAACTCCGCCAAACCATCCTTTTCATGATGACCTGTTACAACGTCAGCTGCTGCCTTGGCTTCCTTGCCGGCATTCCCCATTGCTGCGCCAATCCCGACACGGCGAAGCATCTCCGTATCATTTGGTCCATCGCCAATTGCTGCTGCCTCACTCGGGTTAATTCCAAATGCGTCAAGTAAGGTTTTGATGGCAGACCATTTCGAAATATCGGGAGCAACCATCTCAAATCCATCCTCCCAATCAATTACTTGTGCTTCCTTTTTAAACAAAGCAGATAATTCCCGGCATGGTCCACCCGTTCGAATACTGTATTTTAAAACATCCTGATAATTGGCATGCCGTAAATCGCCAATATATTTCGGTCCGATTTGCCCGACCTGCGTCCAATAATCAATTTCTTCATTTGTATTTTTGCAATAAAACCCGTTTGCTGTATGGATAATTACATTGCACGGGGTTTTGCCTATTAAATGGTAAAACCGTTCTTCATCCAAGCGAAGCGTGTTCATTTGCATCGCTCTTCCTGTCAACGCATCGTGCGTGACAGCACCATTCAAACAAATCATCGGTGATCGCAATCCAAGTTCTTTATGGTATGGCGCGGTTATTTCATAGTGCCGGCCTGTGGCCAGAAAAACCTTAACTCCCTGGTTAACAAGTCTGTTAATGGCTGTCCTGTTTCGGTCGGATATACGGTTTGCTGCTGTTAACAGCGTGCCATCCATATCGATAAACATTGCACGAACACTCAATCATATTCCTCCTCTTTCGGTTATATCCCCATGCTAACACTGGAATATTGAGTGCAAGTAAATTGCATGTGTAAATTCAATAAAATTTTGATCGATGAAATTTTACAAAACTTATCAATCCATTTAACAGTGTTAAATTAACATTAATTTATGCGAATTTTGACGCTATCAAAAAGAATACATGTTAAAATGATGCTGAAAAATAATAGATTCATCTGTTAAATAAAGCAGGTAGCCGATAGATTACGCCAAATTAGTGGAGGTATCAGTTTGGACTCAGCTGCAACGTTTATCAATAACTTTAATACGATTATATTTCTAATATTTCTATTACTTTACGCTTATCAGTTCGTGTACATGTTTGTTGCTTTTAAAATAAAAAAGAACAAGAAATACGAACAGAACCAGCAGAATACCCAGCTTAATAAATATGCAGTGGTTATCGCTGCCCGAAATGAAGAACTCGTCATTAGGCAACTGATAAAAAGTATAAAGAATCAGAAGTATCCCAACGACCTGATTGATATTTTCGTCGTCGCAGACAATTGCACCGACAATACGGCCGAAGCTGCAAAGCAAGCGGGAGCTACGGTCAGGAAACGTTTCAATAAAAACCAGGTTGGCAAAGGCTACGCCCTCAACTATATGTTTAATATCATTGAAAAAGAATATGAATCGAAAGGCTATGCCGGTTATTTTGTGTTTGATGCCGACAATCTTCTTGATGAGCATTATATAGCAAGAATGAACGCGACTTTCAATAACGGGTACAGAGTCGTCACCAGCTACCGTAACTCTAAGAATTTTGACCAGAATTGGATTTCATCAGGCTATGCACTATGGTTTCTGCATGAAGCGGAATATCTCAATCTGCCAAGAATGTCCCTTCATACCAGTTGTGCCATTTCCGGCACAGGATTTCTCGTCCATGCCGGCCTGATCAAGAAAAATGGCGGATGGATTCACCATTTGCTCACGGAAGACATCGAATTTTCCGTTTCACAAATTATAAAAGGTGAAAAAATCGGGTACTGCAGAAATGCCGTATTTTATGATGAGCAGCCGGTGACCTTTAAACAGTCCTGGAGACAGCGATTGCGCTGGGCGAAGGGATTTTATCAGGTTTTTGGCAATTACGGCAAAAAATTAATCAGCGGCATTTTCACGGGAAAGCGCAATAACTTTTCCTGCTATGATATAGCCATGACCATTCTGCCGGCCGCGCTCATTTCGTTTCTCAGTATTACCGTCAATGGGTTTTTCTTTCTGGCTGGAACGCTTGAGATAATAGAGGGGAAAAACATTATTAGTACGACGGCTGCAGCGTTTCTCAGTTCTGTAGGCTGGATTTATGTGATTCTCTTTATACTCGGTGTGATTACAACCGTGACTGAATGGAAGGAAATTCATTGTTCCAGGTGGAAAAAAGTAGCATATACCACCACGTTTCCATTGTTTATGCTCACTTATATTCCAATCGCTGTTACAGCCCTATTTAAGGACGTTAAGTGGAAGCCGATCACACACACCGTGGCGAAATCGGTTGAAGATGTTCGGTACTGAATGTTCCTTTAGCCAGCTATATAAAAAACATCCAGCCGCAGCTGGATGTTTTTTAGTTTAAAGTGATTCCTGCACTTTTTTGGCAACATCTTCAGGAACCCATTCCGTCCATATATCTGGATTGTTCTTAAGCCAATCTTTAGCTTTTGCTTTCGCCTTCACATCATTTTTATGCATGTCCGACAGTACAGCATTCGTGATATCGGCACTTGTTTTGTAGTTGCTCAAAAACTCAACAACATCAGGCGCCGTTTCGCCGAATTCTTTATTAATGGCGACGAGAACATCGTTTTGCGGGAAAGTCCCTTCCAGATACGTCATATCATACATACCCAGCATCCAGGTTGGTCCCCACATATAGCCTACCCATGGCTCGCCATCTTCGTAATGTTCCACCATCGATTGTTTGAGTGATGCACCTGAACCAGGTTGAATATATTTAAATTCTTCCTTCAGACCGTATTTCTTCAGTTCCTTCTGAGCAATTTCTTCTGCCTTCCAGCCAAGTGGCGAACCATACAATTTTCCATCGAATACATCCGCATATTTAGCCAGATCCTCTGTCGTTTTCAGATCCGGTGTCATTGGTTCGATTCCGCGCTCCGGATCCCCTTCAATCATATATGTTGGAACGTAAAAACCTTGTACATTATCATCAAAGTTAACCGATACTTTCTTTACAGTCCCCGACTCTACAGCCTTTTCCCAGGCAGCTTTGATATTTTGTTTCCAAATTTCCATATAAACATCAATATCACCGTCCTGCAGAGCCAATACTGTTACCGAGGTGGAACCTTGCGTGACATCGGTCGAGTATCCGTAGCCCTCTTCGATAATGGTGCGGGCCACCCAATTGTGAAATCGGATGCTTTCCCATCCTGCATCAGCAAAGACGATTGGTTCTTTAACAGATGTGTCCCCACTACTGCTGCTTTCCTTGTCAGAATTATCACCTGATCCTGAACATGCCGTCAACACTAACATTGGAATGATCATCATGATGATAGCAATACGCTTGTAAAACTTTTTCATGTCAGTAACAACACTCCCTTAATTTTTGTTGTAAATTGTCTTTCATGTAATTGTGGTCTGCGGCCGGTACCATCGCTGTACACGACGTATCAACTTCTAATAATAAATTTGAAAAAACGTGGGCGGGGATTTTTATAACACTGCTTAACTATATCATAAATCGTTTACAAATAAAAACTGTTTTATTACTTTACATTATATAAACTTTTTATGCAGTATAAATTGTATACATTCACGAATTTCGGTCTTGAGAAGGCTTTTAGAACATTAGATGATGTACTTAATTACAATTCACACTCTCCTGAAACATACTCTTCCCACTTTCAGCAAATCATAGTACACTATACGTGGTAAAAAAACAGCGCAGGAGGATACACCATTGAATATTTCAAAACTTTATGAGGAAAAACGCTGCACCGCAGAAGAGGCCGTAGCACATATCCAGCCAGGTGAAGATATCGTTACACCAATTCTGGCGGCGGAACCATATACATTAATGAAGCAGCTCGAAACATATGATGGATTACAGGGGAATCGCCTGTTTCAAATGCTTTCGTCCAATGAAGTTATCGATGTCGCACCGGACAAGCTGAAAATCATCAGCATGTTTATGGGAGGTACTGAACGGAAGGCATTTAACGAAGGAAAAATCGATTTGCTGCCGAATCATTTTTCCGATGTCCCACGGCTCATGAAACTGCAGCCAGCCGACAAGGTGGTGATGGCGGTTGTGTCGCCGATGGACGAAAATGGTTATTTTTCACTTGGAACGAATTGTGACCATACAGCTGCAATACTCCCATTTGCCAAAACAGTACTGCTTGAGGTCAACCCGAATATGCCAAGAACGTTTGGCGAAAACCAGATTCATATTTCGGATGTAACGGCATTGGTTGAAAATGACGCACCGCTTCCGGAAGCTCCAGCAGCACGCCTTTCAGAAAAAGATAAAGTGATTGGTGAGTATGTTGCGGGATTGATTAACGATGGTGACGTGCTGCAGATTGGGTTTGGCTCGGTACCGAATGCAATTATCGATAACCTGAAAAACCACCAAAACCTGAGTGTGCATACAGAAATGATTCCGGAAAAAATCATTGAATTATACCAGAATGGATCCGTAACAAACGCAAATAACCCATTCCATAAAGGGAAAATGACCGCTACCTTTGCATACGGTTCCAGAAAACTGTATGACTTCCTCCATGAAAACGATGAGGTGCACATGATGCCGGTCAGTCAGACAAATGCGGCGGCCAACCTTGCCAGCGTTAAAAATCTGGTAACAATAAACGCCGGTGTGGAGATTGATTTCCTCGGACAAGCCAATTCGGAAAAGATTGGCGACACGTATTGGTCCTCAACCGGCGGCCAGTCCGACTTCCAGCTTGCTTCCCACTTATCGGAAGGCGGCCGCGGCGTATTATGTCTGCATTCGACCACAAAAGGGGATTCCATTTCCAAAATCCGACCAACACTGGGCCCCGGTACGCCCATTTCGACATCCAAAAATGACATTGATTATGTCGTAACAGAGCAAGGAATCGCCAGACTGCGCGGAAAAACAATCCGTGAACGCACGAGCGAGTTGATTCGGATTGCTCATCCTGCGTTCCGGGACGAATTGACTTTTGAAGCGAAAGAGATGGGGTATTTGTAAGCTGGAGATATTGCGAATGCACCTTCTTGCGGGAAGGTGCTGTTTTTTGAATGGCGGTACAACTTTTCGGCCTGTTCTAACTAATAACGGGAAATAATATATGGGGTATATCCGCGGGTTCGGGACTTATATGTGCGGTTTTAACTGTTATATTCGTGATTCCGGAACATTTACGCGCGATTTCATGTGTTATATCCGCGATTTCGGGACATTTATGCGCGATTTCACGTGCTATATCCGCGATTCCGGGACATTTATGCGCGATTTTCATGTGCTATATCCACGATTTCAGGTCGTTTATCCGCGGTTTCAAAAGCTTTATTCGCGATTTTGAGTCATTTATCCACGGTTTCAAGCGTTATATCCACGATTTCCTATATTACCAAAGGTCAGCACGTAATATGAACTGTAGAACGATAGTGAAAAACCACATCATTTCCCAGAGACAGCCTCATTCAAACCAAACTACGCCTAGAAAAATGCACCGTTTGACAAAATATTTCCCGGGCAATATTTTTGTCGGAATACGAAAGCGGACTGGAATCTATACGGCTCCAGCCCGCTCCTTTCATTCATACAATACTTTATTTCAGCAATCCAACCAGCTTTAAGCCGTGTTCAATACCATCTTCGTCCACGCTTTTCGTGACAGATTTCGCCGCTTCTTTCACAATATCTTCAGCATTTCCCATCGCTACGCTGTTCTGAACGGCGCGCAGCATTTCGATATCATTCCGGCCATCGCCAAATGCATAGACATTCTCCGGTGCAACCTCCATTTTTTCGATTGCTTTTTCGATGCCGCGTGCTTTCGAACCACCCTGCGGCAAAACATCGACTGAAGCAGGATGCCAGCGGATGAAATCGAATTGGCTGAAGCGTTTTTCATACTCCGCTTCCTCTCCATCCGTGCAAAAAAGCAATCCCTGATAGATATCACGGCCAACGTAATACTCCGGATCATAACTCACTTCATGCGGAATTTTCAATGAACCAATCGCATTGGTAACCGATTCATCATTCTCTTTGTTAGAACGCCAGTCTTCATGATCAACATAAACAACCGGATGGTCCTGCTCCAACGCATAATCGGTTAACTGCTGTAATGCTTCTGTATCAAGTGGGTGCTGATGAATTACTTCCCCCTGATGAACAACATACTGCCCGTTCAGCGAAACATAGGATTCAATCCCCAGCTCCTTACGCAAATTTTCAAATGCAAACGGAGTCCGGCCGGTGGCTATCGCAACAATATGCCCTTCATCCTGCAATGCCTGGATTGCTTTTTTAGTGGATTTCGGCAAATTTTTGTCCGAATCAAGCAGTGTATTATCAATATCGAAAAATATTATGTTTTGAGTCATGGAAGCTTCCTTTCTTTTTCTATTCTAAGTGTATTATAATCCCTTTTTTGAAAAAAGAATAGCCATCCATATTAGATGGCCATATATTCTTAAAAAGTTTCCTGCAACAGTTCGAGCAATTCCTCATTATTAACTGAAACCTTTTTCATCAATCCATTTCACATTTCATCGAACGTTTGATTAATACTATTATACCTGAGTATTATCTAAAAAAACTACTTTCCGTTACTGAAAAAACAATCTCCATATTCCGTAGACATACCGCATTCCATAAATTAGAGTGGGAATACTAGTACCTTGTGGAGGAGTACAATGAGTTTAGTAAACGAGCGGTACCGTCACAATCAACTATTAACAGCTTTTCCAATATTTTATTCCGACCATATTAGCCATGATGCTTATGTCGGTATATATTGTTGCCGTTACTTTGAAAGGGGTTAATATTATCATGCTTGTATTTTCATTTCGATTGCCTTTTAATCGGAATGGGCGGCGGGACATTATATTTCATCGCAATGGGAGAAAACAACACAAACCCGTCAGGCACATTTTCAGCCTTCCCTTTGTTTATAACACTGCTCTTTTTCATTCTAACTTTAATTGATAAAAACACAGTATCATGTAATACAGGGAGTAATAAAATAGTAAGCAAGGAAACATTTTTTATTAATACATTAATTAATGGTGAAACCAGTAGATGAGTGTTTTGAAAGAATACGAAACTAATATTTATAAGCGTCCAAAAAAGAAGTATATCAAAAAAAATCGATCGAAATTACCTATAAACAAAAATTGATTGAAAAATTTTTCCAATGGCCGGAATAGATTCAAAAACACGACCCCTACCCCAGACGATAAAGGTCGTGTCGATACAACCAAATCCCCAGTAATTTTTTTGCTTGATGCCATTAGAAAGCTTAAGAAAAGTTACTTTGAAACTTATGTGATTTTAACTGTCAGTCTAATCTGATTATTTGTTAACTACTCCAGCATTATCTACATCATTTTTATATACATTTCGTTCTGTAAAATGGTCTGGCTTAATTTTGGCTTTTAAATTCATTCCAATTAAATAAACAAAACCAGAGACTACTAATGATTGAAGTGCCGGAATTCCAAATACTACAACGTACTGGGTAAGATATCCTACAAAAGCCCCTAATAGCACTGCAAAAGTAGCAATCCAGTTCCACCCCTTATTGTCTTCCCATTCTTGTTTCCTAATAAAGAAAAAATCAATGAACATTACTGCAGCAATGGCAGGATATATTACCGCCAAAATAATCAAAAATTCCGTGAAGTAACTTAGGATGCCAATTAATGCCAAAACTACTCCTAATATTGAGCCAACAAATGTTAGCAATGCTCTTCCTTTATTGGTATCAATATTAAACATATTAGCAGCAGCCAATCCAATTGAGTAGCTCGCCACCATTTGACTTGTCCATAACGCAACCCATAATATTAAAAATCCCCAAAAAGGGAAACCTAAATCTTGCATTACAGCCACAATATCTGCGTTACCAACTCCAACAGACATTACAGATCCCGTTAAGAAAAAAATCAATCCAATAACTACAATTCCTAACGGTATTAATGTTTGATCTTTCAATGTTGGTTTGGAATAACGAGTATAATCTGATGCAATGAGCCACTGGGCTACATTAGCACCTAATACTAAACTTATAGCAGCCAAAATTGTCATTGAAGGCTCTGGATTCCAAGACCAGATAGCTTCCCAACTTGCATCTTTTAATGCAAAATACACACCAGATGAAATAAGAAGAATCCCTGAGGGAACTGCAACATAATCTGTCCACTTCATAGAACTATACCCAATCACAGCAGGTAATGCGAATAACAATCCTGAAATTGTGGTTATAATAGCCCACACTACCCAATTATTGCTATAGTCAATACCAAGTGTGGCCGATAAAGCATTTCCCGCCACAGCAGTATTAAGGCCAAACCACCCCACGTTTAATATAACAAGTGCTAAACCAACGATAAACCTGGCTTGTATAGACCCAAAACTAGATCTTGCAATAACGGATGAAGGACGTCCAGTTTTTGCACCCAAATAACCTTGTATAGCGTTTCCAATCCATTGTATAATTACTAACCCGATTAGCAGTATGAAAAATATCTCAGTTAAACTAAAACTCCCTGCAAGTGTTGCTCCTACCATAATAACGGGCACTGCAAATTCCAATCCCCCAAAAATGGCGGCCGGTACAATCCAGTGTTGACGTTCTGATAATGGTACAGCAGATAGTGCTGAATCATTCTTTTTCTGCATGAATGTACTCCTCCTTCTTAAATTTTTAACTACGTTTAAAACATACTTTCTCTGCACCTTTTAACCATACACGTTCGCCAATTTTATTAAGTATAGTGAAATGGTTGAAGTGTATTTGCGCAAATACGTTAACAAGTTCATTTCCTTTGTTACTTCTTGCTAATTCGGCACCGTAATAAATTGCTATGGCTTGGGAAGGGGGGCTATCCCCCTCCCAGCCCCAATCACGCCAATAGCAAACTTCACCTTTACTTGTATAAATCGTCTGGTTTTCCTTTATTGGATAGCTATCATTGTCATAACGTAAATTTATTTCCCGACCGGACCATCTTGATTGTGTTACGGTACTTTGAAAAGGAAGTGAATCCCAAATTGCCTTACACGTTAGAGGCGCCGATTCCTCAAGTAGAGTGGCGGATAATTCTTCTCCGCCTTCAAATCGAATTTTTAAATGCTTCATGGTTCACCTCGCCTTAATCTATTTTCGATAGACATTTTTTGTTTCTGCATCAAATATCACACCATACTCCTGTAGTGCTGTCTCACTATCGATGTATCCATCAATTATGTCTTCCAACACATTCTCTAATGGACGTTCAAGGGGACTTCCAAATCCACCGCCCCCTCCAGTTTCCACAATAACGCGGTCTCCCTGAGAGAGTGGTTTGGCATTTACCTTCAACATACTTTCTTCTTCATTCTCCCTTTTTACGGTAACTTTAGGTGGTTCACCTGATTTCCCACCGAATAACCCCCAAGCAGGATCCTGAGACCTCTCAAACCATAATGACAGATTAGCCTTATTTCGTAATTCATATTCTCTAATAACGCCTAAACCACCCCTAGTTTTTCCTGGCCCTCCCGAATTCTCTCGAAAGGAATAAGAATTAATTTTTATAGGATATTTTCCTTCAAGAACCTCTACCGGCATGTTTTTAAAATCACCATTAGAATTATTAATTAATCCGGATTGTCCATCATTAGATGAAAATGCTCCCCAACCGCCAGCTGTTGGTTCAACATATAGAAATGGTTGAGTGGAATCTTCTTCTCGTCCGGATATAGTAACAACCATGGAATCTCCGTAATGTGCTGCTGCGGATTGCTCTTTTAATACCGGGGATAAAGCTTTAACAATCAAATCTATCAACAACCCCAGGGATGTAAAATACCATCCACAAGCCGCAGGCTCTTCCGCGCTAAATATGGATCTCTTAGGAACAATAATATCCATCGTTTTGAAATTACCACCTGTAACTGGAGAGTCTGGTCCAATCATATGTTTAAAGGCAACACGACAAGCAGATACCGTTTGTGCCAAACCACAATTAGTCATACCTTGTTTCTGATGACTTGAACCAGTCAAATCGATGGTTAGACTTTCCCCTTCAATCGTTACCTTAACTTTTACTGGAACTGGTGCTTTAGAAACTCCATCGTTGTCTAAAAAGCCTTCTTCTTCATAAACGCCATCGGGGATATTTGCAATCTGTTCTTTATCCATGATTTCAGATTGCGTAAAGATATCTTGTATGGATCGTCTGAATGTTGTAAGTCCATGCTTTTTGATGATATCGTAAACTCTTTTCTCACCGGTTTTACAAGCCGCAATTTGTGCATTTAAATCACCCAATGCATCACTACTTAATCTACTGTTCATAATAATAAGTTTTATAATATCTCTTCGGGGGACGCCAGCATCATAAATCTTGGTAGGTGGTATTCTGACTCCTTCTTGGTATATTTCGATTGCGTCCATTGGATAGCCGGGGTCCTTCGCTCCAATGTCTAACCAGTGGGCCCGTGTTGCTGAAAAACCAACTAGTTCTTGTTCAAAGAAAATCGGTGAAATTATAGTTATATCATTTAAGTGGGAGCCTGCCATATAAGAATCATTCATAATATATATATCACCAGGATTGTAATTGTCATTCCCGCCAATAAATTCTGTGGTTTCTTTTATACATACATCCAGGTTTCCTAAAAACATTGGTAAACCAGAAGATTGTCCAAGTAATTCCGCATCCTCGTTATAAATTCCTACACTACAGTCTTTCATCTCATAAATGATTGGAGAGAAAGAACTGCGTGCTAAACTCTCATTCATTTCTTCAGCCGAAGAAGTTAATGCATTTCGGATTATCTCTGTAGTAACTGGGTTTTCCAAAAAAACCGGAACTTTAATTTCACTCATTAATATTCCTCCTAAGTACTTCAAGATTTCCGACATTATCAACCTTTACTAGAAATTTATCTGGAACGACAATTGTTGACGTAGAGGACTCAATAATTGTTGGTCCGTTTATAATATGTCCAAATGATAAATCACTAGTCGAATAGACAGGTGTTTCAATTTCTTTGGTATTCCAAATAACTGGTTTTCTTCTAATTGGTTCGGGTGTGCCCACAGACTCTTCGGTGCTCGGCATAGTTTCTTTGTTTTCAAGCTTTCCTATAGATACGATTCGTAGGTTTACCACTTCAACTGCTCCGTCAGGATTATTATGACCGTAAATATCCAGATGTGATTCATGGAACCTTGTCTTTAAATTATCGATGGCTTTACTATTGATATTTCCTTCTTTTAAGGGAACAGTGACAGTATATTCTTGACCCACGTAACGCAGGTCTACCAATCGATTAAAATATATATCTTTTTTACCAATATTTTGTTGTTTAAGAATTTCTTCCGCTTCTTCTTCCATAGTGGTATAGAGATTAATTATCTTTTCATAATCAGTGTTTTCCAATAATGAAACATAATTACGAACGTCATCATGTCGAATATCCGTTTGCAACATTCCCCATGCTGAAAAAGTGCCAGCTGCAGTCGGAATCAATATTCTATTAATATCCAAGTGATCTGCTATTAACATAGAATGCATTGGACCTGCTCCTCCAAAAGCAACTAGCGAAAAATCTCTGGGGTCGATACCTTTCGAAACAGTTAATGTCCTAATGGCATCTGCCATTTTTGCATTTGCAATATCACAAATTCCTTCAGCAGTCTCAACTACAGTTAACCCTAACTTTTCAGCGAGGTTTTCAATCGCATTGTACGCAGCTTTCCAATCAAGTCTCATTTTTCCGCCAAGGAAACCTTCAGCATCTATGCGACCTAATACTAAGTTTGCATCTGTCACAGTAGCTTTTGTACCACCATTCCCGTAGCAAGCAGGTCCCGGATTAGCACCAGCACTATGTGGACCAACTCGCAATCCACCTCCCTCAATCCAGGCAATAGAGCCTCCACCAGAACCTATAGTATGCATATTTACCATAGGGGACAGAATAGGAAACTTTTCGATATTTGCTTCAGAAGTGACGTCTGGTTCCTCATTAATAACCATACTTACATCGAAACTAGTTCCCCCCATATCTACACATATTAGGTTTTCTTGTTTCGTTTGTTGACCAAGAGTTAAACTTCCCATTGTGCCACCAACAGGTCCAGAAAGAAGCGTTTGGATCGGCTTAGACTTAGCAATCTCAGAAGTCATAACCCCGCCATTTGACTGCATAATATACAGGTCTCTATTCAATCCTCTGTTATCTATTTCGTCTTCAAATTTTAATAAATAGTCCTCTACAATTGGTGCAATGTAGGCATTAATTGCAGTAGTGCTTGTCCTTTCATATTCACGCCACTCTCGTACTACGTCATGTGAAAGTGATACTGACATTCTAGGAAGACTTTTGTTAATCTTTTGTTTAATGCGTTTTTCATGCTCTGGATTCTTATAAGAATGTAGTAAGCACACAGATACGGAATCATAATCACCATTCGATATTTCATCGATTACTTTATCCAAGCTTTCACTATTTATTGGAGTGTCAACATGTCCATCCACCAAAACACGTTCATCTACTTCATAGACATCACGGCGTTTAATAAGAGGTTCTGGTTGGCGATATTGTATATTGTAAATCTCGGAGCGATTGGCCCGTCCAATTTCATATAGATCCTTAAATCCGGATGTAACTATTAAAGCGATTTTTGAACCTTTTCTCTCTAAAAAGGCGTTGAGCCCAACGGTTGTCCCGTGTACAAAGAAATCCACATCATTAAAATCCTGTACCATCCTGCCTATTCCACTTAAAACGCCTTCTGATAAATTTTCATTTGTTGTTGGAACTTTCTCATTCTTATACTCACCTGTTTCTTTATCGAATAATACAACATCAGTAAATGTGCCGCCTATGTCAGCTGCTAAACGATATTTTGTCATTTGGCTAATGCCTCCTTAATATTATTCATTCCGCGAAAGTACAACTGCTCCAATTAATTTAACAGAACAAAATCACCTCCCTAAATTAGGAACCGCTTTCATTATTACTATTAAAAATAAAAATATCTTCATATATTGGAACCCGCTCTTATTGTTTAAACTGTATAATTTGTTAAACACCCATGAATTATTGTTTAAAAGTCTATACACTCCATCTAATATATACAAAATGGTAAAGGAGCCTGGCGGTTATTGTGTAAGTGTAAATTCATCTGAGTACTGTACATCCTCATATCTAGTTAAAAAGTCCCTATCAAGGGAAAACCAACGCTATAATCTCCGGTTGCGGTTTAAACCAACCTTAAAATAATACGAATAAAATTCGGACCATTTTTTATTTAGCATCCTGTTATTCTCTTGCAAATCTTATGCCAATTATGATAATAAATAAAAATTCAGGTAAAATAGGAACCCTTTTATAGTAAAAACCCTTCCGGCATAATGTCCCTCTCGTCTACTACAAATTGATTGAAAGCGGTGATGCTCGCTGTACCTGATATCTTCGGTTTGACAGCTTCGAATGACTCCACTTCCGTTTCAGACAGCACTTCACTTTGAAATACACCACCCGTAATACTTTCATGAACAAAAGGTTCACCTTTTTTTAATTCACCGTTTGCATACAATAATGCTACTCTGGCACTTGTCCCCGTGCCACACGGGGAACGATCAATTTGATGATCGGCAAATATGGTTACATTTTTTAAATCAGCTTCTTTATTGGTGGGATTTCCCGAAAAAATAACACCGTAAATTCCATTTAAATCTTCCTGAAGCGGGTGCTTAACATCCAAATTTGCTTCGATATTATGTTTTATTTTCATACCTAGTGACTGCAAGTTCGGCAAAGATGCATTATCCAGCTGTAATTTTAGTTCAGCACTATCAATAATCGCGTAAAAAGCCCCACCAAATACAATATCAACAGTAAATGCCTTCCCATCTATATCTACTGGGAAATCTTTTTCATAAACAAAAGAAGCTACATTTTCAAATGAAACATCTATTACTCGTTGACCTTCACACCGTGCATAGGCAACTACTTGGCCAGCAGGACTGTCGATAGTAAATTTTCGCTGATTCCCCTCCACTGTAAAATGTCCGGTTTCAATTACCATCGTAACGACCGCAATAATACCGTGACCGCACATGGTACTCCAACCCTCATTATGTATAAACAATACACCAAAATCGGCTTGCTCTGTTGCTGGCGGCGTAATGATGCACCCATACATTCCATGGTGGCCCCTCGGCTCGTTCATTAACGTTTTCCGAAGGTCATCCAGGTGTTTTATACAATAGGATCTTTTCTCCGGTTGTGTCCCGCCTTTGATTGGCGGAATACCACTTGTGATAATCCGTAACGGTTCTCCCGCGACATGTAGATCAACAGTCGAAATAATTCGATTAAAGTCCAAATCTTTTACCTCCCCATATATTATCGCGTGTTTAAAAATTTCAGTTTATTTTTTGAAAGCGTTATCATATAATAATAGTAATTCAATTTTTTAAAAAGAAAGGAATGTACACCATGTATTCCATTGGAGAAAAAGTAATTCACCGGGTTTTTAAACTAAACGGACAAGTGACAAAAATAGATGATAAAACAGTTTCTATTCTTTTTAACAATGGATATTTTAGAGTGTTTCATCTTAAATCGTCCTATATGTATCTGAAAAGAACTTCTTAAAAATGAACATTTTACGCAGGAATGGAATGCTATGACTTATACCTTAATGAACACGAACATCACATCATTCCCGCACCATATTTAGCAGCCCGCTCTCATTTATTCAACACTGTACCAGTGATTGCTTCCCACTGTTCCTGAATAACTTTTCTTCCTTTCTTCACATCGGGATGAAACTGAATGTAAGCACTGTCTCTCGTTTGCTCAGTCAACTGTAAGGCATGGTTAAGTTCTTGAGTTAAACCGGAAACGCCAGCTTGCTTTGCTATCGAAAGACCTGCCGTTATCCCCTGTTTCATGGCTACCTTAGCACCTTCAATGCCAGTAATATTACCAGCCACGTATAATTGCTCAAGTGGTGTTTCCATATATTCATTGTGTATTGGAATATATCCACCTAACTCCTCCACTAAATAAAACGGACACCCGGCAACCGCAGCTAATTCAGCTAACGGGTACAACCCGCCGGCAATGCAAACAAAATCACATGTTAGATGTTCCTCACTGCCTTCAACCACATCTCCATTTGCATCAATCGTTGCCAGTTTAACGCCAGTAACGGTTTCGTCACCACAAATCTCAATGACGGCTTTTCGAAGCTGAATGGGAATATCCCACATTTTAAATCCTTTCTTCGGATAAAATGCGACACCAATCTTTTTCATAAATTCATTTTTCATTAATTTACTGCCATTACGAACAACAGTTGACGGGGCCATATGCGAAACATGAAGAAGGGAATCCATTACCTCCTTGGGCTGTGCTGCACTTTGGGTCATTTTATTCATTTTAGGCAATGTAAGACTGGCCACTTCCACCCCGGCAAGCTGCAATTCCATCGCAATGGCGGCAGACAGAACATTCACTCCAATGATGACACCACGATTTCCCGGTTTCACCCGATGAACATTTGTCATCACTTGGGCAGCACCGACTGACATCACGCCTGGGAGTGTCCAGCCTGGAACCGGAATTGGGGATTCGGCGGCGCCTGTTGCCAACAACAGATGAGCTGCATATAGCGTATTTTTTTCGGTATAAACAACCCAATACTCACCCTGTTTTTCGATGTTATTAACCGAGGTATTTAAATTAATCGCAACGTCTAAGTCGATTGCATGTTGATATAGACTTTCAGACTCCTTTATCCCGTTCCACCAAAATCCATTTGGCTCTTCATACAATTGTCCAAGCAGTCTTCCACCCGGTTTAAAATATTCATCTATTACCAGGGGAGCCAATCCTTTTTTAGCGCACGTAATTGCCGCCGACAAGCCCGCGGGACCAGCCCCGATTATAATAACATCATTCATGATCAGTCCTCCAATCTCTTACAGGCGTGGGGAGTTTTCCGCCGCTTTTCACGATCATTCCTTCTTGTAAAGGTGTCAGGCAGGCGCGAACACCTTGTTTACCATCAACCGTAACCCTGCATTCAAAACAATGCCCAATATTACAATATATCCCTCTTGGTGTACCGTTTTCCTCGTGATGGCGAAGCGTACGTATACCATTTGCAAGAAGTGCAGCGGCAAGTGATTCGTGTTTCAACCCCTTGTATTGTTTGTCATTAAATGTAAAAGAAACATAATCCTTTTCCTTTATTGCACCAAGTACCGGGTGATCTTCTATTCGCTGACTCATTCTTCCACCCTCCCTAAATCGCCAAAATGGATCGGACGAACTGGCGGCTGATACTTCAGAGATATTTGATTACGTTTTTTACTTTCGGCTTCCGATGCAACTTTATCAACTAAACTCCGGCATGTTCTTCCGCCGCAGTATCCCATTGATGCCCTTGTTCGAAGCTTTAGCTCTCGTGCAGAGCAATTATATTTGGAAGCAGTTTCGATTAATTCCTGATAGGTGACTTCTTCACATCTGCAAACAACCACATCTTTTTCTGTCAATTTAACCACTCCTATTCTGTATATCTCTTTTATATATGCAAAAATAGTGCCAAAAACGAAAATAAATCGTTTAAGGCACTATTTGTACATGATATTTATTTTAATCCCAACTTTTTTAACCGATTATAAAGCGTCGCTCTGGTTATTTGCAGATTTTCAGCACAGACGGCTTTATTCCCATTCACCTTGTCCAATTCTTTTGCAAGTATTTCCTTTTCAACTTCCTGCAGCCGCTCATTTAATGAACGTCCATTGTTTTCAGAAGAAATTTTGTGACTTCCGTTCACTCCATTGCCCGTTTTTGGCTCAAAAGGTAAGTCGTCCAATTTTATATCGCCATTCTCCGAAAAAACAATGAGCCGTTCCACAACATTTTTTAATTCCCGAATGTTGCCCGGCCACTGATATTGGAGCAGCGCTTGCATAACTTCTTGTGATATGCCGTGAATCGGCCGATGATATTTGATCGAAATTTCATTTAAAAAATAATGGGTTAACTCGATTATGTCTTCATGTCGTTTTCTTAGCGGCGGCACCTCAATACTTACGACATTCAGCCGATAATACAGATCCTCTCTAAATTTGCCTTCTTTAACCAATGCCTCTAAATCCTGATTGGTTGCAGCTACCAGCCTGAAGTCACCTTCTTTTTCCTTCGTTCCTCCTACTGAATAAAACCTGTTTTCCTGCAACAGACGGAGCATCTTCACCTGCATATCCAATGGCATTTCGCCAATTTCATCAAGAAGCAGCGTCCCTCCTTTGGCCAGTTCCACCTTTCCCTTCTTCCCCTTTTGACTTGCTCCGGAAAAGGCGCCTTTCTCATAGCCGAAAATTTCACTCTCAAACAACGGTTCCGGAATTGCACCACAGTTAATTGCCACAAATGGGGCATTTTCATTTTCGCGCATTGCATGAACTGCTTTTGCAAACATTTCTTTTCCGACTCCGCTTTCACCATAAATCAGAATGTTTGCATCGGTAGACGCTGCCTTTTTGAACTTTTGAATCGTTTTACGCAGAGGCTTGCTGTTACCGCGAATTTGAATAAACGGATTATCGGTAGAAGTTAATTTATTTACCTCTTTTTCCAAGTGAAACAATCGTTCAGTGGCATCATACAATTCCTGATTCAACTTAATTTGGCTTGTTATATCTGTCTCCGAAACGACCGCTCCTATAATTTCCTTCTCAAAATAAACTGGATTGGAGTTAATTAACACTACTTGTTTATCCCGCGCTTTATGCTGGTTATGATAAACCGAGGTACCATCCTTCAATGTATTCAACAGCTCTAAATGTTCCGGATTGAAAAAATCGGTAATCGGGTTCCCTAATATTTCTTCCTGTTTAATTGAAAAAACTTGTTCCGCCCCTTTTGTCCAGGCTAAAACGTTTTTATCACTGTCAATGACGGTGCAGGATTCATCAATGGTTTCCAAAATGGTGGAAATATATTTATACAGATATTGATAGGAAGTGTATAATTTTTTTGAAAGTTCCTGTGACGTTATATATCCCAGCAGCTGCTCTTCACTATTCTTTACAAGCGTATACGGATACTCCTCCAGCACATTAATGATATGACTCATTTCCTTATCAACCGAAGTTACTGCACATGGTAAATAGTGTACTCGGTTTTCTGAATATGTGAGACATTGAATATGTTCCTCTTTATCTTTTAGAAAAACCTGTTTCGGATATTCCGCTTTTACATTCGACTTTACTTCATGTTTTGCCAGACTCTCGTCATCCAGCAGGACAAAATTTTCATTAAGCATTTTTCTTAGATTTAAAAAAGTAGGAAAGTACATAAACAGCCCCCTCTATCTGTATAAAATCTTTAACACTTTTAAATTATTTTGACACAATCACGATTTACTTTCAACATTATTTTGAATTGTAGGGCAATATTAAATGGCACAAAATTTGCAAGTATATAGGAAACCAGCAAAAGGGGGATAGGCTTTGTATATTGATATAAACATTCCAGGGGTTACCGCAGCATAAACTTTCTTTACGCATACCCGTTTGAATCAACGAAGTGTCTGCGGTATAACAAACAAACTATTTGGGAGGATGGATATGAAAAAGAAAGCAAGGTCACTATTTATTCTGGCCGTCACACTCTTGTTAATCACTTTCCTTTACGCATGCAGCGGGAATGATTCAGAGGGCAGCACAAACAACAATCAGGAAAATGATCAATCCAAGCCCGCTAATAACAGCCAGCCTGCCCTGGCTGAGGATCAAGTCTTAAATCTGACGTCTTCGGCTGATTTTACTTCACTTGACCCGCATCACGCTTCAGATGCGCCATCATTTGATGCTCTGTATCAAATTCGATCGGGATTGGTCACGCTGGATAAAAACGGGGAAGTTGTTCCTGATATGGCTGCCTCATTACCAAAGGTCAGTAAGGATGGGACCGTTTATACATTTACGTTAAGGGATGATATCGTCTGGTCAAATGGGGATCCTGTAACAGCACAGGACTTCGTGTATTCGTGGCAAAGAGAAGTTGATCCGGAAACAGCAGGTGAATACGCGTTCATCTATATATCAGCCAATATCAAAAATGCAGCTGAAATTCGGGATAAAAACAGTAGCATGTACGGCGATAGAGAAAAAGTTGGCATTCAGGCTGTCAGTGATCGTAAATTGAAAATTACACTTGAAAAACCAACTCCTTACTTCCTAGACTTATTAACATTTCCGCCTTTTTATCCGTTAAATCAGGAATTTGTGGAAAAACAAGGCGATAAATTCGCCATGGAACCGGAAAACATGCTTTTCAACGGACCTTTTAAGTTACAAAAATGGAATCATGGCGTTGGCTGGACATTTGTCAAAAATGAAAAATATTGGAATGCTGATCAAGTCACACTGGAAAAAGTGAACTATAAAGTTTTAAAACAGCAAAACACCGCAGTAAATGTATATAAATCCGGCAGTCTCGATTTTTTAAAACTAAGCTCTGACTATATTCAGCTCTTCGAAGACAGCGGTGAACTCCATACAGGTGAACTAACAGCGGAGATTAACTTTATTCGATTAAACCAACAGCATGAGGCACTCGCAAATGAAAATATTCGTGATGCCATTTATAATTCCATTAACCGGGAAGGGCTCGTGGACGTCTTGGTGAAAACGGGTGCAGAGCCTGCCAGATATGTGGTACCGAAAAACTTTGCTACAGGACCGGATGGGAAAGATTTTCGTGCAAAGAACCCATCAATTAATAAAATGTCATTGGAAGAAGCGCAACAATCCTGGAAAAAAGGACTTCAGGAAATCGGCAAAGAAAAAGTGGAAATCGGATTGATGATTGGTGATACAGATACAAACGCAACAATAGCCGAATTTTACGCCAATCAAATGGAAGAAAACTTACCAGGACTGACGGTAACCATCAACAGGCAGCCTTACCAATCACATTTGGAGCTTGAAGGAAACAGAAAATATGATATGTCAAAATGGGGATGGCTGCCGGATTATCGCGATCCTATGACATTTCTTGATTTATGGGTTACAGGCGCTCCCTTCAACCGGACAGGATACTCCAATCCGGAGTTTGATGCACTGATTAAGAAAGCCAAAAACCTCGGTAATAAACCAAAAAAACGCTGGGAATTGCTGCAAAAAGCAGAAAAAATCCTATTGGAGGATGCAGCAATTGTACCAACCCATCAAGCTGCATCGGCCTATGTCAAGAAGCCTTATGTTAAAGATATAATTGTCCGGAATTATGGTCCGACAGTTGACTGGACATATGCCCGTGTCCTGAAGCATTAAAGCATTTTCAGACCAATTTCTCTTCATGGTTAGGGAGGAACAATAAATGGAAAAGATTAATAAACTAAGAGATCAATTTGATGATTTGGGGATCGACGGTATTCTGATTACCAACGATCAAAACCGCCGATACATGACCGGTTTTACTGGAACAGCCGGCATTGTACTTATCTCAAAATCAGAAGCTAAACTGATCACCGACTTTCGTTATGTAGATCAGGCAAAGACACAAGCTAAGGATTTTGAAATTGTTTTACATGAAAAAAGAACAATTGATGAAATTGATAAACAGGTCGCTTCCTCGAATATTACAAGACTCGGCTTTGAGGAAAATCATGTAACCTATGGCATGTTCAAAAAGTTTAATGAACATATTCATGCGAAGTTAGTTCCAACAACAGAGGTAATTGAAGAATTTCGGATGGTAAAAAGCGAAGATGAGATCAACGCCATCCAAAAAGCCGCTGACATTGCAGATGAAACTTTTTCCCGGATTATAGACTATATTCGTCCCGGAGTCACAGAGATGGATGTTAATCATGAGTTGGAATCCATCATGCGAAAACTCGGAGCCGCGTCCTCTGCTTTTGACATTATCGTTGCTTCCGGAATCCGCTCTTCTTTACCGCATGGTGTAGCCAGTGACAAAGAAATTGAAAAGGGAGACATGGTCACACTTGATTTCGGGTCTTATTATCAGGGCTATCGCTCAGACATCACCAGGACGGTAGCTGTTGGCAAACCGGATAGTGAGCTGGAAAAGATTTATTCTGTTGTCCGGGAGGCTTTATCACGTGGAGCGGAAGGGTTGAAACCGAATATAACTGCGCCTGAAGTTGATGCGTTGCCCCGTGATTACATTACTGCACAAGGATATGGTGACTATTTCGGACATGGCACTGGCCACGGCATTGGGCTGGACATTCATGAAGAACCTTTCTTCTCCAAAAGTTCTGATAAGGTGACCAGGCCTGGCATGGTCGTCACAATCGAACCCGGTATCTATATCCCTGATCTTGGCGGAGTGAGAATCGAAAACGACTATGTCGTGACATCTGAAGGCAATGAGGCACTCTCCAAATCAACAACGGAGTTAATCGTACTGTAACTCTCGGCTTGCGCGATGGGCGCGGGTTTGCACGTTTTAGAGGTGAGTTCGCACGTTTGGGCGAGGAGTTCGCACGTTTGGGTGGAGTTTCGCACGTTTCAGCGAGACTTCGCACGTTTGAGCAAGGAGTTCGCATGTTTCAGCGGCACTTTGCACGATCGCATACCGAAACATATACAAAAGCCGCCTCCACTTATTGTAGAGGCGGCTTCTTTTTATGCAGATTTATGATCTGATTTCCCTTTCTTTTTATCTGAATTAAAAAAGAACCAGCCCATATATCCATAAAAAATCGTAATAGCAATTCCGACAAAACCGAACCACAGGAATGGCAGGTAAGCAAGCGTCGAAACACCAAGCACTGTCGACATATAAATCCCGCCATCTGACCAAGGTACCATTGGAGTTGTAACGGTTCCGCCGCCTTCTGTATTCCGTGACAATACACGGCGGTCTATATTCCTGTCGTCATACAGGTCTTCAGTCATTTTTGTTCCTGTAATATTGGATACATAGGCAGCACTTCCAAATAGGTTACCTAGGAATCCAGAAAACATTGTTGCAAGTGTTAGTCTACCAGTACTTTCTTTAACCCATCCTTCAAATAAATTACTGAATGCACGCAGTATCCCCACCTGATCAAGCAGTCCACCTAAACCAAGTGCCATTAAAATAAGTGCAATAACGCCAAGCATGGACACAATGCCGCCGGAGTTCAGCAGCGAATCAATAAATTCAACACCGGAAGAAATATCAACAACACCATTATAAGCAGTTTTAATTGCTGCAACGGCAGTCATCCCCTGGAATAATGCTGCCCATACAGCACCAAGAAGTGCCCCCAGCGAAATGACCGGAATGGCTGGTTTTCCCATTGCGAGTAATGCGATAACAACAGCAGCCGGAATCAAAATATACCAATGAATATTAAACGTTTCACTTAACGCCGCCTCTACAGCCTGAGCTTGTGATAAATCTCCATCATGATTAACGTAAAAGAACCCGACAAGTGTAAAAAGAATGCCAGTGATTAGTAATGTCGGAATACTGACGGGAATCATTCCTTTTACATGTTCAATTACATTTACTTTTGAAAGTGATGCGGTTAAATTGGTGGTGTCTGACAATGGAGACAATTTATCGCCAACATATGCACCGGATATAACGGAACCCGCCACTAAAGGTAATGGAATGCCAAAACTGGCCCCTATTCCCATCATGGCAATCCCGGCCGTACCCGCAGTCCCAAACGATGTACCGGTAGCAAGGGATGTAATCGCACAAATAATCATTGCGGCCACCAGAAAGATAGTCGGATTTAAAATTTGTAATCCGTAATATATCAATGAAGGGACAATTCCCCCGGCGATCCAGGTTCCAATTAGTGCACCAACGGTAAATAGGATAAGTGTTGCTTCAAGCCCATTATAGATCCCTTTCATAATCGAATCTTGTAAATCCTGGTAGGAATGCTTCAATTTCAACCCCAGTCCGATGATAATAAACCATGTTGCAAACAAACCCAATTGAATTGGTATAGAAAAGACAGCGACAGACAAGGACATAATTAGTAGAAATACAATCAATACAAGAAACACTTCATACATTTTTGGTTTTTGCGGATTCAAATTAGTTCCTCCTTTTTTTAATACCCATAACTTTCAGATTCCACTTGATAACGTTTTCAAAAAAAGCCCGAACACCCCCTCTATGATTTTAAATAAACCTAAATACAACTCATAAGTCATAAAGTTGTGATTTTAAATCTCACTCAAATTTTCAACAAATTTTCTATTATACCTGCTTGCAAAAATCATGCCACTATAACTGAGATGAAATACAGCGATTATTTTAGCAATCCATGCATCTGCTCATCCTTTCAACTGTAAAAAATAATTGACACTTTAAAATATTTTTTACACATATTTTATTGATCTCATCATTTGCGTGGGCATTTCTGTACTATTTTGTTGGCATGCAATTTGCATGTATTGATTATGAAACCGTTATAAAGGAGGTACGCCTTTGAAGAACGCAATACATCAAGACATTGTAATCATAGGCGGGGGAATTATGGGAGGGGCGATTGCCCACTATTGTGCAAAAGCAGGCCTCGACGCAGCTGTTCTGGAAAAAAAAGAACTGGCAAGCGGAACCTCTTCCCGATGTGATGGAAACATCCTGGCAATTGATAAAGATCCCGGTTTCGACAGTCAAATGTCGCTTAAAAGCCAGCAATTGGTTCATGAATTACATCAGGAACTGGACATTGACTTTGAGTACCGAAATCCCGGAAGTATTCTCGTTTGTGAAAACGATAATGAAATGGATGCTGCCAGTAAGTGGGTGCAGCAGCAACAGGATGCAGGTCTGGATTTTAGTATGCTGGACCGGGAAGATTTATGGAACGAATCAAAATACTTCGCTGATGACTTGTATGGGGGCCTGGAATGCAAAACAGACTCCACCGTTAATCCGTATATGCTGACATATGCCTTGTTCCATAGTGCAGAACAAAATGGGACCAGCATTTATACACATACCGAAGTAAAAAACGTCTCCAAAGACAGCGATGGACAATTTGTGATTGAAACGAATCAAAACACTTTTACAGCCAAAAAGGTGGTTAATGCCTGCGGTGTCTGGGCGCCAGCAATTGGTGAAATGCTCGGGGTAAATATCCCTATCAAACCGAGAAAAGGCCAATTAATTGTAGCCTCCAGAGAACGGCCTGTGGGACTTCGGAAAGTCATGGAATTCGGCTATCTGATTTCAAAGTTCGGCGGAGAACGAATGGTCGATGCCATGACAGAAAAATATGGTGTTGCCTTAGTATTTGAACCGACCGAAAGCCAAAATTTTCTCATTGGTAGCAGCCGGGAATTTAACGGATTTGATCTTAATGTAAATCAGGATGTGACACGTTACATTGCCAAAAGAGCTGTGCGATTCTATCCGAAAATGGCCGATATGACGGTAATTAGAACATATGCCGGACTTAGGCCATGGACGGCGGATCATCTGCCGATTGTTTCACATGTTGATGAAGTACCAGGTTTTTATATAGCAGCTGGTCATGAAGGAGACGGCATCAGTCTGGCAGCCATTACCGGAAAAATAATCGAGGAAATGATATCCGAAAAAGAACTGTCGATTCCAATTGAAGCATTACGCCACAGCCGGTTTACAGAAAGGGTGTTGAGTTAATGAAACTTAACCGGTTATTTACCACAATCGATACACACACAGGCGGGAATCCGACCAGAACTGTTCTGAGCGGGCTGCCGGAATTAGAAGGAAATACGATGTCGGAAAAAATGCTGTACATGCAAAAGCACTATGACTGGATTCGAAAATTTTTAATGAACGAACCAAGAGGTCATGATGTCATGTCAGGGGCATTGATGGTTAATCCGTGTCACCCTGAAGCGGATATCGGTGTAATTTACATTGAGACTGGGGGATATCTGCCCATGTGCGGTCACGATACGATTGGATTCTGTACGGCGCTTGTCGAAGCCGGTCTGATTGAGATAACCGAACCGTACACCAACATCAATCTGGATACACCGGCTGGACTCGTTCGCGTAAAAGTTAAAGTGGAAAACAGAAAAGCTGTGGAGGTTACCTTTGCAAATGTCCCGTCTTTCTTACTGAAAACTGTTGAAATAGATGTGAAAAGTGTCGGTCCCATTACGTGTGAAATTGCATACGGCGGCAATTTTTACGGGATTATCGATGCACGAAAACTGGGATTGGAACTCATTACCGATAACGCATCCACGATTATCGATAAGGCGATTACGATACGAAATGCCATTAATAAACAGGTGGAAATTTCGCATCCTGAACAGCCTTTTATAAACGGGCTAACTCATATTGAATTCTACACCGATCCAGTCCATGCGGATGCTGACTTGAAAAACACAGTTGTCGTGCCGCCCGGCGGGATTGACCGCTCCCCTTGTGGAACCGGAACTTCGGCCAAACTTGCAACGATGTACCATCATGATGATATTAAACAGGATGAACTATTTGTCTATGAAAGTATTGTCGGCACCCTTTTTAAAGCGAAAATACTGGAAACGACAACGATAAAGGATTATGAAGCGGTTATTCCT
Organism: Virgibacillus ihumii; assembly: GCF_902726655.1. Taxonomy (NCBI): domain Bacteria; kingdom Bacillati; phylum Bacillota; class Bacilli; order Caryophanales; family Bacillaceae; genus Virgibacillus; species Virgibacillus ihumii. The sequence goes on from NZ_CACVAN010000001.1 coordinate 2,210,502, forward strand.
GAAGTTACCGGCTCCGCATGGGTCATGGGGATGCATCGGTTTTTTTACAATGAAAAGGACCCGTTGGCGGAAGGATATTTACTCATTCCACCCATGGCAGGTCACTAGAAAGGAGGTATACAAATGGAAGTTGAAAAAATGTTTTCCAGTATTGATACACACGTTGCGGGAGAAGCTTTCCGGATAATTATTTACTCCCCTATTACCTTGGATGCCGGCGTTATGAAATTAAATCGAGACGCCATCGAGCAAAAGTTTAAGCGTGAAAAAGAATTACTGTTAAATGAGCCACGAGGATATCAGGGGATGACCGGATGTATCGTGTTGCCTTCTGAGATTGCTGATTATGCGTGTCTTTTTGTTCATCATGATAACGGTACCCAGTTCACATACAGTGGTCTAGCTGCTACCGTGACAGCGTTGCTGGAGACCGGCAACATTGACAAAAAAGAAAATAACGTGTATCACATTGAAACCGTTCACGGCACCTATTCAATTGATGCCACGTTTGAACAGCAGGAAGTCACGATGACCCGTTTCGAAAACGATGAAAATCAGATTCTGGAAATCAACGAAACATGTAAAGCTGTTCAAATTGATCAGTCACGAAACTATCTGATTTATAATTTGCCGCCATCCATACCCGGTATTGCCATAGAAAACCTGTCCCCCATTATAAAATGGGGAAACAAAACTGTTTCGGCAATGCGGGAGAAACAAGCATTTGACGGCATTATCCTGACCGAACCGATTTCCATACAAAATCATGCTGAAGTTCGTTCGGTCACATTTAAGAAGGATGGAACCATTCTTAGGTCTCCAGGGGCAGATAGTACGTTTGCGATATTCCAGTTATTGTTACATGAGTACCCTGATATAACAACGCTTACGAACCGAAGTATTTTCGAAAGTACGCTGACCGCATCATTGGCTGAAGGAACCAAGCATCGTTTTTCAATGGAAACACAAGCATTTGTTACGGGAATTCATCAATTTATTTATGATCAAACAGATCCGCTTGAGAATGGATTTTTATTGAAGTAAGGAATACCGAATATTGCGCGAGAATCACCTGGTATCGCGCAACAATTATCCAAATTCGCGCGGTGATCCCTAATTTCGCGCAACAACCACCTGGTATCGCGCAAGGCGCAACGAATATCAAGCGGTAAGCACGCTAAATATGAGATAAGTGAACATGCCGATTAACTTATGCAGTGAAATGTTCATACAAGTCTCATTTGCATACAAAACTTTTTAATTTAGGAGGAATTACAAATGGCATTATTAGAAGGAGCATTTCCGGTACTTGCAACACCAATGCACCATGATGAAACAGTTGATTATGAGGGATTAAAGCAAAATATCGAGCATTATATCAACTTAAACGTAGCAGGCATCATCGTTAACGGAAGTACCGGTGAGTTCGTCAGCCTAACAAAAGAGGAGAAATTCAAACTCATGGAGACAGCTGCTGAACAGGTGAACGGACGCATTCCGCTTGTTATCGGTACGGCAGCTGAAACGACCGCAGACGCTGTGGAATATACGAAAAAGGCCGAAACCGTTGGAGCAGATGCTGCCCTATTAATCAACTCATATTATGCACATCCAAAAGATAACGAAATCTATGAACATTTTAAAACAGTTGCTGAATCCGTATCACTACCAGTCATGATTTATAATAACCCATTCACTTCCGGGATTGATATTGATACGGAAACCATTTTACAAGTAGGACGTGACGTTGAAAATATCACACACGTCAAAGAGTCAAGTGGAGAAATCCGGAAAGTTCGGGATATCGCAAGACAAGGCGGCAATTCTATCATACCATTTTGCGGATCAGATGACCTTGTACTTGAATCCTTTCTGGTTGGAGCAACCGGCTGGGTTTCAGTAGCCGGAAATATTGTACCTGAACTGGCAACTGACCTCTATACAACATTTAAAGAAGGCGATTTAAACAAAGCCTGGGAAATCTATGATCAAATCCTGCCACTCTGCAACTTCCTGGAGGATTCCGGAAAATATGTACAAATTGTCAAACGTGGTCTGGAGCTGCAAGGGCTGGCGGGAGGACCTTCACGCAAACCACGGCTGCCGCTGACAAATAAGGAAGAAGAAACATTGAAAACAATTTTAAATGAATTACAGGCTGTTAATCAGTAACCAAAACTAAACTTTTAGGAGGTATTTTGTTAATGGCTACAAAAGAAATGGTGTTGAAACCGAAAGTGGAAAAATTTTTACAAGGTGTTAAAGGACTTTATGTTAACGGAGAGTATGTGCAATCCACGAGTGGTAAAACATTCGATGTATTGAATCCGGCAACCGAAGAAGTTATTGCCCAAGTAAGCGAAGCACAAGAAACAGACATTGATACTGCTGTCGAGGCTGCCAAAAAGGCATTTGACGAAGGTGAATGGACGAAAATGGAAGCGGCGGAACGTTCACATCTGATTTATAAATTTGCCGATTTACTCGAAGAAAACCGTGAAGAACTTGCACAACTTGAAGCCCTGGATAACGGAAAACCATACGAGGTGGCACTCGAGGACGATGTTGACGGCACCGTCCAGCATTTCCGTTATTATTCCGGATGGGCTACAAAAATAACAGGAAAAACGGTCAACGTGTCCCCTGATTATTTTAATTATATTGTACATGAGCCGGTAGGTGTTGTCGGCCAGATCATCCCATGGAACTTTCCACTCGCCATGGCCGGATGGAAACTTGGTTCCGCCCTTGCTGTAGGATGTACCATAGTCATTAAACCGGCGACCGAAACACCATTATCACTGCTTTACGCTGCACAATTGTTCAAGGAGGCAGGATTCCCGGATGGTGTTGTCAATGTTGTTCCCGGTGCTGGCAGTGTAGCGGGAGAAGCGATTATTACGCATAAAGATGTGGCGAAAGTTGCTTTCACCGGCTCCACAGGTACTGGAAAAAATGTCATGCAAAAGGCTGCTGATGACATTAAAGGAATTACGCTGGAACTCGGCGGAAAATCACCAAGCATTATTTTTGACGACGCAAACATGGAAGAAGCAATTGAAGGATCACTCGACGGCACCATGTACAACCACGGCCAAAACTGCAGCGCCTGCACACGTCTCTATGTTCAGCGTGATCATTATGACGAGGTAGTCGATGCGATTGCCGAACGGGCCAAAGCTATTAAACTCGGACCAGGCATGGATGCTGAAACCGAAATGGGGCCGCTGATTTCAGCTAAGCAGCAGCAAACTGTTCTCGATTATATTGATAAAGGTAAAGCTGAAGGAGCGCGCCTCGTGGCAGGAGGCAAAAAGGCATTCGACAAAGGCTATTTCGTCGAACCAACTGTCTTCGCTGATGTTGAGGATGATATGACCATTGCACGGGAAGAAATATTCGGGCCAGTTATCGCCATATTTCCATTTGATTCAGAGGAAGAAGTTGTGAAGCGTGCAAACGACAGTGAGTATGGCTTAGCAGCAAGCGTTTGGACGGAAAATATTCGTAAAGGACACCGCCTTTCCGGAAAACTGCAGGCAGGTACTGTATGGGTTAACGATTTCGGCCTTGAATTAGAGACCATGCCTTTTGGCGGCTACAAGAAATCCGGAGTAGGCCGCGAGATGGGCGGCGAATATGGTTTAGCTAATTACACGGAAGTGAAAAGTGTATTGGTTAAAATAAAGTGATTCACCCAATTATTGAACAGCTGCTAATATAGTGATGAGAGTCCTGGTAAATGAAGTTTTGCAAAATCAAAAGAGGCTGGGACATAACTAGCCAAAAATAACTTAAAAATGGTTCCGATCATCGATTGTTGGTGATCGGAACCATTTTGATTTGGATTATTTTTATGATCTGTTGGTTGATTTACGTTCATGGCAGTGTACTTTCGCAAGTTCACCGCCATGAATGCAAATCCTAATTCATTTTCCACTTTCTCTTTGCCCCGTACAGAAAAACGGGTGAAACGCAAATTAGCCTTCAAGAATCCGAAGACTGGTTCCACCTCAATTTTACGTTTACCGTAAATTTCACCAGTTTCTTTTTCCGAAAGCTGTTGTCTCGTATATGCTTTTTGTTGCTCCCACTTTTGGTTATAATAAATTCTTCGGTTATGGCCTTCCTTTGCTTTGGTGCATTGGGATCGTAACGGACAACCGGAACAGTCTTCACATTCATAAACTTTAAATGTCCTTGTATAACCATATCGGTCTGTTCGGTTGGACATATAGCGGAAGGTTAATCTTTTACCATTCGGACAGGTAAAGGTATCATTTTCCTCGCTATATTCCCAATTGGCTACATTAAAGGCGTTTTCCTTATATTTCTTTTTCTTCTCTTTACGGTATTGGTTATACGTAATCAGTGGCGTGCGTTTCCGATTCTCGATGACGTCTTCGTAGTTTTGTTCACTTCCATAGCCTGCGTCAGCGACAATATACGTCGGTAGCTTAAAGAAACGTTCCTCGATATGATCCAGAAAAGGAATGAATGTACGTGTATCTGTCGGGTTTGGAAACACATCATAAGCGAGCGCATATTGTCCTTCTGTCGCAAGTTGCACATTATAGCCTGCTTTCAGTTGGCCATTTCTCATATGGTCATCTTTCATTCGCATAAACGTGGCATCATGATCTGTCTTGGAGTAACTGTTGCGTGTTCCGAAGGTTTCCATGTCCTGCTGGTATTTCTGTTTGCGTGCCACGTAATCCTTAAATTGTTTACGATATTGTTTCGGTGTTTTGCGTTCGGAGCGAAGCCGTTTCCGTTCGCTTCCATCTTCACTTGCTTCGATTTTTTTATTATAGGCTTCAACGTTCTCATCCAGCTTTTCGACTACTTTTTCGAGCTCATCGGTAGATAGCTCATCTGCGCTTTCCCGTTCGATTTCCGGAATAATTTCTTTTTCCAATAGTTCATCATACATCTGGTTGGACTTCTCCACCAAATTGGCACTGTATTTTTCAATCGCTTTACGCCAAACAAATGTATACTTATTGGCATTCGCTTCGATTTTGGTTCCGTCCATAAAAATCGCTTCTTCATCTATCTGTTCTTCCTGTACAAGCTGACAACGAAATTGCACGAAGCACTGACGCAATAGTTCTTTGACCTCTGGATGAACACGGAATCGATTGATGGTGCGATAACTCGGCTCATATCCCTGGGCTAACCACATCATACGTACACTATCGTTCAGTAATCCTTCCACCTTTCTGCCAGAGAAAACAGATTGCGTGTAAGCACATAAAATAATTTTCATCATCATGCGTGGATGATAAGCTGGACAACCAGTGTCACGTAAAAAGTTAATGAATGCATCATCCGGAATAGCTTCCACTATGTCATTCACAGCGTAAGCAATATCATCTTCTTGAAGTTTTATTTCTAAATCTAACGGCAAAACCACTTGATTCATGTTATAATGTTTAAACATAAGGACACCTCCGATGATTATTGTGTGGTTACTTTAATTTTATCAGAAGGTGTCCTTTTTGTTTATTAAAAGCAAAAAAATAAGCGTGGTCTTTCCACTTAATGGTGGAGACCACGCTTATTCTATTTTACTGGGTTTTGTCCCAGCCTCTTTGCTCTGCGGCTGAAAGCCTCTATTACCGGCCTCGGCCTAAAAGGCCCACTGAATGGTTTTCCCTTTTGCACCACACTCACTCGCTGATTCTAAAAGAATCCCTTATTTCTTTTTATTTTTCTTCCCCGTGAAAGGGTCGTATTCTTCAAATAAAGTTAACTGATCGCTCATATAGTCTTCTCTGAGCTGATTCCGTATATATTCTTGAATTTGATTTCTATTCCTTCCCACCGTATCTACAAAGAAGCCTCGACACCAGAATTTGCGGTTGCCATATCTATATTTTAAATTGGCGTGACGGTCAAAAATCATTAAACTACTTTTCCCTTTTAAATATCCCATAAATTGGGACACACCCAACTTTGGTGGTATACTGACTAACATATGAATGTGATCTTTGCATGCATTTGCTTCATGGATTTCAACATTTTTTCTTTCGCAAAGCTCCCTTATTATTTCTCCTATACTTTTTTTATATTTTCCATATATAATTTGCCTTCTATATTTTGGTGCAAAAACAAGATGATACTTACATCTCCACTGGGTATGTGCTAAACTATTCTTGTCCTTCATTGGACATGCCTCCCTATATGGCGAGATTTGGTGGTCGGGAAACCAACCTTATCTTACCATGAAGAGAGGCATTTTTTTGATCCCACGCTGGAAGCTCTCTGGAACCCCCGGCATAGCCAGGGGTTTTCAAAGACATCAATAAACGAAGATACCCACCTGACATTCAAAGGTGGGTATCTTCATTTCATTTATGGACAAAGGTCGTGTCAAATTAAAGTAAAGATAACTAACTCACTTCGACTTTCACCAACACTTGTGAAATCAACTTATAGTTAAGCAAAAGATATTACAATTTCTAATCAGGTCACTTTTCACTACTATCGCTTAAACACTGTAAATAACACATGACTAGCTAGTTCCAATTTTGGTATTATTTGTTTCCTCCGATTCAAGTTCGGTAAATTGGTCAGGAGACACTTTACCTTTTATTTTCATTGCAACCAAATAAACAATTCCAGATCCAATAAGAGACTGTACCGCTGGCAGACCAAAAGGTGTAACATACTGTGTGATATAACCTAGTACGGTACCAAACACCAACGCAATTGTGGCCATCCAATTCCAACCATTATTATCTTCCCAGGTACGTTTCCGTATAAAGAAGAAATCCACCATCATTACACCGGCTACAGCTGGGTATATTAAAGCTGTTAAATACAAAAAGTCCATAAAATAATCAAGAATTCCTGCCAATGCTACAATAATTGCGACTAAAGTTCCACCTAATGTAAGAAGTGCCCTTCCTTTGTTTGAATTGACGTTTAGCATATTTGACAGAGCCAATCCCATGCTGTAATTATTAACTAATTGACTTGTCCATGTTGCAAACCACAAGATTAAAAATCCCCAAATTGGAAAACCCAAGCCTAGCATGACATTCACAATATCGGCATCTCCAACACCAACAGACATGATAGAACCAACTAAAAACAATGGGAAACCTACTAAAACAATTCCAGTCGGTATCAGAATATTATCTTTAATCTTAGGTTTTGCATATCGTGTATAATCAGCAGCGATAACCCACTGTGATACGTTTGCACCAATTACCAGACTGATAGCCCCAAGTATTCCTATTGATGGCTCCGGATCCCAACTGGTAATCGTTTCAAAACCGGTATTTTTCAATGCATAAAAGATTCCTGCTGCTATTAAAAGTAGACCAGCCGGAACAGCAATGTAATCGGTCCATTTCATAGAGGCATACCCTATTATTGAAGGAATAGCAAAAAGAAGCCCTGCAACGATTGTAATAATTGCCCACAATCCCCACTGCGTAGTATAATCAATTCCAAACATAGCGGAAATTGCATTACCCGCTACAGAGGTTTGAACTGCCCACCATCCAAGGGAAACAATAAAAATAGTAAGTCCAACTATGAAACGGGCTTGAGTAGAACCAAAACTAGTTCTTGCAACAACCGAAGAAGAACGTCCTGTCTTGGCGCCAATATATCCCTGTAATGCATTTCCGGCCCATTGAATACCAAATAAAGCAATAACTAAAATAAAGAATATTTCAGTTATACCATAACTGCCTGCTAAGGTTGCCCCTACCATAAGCACGGGAATAGTAAATTCTAAACCTCCAAAAATCATGGCAGGCGTAATCCAGTGTTGTCTTTGATTTTCCGGAACTGCCTGCAACGCTTCGTCTTTTTCAATACTTTTTCTTTTTGTTTCGTCCATTCTAACCTCTCCTTTTCTGTATTGCCTCACACCCACATATCGGAAAATTCAGTAAAATTTTGATAAAACAATAGTAGAAAACTTATTTTCTACTATTGTTTGTACCAGCGTTATTTACGAACCAATGTCCACACAATTTCACATGGCTGTTCTCCTGTATTAATGGCCCAGTGTTTTTCACCAGCAGGAATAAATGTTGAATTGGAGGCAGAAACCTTATAAGGTACACCGCCTGACTCCCCTTCCAGTTCACCTTTAATAATAATCGAGTATTCATTTTCTGCATGCTGCGAACACCCTTCATTCGGTACCCTTTCGCCAGGTGCTATAACTACTGTTCCGAATTGTACACTGCTTCGTGCTTCATTGTCTTCATACAAGGTTATTAAACCTTTCCTGTCAAAACCATCTTTTTTTATTTCCATAAAATGCTCCTTTTTACTTTCGTACATCCAATTCTAAATACTCAAATGTTTCCGGGTTTATTTCTACACCAAATAACGATTTTGCTTCTTCCACAGAATAGTATTCATTTTTAACATCTTTACATACTTGTTCAGCCGGTCTCTTCAACGGATCGCCATATCCTCCGCCAGTTGCCGTCATCAATTTGAGTACATCATTTTTCTGCAGGGAATACCGCGGATAAACTCCATAAGGTCCATCAGTATCTCCATTCGCCTTATGAATATAAAACTCATTTACAGAACCTTCATTTCCACCAGCTGTTCCCCAAAGTTTATACTGATTTCGTCCAAATGTAATGGTAGCAGATTGATTATCCGACAATGCCCTATAGGATCGAACAACTCCTTTTCCGCCGATATACTCGCCAGCACCCGATCCATCAATCCGTAAACTATATTCATCTAGCAATACTCCATAACGTGTTTCTGCAACTTCTACAGGTACGTTATATGTCTCACCATCAAGGATACAGAATTGTCCACTCGCACCATCCTGACCATCAGCGCCTCCCCAGCCGCCAACAGAAGGTTCAACAATCAGGAACGGCTCGTCCGTATCTTGGTGCGAACCAGAAAGTGTAACAGAACAAACAGATAAAAGGTGGGCTGCTGCAAGACGTTCTGGTATATAAGGTGCAAGGGATTTCCAAATTAAATCTGTACATCCAAGCATTGTTTCAAAATAGTTGGATGTTGGTGCCGGTCGTTCTGCAGACATTATTGAGCCATCATCAACGATAATTTTTAAAGGACGAAACACACCATCATTAACATTTTGGTCTGGATTCGTAATTGCGAGAAAAATCGTTCTTACTGCAGAGGCAAGTCCTGTAAAAGAACAATTAACTGGTCCGGGCACCTGGGTACTGCTTCCTCTGAAATCACACACAAATTCATCATTAGTAATTGTAACTTCTACCTTTATCGGAAAAGGACCATTTCCGATCCCATCAGTTTCCACAAACCCTTCTGCTGTAAAGGTTCCTTTTGGCAACTTTTTCAACTCTTGTCTTGATATTGCTTCACCGTGGTCTAATTGGTAATCAATTGCTGCGAGCACATTATCTTTACCATATTTTTCACATATTTCTTTAACTCGACGTTCACCAGTTTTAAGGGCTGCAACTTGTGCCCACATATCACCTAAAGATAACTCCGGGAACCGAACATTTGCCCGAATAATTTCAACCAATCCCTCATTCAACTGGCCACTATCAAATAGTTTAATAGATGGAAATTGTAAGCCTTCCTGAAAAATATCCTTTGAATCATTCGTAAATGAACCCGGGTCTTTACCTCCAACCTCAGTCCAATGGGCTTTATTTGCTGAAAAAGCAATCAATTCATCTTCATAAAAGATTGGCATCACCAAACCAACATCTGATAAATGAGAACCACCGCCACCATACGGATCATTAACAACAATAATATCCCCAGGCTTAAGATTTCCCTCTTCGTTGTATTTCTTTAGTGTTTGTTTAACCATAAACGAAAGCATGCCAATAAATCCTGTAACACCATTTCCTTGAGTCAACAATTGACCTTTGGAATCGGTCAGCCCACTCGCATAATCCAACACCTCATAAATAATTGGGCTCATCGATGTCTTTGCCAAAGCAATAAACATTTCATCACCAGTAGCAAGCAATGAATCTTTAACAATTTCAAGTGTGAATGGGTCCACTTTTGTTTGCATCATTTATTTCGCCCCCGTTTCAATTATTAGATTTCCATAATCATCCACTGTCAGTGATTGACCTTTATAAATAACGGTCACAGCTGCTTTTTCCTCAACAACCGCCGGGCCTTTAATCATTTGGTTAACCGGCAATAATTCACGCTGGTACACCTCAGTTTTGATCCAGCCTTCAGAGTCCTCAAAATAAACGTCCCGTGTTTCTATTTTTGCCTCTTCTAAAGTTGTATTCTTTTCTGTTTTTTGTATAGCTGGCTTGTTCACCTTCCCAAAAGCGGTAACGTGCAAGTTAACAATTTCTGTTTCAGTATCATCCAACCTGAATGTATATTTTTGTTCGTGTAGTTGATGAAATGTCTCCTTAATGGTTTCTAATTCTGCGTCAGTCCAATCCCCTTCAGGGACCGGTACTTTCACCGTATGTTCCTGCCCCAAATATCGCATGTCCGCAAACCGGTCAAAAACAACTTGATTCTTTTGAACGCCTTCATTGTCAAATTGCTGATATGCTTCATTTTCAATCATATTCCATTGACTCATAATTTCACTTAGATCTAAATTATTTAAACGTTTAATATATGTTTTAATGTAATCGTGCCGTAAATCACTCATAAGCATGCCCCATGCTGAGAAAACGGGAGATGCAGTTGGAATGACTACTTTTTTAACTCCTAACTCTTTCGCCAAAGCAGGAGCATGCATTGAACCGCCTCCGCCAAATGCAACTAATGTAAAGTCCTGTGGGTTATGCCCTTTTCTAATCGAAATGAGTTTTAATGCATTCAACATGTTAGAATTGGCAATTCGAATAATACCAAGCGCTGCTTCCTCAGCTGTCATATCAAAATAGTTTGCTATTTTTTCTTGTATCACATCTTTAACTAAATCCAAATTAACATCATAATCAAAGTTTTTAGCGGAAAGTCTTCCTGTTATTAAACTGGCATCTGTTGTCGTTGGCTCTTTCCCGCCTTGTCCATATGATACCGGTCCCGGATAAGCACCAGCTGATTCCGGCCCTACTTTTAATGCGCCGGCATCATCCAACCAAGCGATGGATCCTCCACCGTTCCCAATCTCAACTATATCGACTACGGGGGTTTTAATAGGGTATCCTGCATTACGATCATTCCGTTCAATATAATAATCTGTTGATACTTTCACCTCGCCATTTTCGATTAATGAACATTTTGCCGTTGTTCCACCAATATCAAAAGCAATAATGTTTTTCTCATTGATCAAATCTCCAAGCACTGCAGCCCCATAGATTCCAGCTACAGGACCTGATTCAACCATGTTTATGGGCACCTTCTTTGATTCATCAAATGTTGTCATACCCCCATTTGATTGCATGATAAAGTTATTACTTCCAGTATTAAACGCTTCCAACTCATTATCAAGCTTGTTCACATACGCTGATGCAGCAGGTTTAACGTATGAATTTAATGCAACAGTATTAGTTCTTTCATATTCTCTCCACTCTTGTATCACTTCATGAGAAGCAGAAACCTCGATTTCTGGCCATAACTCCTTAACGATTCGAACTGTTTCCTTTTCATGTTCGGGATTTACATATGAATGTAAATATGCAATTGCAATCGCTTCAACTTGCTCTTTTTTAAAATAATCGACAACTTCTTTTACTTGTTCTTTATTCAAAGGGGTTAATACTTCACCTTGATAATTCAATCGTTCACTAATTTCTTTCCTTAAATGACGTTCAATAAAAGGCTCAGGTTTTTTATAGCGAATATTAAACAAATCTGGACGATTCCCACGTGCTATTTCTAATATATCCCTGAATCCTTCGGTTGTAATTAATCCGGTTTTTGCTCCTTTTCTTTCAGTCAAAGCGTTAATTATTACCGTAGTTCCATGGATGAAGGTTGAAATTTCTTCCTTGTTGTCTATACTTTTATCAATGACATCTAAAACACCCTTTTCAAAGTTTGGAGGTGTTGTGGGGCCTTTGGCTATATCTAACCTACCTTGGTCATTAACATAAACTAAATCAGTAAATGTTCCACCGATATCAGTCGCTACTCTCATACTATCCACCCTTTCTATTGTTTGTTTATCGCTAAAAAATAACTGGAGTGAGCACACTAATTAAAACTGTTTCCGTATCTGTTGGATTCCTCCATTCATGGACTTTTTCTGAAGGAAAATGAATGGAGTCCCCTGCTTTCAGAACATATTCAACCTCTTCAACTTTAAAGATAACTGTACCTCTCATTACATGATAAAACTCCTCTCCAGGATGACTATACTTTTCCTTGAACTCCATGTTTGGCGGTAAAGTAACCATCATCGGCTCCAGTTTTCTTTCAGGGAATTCACCTGCCAAGCGAATATGAAATACGTCGGATCCCTCCAATTTAAATGGTTTATATTCCTCCTCATGTAATGCGTAATTATGATTTTCAATTTCCTCAAAGAAATAAGTGATATTAATATTTAATGCATCAGAAATTTTCTTTAAAGAAGTAATAGCCAATGACGAAGTACCACGTTCAATTTGCGATAAAAAGCTTACCGAAAGTCCTGTTAAATCGCTTAAATCTTTTAACGTTAAACCTTTTTCTAACCTTAAACTTTTAATTTTCTTATGAATGTTTTCCATATCGTAATTTTCCTCTTCAAATATTTACAGTAATATTGTAAAATTTACACCAATACTTTATTTTTAAATAATTCTATCATATATATTTTTAAAATGAAAGATTAATTCAATGTTTTCTATAAATTTCAATATTTTTGGGATCTTTTGTTATAATCACCCAAAAAGTTTTCATCGTATTTTTGCAGAAATGATTGAGTAACCTGGGGGAAAGGATCAAATGGAACTATGGGATTTATATGATGAGGATCGGCAATACTGATAAGAGAAAAAAACCATCAAGGTGTGCTGGGTAAGCTACACGAGGAAAGCGCCCTTGCCCGTCCGGGTATGAGGGAGGAGTTGTACGCAGTTAATGTAGCAGACAATCAGTTTTTATTATGGGTCCAAAATATATAATGCCATAAAGGAAACGGTAGAAGTAGGTTACTGAACTCGCTGCAACAGGAATCAGATTGTTCTTTATCGGCTATCTATTTATGGGAATAAATTTAATTAGATGACCCACTTATCAACCTGCTATGTCCGGCCATCCCTCAGAATCACGATTTCCACGGATTCATCATGCTCATCGTCATGCTCGTTATCCCGCCATACCTTTTCAGAACAACCGGAATCTGGCTTTCACTCCAAGCCGCAGAAGGAACTGTTGTTACGGTTACACTCATGATTTTTGCCCGCCGGAATGTGATGCGGAGTTAGTCGGGGATGCGGGGATGAGCGTATTCAATGTTTGGGGTTCAAACGTTTGGGAGAGAGTTGCATGTTTGGGCCCGGTTCGCACGTTCGGGCGCTTATTTCGCTCGTTTCAGTCAAAGTTCGCACGTTCGGGCATCGACTTCGCTCGTTTCAGCCCGAGTTCGCACGTTTGGGCATCGACTTCGCATGTTTCAGCCAAAGTTCGCATATTTGGCGACGTTTTCGCACATTTTTCATTGCGCTTCTAATAGCAACTGTTCCATTAGCTGCAAAAAAATAGCCACCTTCTACAAGTGACTTTAACCTTTATATTGATCCGTACTATTTCTCAGCCATGCAGTGATTTCCTGTGTCGTTACCTTACCTTCAGCAACATCAACGGTAAAGTCTTCATTCCCGGCATCATTCTGTTTTAATTTGTATCCGTTTTTCTTCAAAAATATATCCACTGAAGTAAATGCAGTTCGCTTGTTTCCATTATAAAAGCAGTGATTTCTTGCTAGCGATTCAAATAGTGACGCTGCTTTTTCAAAAATGGTTGGATATGCATCTTCACCGAATGCTGATTGCTGAGGACGATGAACTGCCGATTCCAACAATCCCTGCTCTTTAATCCCAGCCTGTTCATCTGCTCCAAACTTCTTCATGATCATAAAATGAATCAGTATTACGTCTTTTGTTTTCAAATAAACCGTCTTCATTTATCTGTCCTTCAAATTCTTGAAAACTTCATAATGTTCATCAAACGTTTCGCGAAGCATTTCAACCATTTCTGTATCTACCTGGTCTTCCCAACTTTCTTTTTTACTTAAAATGATTTGATTATCTTCAACTTTAAATTCCATTTCATCACCACGTTTAATTTCCAAAGCATCAACTATTGATTTTGGCAGACCAACACTTAAACTGTTCCCGGTCTGGTTGACTTTACGAACTTCTTTTTTTGCCATTGCACCCACACTCATTTCATATCATTCTCCTATCCATTGTATTCTATTTTTATTTAGTTTATACATTATTATGTAATTACATAATAACACTAATGTTACCTAAAGTCCACAAATTAAAAAGACTGCCACCTCCAAGTGACAGTCCCCCATTATTTCAACTTCTTCAGCTTTTCCAACTCTTCCAACACAGCCGTCAGCACCCGATCGTCCGACTCCAAACCGGATACTTTCTGCAACGCCCGCTCATATCCATCTTCCGCAATTATCTCCTGCAGCTTCACAGCCTCATCATCTTCTTCATCATGAAAATGCAGTGCTGCGGCGATGATTTTGGCAAGGTAGACTGGGTTTTTGCCGGTAACCTCCACATACTCAGTGGCAGGCCTGACCAGCCGATCCATCGCTCCCAGCTTACGAATCGGTCCGCGCCCGACACGCTTGACGTCATCTGATATATACGGATTTTTGAAGCGGGCAATGATTTTGTCAATATATTCTTCGTGCGTCTCGCGGTTAAAATCATACGTTTGAATGAGAACTTCACCGGACTCTCGCAATGCACCGTTGATAATTTCCTGGATATGTGGATCCTGCATTGCTTCATTGATTGTTTCATAACCCATGTATTGTCCGATGTATGCCGGGACCGCGTGGCCTGTGTTCACGGTAAAAAGCTTCCGCTCAATATATGGCTGGAGGTCATCAACATACGTGATTCCGTCAACGTCAGGGGCTACACCTTTAATGCCTGCCCGCTCCACGACCCACTCATAATATGGCTCGACAGACACGGTCAGCAAATCTTCATTTGACTGGTTCGGCACAATCCGGTCAACTGCAGCATTTGGAAAGCCAAACAGCTCGTCAAATTTTCCGCGCTCAGCCGGGGCTAGATGTTCATATACCTTTTCCTTCAGCAATTCACTGCCGCCAATCATATTTTCGCACGCAATCAAATTCAAAGCTTCCAGATTACGCGCCGCCCGTTTACGTAGTCCACGTGCAATAAGCTCCGCGATAATCGGCAGGATATTCGGCCCCACAGCTGTTGTGACAACATCGGCTTTCACAATAGCATCCACCACATCGTCCGGATCCGAGACACTATTGATTCCGGAAACATCCTTCACGGTCAGTGTTTCACTGTTTTCTGCGGCCAAAATAACGTTATATTCCTTTTTCGCGTTCAGTTCGTTGATAACTGCTTCATTCACATCGACAAAGGTTGTATGGTAGCCTGCTTTAAACAGGAGTTCCCCGATAAACCCGCGGCCGATGTTCCCGGCGCCAAAATGTACAGCCAACATTTATTCCACCTCGTTGAATAAGGCGAGAATTTGTTCACTTGAATCAGCATCGATTATTTTTTGGATATTCTCTTCCTCTGCACATACGATGGCGATTTTAGAAAGTACTTCGAGATGTTCATCCCCTTTTCCGGCAATCCCGATTAATACTTTAACTGTATTGCCATCGAAATCAACGCCATCCGGAATGGTCACAATCGAGATACCGGTCTTGGTTACCGTACCTTTTGAATCCTCTGTTCCGTGCGGGATGGCCACGTTATTTCCCATATACGTGGACGTCACTTCTTCACGATCGAGCATTTTTTCGACATATTCTTTTTCCACATAGCCATTATCAACTAAAATTCCGCCGGCATAACGCACTGCTTCTTCTTTTCCGTTCAAATTCACACCGAGTTGAATATTTTGTTCGTTTAAAATTTCGTTATCCATGATTGATACGCTCCCTACAGAATATTTTTGTCATGTAAAAACTTTTGCATTTCGTTTGTCATCAACGTTTTGACCCGGGCCTCATCGCCGGATTCAAACAGACTAATCTTTTCATCATCCTGAATAATGATACTGCTCAGATGGCTCAACACATCGAGCGTCTCCTGATTCGCATCATCCGGGGCAAGCATGACCAGGATTGTATCCACGTTCATCGGGGTATTGTCCATCCCCTCCAGTGTTACCGGATGGTTCAGCGGATAAATAGTAAAACTCAGGTTATCCAGTCCGCTTGACCGGGCATGATACAGTGCCAATGTTGTACCCGGTATTCCAAGTCCGCCTTTTTGTTCCCGTTTTTGCAGCTTTTCAAAAACAAGTTCCTTATTGCGGATCAGTCCCAGTGTTTCCAGTTCATTGCCGATAAACTGTAAAATCAATGCTATCGGTAATTTTTCCGGAATATTCACGACGTTAACCGAATCTAATAACTCCGTCACCGCTTTTGTGTAATGCTGGGTCCTTTTCAACTGCTGCATGAAGTCTTCGTTTGGCTGCACCGCTTTGTCATCACGTGACAAGCGCCGGGTAATTTTTTTCTGCTTGATTGCCTTTCTAATGCGGTGTACTTCCGCTTCTGTCAGCATCGGTGAAATTTGGATATAATCATCCTCGAAACCGTCCAGCCCAATCGTGGAAACAACGATATCGTGCCTCGACATTTCAGCCTGTTCCAAATCAAGGACCGATTTATTTTCCACGTGTCTGATTTCCGGAATCTGCTGCTTGAGCTTGGTTGCCAGTATTTTCGCAGTCCCGATTCCGCTCGAGCAAATAACCAGTGCACGCATTTCCGAGCCTGCCTCATCGCGAATCATCGCAGCTGCAAAGTGCAGGACGAGATAACCGATTTCGTCATCCGGAAAATCCAGATCTGGAAAAATCTCCGCGACCGCTTCCTGCACCAGGTCAAACAGCGATTCATAATCACGTTGGATCTCCCCGATTAACGGATTGCGTATAGTCAGCCCCTGCTTCATCCGGTAAATAGACGGTTTCAGATGGGCGGCCAAATCATTCAGCAATACAGTGTTTTCGCGCAGCAGATCGTCACTGACCATGCTGCTGACATAGTTTATCAGCTCTTTCGCTTTGTAAACAACATCCAATCCCGATTCTTCCATTAAACTGTTTGAATCGGACCGTATTTTTGCCCCCATCAAATGCATCGTAATATAGCCGATTTCATCTTTCGGAATGTCCATCTGGAATGCTTCTTCAAAATGCGCAATCATTTTTTGCGCCACTGCAAATTCCCTGGATTCCTCCATTTGAGCCAAATAATCCGGATCCATATGAATCGAATCCCCTTTTAATAGCCGTTCCAATGCAAGCGCCAGATGAACCACCAATCCGATATAGGCACTGTCAGCCAGCTTTTGCGGCAATTCATCCATCGCTTTATTAACCGTTTCTTCGATAATCGTCAGTTTTTCCGGATCCACCAATCCGAGCAGCCTGTCCGAAATCGTATTGGTTTGCTGCTGTTTTTTTATATTATTTTTTAAAAGCGAGACATATTGAAACGGTTCAATATGTGCGGTGATCAGGCTGCTTAATGCCGCACGTTTATTTGATTCATTTCCTTCCAGACGAACACCATAACCTCGTTTGCGGATTAAGGTGAGCTGATACGTCTTCAGTTCCTCTTCAAGCTGATCTAAATCATGGCTGACCGTTGCAATTGTTACTTTTAATTCATTGGCAAGGGTGAAAAGTTTGATGGGTTCATCCATTTCCAAAAGTGTCGCGTAAATCATCGCCTGCCGCTCTTCTGCCGTGAAATCCGAAAACTCCGCCTGGGAAACTTCCAAATCGAGTTTCTTCCTGGCTTCGTCGTCACCGGAGATAATCAGCCCGCGGCCTGATTGCCGGATCAATTGCAGATTATATTCCGCAACAATGTCCTCGATATTTTTCAAATCACGATGAACGGTTCGCTCGCTTACATCAAGCGTATCGGCGATTTGATTCACGGTCAGGGCAGCGTCTGTGTGCAACAGCAAATGAATGAATTTACGTTCACGTCCGGAAATATACATCCTTTTCACCCCTCTTATGCCAGCTTAGTTTTTAAATCGTTCCACCAGTTCATCATACTTCGGGCTGTTTAAAAAGTTTTCCACCGAAATGTGTTCCGCATCCGGTATTTTCTCCTCAGCACTGCTCGTTAAATCCTGATGCGTAATGACGAGATCCGCGTCATCCGGGATTTGACTGATCGCAGAATTGGTTACAAAAATATCAATGTCCGCTTTTTTAAATTTATTTTTCAACAAGGATGCGCCCATTGCGCTGGAGCCCATTCCGGCGTCACAGGCAAAAATTATCTTATTGACCTCATCGTTTGCTTTTGCCGCTGGTTCTTCTTCTTTTAACGAATCAGCGACCGAGCTTTTCTTCCCTTTCATTTCTTCCATCTTACCAGTAGCTTCTGACAAACCCTCATCTTTTACTTTGCTCGTTTTTAAAATAAGGGCGGAAATGACAAATGAAACCGCCGCAGCCACAAGTACACCAGCGATAACGCCAAGGAAGTTTCCTTGTGGTGTCATCATTAGAATTGCAATGATACTGCCCGGTGATGCCGGTCCGACCAGACCTGCATTAAAGAGTGACAATGTGAACACACCGCTCATACCGCCACCGATAACGGCAAGCAACAATGCCGGCTTCATCAATACATATGGGAAATAAATTTCATGGATTCCACCGATAAACTGAATGAACGCCGCACCCGGAGCGGAACTTTTCGATGCTCCTTTCCCAAAAATGGAAAACGCCAACAGCACACCAAATCCCGGACCAGGGTTTGCCTCGAGCAGTAGCAGAATAGAATCCCCAACTTCATTGGCCTGCTCGATTCCAATTGGTGTCAGAATCCCATGATTAATGGCATTGTTTAAAAATAATACTTTTGCTGGTTCAATAATGATACTGGCAAG
This sequence comes from Virgibacillus ihumii, assembly GCF_902726655.1. NCBI lineage: Bacteria > Bacillati > Bacillota > Bacilli > Caryophanales > Bacillaceae > Virgibacillus > Virgibacillus ihumii. Next base: position 2,229,539 of record NZ_CACVAN010000001.1, read on the forward strand.
CGGCAACAAGCCGGCGTTAACAATTGCCTCGACACCAGTTGCTAATGCGGAACTCAACCCTGCCACAACCGGTCCAATTAATTTAACCGCAATACCAGCAAGAATTGCCCCCAGGATCCCTGCTGAAAAATTGTTATACAGCATTTCAAATCCTGATTTGATTTTATCCTGGAACAGACCGTCAATTTTCTTGATGAGATATCCGCCAAGCGGCCCCATCATCATCGCGCCAAGGAACATTGGAATATCCGTTCCGGCAATAACCCCCATTGTGGCGATGGCACCGACGACACCTCCGCGCCTGTCATATACAATCCTGCCGCCTGAATACCCGATTAACAACGGAAGCAAATACTTAAGCATCGGGTCGACCAATACCGCTAAATCTTCATTCGGAAACCAGCCATCGGGAATGAATAGTGCGGTTATAATACCCCACGCAATAAAGGCGCCGATATTCGGCATAATCATTCCGCTTAAAAAGCTTCCAAACCGCTGAACTTTTGCTCGAAATCCTTTCTTTTCAGCCATAATAAAGCGCTCCTTTTTCATGAATTTTATAAGTCCTTAATTCAAGGTTACTCCGCAAATAGAGCGTTTACAATATAATCTAAATGCTATTTTGTCAGGGGCGAAACTGACAAGATTAAATTGTGCAGATTATGCTATACTAATTCAGTCAATAAAAATGGGGGAATGCATTATGGTAAAAATCACACATCAGACAGAGCAGTCTGCACGGGATTTTATCCGGAAAAAAGTAATCGAACACAACATGAAACAGCTGCCGGATGAACTGAAAACGAACAAAGAAGAGTTTGGCTTCGTGATGGAAGATGACGATGGGCATGTGATCGGCGGCATCACCGGAACGATGTATTGGCAGCACGTACATATCGATTTTCTGTGGGTCGAGGAAACACTGCGGCTGGAAGGATACGGCCGGATGCTGCTGGAGCGGCTTGAAAAGTATGCCATTAGCAGTGGGTGCAGGCTGATTTTTCTGGATTCATTCAGCTTTCAGGCACCGGAGTTTTATATGAAAAATGGATTCGAGACTTTCGGCATTCTGGAGGATCACCCGAAAGGTTTTAATCAGTATTTTTTACAGAAGCGATTGACATGATAAACCCCCGGAATATTCCGGGGGCTTCGTATTTGAAAAGGTCGTTTATTCTGTTACCAGCGGCTGTTCTTTCATATACCGGTAAACAGGAATCGTATCACCAACGTCGACTGGCAGATAGTTAAACGTTACATAGCTGTCGATTGATTCCGGTTCAAGTGCAACAGAAATCACGTTCGCAGCCGGCTGGGCGGAACTGAACACATAACTTCCTTCTGGGAATTGATGCGTAGTCTTCTCAATGTCGGTTGTAACATGATTGATCTGATGGCCTTGGTAAGGTTCATCTTCCACCTCTTTATCCGTTACTTTATAACGCTCAACTGTTACTTCTTTTGCTTCTTTGAGCCGTTTCACTTCCACCCCTTGCAGTTTCAGTTTCTCCGCAATTTCCTGATACTCCGGCGGCATAATGTATGCAGTCGGACGAATACGCTCCATTGTCGGAACAGCCTCTTTTGAACTGTAATAGTTAACCGGTATCTGTTTGATGGATCCCTCAGCTATATCGACTACTTTTAATTGATGATTGCCCGGTAACTGCTGACGCTTAACGTCCAATACGATTTTATCGCTATTGCCAATTTTGCTCCCTTGGCGGACAATCTTATCTTTTACATTGTCTACAACGTGTTTAATTGCGTTGGCACGTTTAGCACTGGATTTTAATAGACTCGTATGCGCCGCTGCCGTTGCTGCAACTCGACGTTTGAAATTTTCACGTCCGATGCCGATCCCGCGGCTTTCTACTAAAATAGTAAAACTTGGCTGAAGACCATACGCATTCGTATCCATCCGTGCTTCCAGTCCGCCTTCAGATATGGTAGTTTCATCAGCCGAACGGTCAACAAGGTAATACGGATACGAGGAAAATCCTTTTCTGCCCAGGTCCCTGTGCGCCTCTTTGACAAACCAATTGGATGTCTTGTTGCGAATCGTCTTTGGAATATTTAAGTTGAAACCGGGTGCCAGCAAGATATCGTGATAGGGCAATGCTCCCTTTTCCCCCACATCCGGAAATTTACCCGGATACGTGCTATACTCATGTGCACTGATGACAACTTCCGGTTTGTATTGGTTAAATACGTTGTGAAGCGTACGGACCTCCGGAGTTTCCAGCTTAATATGGTCACGGTTCGCATCCAGCCCATTCGCTGTTTCACGCTGGAAGTAGTAGGAACCATCCACGTTTATACGGGGAACCACGATAACGTTTATATCGTCAAGCACTTGCTCCCCTAATTGACCTGTAGCAAGTCTTTGAGCCACAACCAGCATCGATTCGCCACCAGCCGGCTCATTCCCGTGAATCTGTCCCTCCAGCATCACCGTTGTCTTATTGGAGTCCTGCACATCACCTTCTTTTGAAAAAATAAGTAATGGCAGCTTGCGCCCTTCAAGCGAATAACCTGCAGTTTTCATCTGCATCAGCTTACTCGACTGATCCAACTCCTGCAAAAATGACATCATCTCACGTTGAGTCGTAAAATTCTTTTTCCCTTCCTGAAATGCAGGAGTATCCAAATCAACATCAGGTGCCGGATACAGCTCCTTCACCTGTTCAGGCTGCTCATATATCTGGCCAAAATACGGCGTGAAGTCTTCATGTGTCTGCGAATACGCCTGAGTCACCTGCGTCGTGCCGAATAGTGTTGCAATCATGAGAATCGTCGTAAGAACCGCTAACAATTTTACGTTTCGAATAATTACGTCCTCCTTAAAATTGGTCTTAGCATAAACCGTCCCTATTGAAATAGGTTCTGTTCAGTCCACCTCCAGTGTCGAATTTTCAAATATATTGTCTTCTCTGGATAGTTTCGCTGTTATGGAGGGAGATTCCTTGCGACAAAAGATGTGTTTTTACGGGCAGGACTTTTGGTATATAAAATTGATTCACGAATATGATTTGAGATAAGCGGTGGCGTGCTATACTTAGAAAATAGTAGATTAGTCTGCGGCGAGGAGAGATTTGAATGGAACTGTGGGACATGTACGATAAGGATAGACGGAAAACCGGCAGAACGCATGAACGGGGAGTACCATTGGCAATCGGGGATTTCCACCTGGTCGTTAGCGTTTGGATCGTGAATGATGATGGGGATTTTTTAATATCGAAACGGCATCCCGACAAGACGAATCCCTACTTATGGGAATTCCCAGGCGGATCCGTGCTGACAGGCGAGGACAGCTATCAGGGAGCGCTGCGCGAGGTCCACGAGGAAATCAGCATTGACTTGTCCGGATATGAAGGTAAGGTGCTCCGAAGCGTACGCCGAAAGGTAAACTTCCATGATACCTGGCTGTTTCATGCCTCGTTCCCGATTGAAGATGTTACGCTCCAGGCGGATGAAGTAATTGATGCGAGGTGGGCGACCCCGAATGAAATCAAACGTTTGATCAAGGGCGGCGATTTCGCTCCGTCGCTAAGGTATTTTGTGGATATGTTGTAGATTACCTACCAATAGGGCCGTTTTAGCTTTTCTCTCATAACAAACGATTGAGTGTTTCCATGTTTTGGTGAATAGTTCGCACGTTTCAGTTCAGACTTCGCACGTTTGGATGGGTGGTTCGCACGTTTTAGCTCAGACTTCGCACGTTTGGATGAATGGTTCGCACGTTTCAGCTCAGACTTCGCACGTTTGGATGAGTGGTTCGCACGTTTCAGCTCAGACTTCGCACGTTTGGATGAGTGGTTCGCACGTTTCAGCTCAGACTTCGCACGTTTGGATGAGTGGTTCGCACGTTTCAGCTCAGACTTCGCACGTTTGGATGAGTGGTTCGCACGTTTCAGCTCAGACTTCGCACGTTTGGATGAGTGGTTCGCACGTTTCAGCTCAGACTTCGCACGTTTGGATGAGTGGTTCGCACGTTTCAGCTCAGACTTCGCACGTTTGGATGAGTGGTTCGCACGTTATGGGTGATTCGCATTTTTTTCGTTACTAATTGTTCATTATTCAACAGCTATCGCACAATATTCAGCGACGGAGACTCTTATATACGACCAGCACGCACCAGATACGAACATAAAAACGGAGCTCCGATAAAGTTTTTCAACTGGCTTTTCTCGTTTGTTCGGCGGCTTTCCTCGTTTCTTCGACGGGGCACCCCGGTTTATCGGCGGGTCGAGCTGTTTTATCGGCGGCTTGCTCCAGTTTATCGGCAGAATCAGCTGTTTTATCAGCGGGGCTCCTCTGTTCAGCGACTTTCGCGAATAGTTCGGCAACCAAGAACTCCCGCATACCACTAACCCCAACATAAAACGGTGCGCCAATAAACTTTTCAACCCACTCCGCCACCCGGGCCAGCAGTAAAGCGGCTATCACAAATTTTCGCTGCCGGGCACAGTAACACACCGTTGCACCATAAAGTTTTCAACCTGTCCTGAACCGCCAAAGCCGGGCCACCGCATCAACCCAGCTCCGGATAAAACAACACCTTCCCAAACGACCCATCACCATTCACAATCTGCTCAAACACATCAGGGCCTTCCCGCAAATTCAGCCGGTGGGTAATCATCGGCTTCACATCTATTTGTCCATTAGCCATATGATGAACGGTGGCTTCCCACTCTCTTCCCGGGAATGGCGCTGATATTGCATTCCATGAGCCTAATACGGTCAGTTCACTGCGGACAATCTTTTCAAAATAAAAGCGTTCAATGTTCACATCTGCATATGGGATCCCCATAAACACGACTTCCCCGCCTTTTTTGGCCAGGGCAAATACCTGTGCTGATGTGACGGGCGATCCGGCAGACTCCACTACGACGTCGACGCCTTTTCCATCTGTATATTCCATTATTTGGTCGTATGCCGAAGACCCTTCCAAAGAATTCACCACGACATCCGCACCCACTTCCTCGGCCACACGCAATTTTTCATCATCAATATCAATCGCGTACACCGTTTTTGCACCAAATATTTTCGCCCATTGAACAGCAAGCAGCCCAATATTTCCGCAGCCCATTACAGCCACACTTCCCCCGGGCTGCAGTGACGTGCGATACATCCCGTGTACAACAACGGCGGATGGTTCAACCATAGCCGCCGTATCAAAATCTACCTCATCAGGGATTGGTATAATATTTTCAGCCGGCAATTTCACATATTCGGCATATGCCCCGGGGTGCCGCGCGCCGATAACGGTTAACGTTTCACAACGCGATAGTTCTCCTTTTCGGCAGCTTTCACATTCCCCGCAGTAAAAAGTCGGACAACCTGCCACGCGATCTCCTGTCTGGAGTCCATCAACTTCCGGTCCCGCTTCAACAACCACACCGGAAAACTCGTGACCAAATGTCATACCTTTCACATACGGGCCGAGTTTTTTATATCTGGAAAGATCAGAGCCGCAAATTCCGACAGCTTTTACCTTCACAATTACATCGTCCGTATTTTCAATAACCGGTTCCGGCGAGGTGTCCTCACTTCGTAAATCCTGTATGCCATATAGGTTCAGTGCTCTCATCCTGTTCACCCTTTCAACTCTGGCTGCCAGCCTCTGATTTTCTTTTTCTGAAAAAAATGTTGCACAATGCTGCGCCGACGACAATACTGTTCAGAATCATCTGATGTTGAAAATAGAAATCCCCTACAGCTTGCCAAAATGGACCCAAAACAAAATCCAGAACCATTTCTGTCATGACAACTCACCCTTTCCAAATTACTCAACAGGCGTCAGCAGTACTTTTATTGCCTCGCCGCCTTTAATTGCCTGATATGCTTGATCCCATTCCGTAATATCAAATTCATGCGTAATCATCGCTTCGGCGTCAACGTTTCCTGTATTCATCAATTCCAATGAAGGGCCCCAGTCAGCTGGTTTTTGACTTCTGCTGCCGACAACACGAATTTCTTTTTGAATAATTTTTTCAAGGTCGAATGAAACGTCGGCTTGCGGGAAAATTCCAACCTGGCAGTATTGTCCTTTTTTCCGCAGCAGATCAAGCCCTTGTTTCGCTGCCGGAACCGCACCAGAACATTCAAACACGATATCCGCGCCATAGCCATCCGTTAATAAAGCAACCAATTCTTTCACATCTTTTTCCTGCGTATTTACAACATGGTCGATCCCCAGTTCTTTTGCTTTATCTAAACGAACCTGATCATTAGTTAAACCGGTTATAATCACTTTTGCGCCAAAACTTTTTGCCACTTGTGCAGTAAACAATCCAATTGGACCGGGCCCAATAACAACGGCAATGTCACCCTCGTTAATCTCTGTTTTGGATACGGCATGGTGCGTGCATGCTAATGGCTCCGTCATTGCCGCAGCTTTATAGCTGACTCCCTCTGGAAGCTTGTGCACGCTTTTTGCTCTGGCAATCAGATAGTTGGTAAAGCCGCCATCCTGCTGCGTGCCCAATCCTTTCCGATGATTGCATAAGTTATAATCACCAGCCTGGCAATATTCACATTCGCCGCATATATAGTAGGTTGTTTCAGAAGTGACACGGTCGCCAACTTCGAACGCTGTCACATCCGGTCCGACTTCCACAACAACACCAGCAAATTCATGGCCCAATGTGACCGGTACACCTACTTTGTAATGACCTTCGTACGTGTGAATATCCGACCCGCAAATCCCGGCATATTTCACTTCAATTTTGACCTGGCCATTGCCGGGCTGCGGTTCATTTTTGTCCTGAATTTCCAGATTGCCAAATCCGAGTTCGGTTTTAACTAGCGCCTTCATAAAAACATCTCCTTACGTTACGTTCATCAATCAGTTAAATAATGCGAAAATCTTAAATATGATCCAGTTAAACAGGTTACCACCCTGATCAATACTTGAAATTTTTGTCGATCCTTCAGGCATCTCAAAGTCAGCGTTAAGCGCCATCTCGGTGAAGACCGGTGCTACGTCGGTTGCCATATATAACGACAGTGCAATCATGACGGTACCGACAATGACGGAGTGAACGATGTTTCCTCGTGCAGCCCCAACAATGAAAGCGACAATAAATGGAATCGTAGCCAAGTCACCAAACGGAAGTAGCGCGTTACCCGGCAAAATAATCGCCAATACAACGGTTATTGGCACCAGAATTAACGCGGTGGAAATAACAGAAGGATGACCCAACAACACTGCAGCATCCAGTCCAATATAGATTTCTTTATCACCAAAACGTTTGCTCAGCCATTTTCTTGCAGATTCTGAAACTGGCATTAGTCCTTCCATCAAAATTTTTACCATGCGCGGCATCAAAACCATAACGGCAGCCATTGCCATCCCGATTTCAATAATCTCACCAGCGTTGTAACCTGCCAAAAAGCCAATCGCCGCACCTAGGAAAAGACCAATAAAGATCGATTCACCAAATACACCGAACCGCTTTTGAATAGTATCCGGATCAGCGGACCAGTTTCTAACCCCAGGAATTTTCTGCAAGCCTTTGACCAGAAAAATACCTGGTGCATATGAAATGGTGCTTCCGGTTGCAATCGATACACCCGGCATTTCATAAAAGTCTCTAACCATTGGTGCCGTCCAATCCGCTATCTTCAGACAAATAATCTGGAATATGACAGCAGCGATCAACCCCTGAATGATACTGCCTGAAATAGCATAAACCATCGCAGCCATGAACGTGTAATGCCAGAAGTTCCAAATATCGACGTTCATTGTCTTCGTCGTTTTTGTTACAAGCATCACAACGTTCACAACCAAACCGAGCGGAATAATGAAAGCCGCCACCGTGGATGCCCAGGCAATCGATGATGCAGCCGGCCAACCGACATCAATTACATTCAAACTGACACCTAGTCGCTCAACCATTCCCTGTGCGGCCGGGCCGAGGTTATTCACGAGTAAATCAATGACGAGGAATATACCGACAAAGGCAACCCCGATCGTAAGACCAGAACGAAATGCTTTTCCGGGTTTTTGACCAAAAAACAACCCTAATAAGAATATTGCGACAGGCAATATAACAGTTGCCCCTAAATCAAGGAACGCCTGGATAAAATCAACAAATCCCTGCATGTTTCCTTCCTCCCTATGGTTATTAATCTCGGTTTCTTTCTTTTAGGAAAAAAACCGAGATTAATAGCTTTATTTTTTAAGTTCCTCCAGAATCTTTTGTTTCGTATCCTCTGTGCCGATTCCAGTTAGAAATGATTGCGCATTGATAACCGGAAATGGAAATTCCTTCTTGGTCATTGCGGTCGTTACCAATAAATCAGCAGTATCAACATAAGAACCTACTTCCGCAATCTTAATTTGAACCAGGTCAACATTGAGATTATGTTCTTTAGCCATGTCCTCAATTGCACCGTTAACAACCGTCGAAGTCGCAATTCCGGCACCACAGGCTACCAGTACTTGTTTCTTTGCCATCTTACTCACCCCCTTCAAAAGAATAAATCAGATTTTGATCAACCATTGCTTTAATCTCAGTTTTATCAGACGCATTGATAATGGCTGGCAATGTTTCTTCATCCTGAAAAATTTGCATTAAGTTTTGCAGCAGCGATAACTGTGAATGGGACTCGTTCATCGCCAGCAGGAAGACAATCTTTACCGGTACCGTTGCATCCGGATCGCCCATAACACCGAACTCAACCGGCTGCTTCAGGACCGCGATGCTAATCACCTTTTGGTTCACATGCTCCACATCCGTATGTGGTATGGCAACGGCTGCGGTTTTGGTTGGCAGGCCGGTAGCAAATTCACCTTCTCTGGCAATCACAGCATTACAAAAACTTTCTTTGACCAGCCCTTTATCACATAAATTCTGACTCATCTCAGAAAGTACTTCTTCCTTTGTTGTGCAATCCACATCCAATAATATGACGGATTCATCAAAAAACAGTTCACTCATCGTTGTTCACCCCATCGTCTAATTTTTCGAATACAATTTCATTAATTGATAAATAGCTTCCGTATTGTGCGATTCCATTAAAGCATTCCGGTCTTGTACGGAACCCACCAGTTTCATTAATTGCATCAACGCTTGCAGATGCTGCTGTTTATCTTTAGCCGCAATCACAAACACGAGTTTAATCGGGTGTTCTTCTGCAAACATCACGTCATTTTCCAGATGCAATAAACTCATCGACACGTGATTCACACCATCTTCAGGTGCAGCGTGTGGTATCGCAACATATGGGGCTATCACGATATAGGAATCCTGATTATAATCATGAATCATTGCCTCAACATAGCTTTTTTCAATAAGTCCTTGCTGCAGTAATGGTTTTGCCCCAACTCGAATCGCTTCCTCCCAGGAGTTGACGGATTTTTTTAAGGTAATCTTGTCGGGTGTAATCAAATCCGACAGGTTAGGTGTATAATCCGCTTCCTGCTTCGGGTTATAAACCGGCTGCTCATCCAGGTTTAAATACGCATCCAAATCTGTAATCAGTTCCTGTTCATTTTTGACTGCTGTATGTTTCCGGATAATTTCCATCAAATCACCGGTGCTGATGGTGGATGGCGTAAACCCGTGTAGTTCCTGCATCACCTGTTTTCGAAGCGTGTTCTTTTCCTCCCGTTCCAAAAACGAATTAACAATAAATATTTTTTTATCCGTTTCAATCCGGACGGGTGAAAACACCACATCATAATCCAATTGGTACCCCTTAAACTCCCGCACTGATAACGAATCCAAAAAGATAAATTCCGGAAATAAATCACGCAGTTCACTGTACAGCAGTCTTGAAACAGACACGCCTTGCGGACAAACCACGACAGCCTTTACTTTCTTCTGAATGCTGTCACCCTGTCGTGTTAACCACCCGCCAATCAGCATCGTCAAATAGGTCGTTTCGCTTTCCGGAATGGCACTGCCAATCAGTTTTTCCAGCGGGCCAGTTGATTTCTTCACAATGTGATGAAGTGCTTTAAATTCTCTGCTCACCTCGGCCTTTACCTCATTTACTTCCGTCAGCTGATACTTAATCCGGTAATACGCCGGTTTTACATGGAGCAGCAATTTTTGCAGTAACTGCTCCCGATCCTGCAGCTTCACACAGGCCATCTGCTCAAACAAATCGAGCATATTTTCCAATGCATGCAATAAGTTCGGAATCGACTCTTCCGTTAAAAATTCGGACCAGTGAACATTGGAAGTTAATAAATGCAGTGTAATAAAGAGCCTTTCTTCCTCCGGGATATCCTGAAAACCGGAAAATATCTCCTCTGTTGCTGCAAATTCTTTTGTGTCCGCGAGTTCATTGTAATGAATATAAAACGGTGCAATTATTGATCCATTGGCAATTCGCCGTATAATAATGACAAAGAGATAAGGCATCATTTCCAGCTTTTCGTCGGTAAACTTCAGGTTTAACTTATTTTCCACTTTTTCAATTCGATTGGCGAGCTCCTCCACCTCATCCACGGTGATCCCTGCAGTATGCCGAATCCTCGCTTTACCCTGGTTAAGCATCAGTATTTTGTACATTACCTTTATGAGAAGCTTTCGGATATTAAATTCATTGCCTTCCATCACGTAACCCTGCCGCCTGGAATATCGGATTTTCAAATCATCGTCAGCCGCAATGGTTTGCACATTTTTTAAATCAGAAAGAATCGTGTTCTTACTGACCTCCAACTCGCTTGTAAAATGAATCAGGGATAAGTCCTCATTACTTACAATCATTAAAAGAATCATATAAACACGTTCATCTTCCGAAAGAATTTTCGCATCGATATCCATCTCATGCTTGCTGCTGAATTTCGTAATCACCGATTTGTTTATGAGAAAATGTCCCTGTTTCGTTCTTTCTATTTCAGGAAGGTTATTGAACTCGAGCCAATCATTTATTTTGGTTATGCTGTATCCCAACTGCCTGCGGGAAATATTATATCTGGATTCTAGTTCCTTGCCTTTAATCCCCGGATTTTCCACCAAATCACCGAACAATTGACTGCTCCTGTCATCAAGTTGCATGCTAACCCTCCTTCCACTATTAATTGTATCAACCAACGCAGCAAAAATGTATACGTTTTCATCACAGTTTGTTGGGTGATCATTGTACATCGTTGTGATGTGTGTTCCCACATCACGGTGTGCCGGGAGGGGGCCCCCTGGGTTTACGGGTTGTACATTTGTATGTGTGCGCTGATGAAAGTCCGGGAGCCGCTGATAAAAACGCTGAAACCGCCGATAAATGCCCCCGGGCCGCTGATAAATCTACTGGTCCCGCCGATAAAAGTTCCCGGATCCGTCGTATGATGACCCGTGCCGCTGTACTTTAGTCCGAAACCGCTGTATTAACTGCTAAACGCGCTGTACTTTGGACTGTATCCGCTGTATAAATTGCCGCAGCCGCCGTACTTTGACCCAAACCCGCTGTATGTCGAACACTCCAATAGCGAAAAACACTCCCAGTCAGCGCGTGTAATTTATGTGAAATGTATGTAATTCCCCCAGAAAAGGTTTGAATTTATTATTTAATGAGGTATATTCCCTTTCAAAAGCAAAAGAATCAATGGAGGTCAACATGCTGGCTAATTTCGATTCTATACACCAGGAAGAACAGCAAACGTTGGTGCTAAAAGGCACATACAACGAAAAAATAGATGCAGAAAAACCGATTATCTTTTTCCAGGAGCGGGTGTCCAAAGAGGACTATTTCAGCCCGCAGCGAATCGATACAGATGTGAAATGGAACGGTCAGGAGTTTACGTTTTCACTGAAATTGCAGAACTGGAAAAATAAATTAGCACAAAATCAAATATGGGATTGCTATATTGCACACGGGGAGCAAACGGAGAAAATACAGGCTGACTTCAGCGAACACCCTGGCAAGAAGCATAGCCCCCATTTATTTTATACCGCAAAACCGTATATCACCAAAATGCAGTCATTTGCCATATCGGTGAAAGCAAAAAAGCTTTCAGCGGCCGTAACGAATACGCAAATCGATCAACAACATGTGACGTTTGGATTTTCCATATCGGAAACGTTTTTCAAAACAATTACAAATACAAAACAAGCTGTTGAGCTGAAACTCACGTTTAAAAAACGTATCCAAGCTGACTTAAACGATTATCAGCATGAAAAAACCTTCCCGGTCACACAAACAGATCAGCAAACGTATACGTCCTCAGTGGATCTGAATACGTTTGTTGCCGGGGAGACGCTGGCACCTGTAACAAAATGGGATCTTTTCGTGACTGTCAAAAACAAGTCGGGCCAAACGGTGGCCGAACGTTTGGATATTGATCCTGAATACGATATTTTCAAGCAAACGTTCGACCTTTCGTCAGTGTTCAGTGCAAGCTTTCAACATGATAAGAACGCCGCTTCGTTAGCAGTCTTCACTGAAACGGAACCGGCCACTGTTCATCATTTAAAAGTGGACAACCAACGTGTCATGCTGAAAGGTAATGTGCACGACTTTCAGATAGACGGTGCCGATTTGCAAAAAGAATCCACAGTAAATAACGCTGAACTCACCGCGATGGTCATGAAACTGCCGGTCACGGAACAAGATGGAACATTCAACGTAACACTGCCGATGGACGAGCTTGCGCAAAACTACCATCTGGACGATAAAGACGAATTTTTTATTAACATGAAATTCAGGGATAAAAAAGCCAAGGTCACCATGAATGTACCTGTGTATCTTGATACGTCAGTCAACGTTTCGAAAAAACCGATCCGGGTAACGAACAACTATCAGATTCGCCTGCTCAGGGGCCCTGCCAACAAGCTGCAGTTCAGAAGCCGTACACGAACACAGGAACCCGAAGCCCATTCCTTAAGGATTGCGACCTGTGGTTCCTGTTTCAGCAGACTCGGATTTGGCTCAAAAGATTATTTTAACCCGGATTATAAAAATAAATATGAGGTGGTCTACACTCAATTTCATTCTTCCGTGATCAGCATGATGGGAAAACCTGTGAAATTTCCCGGGGAAAAATTCACAGACCTGCACCCGACACTTGCCGATCGCGTCCGGAGTGACTTTGAGAAAGATTTTTTCACCAATATTAAACGAACAAAACCCGACTTTTTCATTCTTGATTTTTACGTGGATGGTTCAAAGGATGTTCTCTTTTTTGATAAAAAGCACATGATTACTGCCAATTATATGCTGACGCAAAGTGTAAACTACATGCACGAAATCGAACCGTACGTATCGGTATTGAGCCAGAAAGATATTGCAGCTTACCTGGAACATTGGCATAAGGCAGTCCAAAAATTCTGCAAAAAGCTGGTAAAATATATTCCGGAAGAACGGATTATCCTTCAAAAAGTACGAAAAGCGGAAGGATATTACGCGAAAAACGGGGAATTCCATGAGTTTAACAACCAAACCTACATTCAGCGCAGCAATTATCTGTTTGAATACATGGAAAATTACTTTCTGAACCTGTTGCCTAATGTACAGGTGATTGATTTGTCTGATCAGGGGTTTCAGTCGCATTATAAACATCCTTCAAGTATAACACCGGATCATTTCGAAAGTGATTACTACAAAGCATACATGAACCGGCTGGATGATCTTGTTTTGCGTTACTTCATTCAGCATCCAGCTTACCTGAAGAAACGGAAGAAAAAGGGAGAAACACTTTAGAAAAACTCGGCATTCGCCCGTTTTATAGCGAATGCCGAATTTTTTCTAAGGTCTATCATAATGAACAAATAGCCCGATTTTCCATTTTCAATAAGCGGAAAATTGGGCTATTATGTTAAAACTGCTTTTTCGCATACAACCGTACGGAAATGAACCATGATACAAGCAGGGCAACTATCGTAATTCCAATCAAGATTGCTGACAACAGATCATTTGAATATTCCCGATAAACATCCGCCAATCCCCAGAAGCCATTTTCCATCCCGGCTTCAACGAGCATTGGGATAAAAACAAAACCCAACAGACCTAAGGCAGCCATCCCGATCATCACAAACCGCGGACCTAGCAAATAGAACACTGGCAGATAAACCGCGATAAAGATCCCAATGAAGGAAAGTGCTGCAGCCAGTTCAATAAACTGGTTTTCCTCAAATAACGAAAAGAATTTCAGGAATGCGGTAATTCCTATCACAAGCACACCAAACAACAGTGCACTTACATATTTAGATGTGACAATTTCTGTTCGATTGACGGGAAGACTGTTGATTAGGTTCTCACTCTTATTCGTGTTCTCATTCATGTCACCAATAAATGGATACATGAGTCCGAAAATGACGGCTAAATAAATCGGATTTTGACCAGTGTCGTTGAACATTTTGACGAACATGGAGCCTGCGATCAGCAGGACGGCCATGCTGATAATGATCGCCTGATTCACCACCCACTCTTTATAAAGTAAACTGCGCATTTTTCTCGCTCCTTACCGTATTTACCATGATTTCCTCAAGTGTTGCAGGTTCCATCATGACATGCTCACCCATCAAATTGCTGATTTTTTCCGGCTCATTTGTCAAGCCCTCGAACCCGACTGAGGTTTCACGCAAATGGATAAACATGCTGCGAATATCCGGATCCAACAGTTCCGCTGCTCCCCTGACGATATAATATTTTTCCAATATACGATCCTTATTATCACTGAAAATGATTTCACCGTTATAGATAAATGTAATGAAGTCCGCAATCTGTTCCAAGTCGGTTGTGATGTGTGTGGAAAAAAATACGGTTTTCGTTTCGTCCTGGATGACGTCAGATAAAATATCGAGGATTTCGCTGCGAAAAACCGGATCCAGTCCGGATGTCGGTTCATCCATAATTATTAAATCAGCATGGTGTGATAATGCGATTGCCAGGGACAGCTTCATTCGCATGCCGGTTGATAAATGCTTGATTTTTCGCTTCCACGGCAGATCAAACCGATTCATATAATGCTGAAAAACCGCATCATCCCATTTTTCGTAAAACGAGGCAACCACACGTTTCATTTGCCGGGCGGTCAGATGGTTATAAAAGTGATTATCCGCATATACAAAACCGATTCTCTGTTTGATATCCTTGCTGTGGTTGGCATTATCCAAGCCAAAAATGTTCAACTCGCCCGAATCACGTTTCAACAGGTCCATGAGCAACTTGATGGTTGTTGTTTTCCCGGATCCATTCGGCCCGATGAAGCCTGTCACAAATCCCTTCTTCACGGAAAATGACACGTCATTCAAGCCAAACCCGTCAAACGCCTTATTCACATGTTCTAACTTCACGGTATCCTCCATTATTCTCCTCCTTCCTCATAAAGAATGTCGAGCATTTGCTTTAGTTCCTTCCTACTGATGTCCAGTATTTTCGCTTCTTCAACAATTTCCAAAAGGCTTTCCTCCATCATCGTCAGCCGTTTTTCCCGCAGAAGATCCTTGTTTTGCCCGGCAACAAATGATCCTTTTCCAACAAACGACGTGATGAATCCTTCATGTTCCAATTCCTCATATGCCCTTTTTGTTGTAATGACGCTTATTCGCAGTTCCTTAGCGAGCCCGCGCATGGATGGAAGCGCATCCCCTTCCTGTAATTCATTTCGTAATATGCTTTGCTTAATCTGGTTTTTCACCTGTTCATAAATTGGTTCCTTGGATGAATTCGATAGGATGATATTCATATAGACCTCTTTTAAGTGTATTATTTGTTTATATTGTATATATTATTATATACAATTGTGCATGTCAATAAAAAATGGAGGATTCATATCTCCTCCATTTCCTGGGTGGCGCTTTTCATAATCCAAAAATTTTATGCCGGATTCGAGTACAAATGACATTTATTACCTGCCTGGACAAGTTTCCGCGTGTTATAATGGAAAATGCAATAGTCTGAATTTCTCAAGGGTGGTCTGCGTTGCCTCCGTACTCCAACCGGGAGTGGTCAGGAGGTGAGCGCGTATGACAACGTTTGAAACGCTTTTTCTGATGCTTGCGTTTGGCACGCTTGTCGCGACAATGATCACAAAAAAATAGACCTCCCTTGAGTTAGCGGCTCATTTGGTCGAGGTCTATTTCCCATCAGCGCCGACCCCTTTATAGGGATTCGACTGTTGTATCGGCCGTTGACGTTCCAGCGTCACGGCCTTTATTTAGTTTATTCAGCTAAAACTTATCTATGTTCATTGTACCACGAATTTATTGCTTGTCCATCTCAGTATCTAGCTCTTAGCCGTATGTTTTTTAATTGCCGGAAGAATTTCTGTCCCGATGGTGTCGATATTTCGCTTCAGCTTGTCAAACGTCACCCCGCCAAAATCCATTTGCGCGATGTAACGCTGATGCCCGAACATTTCGTGCTGGTACAGGATTTTTTCAATTACCTGCTGCGGACTGCCGATGTTCATTACATCTCTCGGGTCAGCACCCTGCGCGAAATGCTGTTTCGGGTACCCCCGTCCATTGGTCAGCTCCATCCCTTTGTTAATATGCGGGTACGTTTCCCGCTGCGCCTGCTGGGTGGTCTCCGCTGTGTAAAAGAACCCGGCTGTCGCAACAGGAAGTTCAGCAGGATTGTGTCCGTTATTTTCTGCCGCTTCCCGATACGCATCAATCGAGTACTTAAATGATGTCGCAGGTCCGCCCAACGTTGCGAGGAACATCGGAACGCCTGCGCGCCCAGCTTTGATCGCACTTGCCGGTGGTCCGCCGACAGCCCGCCAGATTGGCATCGAGCCGTTTTGCGGTCGCGGCAGGACTTTAGCATTTCGCAGTGGCGCACGGAATTGCCCGCTCCAGTTCACCACTTCTTCCTCATTAATTTTTCGCAGGAGATCGAATTTTTCCTCATATAACTCCTCGTAATCGCGAAGATCATACCCAAGCAATTCAAAGTTTCCCACACGGGACGCACGCCCGGCAATCATTTCCGCCCGACCTTTTGAAATGAGATCGATGGTAGCAAAATCCTCGTAAGCGCGGACAGGATCCAGCGTGCTGATGATGGTGGAGGAACTGGAAATTTTAATCTTTTCCGTCGCCTGGGCAATTGCGCTTAACACGACCGAATGGGCCTGCGTTGTAAAATAATCCTGATGACTTTCGCCGACACTGAAAAAGTCAATCCCCGCCTGTTCAGCAAGCTGCGCCAACTCAATTATTTCATGGATGCGCTGCTGGGCGGAAATGCGCTCCCCGGTTGCCGGATTCGGCAGGTGATCACCTAATGTATATAGTCCAAATTCCAGACCACTGCCTGGATTAATGCGGTATTTTTCCATTTATATCAACCTTTCTGCTAGCTGGTATATTTATAACGGCAGCAGCTGCTTCATTTGAAAGAGCCATGTTTTCATGAAAAATGGTATGATGAAGCGCCGGTGCCATTGTGGCGCCACCACCATGATAGCATTTTTGAAGTGTACAGCTTTAGTATTTTGCTCTTTCTGCTCGTGCGGTTGATGTTCCACCTCGTATGGTTGATGTTCTCCCCGTGCGGTTGATGTTCCGCTCATACGGTTGATGTTCTCCCCGTGCGGTTGATGTTCTCCCCGTGCGGTTGATGTTCCGCTCGCGCGGTTGATGTTCCACTCGTACGGTTGATGTTTCGCCTCGTGCGGTTGATGTTCCGCTCGTACGGTTGATGTTCCGCTCGATGGTAAAAGCATTTTTTCAACAACAAATGCTCTTTCACGAATTCATATCCCTCTGCCGCCTGTTCTGAATCACATGCTCCAGCGCGCCTGTACCGATGAACACCCCGCACAGAATAAAAAGAAATCCGACTGCATGATTTATTTTAATCACTTCATTTAAAAATAACGCCGCACCCGTCACTGCAAATAGCGTGTTCAAATTTATGAAAATGGCCGATTCGGCCGGTCCGACTTTTTTAATGGCATAATTATATGTCATGTGCCCGAACGCTGTTGCGAAAATGGCGCTGAACAAGAAGACCGCACCAAGCTGCCAGTCGATTAATTTTGTCATCTCCTGAACCCGTGCCCCTAATATCTGGCTGACCAGGAAGATAACGGTGGAGCCAAGCACAAGCAAATACCCGGTCGCCAGGCGCGGATCAAGTGTCGGCTTCAGCTTGCTGATCAGCATGAAACTAAAGCCCTGCACGATTACACCGAGCAGTACGAATACGTCACCCAGCGAAACCGCCGCCAGCCCGCCGGCACCGGAAAGCGTCGTGATCACTACGCCCACGAAACCGAGGATAAAACCCGATGTCCGCAGCCACGTTATCCGCTGCCGCAGCACGATGAACGCCATCATCACCGTCACCAGCGGCATCATTCCTAAGATGAGCGCACCGTTTATTCCTGATGTTAATTCCAATCCGACCGCCACCAGCGAATGGTGCAGAATGACATTGAAAACAGCTATGTACAGAATTGTAAGCCATTCATGTTTGTACGGGAGACGGAAAATGCCCATCACTTTACAAATGATGAGAACCATGACCCCAGCCGTCATAACCCGAAAAGAGGTCAGCAAGATCGGGTCAATCGCCGCAACCAGTACTTTAATCGCCGACACATTCAGACCCCACATCAGCATGACCAATAATAGAAGCATGTAAATTTTTATCATGAATGCATTCACCGCCCCTTATAACTATTATTCTCCTATACTATCAGTTATTTCTGTTGTTTTCTTTTATTCTGATTGTGCTTTGTTCTCCACCATTGAATGCGTGGCCCCTACATTTTTAAAAACAGCATATTAACAGGCATGCAGCTATCTTGCCACATCTAAAAATCCCCGCCTGCACCAGACGGGGATTTCACGTCACCTTAATTTTATTTGTAAACTTCCATATTTTTCTCGTCAGTTTAATATCCTTTATCGGCTTTGTTTCGAAACATTTGTCACTTTCCAGCCCTTTTGATCAACCCACTGAAGATTCACTACATACACCCAGCCTGATACGCCTTCAGGACTTACTTTTCCAATGGATTGCTGTGGTCCTCCGCCACTTTCCAGGCGCCAAAGCGTCATGCTGTCATCCAGTCCTGTAGCCAATTGAATAGCTTTTATTTTTTCATTCCAGTCCACTGTGCCCTTATCATAGCTGGACTGATGCGGCCCTGACTGGGAAGTACCAATTGGTTTACCAACGACTTTGCCGGAGTTGGATTCGCCTGCATTCTGCTGTTTCTTATCATTTTGACGGGACTGATCGTTCTTATCCTGCTTGTCTTGAGAATCATTTTGGGATTGTTCATCTCCACCGTCATCCTCATTCTGCTGGACTGCACCATCCTGTTGACCATTGTTTCCCGATTCGGATCCGTTTCCATCAGTGCTTTCATCTCCACCAGTTTGTCCCTCATTATTTTGCGTATCCTGTTCAGTTTCTTCCGTGGAGCTATCCTGCTGATTATTAGCTGTTTCATTACTGCTATTGAAAATCATGTTGCCCCCAATAATTAATATGAGAGCAATGACGATTACGATTGATGAATTAAGAAGTATATTTTTACTTTTTTTCTTTTTACGCATGCCGGATCTTGTGTCCATGTTTATCCCCTTTCCAAAAGCACATTGCATAAAGATGATTCAAAAATCTTTACCCTGGCACCTGATATTTCAAACTTCAATTGAAATTGCCATCACTGAAAGCAAAAATAAGCGTGGTGCTTCCACCCATGATGATGAAGACCGCGCTTAATTTTTTAACCAGGACTTAGGCGCTGCACTTACATAAAAAATTCGAAATAAGGATGCAGAAACTGAGGGTGCAATGCCTTTATTCAGATTTATTATTTAAATTGTAATATGCATCCAACACTTTCTCTCCGTTGTTATATATATGGTTACACATACATTTCACAAAAAAGCGGGGTGAAGAATCGATGGGGGCTCGCGAAGTGTATCAGATAATATTCCTGAATGACAAAGGCAGCCCCTCAGCATGAAGGACTGCCTTTGTCTGTTTTATTTAGTTGATAGATTTTGCGCCAATGTAGCGGTTGTCCCAGTAGTCAACATTTAATGACGCTACCTCAACGCCTGTTTCTTCTGTGCCAGCATGAATCATTTTACCGTCGCCGATATAAATTCCGCTGTGGGTGACGTACGTGTCCGCATCATAAGTATTTGTGAAGAAAACAACATCTCCTGGTGAAGGGTTGTCCACAAAAGCCCCATCATTTGCCCAGATTCCTGCATGCGTTCTTTCAAGCGATGCATCCGTCTCTTGTTCGATTACATAATTAACAAAACCGCTGCTGTCAAAACCTGCTGGGGTTTCACCGCCAAACTGATATGGAGTTCCGACCAGGCTTTTAGCTGCAGATACAATATCAGTAGATGCTTGGTTCTCTGTTGTTGTTTTTTCTTCATCCGGAGCGCTCACCGTAGTCGTTTGCTCTTCATCTGTGCCGGAATTTTTTGTGCCGGAATTGTTAAGTGCTTCTTTTGTTTTCGGTCCGACAATACCGTCCACGACTAACCCTTGATTGTCCTGAAATTTCCGTACCTGTGTCTCCGTAATAGGTCCGTAAATACCATCAACCGCCAGATCATATCCCATATTACTTAATTTGGTTTGAACCATTTCGCCCGCTCCCCCGCGTTCGCCTGAAAAGATAAGATGGGAAGAAGGTGCTCCCGTCTTTTCTTTTTTTGATGGTTCTTCACCCGGCGCCCCAGGCGCAAAACCGCTCCCCGCCATTACGGGACTTAATATAAATGCTCCCCCAAGTGCCGTCGTCAGCACATATCGGCGTACAAAATGTTTTCCCAATTGTAATCCTCCTAAAATTTTTTGTTCCTAAGGTAATTCATACCAACACATCTAGTCTACTAAATCTTTATTTCAATAGAATTAACATGATAGAACAATTTATTTAAGATCTATTTACAATATAAAAAATGATATATAACACGTGGGGGGTGAGATGTTCTGTCCCTAGTTGGGGAGTAAGGGGGATTGTCGATCTACTTACGTGGTGCTCGAACGAGTGCGATGTTTGCCGATCGAGTTGCAGGGCTTCTCGATCGAGTAAGGGAGCATGCCGATTGAGTGGAAGGGTTCCTCGATCGAGTGGAGAAGCTTCTCGATCGAGTTCGAAGCTTGCCGCTCGAGTAGAAAGGCTTCTCGATCGAGTTCGAGCACTTCCAGATCGCTTTTAATTTTTTGCCCAACTATTTTAGCCTTTAAAACAGACTAAAAGATTTTCAACAACAGCCGAAAATCAACCAGGAATAGCCCCTCATTCACCTAAGTTTGTTCAGAGGGGCCATTACCCTTATTCCACCGCTGAAACACACAAAAATTTTATCGTCCGATCGGTTTTATTCAGCCAGTAATGGGATTTGGATGACTGCAGAAAGATTGAATCGTGCGGATGCAGCACATGCTCCTCCCCCTCAATATGTATCGTCAGCGTCCCTTCCAGCACATACAGAAATTCCTGTCCTTTATGTGAAAAATTGCTGCCGCGGTTATCGCCGGGATTCAGGATAATCAGGATTGGCGAAAATAACGGATTTTCCATCGCACCCGATAAATCCCGGTAAATAAATTTATTTTGCTTCAACTCATCATTCACACGCTCATGTCGAATAACTTTTGACGGTGAAACTGCATCCGGTTTGGCAAAAAAATAACTCGGGTTCACGTTAAGTGCGTCTGAAATCTTTTTCAGTGACTCCAAAGTTGCCGATGTTTTGGAATGCTCCAGCTGTGACAGGAAACTGATCGATAAATCTGTTTCTTCTGCTATTTGCTTTAACGTTTGTTTTTGCTGTTTTCGTAACTGTTTTATTTTCGCGCCCAATTCGTCCGTCAATTTCAAGCCCCCTTTCTGTGGGACAGAGGGACAGGCTCCTCGTCCCATTCCAACTGGGACGAGGAGCCTGTCCCTCTGTCCCGTTTGACAAAATAGGTTGAATTATATTATATTTTAAATAATTTAAGTGCTAATTAAATTATATACTAAATTGAAACAAAATTTAAGCAGTAATTTAATTATTTTGTAAACGATTCCAATAAAAGGAGTGATGGTTTGCTGTTTATTTCGGATCAGGAAATTCAGGAGAACTATTTCATGCGGGATGCTGTCCATGATATTAAGCAAGGTCTCGCGGCGAAAAATAAGGGAATGATTCAAAATCCGCATCGCACCGTTATTGATATTCCCGACAAAGGAGCATCCGCGCTGTATATGCCAAGTGCGGATCTGGAAAATCAGGTTGCTTCGGTGAAAGTAGTCAATATTTTTCCAAACAATCCTGATGTCGGGAAACCGACGACTCAGGGTGTGCTGATGCTGTCAGATGCCTCAGATGGCAAACATTTATGCACGATGGATGCGTCTTTTTTAACAAGACTCCGCACCGGGGCGTTAAGCAGTATTGCAACCGGCAAGATGGCACGGGCAGATGCCAGGACTTTAAGTGTGATCGGAACTGGTGCGATGGCTTTTGAACAGGTATTGGGCGTTTTGGAAGCACGAACTATCGAGACAATTGTGCTCTTCAACCGAACTGCTGAAAAAGCTTACACCTTTAAAGAAAAGTTGGAGAATTTTAGAGTAAAGGCAGACATTCTGATTGCCGCTAACGTGAAAGAAGCAGTAAAACAAGCCGATATCATCAACTGCAGCACACGATCGAAAACTCCGGTTTTTGATGGTAATGATTTAAAGGAAGGAACGCATATAAATGGAATCGGCTCTTTTTTACCAAGTATGCAGGAGGTGGATTTAAGTACCATTAAAAAAGCATCGGTTATCGCGGTGGACGATCTGGCAAGTGTCAAAGAGGAAGCTGGTGAACTAATTCATGCTGCTAACGAGGGGGAATGGAGTTTTTCCAACGTGTACGGTGAACTGAATGATTTTTCACCGGACAAGTCACCCGTCCGCGAAACACCGGAACAAATTACGTTTTTCAAATCAGTTGGGGCAGCTTATTTTGATTTGGAGGTGGCCAAAGGAGTCTATCAAAAGGCGAAAGAAACCGGCTTTGGCACGACAACATGACAAGGCTTAGCAATTTATTTTTCAGAACAAGGGGGAAAATACATGGACAAAAAATTAAAGCGCAAAGTGTTGACCGCAAGCTTAGTCGGAAGTTCAATTGAGTGGTTTGATTTCTTTTTATATGGAACAGTTGCCGGGCTTGTATTGGATGAACTGTACTTCCCGTCATCCGACCCGATTGTTGGACTTATGCTCGCATATTTATCGTTCTCATTAACATTTTTTATACGACCATTGGGTGGTGTCATATTCGCCCACATTGGGGATAAGATCGGACGGAAGAAAACCCTCGTTATTACACTAACGTTAATGGGCGGAGGAACTGTGCTGATCGGGCTCCTGCCGACATATGCGCAAATTGGCGTTGCGGCACCAATTTTGCTGATTTTGCTTCGATTGATACAAGGACTTGGTCTTGGCGGTGAATGGGGCGGCTCACTGCTGTTGGCGGTCGAATACGCTCCGAAAGGCAAAAAAGGTCTGTTCGGAAGCATCCCGCAAATGGGCGTCCCAATCGGGCTGGTGCTCGGCACATTCGCATTGACAATGATGAGCTTGCTGCCACATGAAGCATTTATGGCATGGGGCTGGCGAATTCCGTTCATTTTAAGTGCATTTCTGGTCGTGTTCGGGTTGTGGATCCGTGCCGGCATCAATGAAACACCGGATTTTGAAGAAGCGAAAAAATCCGGCCAGGTTGCCAAACTGCCGGTTGTTGACACATTAAAATACCATTGGCGCGAGGTACTGATTGCTGTTGGCGCAAAAGTCGTTGAAACCGCGCCATTTTATATTTTCGCAACGTTTGTCGTAAGTTACGCAACCAGCACGCTCGCCTACGATCAGATTACCGTCCTGAATTCGATTACGATTGCGACGATCGTCACAGCCATTATGATTCCGATTATGGGAAAACTTTCCGATACAATCGGGCGGAAAAAGATTTATGTAATCGGCTGTATTGCGATGATACTGTACGCATTCCCATACTTCATGCTGCTGTCAGTCGGGCAGGATTGGGCCGTCATTCTAGCGAGCGTGCTTGCACTCGGTATCGTTTGGCCGCCAATCACAGCAGTTCTCGGCACCATGTTTTCTGATTTATTTTCGACAAAAGTACGCTACACCGGCATTTCACTCGGTTACCAGATTGGCGCCGCTATGGCCGGCGGAACTTCTCCGTTAATTGCGACCTGGCTGCTCGGACAGTTCAATAACGCATGGTCACCTATTGCAATATTTATTGTTGTCACAGCTGTTATCTCGCTGATCGCAGTAGCGTTTACGGAGCGGTATAGTAAGGATGCAAGCGTACGAAGAGGAGCATGATTTTGAAGCGGAACAGATTGTGTAGTCAATTTGTTTCGCTTATTGTTTTTAAGTGATGGTGGGGGAATGGAATAAGTTGCTGTCTCCCGGCTTTGCGCTGCTCTCTCCATTTGGACGGGTATCTCTCCCGTTTCGGCATACCTTTTCAACCAATAATGAATATTTTCAACACCATTACTAAAAAAGCAATCCTTCTGACCATGATTGGATTGCTTTTTTATATTTTCCGCATATGTTGACCCTTATCATAAATTTGTACGCCGTATTGCTCGATGTGCGCTGTCAGATTATGATTGGATATTGCATTATAATCAAGAATATCAAAATAGTATGGCAGTGGAAGTTCTTCATTTAATGTTTCACTTAACGTTGCTGCTGTTCCCCATGTAACATTACGTCCGCCGATTGCGATATCCACATCCGAACCCTTTTTATAATTCCCTAATGCCCGACTTCCAAAAATGAAGGCATTTTCAATCTCATCAACGCCATCTAATGCTTCAGTAATTAACTTTATATCTTTATCTGTTAAGCCAAACATGACTACTTCTCCTCCGACAATTTTTCATATAAATGCTTCATGGCCGGCAGGTATGTACCTGCTATTTCATCAACGAATTGTTTCGCCATTTCCTCATCATACGTATGTGTAGTTAAATTCCACTTGGAAAGGGTATCCATCCACACGTGACCATCATCAATCAGATCAGACTGATAAGCTTGTTTAATTGCGTCCCTTGGGCTTTTAATCACATAGCCCTGCGCTTCCAAATAATCCTTTTGCAACTTCCAGGATAATTCGAATGTCATTTCGAACAACTTAATAATACCAGCACGCTCCAATTCATTATCAGCACCTACATTTGCATACTTTTCCAACAACTTGAATGACCGCTCGAAGTTTTCAAACCGTTGCCGCCACCGTACATCCTTTGATGGCCCCATCTCTCCGCCCCCAATTCATGTCTTATGTTATTTATTATACGTGAAGTCAAACTTTTTCATGAAATTGTCTATAAAAAAAATCTTTAAGCCGGAAAACATTTTGTATGAGTCCACCTAACTAAAAATATGTTATACTATTTAAAATAAATTGGCTTCGCATGAGGGGTTGGGGCACACTGTTCTTTTTGGGATACTTCCCAAAGAGGAGGTGATGCATATGGCAGTAGAGACTGTATTAACGCTGATGATATCCTTTGGGATGCTCATCGCGTTTATTGTGTCAGAAACAAACCATAAAAAATAACCCCTCATCCACCTAGCCTGGCTCTGAGGGATCATGTTCCTTGGTGCCTAACCCCTCTTGACGGGGTTGGTCTATTGAAACCGTCTCATGTTGGAGCATGAGGCGGTTTTTAATAGGATATGTTTTTCTGTATTAATTATACCACGTAAAGTACAAATGTACACATATTAATGATTATTATAAAAAATGATGCGACGGATGCATTCGCATGAATTGCCGGGATTTCACACGCCATTTCCAAGCTGTTGTTCACGCGTTCCGGTAATAGTTCGCACGTTTAGGGCTTAGTTCGCATGTTTCAGCTCGAGTTCGCACGGTTAGGAAGCTAATTCGCTCGTTTCAGCTCGAGTTCGCACGGTTAGGAAGCTAATTCGCTCGTTTCAGCTCGAGTTCGCACATTTGGGGTACCAGTTCGCTCGTTTCGGCTCACCCGCGGTTAAGTCCGTATAATTGTGTAAAAGCGAAATAAGAAAGGGCCATATTAATTCCTATGATACAATGTTTTCAACCACAAAAACATAAGGAGGAATTAATGATGACCCAACTACATTTTAACCTAAACATGGACAAGTTAAAAGATGAGATTATGAACTCCAATATGAACGCTATCTATAAATCAACAGCTGTATTAATTCTGAATGAGTATATGGAAAAGGAACGGGATGAATTTTTGGACGTTCCGCCATACGCCCGTACTGGTAGTTCACGTGATTATCGAAACGGCTATTATGAAAGAGAATATTTGATGAGTATTGGAAAGATCAAGTTACGGGTTCCACGGACTCGCAGCGGTGAGTTTTCACCAAGTATTTTTGAAAAGTATCAACGCTGTGACCAGGCTTTCGTTCTTGCCCTGCTTGAAATGGTGGTGAACGGGGTCTCCACACGCAAGGTTCGAAATGTAGTAGAAGAATTGTGTGGAGAGAGCGTATCCAAGTCCTTTGTATCATCGCTTACAGAGAAACTAGACCCTATCGTCAATAAATGGGCGAATCGAAATTTGGCAAACACCTATTATCCGTACATTTTTGTAGATGCCATGTATATCAAAGTTCGCGAGCATCGTAAGGTTGTATCCAAAGCTGTCTACATTGCGACAGCGATAAGCGAGGATAACCAACGGGAAGTGCTCGGATTAAAGGTTGACCATACCGAAAGTTACGAAGCTTGGAAAAGCTTTTTAAAAGAGCTGAAAGGCCGGGGGCTGCATTCACCAAGACTTATGATTTCAGATGCCCATAAAGGGCTCAAAAAAGCAATACAGGAGGAATTCCTCGGAACCTCATGGCAACGCTGCACCGTTCATTTTAAACGAAATATTGTGGATCAACTGCCAAAGAAGGGTATGTCAGAGGTAATCACGGGGTTAAAACGGATTTTTAAAGCCGTTACACCAGATGACGCAAGAAACTTCAAGGAGGAGTTCGTCACGCGTTACGAAGAAGATCCAAAGCTAAATCAAGCACTTAAGACATTGGAAGAAGGCTTCGATGATGCCATTCAGTATCTCAATGAAGAAGAGAAATATCATACATTCATACGCAGCACGAATTCATTGGAACGCCTAAATGAAGAAGTTAGAAGGCGGGAAAGAGTCATTCGTATATTTCCGAATACACAATCCGCCTTCCGTCTAATTGGCGCAGTACTAATGGATTATGAAGGGCAACAAAAGAATAAAAAAAGGTTTATTCGAAACAAAAGTTGAAGAGGATTCCAGCGCGCGAAAATTTGATGTGGTGGGAAGGGCCCTTCCCACCACATCAAATTCACATAAATACCATCATAAGGTTGAAAACTTGTATTGGACTTTTACACATAGATAAGGACTTGACTCACCCGCCAGAGCTCGCACGCTCTAAGCCACACGCCGCCCCATCAAATCAATCATCCACCACAATATACGTCACTTCCACCGGGCCGTGTACGCCAACAATCAGGTTCATCTCGATATCGGCGCTGTTGCTTGGGCCGGTTACGAAGCTGACGCAGGATGATACTTCCTCGCCTTTTGCATGATCGGCGTGAATCTGCCGAACTGCCTGGGTCATGCGCGGCACAATCGTACTTTTCGGGATAATAGCAATATAATTTCTTGGCATCAGGCTGATGGAGCGGCCGTTATGTTTGTTATTAAATAACGTAACCGTACCGGACTCGGCGAGCGTTATATCACTGAACGAAATGCCGACATCGGCCTGCTCGGCAACGCGCATATTTTGCTCGCCGGTCACCTCATCCCACAAATGAACTTCATTGCCTTCCGCACCCAAAATACTATACAGTTCATCCAGATTAAAATCCTTATTCCGCGCGTCATTCGATGCGACAATTTTCTTCCCATCAAACTCCTCAATGGTCTTGCGCAGCACTGTCAGCAGGCCGTCACGATCCGTCCGTTTAAAATTCGTATGGATTACTTCACAATGCTCCCGTAACACATCAACCAGTTCATCACTAGTCGCTCCAGCCAGCACCTCATCTTGCGGGCGCACGCTCCATTCCGGACGCTCCACCCCATCCCGCCGACGTGGACGTCCCATTTTAGAAGCTAGATTATCAAGGAAAGACTCTCTGTTTTGAATCGTCATTTTGCTTTTCCCTCCTTGCTGCGATTTTTGTACCAGGACCGGAATGTCTGCTTGGCTGGTGCCGGAAAATCACGGCTAGCCGTCCAGCCGCTTAATGGCCCCGGCCCTTTGGAGATATTTTCGTCCCTCGACCACGGTTTCATCGCTGTACGTGCCATCGATGCGCTCATTTTATACGCAGCCGGACTCGATCCCCATTTGGCAAAACCTTTCATCGCAATCTGCTCGGATACGGGGGCCATGCCTTCTTCTTCGACGATGATTTGCCGATGCCTGATCAGCTGTTCATGCAGCGGAATTTTTACGGGACAAACTTCGGTACAGGCACCGCACAATGATGATGCGTACGGCAATTCCTTGTGATCTTCATAACCGTCCAATAATGGTGTCAGCACTGCGCCAATTGGGCCGGGATAAACCGAGCCATATGCATGCCCGCCGACATGACGATAGACCGGGCAGACGTTAATGCACGCCGCACAACGGATGCAGTGGAGTGCTGACTGAAATTCCGTTCCTAAAATTTTCGAGCGGCCGTTGTCAACGATGACAAGATGGTAATCTTCGGGGCCATCTGTCTCCCCTTCCAGGCGGGTACCCGTAAACGATGTCACATAGCTCGTCAGTTTTTGTCCGACTGCCGCGCGAGTTAACAGGCTGACCAGAACATCAAGATCCTCCCACGTCGGCACAACCCGCTCCATCCCCATCACGGAAATTTGTGTATCCGGCACACTCGTTACCATACGGGCGTTCCCTTCGTTCGTAACAGTCGTGACCGCACCGGATTCAGCAACGGCAAAATTACAGCCAGTAATACCGACATCAGCAGACATGAATTCCTTGCGCAGCTGCTCACGGGCAAATGCTGCCAGTTCTTCCGGATCATCGGTTTTGCTGTATCCTTTTTTCGTTTCAAACGTTTCCCGGACCTGTTCCTTATTTTTATGGATGGCAGGTGCCACGATATGTGATGGTGGGTCCTCGTCCAATTGCAGGATCCATTCGCCCAGATCGGATTCGACCACATCAGCACCAACCTCTTCCAATGCTTCATTCATGCCGATTTCTTCGGTTACCATCGACTTCGACTTGACCACTTTTTTGGCATTCTTTTTCTTAATGACGTCTTGAATGTATTCGTTCGCCTCCTCGGGCGTTTCAGCAAAAAACACATTCCCGCCGCGTTTGGAGACATTATCACTTAGCAGCTGCAGATAGTAATCGATATTTTCCAATGTATGGGTGCGGATTTCTTCGCCCAAAGTACGCCAGTCTTCCCAATTGCCAAGCTCATCGGCCTGCTTTTGCCGGCCGTCCCTGAAACGACCTTGTGCAGAGGAGACGGCCTGGCGCATGAAGTCATTTTCCACCCCTTCTGCAACACGTTCTTTGTACGGGGCTTCACCTATTTTAATACTCAAAGCGCTTCCCTCCAGATAAAAATAGTTTAATAGCTTCCTGTCAAAAAATTACCGATTCAAAATCTCCGAAATATGAACGACTTTGACGTCCTTTCCTTCCCGCTTCATCCGGCCGCCGATATTCATCAGACAAGCCATATCACCGCCAACCAAATATTCCGCACCAGTTTCCGAAACGTGACGTGATTTTTCTTTTACCATTTCACCGGATATGACCGAATTTTTCACAGCAAACGTTCCGCCAAATCCGCAGCAGTCTTCTTTTAACGGCAACTCTACCAGTTCGGCTCCTTTGACATGTTTTAATAGTGTCATCGGAGCTTCCTTTACGCCAAGAATCCTTGTCATATGGCAGGATGGATGATACGTAATTTTCCCTCTGAATGTCGAGCCAACATCCGTAACACCAAGCACATCAACCAGAAATTGCGTGAGTTCATACGTTTTGGCAGCGAGCTTGTTCGCCTCTTCCTCCCAAACAATATCCCCTTTAAAAATTTTCGGGTATTCCTGAATCATGCCCACACACGACCCGGATGGCCCAACCACATAATCGGAAAACTGAAAAGCTTTGATCATTTGTTTCATAGATTGCTTGGCATCTTCCAAATAGCCACTGTTGAATGCCGGCTGCCCGCAGCACGTCTGCGCCTCCGGAAAATCAACCTCACAGCCAACCCTCTCCAACAGTTCCACGGTATCTTTCCCAACGTTTGAGGAAAAAATATCGCACATACACGTAATAAACAACGAAACTTTCAATGTTGACACCTCCGTTTTTTAGAAAGCAGGTCATCATATGACTTGTGTAAATAGAAAGACTTTAAAATGAATAAAGTCTGATTGATTTATGTTGCGGTCAAATGGGATCTATTAGTTTCCGGGCTCCCTCGATCGACCGTGGAGCTCTTCCGATCGACCTACGCATCTTCCCGATCGACTACAAGGCGCCCTCGATCGACCCACGCATCTCCCCGAATGACTTCCAACCCGCCAATCGAAAATTCAGGCGTTACGTGCGCGTACTCCCCTTATTTCATTCAATATATTCCGAAATCACCTGTTCCACCTCAACCAGATGATTCAGCATCGCATCTTTCGCCCCATCAGGGTTACGCGATTTTATTGCTGCAAAGATCCGCTCATGCTCCTTATAAAGCTGTTGACTTTTTTCCTCGGAATATAACAGCAGACGGCGGGTCTCCCGCATGGATTCCACCATAATATCCGAAACACTGCTCATTAAATTGATGAGCATTTTATTGTGGGAAGCTTTGGCAATGGCCAGATGAAAATCCAGGTCCGCCTTCTCCCCAATGTCTCCTCTTCCCTTGGCACCTTTCATATCCAGCAATGCTTTTTCAATAGGTTCCAATTCATGCTGCAAACGATTTTGCGCCGCCAGTTCAACTGCACCAACTTCGAGAATCTTCCGCACTTCGGACAATTCTCTAATATCATCCCGTTTCATGATTAACGCTGTTGCGACAGGCAAGGAAAATTTGGAAGCGTCAAATTCCTTGATATAGGTCCCTTCGCCTTGACGCATTTCCACGATTCCCATTGCCCGCAGCCCGCTCAGCGCTTCCCGGATTGCGGAGCGACTGACATCAAAGCTTTTTGCCAGCTGCTCCACTGAATCAAGTTTATTACCAGGCTGAAGTTCACCCTTCTTCAGCATATCTATGAATGAATCGGATACTTCTTCGTATATTTTTCGCGTTTTTATCGGTTTAATATCCAATGTATTAATCCACCTTACTACTTATTCGTTACACTAAGTTTACTGGAAAGAAAACAATAATGAAAGTAGTGTTCTTTCAGGTGGCGCAACTTACATAATACTCATGAGAATAAAACCGCCTACTCCTGCCAGAAGTGCATAACCGATAGCTGGTATCAATGTTTTCCGAATGATATCGCCTTCTTTACCTGTCAACCCAACGACTGTCGAAGCCGCCACAACATTATGGACACAAATCATATTTCCAGCCGCTGCTCCAATCACCTGCAATGCGAGGATGATCTGTGGATTCATTCCTACCTGGCTTGCGACACTGTATTGAATTGGTGAAAAGGTCAGTGTCGAAACCGTTGCACTTCCCGTTATAAATGCTCCCAATTCTCCCAAAAATGGCGCTACAAACACCCAGCCGGGTCCAAATGTCGCCGCCAGTGCCTCGGCGATATACTGCGGCATACTGACGAGATCATTTGCATTGATTCCTGAATTGGTAAACACCTGTACCAACGCCAAGGTGGAAAATAACGCAAGACCCGCAGTTTGAATCGATTTAAACGACTCATTGGATGCTTTGGCAAAATTTGAAAAAGATTTCCGCTGAATGATCACAGCAAACACTGCCGCCAGGACCAAAACTGTACCTGGTGAATACAATACTTCCCACCCGGATGTAATCCCTTCAAATCCGAGTATATTTTTCCAGGTAAGATCCACGTATGTTAACGTAAATTCTTTGATCGGATCTATTATTCTGGTAATCAGCAGCAGACCAACCACAACGAGATACGGAGACCACGCCTTGATCAGACTCATTTCCGATTTCTCCGTTTTAACTTCAAAATCATCCTGCAATGCATCTTTCCATGTCGTTTTTGGCATCAGAAATCCTTTTCTGGCAGTGAATGTCGCCACCAACAGCCCGGTTAAGGATGCTAAAATTGCGACAAATTCCTGACCAAACAGTACCGCGTATAACAATGCCGACCCTGTATACACCGCTCCAATAAGCAGAGCCCAAGGTGCCAGTTCAAACACATTTCCCATGCTTTTCTTCTTACCAAAAAATAGTGTTATAACAATCACCAACGCCAGTGGTACAAAGGTTCCGGCAAATAAGTCAATTAACGTTACCTTCACACCAATTTCATTGAAAAATTCCAAATTGGCACCCGGAATGTTACTCAGTCCAATTTGAATCGGTGTACCTACCGCACCAAATGAAACAGATGAACTATCCGCAATTAACGCCAACGCAGCAGCGGCCATCGGATTGAAACCAAGTGCTACCATCAATGGACCAGTCACTGCTGCAGGGGTACCAAATCCAGCCGCACCCTCAATCAATGCACCAAACAGAAACGCCACAATAATGACCTGGACCCGCATATCACTTGAGATATTGCGAAACCCTTCATTGATCCGGTCAACCGCACCCGTATGACGCAGTGTGTTAAGCAGCACAATCGCACCGAACAAGATTAATAGAATCGTTAATGCCTTATGTATACCCTGCAAAATAGAAGCGGTTACAATTGCTCCGCCCATTCCCCATACAAGTAAAGCTAACATGATAACAATAATTGCACTGAAAAACATGCCTTTAACTGCCGGCTGTCTGAAAATAACCAGAAAGACAAATGGGGCAATTATTGCACTTAACGCCACAAGTAATAACAATGTTTAACACCCTCCTGAAACTCGGTAATCGCTTTCATAGTGATTCTAAAAAGTAGGATTAGTATTCACCAACTCTCCATGGCGGAGAAATCGATGTACGTATGCAGATAGATTTATATCTGTCAAAAATTCAGCAGCCAGTCATCTAGTCATCTGATGACTGGATGATATGAATACATTACAATGATTCAAAAAATTTGTCAATCCTATGTCGAAAAAAGTTCAAGAAAGAGATAGGAGGGCAATGGATCTTGTTAATGTGCTTATGGTTTACTTTACAGCAGTATTGGTATAAGGCTTAATAAGGCAAAAAATCTATTGCAACTAGTCATCAACCAGTTGCAATAGATTTTTAGTATTTAACACAAGCAATTTATATTTTGCTTTCATTTAAATCAGGCTGTTTTGATTAGAAAACTTCACTTATCGCATTCAACAGCAAAAACATTCGTTGCACTTATGCAGTAAAAAGGTTTTTATACCTGCTTCCCTATTTAAAACACATATTATTGCAGCCCAGCATTCTTTATAGCCATCTTCTGTTTTTTTCCTTTTTCTGTTATATAATTGTTTTTATACCAGGCAACAAGCGACGATATGACCGTAAACACGGCGGAGACTATTTGCTCCAATTCCTCTCCATTGAACGGCAGCGGTGACTTGCCAAAAATGACAAGAATCTGATTAAATAGTGCAAGCGCAAGTACGATCGTACGAATAACAGTACCTTTATCCAATGTAATCATCTCCTTTTTATTGAATACAACATTATATTTAAAGTCCTTCCATACCGATACATTCCTGAAAATCACAGCAGTCCTTTTGTCTGCTCATCTTTCAGCATGTTAAAAAATTCCCAAAAACCATAAACCTTATCCGCATCATATGTGTGGATGATTTCCATTGTTTTAATGGATAACTCCTGGTATAAATCAGCTTGATTCTGTAGCGTTGTTTGACTTAGTGAGCGTTTAATTTTTGGTTCAAATCTTTCCAGCACGTCTTCTACCGCGTCCACATTGCCATGTTTTGCCTGTTCTGCTAAATCAATCAGTTTAATCATGGTAATCTCTCCTCAGTTCATGAATGGTTTCGGTTAATTCCTGATGTGATTCCTCCAGTTGCTGCACCCTGGCTTCAAAGCGAAACAAGAGAATTAGGGTAATAAGTACAGGAAACCCAAAATTGGCCAGTATCTGCATCATACTTGAGAGATTAGCGATTTCACTCAATGGTTACTTTCCCTCCAATAATTGATTTTTCATTTTTTGCAATGCTTGTTTGCGTGCTTTTGAGATAGACTGCTGTGAAACCTGATCTCTTTTGGCGATCTCCGTATCGGTCATTTCAAACAAATATGCTGATTCTAAAATCGCCTTTTGTCGTGGTGTAAGAGAGTGAATTGCATGATAAAGTCCGGGGTTTTCAATTTTGTTCTCCAGGTGACTTTCTTTTTCAATTACTTCCTGATCAACCGGGATTGTTTGCGGATCTTTCATAAGGTCGACATTAGTGGTTACCGTACCTTCGTCATTTACTACGGGCTGATCCAAAATTAACAGCTGCTGCCTGTAATCGCGACTTCTCCTTTGATCATAACGAACAGCACATCGCTTCAGATTATTCGAGAGCATACCTATTAACCTGATTTCCGCGTAGTGTCTCTGAAATGCATGATCCACCGCCTCTTTCGTTTTTGGATTCGGCAATCGGACGAATTGATCCAGCAGACGTTTGTGTTCATGGATGCTGATAAATGATTGCAATAACGAGTTGCTGAACAATGTTTCATTTTCCCGGATGAATTTATTTGCGTACTCGTACGGTTCCTGTTCCATCTTCGGGATACAATCCAGGTTCATTGCTATCACCCTCCCTGTAGAATAATAAAGGCATTTCCATAAAATGTTTAACAACCAATAAGAACGTTTGTTCTTTATTTTAAACGTGAAATATGTAAAATTCCATAAACCTTATGTAAGTTTTTGTAAAAATTCTTTAATAAAAATCCTTCAATCGAATGGTTGTTTTTCAGCCCATTTTCCTGCCTTTAAACAGTAAAAGGGAGGGATGCTGCGGACTTACAGATGTAACCGCGATACCGACATTCAACAAACTTATCTATTAATGAAAGGGGAATTTTATCCATGGAAAGCAAAAGCCAAAAAATTACTTCATTAATTAATGAGGGACTGAAACCAGCTGATGACGCATTAATCAGTACTGAAATTCCGGAATTCAAGAAAAATCCTTTTCAATTAGGCGTCGCATCCGGTGACCCTTTGCCTGATGGTGTCGTAATTTGGACAAGACTGGCACCTGAACCATTAGCTGAGGACGGATCCGGCGGCATGAAAAATATACGCGTGCCGGTTGAGTGGGAAGTTGCCGCAGACCAAAATTTTAATAAAATCATCCAGCACGGATTTGCAGCAGCGCTTCCGGATTTGGGACATTCGGTACATGTTGAATTGGAGGGGCTCGCGCCATGGCGCTACTATTACTATCGTTTTAAAGTAGGAGATATGGTAAGTTCAATTGGCAGAACCAAAACAGCTCCGGCAGACGGGACACCCATTTCATCCCTGTCCTTTGCGACGGCATCGTGTCAGGCCTGGTATCATGGCTACTATACCGCATACAGACATATGGCTATGGAAAATTTGGATTTCGTGCTTTTCCATGGAGACTATATCTATGAATATCCGATTAATAGTTCCAATTTGGTCCGGGAAGTAAGACTTTCCAATGCCCATAACACAAAAATAGTCACACTGAACCAATATCGGCTCAGATATTCCCTGTTTAAATCCGATTCCGACCTTCAGGCTGCACATGCTGCTTTCCCGTGGATTGTGACATGGGATGATCATGAAGTGGAAAACAACTATGCAGATGAGGATACACAGTACAATGCCTCTCCACATCAGTTTATCGAACAGCGTGCAGAAGCATATCAGGCACACTATGAAAATATGCCGCTCCGGAGCATGTCAATACCAGAAGGACCTGATATGCGGATGTACCGGAAATTAACATATGGAAATCTGGCCGAATTTAATGTGCTGGATACACGTCAATACCGTGACGACTATGAAGGCTCCGCGATAGTAAGCGGAGAAGACGCCAAAGTCCGCCTTGACTCCGACCGGACCATATTAGGTGATAAACAGGAAAAATGGCTTCTTGGTAATTTGGAACAATCGGAAGCAACCTGGAATGTGCTTGCACAACAAGTTGTCATGGCACAAATCGACCGGAATCCCGGCGCCGGTAAAAAATTCAGTATGGATCAGTGGGACGGATTTGTTGCAGACAGAGAGCGTATTTTCCAGGCATTTAACGAATTCAACGTCCAAAATCCGGTTGTTCTAACAGGAGACATCCACCGCCATCTCGCGGCAAATCTTAAAAAGGACTTTACCAATCCAGCTTCCGAAACAATCGGAACGGAATTTGTCACAACATCCATTGCATCAGGTAAAGACGGCGAAGTACATGATGACTCAGCTGATAAATGGCTCTCGAATGATCATGTGAAATTATACAATGCACAACGCGGATATGTGCGTTGTCATGTAACACCGGACAAATGGGATACGGACTTCCTTGTGCTGCCGTATATTTCCACGCCCGGAGCTCCAATCGAAACCTATGCAAGCTTCACGGTGGAGAACGGAAAACCAGGTCTGCAAAAGCTGGAAAAAGAATTAGTCAGCAAATAATGGTTTTTCCCTTACTTATAGCCGGCATTATGATGTTCATAATGCCGGCTTTTTGTTTCATTTTTTTGATGATACTGCGGAGGTAAATTAGAAACCTAGGTGGGATGCTATACAGGAGCATAATCTGGAGCGGAACAGGTTGGCTTATCAATCTGTTCCGCTTATTGATTTTGAGCGGTATTGCGGGAATAGAATATGTTGCTCTCTCCAGATTTTGTGCTCCCTCCCGACTTTGTGCTGCTGTCTCCCGACTTTGTGTTCTCTCTCCCGACTTTGTGCCGCTCTCTCCTGACTTTGCGCTGCTCTCTCCCATTTGGACGGGTACCTCTCCCATTTCAGAGCATTCTCTCCCATTTGGAAGAGGCTCTCTCCCGTTTCGGCATACATTTCTTTTTACTTGGTATATAATGCGAGCGGCGATCGAAATCAAGCGAGTAAGGGGCAAAATCGAGTGAACAGTACTCCAAAACGAGCGGGAGACGGCTAATTCAAGCGAGAATGGGATGGAATCGAGCGAAGAGTACTTGAGGAGCACCCCAAAACGGTATGATTGACCAGAAATTTGAATTACTGCGGAGGATTTCGTAATTCCATGACAACTTGAGGGAATATTGGATCGTTATTCCGCGCGCTCTGCACTATTTTTAAGTCTTTTATCCAGTTGCCTTATGGTTCTCCAAATAGTGAAGCCGGCGTACCCCAGCAACAGAACACCAGGTATGATCATAAATAATATGCTTCCACTCGAGGATTGAACAAAATTGATGGCGTAACCTGCATATGGAATTGTAAACCCGGTATACAACCCTACAACATTCTCAGCTAAAACCGGGGCTGAATCCGGGGCATCATTATTATCCCC
This sequence comes from Virgibacillus ihumii, assembly GCF_902726655.1. Taxonomy (NCBI): domain Bacteria; kingdom Bacillati; phylum Bacillota; class Bacilli; order Caryophanales; family Bacillaceae; genus Virgibacillus; species Virgibacillus ihumii. The sequence goes on from NZ_CACVAN010000001.1 coordinate 2,267,100, forward strand.
TTTGGTGGTGTATACCGCACCCTTGTCTGTTGATGAAACCTTAGTAATCCGGTGGGTAATTAATTTATTTTCTTCACCAACAAACGTGATCACATCACCTGGCTGAAAATTTGATTTTTCTCCTTCTTCCACAGATTTTACAGCAATGAGCGATCCTGTCTGAATACCAGGTTCCATGGACCCCGATAGGACAGATTTCAATTGATACCCAAATACCTCAGGCTGTCCCCCGGTAAGTTTGGTGGAAATAACCAATACAGCCACACTTATTAATAAAGTGATTAATACACCTGTAACTACGCGATTTGTCCACTTGAATACCATCGTTTTTTTCAACACGTTTCACCTTCTTGCAATAGATTATTGTCTTTATTTGATACGTTATCTGCCTTTGCATTTTCTTTTACTGGCTGAGTCTTATCAGATTCTTCCGGGCAGCCGCCTTCTCTAGCTTCATCGGTTTTTCCATTATCCCATGTTCCAATCGCCACTTCTCCGTTTACATCAAGGTGGTCACTAAAGGATGCAGCGGTATTTGCTGTTAAATAGCCGGCTGAAAATAGAAGGACATACAGGATCATTAAACTTTTAAAAATAATTAACCATAATTTGCTTTGAGGCTTACACTGGTGCTTCATATTTACCTCCTCTTGCATCTGCACCTTTTTTCATTCACCATCAGACGACAACAAGTTATACCTATTGGAATAAAGATGGATCAGGGGCACCGCGGTCCCCATAATCCATCTTTACAAAGCATTCGTATTACAGTTGCACTGCTTCAAATTCCCAATTCAGTTTTAACTGGTCTGTCTGAAAATGATTTTGATTTTCTCCATTGTCTTTAAATGTAATCCGGATCATAAATTGTTTTGCCGTGCTCCCGGCTGGAAATTCCTTGGCAATCTGTTGCGGATTACCGTTTAATTCCGCCAGCGTTTTTTCAAATATCAATTCCTGATTGGATAACAGCTCCACAACAAGGTACTCGCCCATGTTATCACCGTTATTTGGTTCCCCTTTATCAACGATTTCATAGGAAGTAGTTAACGTAATGTCTTTCATATCCATACTTCCTTCATTTGTAAGTTTAAATTGGGTCTCCTGTGTTTCCCCAGGTACGAACGCCTCAACTTGAAAAATAGCCTCTTTATTTAACCCAAGATTCAATGAACCAGTGGTAATCGTATTATTGGTGGAAGCAGTGTCAGAAAAGTAGGCGCTTGTTCCGCCGGTAATCAGGCATATGCCGAGCACCGCTGCGACGAAACTCGTGATGAGCTTGTTTTTTATATTCAATTCAGTCCCTCCTTGAAGCTGGCGGCTATGATGCAAGATTGCGGTTTCTTCAAGGCGTCGCTTATCTGGCTTCGAACGACCATTTGAGTTTCAGCTCATCACCTTGGAATTGATTTTGTTTTTCCCCGTTATCCACAAATTCGAATTGGACATACATCGTATCACTCGTTCCAGTCGGCAAACCACTTGGTTCATTTTCAAATCCCAGGACATTTTTTGCTACCGCATCCGGACTCATATTTTGTAATTCATACAGTGTTTTCGAATAAATGATGTCATTGTATCTGTTACCTTCCGACTTATCTGCGTTTTCAAGGAAATTGACGCGAATATGTTTACCAAAGTCATCTGTATTGTTCCCTTCTGCATCGATTACCTCATAACTTGTTTCTAATAAAACCTCAGATATGTCCAGTGAACCGTTATTTTCCAAATAAAATGTTCGGAGCTCGTAATCGCCCGGCCTTAAATTATCCATATTAACAATAACTTCAGGGTCTACAGCAAGATCGAGGGTACCTGCAGCAAACGTGTTATCCGTTTCGGCCGTATCACTGAAATAAGCAAAAGTGCCCCCGCTTACCAACGAAACTCCCAATACTGCGGATGCGAATCCTAGACCCAGTTTTTTCTTTATGCCCATTATAAAAATCCTCCTAATATTTATTTAACAATGTCGGAGTCTGGATAGTCTGTCTGGTAAATATTCATCATCAAACATAATCGCTTTTCAAAGCTAAAAGGGATTGCATTACAAAATAGGGATTCCATTCCGCTGAAAAGCCGCAGCCTCCAAATCAGACATTCCCTGCATTTCTGCAAAAACGGAAAGCTTGTCCCCAATTTTCGGTCCATAATTTTTTGGTGGTGCAACATGCCCCATCATCCGGCCGCGACCGCGATTTCGGCGTGCGAACGGCCCCCATATTGCAAAAGTCAGCCCGGGCGTTTGAATATTCACGAATAACGTTTTTCCATCTGGAGAGAACGTAGGACCTGCCATTTCTGAATTATTCAGCGCATTTTCTGCAAAAACATATGTATCTCCTTCTGGTGTCAGTCCAATAATGCGATCGGATGCTCCGCCATCTTCAACAATCCATAAGTCTCCCCATGGCGTAACCGTAATGTTATCCGGAGACTCCAGATCATTGGCTGCAGTTGATTCATAAAAAAGTTCCAATGTATTGGTGGAAGGTATGTAACGATAAATTCGTCCAAGGTTTTTACTGCCAGCGTCCGTATCTGAAAACCAAAATACACCCTCTACAAAATGGCAGCCTTCTAATCTGCTGAATTGGATACAGCCCTTCTGCCCGGCTTCCATACTCGGTTTTTCCGGGTCAACATCTTTCCAGACAATGCCATATTTCTTACTTGAATAATAATTGCTTGCTTCATTCTGTGACAATTCCTCAATCGCAGCAGCCTGTAATGTTCCACCTTTTTGCAGTGATCCGATCGTTTGACTGCGGTCTGTTGGCAAATAACGATACAAGTAGCTTGGATCAGCGTCTTCTGTCATATATACAATCCCCGTTGCAGGATCCACGTCCACTGCCTCATGTGAGAAAAGCCCCATTTCCCGGATCGGTGTTTTGGACAGTTTGTTTTCCGGATCAAGCGGATCCACTTCGAAAACATAGCCATGTCCTTCCACCAGCGTTTCTTCACAGGTGATCCATGTTCCCCACGGTGTTCCTCCGCCTGCACAGTTCCGAAACGTACCCGCAGATGTCACATATTCACGTTGCAATTTACGGTCGGGACCCACAACCAATGCGGTCGTTCCGCCAATATTATCCTTATGATACGGATTTTTCCCAATTACCGGATAATCGGACTCCCTGGATAGTTCATGATTGCGTACAAGAATGGTTGAATTGCCTTTCCCCGGGAAGGCAGCCATCCCATCATGCATCGCCGGTACCGGCCGCCCGTCTGAAAGTTTTCCGCCCTCTTCAGACAAGATACGATACTGAAACCCCCTCGGCAGATTCAATACACCGCCTGGGTCTTTTACCAGCGGTCCATACCCGCCAAAGGAACCCTTTGACCTTCCCGGCGCCGCTAATGTACGATTTCCGCTCAGGGAAAGAAGGCCTGATGTTCCCAGCGCGATAGCTGCTGTGCCCATTCCACTCATCTTCAAAAATTTCCGTCTGTCCATGTTTGGCTCACCATTCATTAAAGATTCCCCCTCTTTAAATTTAGCTACCCTTTGGATGGGGTCTATTAGTAGGATATCAGTACAGTATTAATTCACTATATAAATAGTGTAAATTTAATATTAATTCGGTCAATTTTGACGATAACGGAACAAATACCATGTTAAAATAATGCTCAAGAATGATAGAAAACTATTATGGAAAGGGGAAGGTAATGTGTTATCCAGTATCGGTATACCCGGGTTAATTTTAATTATCGCACTGGTTATTTTTGGACCAAAGAAACTTCCGGAAATCGGAAAGGCTACCGGACAAACATTAAAAGAGTTTAAAAACTCCGCTGGTGATTTTGCCGGAGATGAGAAGGAGCAGGATAAAGAAAAAAATAAGAAACATATCGAACAGGACTAAAAAAGCTAAAAGAAAGGTCCTTCTTGCTCCATTGCTTTAAATAACCGCAAAAAAACTGAATAAATTAGGCCAGCGCGTCCCCGCACTGGCCTTGAAATAATTTATGCTAATTCAATTTCCTCCACGTTGCGCTCAACAACACGCGCGCCTTTGATGGATACAATGTCGCCGCCGGACGTTGAAAATGCATTCTGGTTAATGATCTCGTCCATTGCTGCTTTTACTGCAACAGGATCAACCGGCTCAATTGGCTTGTCCAGTGAGTATGTGACGGTTTTACCATCGACATTTAAAAATTTAAGTTCAAGCTTCTTCATTGTGGTTCCTCCTCCCTTTTTTATTTCGGCTTAGTTTCCGTTAATTACGCCTCCGTAATTTCGGAGTTGTCTTTACGTTCAATGTTGACAAGCGGGCGCTGTTGCAACGGAGCAAGCGCATTGGCAATTGTGAAGAGCTGGTCTGCTGTAGCAGCCGTTTTAACGTTGTTGAAACTTTTAGACTTGAACACCTGCTCGCCGGACTCCGGATCCAGTCCATCATCGAGGATCAGGCTCAAACGGGAATCTACCATTTGTGCTACTGCCATGTCGTTCACCTCCCTTCACCCTACTATCGAATGTCAGGTGGAAAAGGTGGCGGCAAAATGTTAAAAATAATTTTTTCTATAAAGATACCACTCTTGGGGTCGCGGGAACGATTGTAAAAGAAAAAGGTATTTTCTGCTTTAGCAGAAAATGACCTTATTGTAAGAGTGAGGATGTTGTAGGCAGAGCGCCTTCCCCACTATTCCATTAATCATCATCCGAATCGTCGTCTGAATCATCATCGTCATCGCTACCCTCATTATCATCAGCATCATCACTGTCATCATCAACTTCGGTGTTTTTTGAAAACCAGGATGTAGAGGTGATTTTTTTCGTAGCTTCCTGAACATAGACATGTGCACCTTTTGTTTGTTTCTCGACCGTTACTTTATAGACGATACCGTGATCTGTTTGTAACCTTTTTATATTGGAAACAGTGCCATCCAACTGTTTTTTAGCGATGTTTGTCAGCTGATTCCGTGAGATTTCCGACTTCTTTTTCTTGTCACTGGTACCCTCCTGCTTTTCGCTAGTATGCTTTTTCGAATCTTTTACAGTCTTAGACGATGTGATTTTTCCTTTTTTTAAGTCATAGATAACTTGATATGTGCGGTTTTTCTTTTTCACCTTTGCCTTTGCTGCTGTATTACCGGACTTTTTGATGGTCAATACATTTCCTTTGAATTGCTGTTGGATGTTTTTCTTCGCTTCTTTTATTGTTAGGAGGGACCGGGTCTTTTCTTTAAGCTGTTTAACATTGCTGACTTTTTTGGTGTGGCTGTTAACGGTTAGCTGATAAATTCCTTTTTCATTTTCGATGGCTATAATGTAGTTGCCTTTCTCGTTCTTTTCACTTTTAAATGCTTTTCCGTCATATAATCCGACAGCTATCGCTTCCGCTTCTTCCAGTGAAATTGCAGCAGTGTTGTCGTCAACTAAAACCTGGAATAAGATAAAGGATATCCCTGCAAAAATAACCGACAAAAGGATCAATTTTACTTTCATTTACTGCACCTCCGATATCGGCAGACTTACGATAAACGTTGTACCGTGGCCTTCCTTACTGATAAGTGAAATCGATCCGCCGTGCCGTTCGCTGATCCGCTTGGCTATGAACAAGCCAAGTCCGGTTCCGCCAGTCTTCCGGCTCCGGTTTTTGTCAACGCGATACATTCGGTCAAAAATGTATGGCTGCGCCTCTTCCGGGATGCCGGGTCCATTATCGATAACGCTCAGCCTCACATTCCCGTCATGTTCCTGCAGTTCCACCTGAATAACGTCATTGCTGTATTTGTTGGCATTGTCCAGCAGAATGACAAGCAGCTGGATGAAGCTTTGCTCATGAATTTCCGCAACGATCCGTTTTGGGTCAGTTGTCCAAGCAATCTCGTTCTTATAAGTCCTGCGTAAGCGTTCAATCGTGCCGCTTACTATCGGTACAATGTCCATAGGTTCTTTTGCAAATTCACCAAGTTTTTCAGCTGATGCAAGCTGAATCAGCTGTTCGGTCATAAACTTCATACGGGCTGATTCGGATTCAATTGAATCAATCGCTTCTTTCAACACTTCCGGACGTGTGGAACCCCATCTTTTTAATAAACTGACATAGCCCGATATGACGGTTAAGGGAGTCTTTAATTCATGCGAGGCATCGGATACAAATTGTTCCTGTTTCAAATAACTGTCCTCCAGCTTTCGCATCATCGAATTAAAGGTCATACCAAGCTGATTCAGTTCATCACGCTCACTTTTTGTGATTTCAATTTGCTGGTAGGACTCCTCTTCTTCAATCATCTTCATGGTACTTATAAACCGGTGAATCGGGCGGGTTATCACACGGCCGAGCAGCCATCCAGCGATGCAAAGGATACCGATTACCAGGAAGGAGGTAAAAATAAGCACTCCTTTTAAGTCCTGGAGATTGGAAAACATCCCATCGGCATTCTGGATTATCTGCAAATTCACGATCGAACCATTATCATGAATGATTGGTGTTGAAACCATGATGAATTTTGATCCATTAAATGTCAGCACATCTTCAAATTGATCATTTTGAAAAGAGGTTTTGATTTTTTTATAACTATTTTCCCTTGTTAAATTTAAATCCGACTCCCCTTTCCGGTCGATCAATCGAATCATCCCATCACTGATTAAATATGTATGGAGCACCTCTTCAGTAGTGCCGTTCCCTTCTTTATGTAATTCTTCGATAATGTGTCTGGCTGTGCTCTGGAGCAGCTCCTGTTCTGATTTGATACTGGCATTTTTAAACATCACATATATCGTTATATTTGCAATCAGAAGCAGAATGGCCAGCAACACGGTAATTGACAGCTGTATACGTGTCCGTAAACTCATTTAAGATTAGTCCTTTACCATATAACCGACGCCCCGTACTGTCTGAATCGGCGCACCCGGTATTTTTTTCCGTAAATATCTGACATAAACATCAATCACATTCGTGTCTCCAAAATAGTCATAGCCCCAGACATAATTTAAAATCTGTTCACGTTCGAGTGCCTGGTTTTTATTTTCGGTAAAATACAGTAATAAATCATATTCTTTTGGAGTCAGTTCGATAAGCGTCCCATCGTCATACACTTCCCTTGATCCGGGATGGATGTTGATTTTTCCCAGTGAAAGTTCTTCCAGGGCCTGACTGTCCGCTTGTTTCCTGCTGAATCGCAAATTGGAACGGATCCTGGCGAGCAGCTCTTCTATTTCAAATGGCTTTGTCATGTAATCGTTGGCACCCAGGTCAAGGCCGTTCACTTTGTCATAAACCGTATCCCGTGCTGTCAGCATAATAACGATAATTCGTTCATCAACAGTACGAATACGCCTTAGTACTTCCATTCCGTTTAATTCAGGAATCATTACATCAAGAATGACCAGATCAGTCTGGTTTGATTGCAGCAGCTCGAGCCCCTTCCGCCCGCTATGGGCAACATCCACTGCGAACCCTTCATGTTCCAGCTCAAGCTGAATGATGCGCGCGATATTTTCGTCGTCTTCAATAATTACAATATGATTGCTCATCGTTTCCACCCCTTTTTCTATAAGGACAAACCGGTCCACTGCCAGTAAGTAAAGTAATACATCATCATCACAAAAATATAAAGAGGCATAAGTACTAAACTGAGTTTTAATAAAGCTTTTACGTCATACGAAATGTCACCCTCTTCATAAAAAAGCAGCAGCGCTTTGGAACTGACCGGAAATGTTATACAATAGTTCATCCCGATTAAACTGATAAATACAACAGCAACAGGATCCGCACCAATCGTTTGACCAAACAGGATCAGCGCCGGGATAAAGACAATTGCCCGGGTTGTATGCGATGTAATATACAAATGGCTTGTAACCGCCACGATTATAATAAGCAGTACTACAACCCATTCGGATGCATCTGCAAACAACTGCAATACCCCAATCATCTCTGTTTCCATCCAATCTACGACACCCGTGTCGACCAAGACTCTGCCCAGCGCAGTTGCCGCTGCCACAAACAGAATTAAATTCCAGGAAACGGCACCGATCCCTTGTTTCCAGCTTATCACTCCATATGCAGGCATCATGAATAAGACTGCGCCAAGCATGGTTAGAAATGCTATATCATATCCGTGGATTGGTTCAGTCACCCAGCTGATGATTAATAGAATCGTTAGGGCAGCAGTTCGTTTTTCCTTATCTGTCATTGGCTGCTGATGCGGGTGTGTTCTTGCGAATGTGTTTTTTTCTGATTGATTCGTTGCATTAAGTGCCTTTTTCGGCCACAGCATCATTTTTATAATGAAAAGTGACAGTAATGAAATCGTCAAGGCAAAAGGAACACCCCATACCAGCCACTGCACAAAGGAAATTGATTCGCCCGTGGATGTTTCGAGAAAACCAACTCCAATCAGATGGGAACCGGCTGCAATGATTGTTGCCGATGTACTCATCAGGATAATCACCGGAGCAATGACCGCCAGCACTTCCCTTTCTTTTTCGGAAAAATAACCGTTAAGCTGTCTGACAATCGGCATCGACAATGCAGCTCTTCCTGAAGTTGACGGAATAAAAAATGCTGAAATACATAAAACATACGTCAGTGACCGGAGCATAACGTTTTTATTTTTTGACCGATTCATCAATGTTTGGCTGATGCGATCGGCGAGCCCCGACTCCTTAATCGCCTCCCCGATAATAAAAGCCCCCAGCATGAGCCATACCACTTCTTCACCAAACGAATGATACAGAAGTTCCGGCGCTCCTGCCTTTAAAAATATAATAATTAAAATAAGGGATATAGCCACATAACCAGCCGGAATTTTGGTTCCAACCCATAGTGTCATGGCAGACAGGAAGGCAAACAGCGATATTTTTGCCGCATAATCAAGGCCGTCTGCCAACACTATTAAACTGGCGAAAAGAACATGAATGGTTACGATAATCAACATTTTTACAGAAAGCTTCTCAACTGCGCCAATCAGCTTATTTTCTTTGTTACGCCTGGCCAACCTTGTTTCCATCTGTGAAAACCCTTTCTTTTCGCCGGGACATTTTAAGCCCGATTGTGATATGCCTTAAAATACCTTCTACACTTTCTTCAATCCACTTGGGTGCCTGAAACATGGCTTGCTCCAAAGTAACCGGCTTTTGAATGATACTTGAATACGCATGAATGCCTGAACCGTAATTAAGTTGTGCATCACGGCCTACTGTACCTGTAATTGCGACAACTGGCGTATTATATTTTTGAGCAATCCTAGCAACCTCACTCGGAATTTTACCGTTGACCGTCTGGAAATCTAGACTGCCTTCTGCCGTAATAACAAGGTCTGCTTGAGCGATCTTTTCTTCAATTTGAATAAAGTCCATAATTAATTCAAACCGCGGGCGCAGTTGAGCACCTGCAAATGCATGCAGTCCCGCTCCCAGACCGCCTGAAGCACCACTCCCCGGCATCTGGCGTACATTGATTGTCGTGTGTTGTTCAATTAAATCAGCAAAATGTTCCAATGCCTGCGAGAGTGTTCTGACCTGTTCCGGTGTCGCCCCCTTTTGCGGCCCAAACACGTTTGCAACGCCTTTATTTCCGCAAAGCACGTTCGTCCAATTACACGCGACTTCTATTTTTGTTTGCTGAAGCCGAATATCCAGATTCGACGTATCAATCGCAGCCACACGATGCAGGTCCTCTCCGCCATTGATGTGAACAGCATGATTATTATCATCCAGGAAACGGACTCCAAATGCCTGTGCCATACCTGAGCCCCCATCCGAAGTTCCCGAATCGCCACAGCCAATAATTATTTGATCAGCACCGTTATCCAATGCATCTATAATTAATTCTCCCACTCCATAAGTAGTCGTTTTCAACGGATTCCGCTGATTGGACGGAACCATTTTCAAACCAGCGACTGCCGCCATCTCAATCACTGCCGTCCATTTATTGTTTTCGCTGAACATTCCATAATGACTTTTTACTTGTTCTCCAACCGGTCCCGTTACCTTTTTGTGGAACAGCTGACCTTGCTTTATCTTAGTGATTGCTTTAGCGAATCCCTCCCCGCCATCAACCATTGGAACTATATCCGTTTTGATGAAAGGGTCAAAACGCCTTGCCCCATTTTTCATTGCCACAGCAACTTCCTCCGCTCCCAAACACTCTTTAAAACCTGATGGTATGATTGCAACTTTCATTTATATTTCCTCCTCAAAATGCCGTTGTATATTGGAAGAATATCGTTTGGAAGTTAAGGTGTCGTTAGTGAATCATTAAAGAATGATTAAAAATGAGAAAGAGTTGAGTTGGTGTGGCGGTCGATGGAATGGGGGCCCCCCTAATCGGCTGCTCTCTCCCGTTTGGGTGCTGTTCTCTCCCGAGTTTAGGCTGTTCTCTCCCGAGTTTGGGCTGTTCTCTCCCGAGTTTGAGCTTCTCTCTCCCATTTGGATGCTGATTTCTCCCGTTTGATGCGGCTTTCTCCCATTTGGATGCGGGTTCGATCGATTTTTGGCAACGGCTGAAAATCTTCCTTTTTTCCATATAAAAAAAGCCAGCATCTAAGCTAGCTTTTTTTCAAAAACACCCGCAGCATGAATTCGGCTACTTTTACTATACGTTTGTAGCGAAATGGCTGTTTTAGCAGGCGGTAGAGCCACTCAAGATTGAGTCGGATCCAGAAGTCGGGGGCGCGTTTGACCTCACCGGCAAGAACATCAATCGAACCGCCGACTCCCATGAACACCCCTTTGTCAAACGCATCAAAATGGCGGGCAATCCATAATTCCTGGCGGGGCAACCCTAGTGCGACCAGCACAATGTCAGCACCGGATGCGCGAACTTCTTCCACCACGGATGTATCATCCAGGTCAAAAAAACCATGATGGCGGCCGGCAACATGCAAATCAAGATATTCCCGTTCCACTTCGATTACAGCTTTCCGGTTCACTTCTTCGGTGGCGCCGAGAAAATAACAGCTCAATTTCCGGTCATTCGCATATGCCAGCAAATCGCGCATGACGTCGTACCCGGCAACGCGCTCTTGCATCGGCTGCTTCATATATTTTGCCGCAATCAGGATACCCGCTCCGTCCGGGATGACATAATCAGCGGTATCCACAGCCGCCCGATATTGTTTATCTTCCCGCGCACGCATGGCAATTTCCGGGTTGCCCGTTACAATAAAACATTTTTCCTCGTTGTGAAGATGTGTATGCAGCACATTATTCAGGAAATTTTCCTTTGTTGTATTTATAAAATCCAGATGCATAATCTGCACCGTATCAAGATGATTGTTCATTTTTTGCAACCTTTCCGTTCACGATTCGTCTAACTACTGAAATAGTAATTTAATAAAAAATAAATTTACTATAAAGCAGATTCATAGTAAAATAAACGTTAGCCTTTTATTAAGATAATGTAAAAAAATGAATGACTTTTGACTTATAATATCATTAAACGGTATTTTTTCCTAATAAATATAATGTGAACAAAAAGAGGGGAAATTTTTTCATGAATGAAAATACACGAGTAAAACGAACGAAAAAGCGAAAGTTGCGGAAACGAGCTATTATTATTTTGATTCCGTTAGTTTTCATATTTATCGGACTAAGTTATGCGGGGTATTTGTACGCCAAGGCGGAATCGACACTGTCCGATTCCTATGAAAGTCACGGCCGGGAAAAATCCGACTTGCGTGAATCAGCGGTCGATCCATTGGAAGACAATATTTCCATCCTGATCGTCGGCGTTGATGCGAGTGATGTCCGCAACAATAAAAATAACTCCAGGACCGACACGCTGATGCTTGCGACGTTGAACAAGGATAAGAAAAGTGTCAAGATGGTAAGCATTCCACGTGACTCATACGTGTATATTCCGGAAGTCGGCTATAAAACAAAAATCAACCATGCCCATGCGTACGGCGGGATTCCGGCAACAATTGAAACGGTCGAACGGCTCATGGATATTCCGGTTGACTATTATGTAAAGCTGAACTTTGAGGCGTTTATCGAAGTGGTCAATGCAGTTGGCGGTATTACCGTTGACGTACCATACGAATTATATGAACAAAATTCCAAGGACAAAGAACGTGCCATTCACTTAATGCCTGGTAAACAAAAGCTGAACGGTGAAGAAGCTCTCGCCCTGGCAAGGACCAGAAAATATGACAGTGATATTGAGCGCGGAAAACGGCAGCAGGAAATCATGAAGACTGTCATCAAGAAAGCTATATCCATTAATTCCGTTCTTAAATTTGACGATATCATTGAAGCAGTCGGTTCGAATATGACGACAAATATGACGTTTGATGAGATGAAAAGCCTGATCTCCTATGGCACTGGTAAAGGCAGCCTTGGTTTTGACACGTATACGCTGGAAGGACACAATTATCAGCCCGGCGACACGTATTACTGGCAGCTAGATCAGGTTGCATTGAATGAAACCAAACAGATGCTGAAACAGCACCTTGATCTTAATACGACTGCAACCGCCAACAGATCTAGTGAAGAAGCATCGACAGCCGGTGATGGTGAGTCAGTTAACTATTAGAAAACTATGCAGTATGATGCCAGCCTGAACCTTTTAATACATAAGGTTCAGGCTTTTTGTTTAATAAAAATAAAAGCTGCATAGACCGGATTCCTCACGTTTTTCCTTCTTCTAAAAAATACTTACCAAAATGCGATTGAACGTTTATATGAAACAAGGAATTTTTAACACTACGCAACTTAAGTATCAGACTGAATGAATAAATAACCTAAAACGAACATAACAATGGAGTTGTGTTCATTTTAAAGAAAGAATTAAGCTAATTTCGTCCTTTCAAAAGAACGAAATCAAACGTTGCGAGGTTATAAGATTTAAAAATCCTGAATAATAAGACTCAAGATGAAAGGATCAGTGATAGTGAGAAAAGTACTTTTTATCGTTTTAATGGCTTTGCTGCTCATCGGATCATCAAGTGTGTTTATCTATGCGAAAACTGGAGAAGGTGCTCCCAACTGGTTTGACAAAGCTTCGCAACAAATGAAAAAGGAAATGCAGACAAATTTACTGGAAACATTTTCAGTCGGATTATCCAAGGAGGAGAAAGAATCTTTTTTTAATAAAAGCAAAGAAAAGATTACGCTGTTTCAACTGCTAACCATTTCAAACTCCAAAGAAGAAATCAAAAATCATCGAGAACATTACCTTTCACAATTGGCAGAGTCGAAAGAAAACCTGGATAAAAGCGACCTGAAAGAAATTTATCAAAAACAAAAACAGGAAGTGCAAACTGAAATCGAGGAAGACATCGAAGTATTTTTAAAAGATTTGCTGGATGAATAAGGTTTTAATGGAACTACATAGTTCATTAAAATAAAAAAATGTTGAGAGGAAGATTTACAGATGAAATTAGGTTTAAAAACGGTAAAAGGGAAAATTATTGCAGGAACAGCAGCAGGAAGCTTGGTTCTTGGCGGGGGATTTGCTTTTGCAAACACAGATGCGGGGCAAGCGCTACAAGATTGGTACAATGGCCAATTTGATTCTGCTGTTCAAGATGGTAAAGAAGACGCAGCTGCGTATGGTGCATCCCTTTTACCAGGACTTGCACAGGAATACAATGGGCTTAAATCCGATGCAAAAACGGATATCAACGAAACAGCCGACAGTGAAACAACGGATGCTGAAAACGCGATTAACTCCGCAAAAGAGGATCATATTGAAGCTGTAACAGCTAAAAAAGTAGAACTATTATCTGAGGCGGAAAAAGCGTTTTATGATGTGTATATGGATGCTTGGCTTCAAATACAGGATCTTGGCGATCAAGGATATGCGTATGCGGAAAATGACCTAACCAAATACACTGGTGACGCAGGAAGTAAAGCAGTATCACAGGTGAAAACTGATTTAGATGCTGCAAAAGAAAATGCAGTGTCGGAACTTGAAGAAGCAATCGAAAATGCGAAAGGTGAGTTGCAAGCAGATTTGGACGATCGAGAAGCAAATCTAACATATAATCTTAAGAACCAAATTGATTTTGAAATTAATGACTTGCGCAAACAAGTTGAATCTTTATTAGAAGATCTTGTCGCAGAACAACAATCCATCATCGCGTCGAAAGCCCAAGAACTGGAAAATGGTGCAATAGACGCTTTAGACGAAGTAGTAGCTGGCATTGATGGAACAGATGGCAAGTAATTAAAAGCTATTGGAGGGCCCCCTCTCTCAACGAAGGGGGACCTCTGCTTTTTAATATGGAGGTCTTATGATGAGAAAACTAACGGAAACACACAAAAGAAAAAAGAAGCCCATAGCATTAAAACTTCTAATCGGCTCTGTCTTATTCTTTGTAATCGTTGGCAGCAGTTTAAACGTCACTTTTGCAGATAAAGATATCGGAGCCATTATCACAAACTGGTTTGATCAAAAAGAAGCTGCCGCGATAAATGAAATAAGAGAGGCCGTGGCATCTGAACAAGCAACACAGACAAAACGATTAAAGCACACGCTGAAAAACGAAATTAAAAATGCCGAAGAGGAATTACATAAACAAATAAAAAGGGAAAAGAAAAAAAGAATAAAGGCTATACAGGAACACACGGATAAGCTGATTAAAAACTTTGACATTAATAACACTCAAGAGAGAGAACAAGCAATCAATCAATTAAACGCTATTCAACAGAATGCAATTGATAAAATGAATAATGTCCATCGTAAAACCAATCTGCAGCAAACCGAACAGCCTGATGAATCGAAAGAGAGGCCAAAAGAAACGCAAGATGATTCCACTTCGACCAATGAAAAAATGCAGCAAACAGATACAAAAAAACCTGCCGATTCATCAGACGAAAAATCATCGGATCATGCAAAAGATAAGGAAGAATCCACTAAAACAAAAAAGACAACTGACAACAAAAACGAAGAGAAAGCTGGTACAAAATGACCGAAAATGTGCACGAATTAAAGTTGGATAAGAAGCAAACAAATGACAACATGAAAGAAAAATCCGGTTGGGTCAGCTGGTTATTTTTTATTATATCAATTGCTGCTGTGTTTTTTATTTTCCGTTTTGTGATCGGCATCACCATCATCAATGGTGATTCAATGAGCCCTACGATAAGTGACGGGGATGTCTTTCTAACCAGTGACATGTTTTATACGCCAGAACGAAATGATATTGTGATTTTTCGCGATGAAGATGGTTATGATGTAATCAAGCGGATAATTGGTCTGCCAAATGAGACAATTGCGATACAAAATGGGGTCGTTTTTGTGGACGGAGAACCAATAAAAAGTGAATTTACGACTGGAATCCCAAATGATATGCCTGAAAGAACAGTCGATAGCGGTTCTTATTTTTTAATAGGCGATAATCGGACACCTGGAGAAAGTCTGGATAGCAGAAATAGCGATATAGGATCCATCTCCAAAGAAAAGATAAAAGGTCAAGCGATATTGTCATTACTTCCCTTCGGATTAATGACGATTATCCCAAAATAAAAAAGACTCAATCGGAGTCTTTTTTACTTCAATATTCTTATGATTTTCGCCGGAAAAGATTCATCATTTTTGTCAATGGCTTGAAATTACTATTAATAAGATTAAGATTTTCAATTAAAAATTGGATGGCAATGACCGAAATCAGAAAGATAAGCACCGCGCCCCAGAGCGTCGTCATGGAAAACAGAACCGCGGCCAGATTAAACATGATGCTGAGCCCGTACAGCAGCAGAACAGTTTGCCGATGAGTGAAGCCTGTCCGGACGAGACTGTGATGCAGATGTGAACTGTCCGGTTTGGTCAACGGCTGTTTGTTTATTTTCCGCCTGACAATTGCCAGGATAATGTCCGAGAGCGGGACCCCTGCAATGAAAATCGGTATGATAAATGAAATAATCGTTACATTTTTAAATCCGAGCAGCGCAAGAACGGCAATCATGAATCCGAGAAACTGTGAGCCGGTGTCTCCCATAAATATTTTGGCGGGGAAAAAATTGTACCGCAGGAAGCCGACTGTACTGAAAAAAAGAATCAATGCCATCGTTGCAACATATACCTGGTTCATCGCAATCGCCATCATGGCGATCGTAAACAATGCAATCGCCGAAACACCCGCAGCAAGCCCATCCAGACCATCAATCAAATTCATCGCATTGGTGAGCCCGATAATCCAGACCAGGGTAACAACAGCGCTGAGAAAGCCAAGCTCAATCTGTCCGCCAAACGGCACATTTACAAAATCAACCTGCAGGCCGCCCCAGAAAATAACCAGCAGAGCTGCCGCAAGCTGAAAAACAAACTTGTATTTTGGCTTAAGGTTATACACGTCATCCACTATACTGTGGCCAATAATAATGAACGACGCCACAACAATCGATACATGATATTCATTATACGGCTGCAGCAGAACCAGGCCGACCAGAAAACTGGTAAAAATGACGAGGCCGCCAAGTGTTGGAATTGGGTCTGTATGTACTTTTCGGTGATCTGGTTTATCTGTGGCATTAATCTTTAATGCAAATTTTATAAACATCGGTGTGATGATTAACGAAACAAGCATCAGTAAAAAGGCTAAAATCCCGATTTTTAGCACTTAGCCCACCTCAATTTACTTTCCTGACGTATTAGACGCTTTGTATAAGGATTCGTTACAATTATTTTCCGCTCGCTCTGAATCGATAACTGTCCATATTTAAATATACATTATAAATCTCTTCAGCGAAAGACTGCACGGAAAATTTTCCGGAAGCATGTGTAAAAAGTTCTTCCCCTATCAGTTGTAACATACCCTTTTTCTTCAAAAGCAAAGCGTCGTTCATCGCCTGGTGCAATTCGTGAGGGTTCCCAGGTGCCACTCTCCAGCCGTGATTCCGGCCCTGAATCAGCTGGCCGACACCTCCGACATCCGTTGCAATGACCGGTGTATTCGCCCTTGCTGATTCCAGCAAAACAAGCGGAAAACTTTCACTGTGCGAAGTGAGCATTGTAACATCAGCAATTTGGTAAAAGGGATCGACCTGCTGCTGATGACCAATGAAATGAACATTGCTGCTGATATTCAAGTCACCTGCAAGCAGCTTCAGCCGGGTAAGCTGGCTTCCTTCCCCAACTAAAACCAGCTGGCATTCGGGATGTTTTGCGGCAAGTTCAGAAAAAGCCTCCAATGCGATGTCATGTCCCTTCACCAGTTCCAGGCGCGCCACCATAACAATGATAAAATCATCGCCGGAAAATCCATAGTCCTGTCTGCTGGCGGGACGTGGCAGATCTTTTTTAAAATCAATTCCGTTTAATGCTGTGACAATCCGCTTATCATTACACCCAGCCTCAATCAGATTGGTCCGGAATGCTTCAGATATAGCGATAATCCGGTCGGAAGTTTTGAGCGAATGCACATTCACCCGGCTCAAAAAATTACCATATTTCCCTTTTCCCATGAAATCGTGGAATGGATCACTATGCACCGTGGCGACCCAAGTGAATGGCATCATTTTTTTCAACAGATTCGCATACACATTAGCGCGGGGGCCATGTGTATGGATGATGTCAATTTGCTCCCTTTTAATGTAATTTTTCATTTTCTGCATCAGCGGAATGCTCATTTTCATCCGGTTGGCAAAATGCACCGTGTTTATGCCAGCCTTTTGCGCCCGCTCCAGCAGCTCGCCTTTTTCAAGCACACCAAGCGTGAATTCGCCGGACTGAAATGAACTCAAGGCATCGGGATTGCCTGTTTCCGGCTTGGACATGACATTAAATTCGTTAAGTAATCCAAGAATATGATGCATGCCGCCGCCTGTCTCATTTCCGGCATTTAAATGGAGTATTTTCATCCGATCAGCCGCCTTTTCACCATTATGATTCCATCATCAATATGTCCAAAGCAGGCAGGAATTATAAGCATATGCACCATGAATATAGCTTAACTGGGACGAGGAGCCTGTCCCTCTGTCCCGGGGCCCGCTACTATGAATATATGCATCGAAGTTGTCTATAATTGTTATGTAATCATTAAGAATTTAGTTCTTACATCGGAGTGTTTCCCATGTCTTATCAAAAGTACGGTATTTTTTTGCTGCTGATTTACTTTCCGGTACGTACATTATTGATCGAACTTATTCCGCTGCTTCGATTCTTTGGTGATGTCGTCATTATCGGGATGTTTTTACATATATTTCTGCGGGATCCGATTGCTTTGCTGAAAAAATACCGGTTTACCGGATACTTTTTGGCATTTACAGCAGTTGGTGCGATTGTAGCCCTGTTGAATGGAGTCACACCAATGGCGGTGGCAATTCAGTTGCGGACGTTTGTCGTGCCTTTTTTACTGATTTATATTGTCGGGGAAATGCGGTTAGGATCGCAGACCAAGTTTTTGCACCAGATCGTTTCGATTTCATTTGTAATGGGCGTAATCGTTTCCCTGCACGGCCTGATTGCCAAAATCTCGCACCGGACGTTGCTGATGCCGGACAGCTGGGAGGCATGGGATCTGGCTGCCATCAACAGCGGCAGAATCTACGGAGCGCTCGGCAACCCGAACATTTTGGCAACGTACCTGTGCATCGTGTTCTTTCTGGTGATTTTTTTCCGGAAGCAGTTTACGTGGCATACATACGCCGGTCTGATTTTAATTGCCGGAACGGTGGTACTCACCTATTCGCGCGGGGCATTACTGGCATTTGCGATTGGACTTATCGTCATAAGTCTGTTACGAAAAAACTGGCGGATGATCGGACGGACAGTATTTGCCTTCGCAGTAGCGGTCATGCTCATCTATCTGCCGGCAAATGCTATGTCTACGCTGACTTCCGGGGGAATGACAGGACCGGCCGCAGAGCTTCCTGATGCGGATACCATGGATGCCAGCCTGTTTGTTGAGCGGTTTCTGGAGATGTTTTCCGGCGAAACCATTGAAAAAAGTGCCGGCAGCGGGCGAATTTATATCTTCTTAAAAGGGATGGAGATTTTCCTAGATCACCCGTTAGTCGGAACCGGATTCGGAACATACGGCGACACTGCTTCCCTATTTTATGCATCCCCGATATATGATGAATACAACGTCAGGGACGAGTTGTACACCGACAATCAATACATGCAAATATTGGTTGAAACCGGAGTGGTCGGTGTGGTGTTAGTGCTGTTGTTTTTCTGGCGGTCGATTGGCGTTGGAGGCGGGGTTTATTTCTTTTTTCTTATTGCTGGAACAGTTGCAGGTCTCGTTTATAACATTTTGGAGGACAAGACGTTTGTGCTTTATCTGTTTGTGTTTCTTGGTTTAGGATTGAGGCGCTGGGATGAGTAATATGTTGCGTTCGTTTGGCATCATTACCATACTGTCCATCATCGGAAAATTACTCGGGTTCGGCCGTGAAGCGTTGATTGCCGCATATTTTGGAACATCAAAAGTTGCAGATGTTTTTTTCATGGCAAACATTATTCCGCTTATTATGTTTACAGCAATCGGAACCGCAATCCAGGCCGGAATTATTCCCCTTTATATGAAGGATAGGGAGAGCAATTTAAAATTGGCCAGCAGCAATCTGAATATGATTGGGTCCGTTTTTATATGGGCAGCTGTCGGATTTAGCCTATTTACGTTTATATTTGCAGATTCTATCATACAGTTGATGGCGCCCGGATTTTCACATGAACAACTGGAACTGGGCGCTGTCTTAACTAAAATACTCGCCCCAACCATTATTCTCTTAACGTTCATGGCAATTTCGACAGGGGTGCTGCACTCGCGTAAACATTTTCTCTTGCCTGCTCTTTCCCCTGCTGTACAGAACATTTTCGTCATCCTGGCGATCGTCTTCTTATCAGTCCGCTATGGTGTCATCGGGTTGACGATAGGAGTGCTTTCGGGGGTGTTCGTGCAGTTTGTCATTCAATTCCCGTCACTGCGGAAATCCGGCTTTCGTCTGAAGGTACATTTTACACCTGAACTAAGAAGACGGCTGATGCTGTTTATCCCAATCATTGCCGCTGCGCTTTTTCTGCAGTTAAATGACGTCGTTGACCGCATCATTACATCCACCTTGGCATCAGGAAGTGTCGCCGCCATAAATTACGCAAGCAGGCTCGTCTGGATTCCTGTCAGTCTGATTATGACCCCATTAATTACAGTCTTTTATCCAGCATTGGTCGAAAAAACATCCATGTCCGGGGAAGGATTTATTCAGATGGTCAAGCGTGGAATGTTTTTAATTCTTGTGATTGCCATCCCATTTGAAATCATCATGCTTCTGGAAGGAAAACAGGTGGTGGAATTCGCTTTCCAGCGGGGCGTATTTGGGGATGAAGCATTGGAGCTGACTTGGAGTGCCTTCTTCTTTTTCGCAGTCGCCCTGCCATTTTTTGCAATAAGGGACTTTTTAATGAATGCCCTGTATGCCGTACGTCAATTCCAAGCAGCAATGTATGCATGCATGATTGGACTTATCATTAACGCTGGACTAAGTTTCCTTCTGGCATCTGTAATTGGCATAGGGGGTGTGGCTCTTGCAACCAGTGTCTCCATGGTTATGACCGTAATATTTTTATTTTTGACTTTGAAAAAATTATACGACTTTTCAGTGGATGGATTTATGTTACGGATTTTTAAAGTAGTGCTGATTTCCGTTGTCGCATGGTTTGCAGGTTACGTATGTGACTTTTCAATTGAGAAGGAGCTTGCAGGAATTATAGCAACCAGTATCATAGTATTTCTGATATATGGTCTGCTGCTGTGGCTGGGTGATGTTATTAAAAGAGATGACATTACGGAATTCAGGAAGGGTAAGTAACCGGTACGAACAGCACATCGATTCTATTTCTTTCCAAATGTATGTTATGCTTTCTAGTAGAGAATTGGAGTGGTAAATCATGACACTGAATTTTGCCCACCGCGGGTCAATGACGGAAGCACCGGAAAATACGATTCCCGCTTTTCAAAAAGCACTGGAACACGGCGCACAGGCGATTGAATTGGATGTTCAGCTTACCAAGGATGATGAGCTGGTTGTTTGCCATGATCATCATTTTAGGCGGTACAATAAGAACGTTAAAGGAAAAATAAGAAGTTTCACCCTTGAGGAAATTAAACAAATTGATGTAGGATCCAAAAAAGGTGAAGAGTTTGCAGGAATATCACTGCCCACTCTTGAGGAAGTGCTGAATCTCTGTCCTTCCGAAATCATGTTAAATGTGGAAATCAAAAATATTCCGGTCATCTATGAAGGAATTGAAGATATACTGATCCATACACTCGACCGTCACCATCGGCTGGACAATGTAATTATTTCTTCTTTCGACCATGTTGCATTGAAAAAAGTCCAGGAGATCAATCCGGAAATCCCACTAGGCATGCTATTCTATTATCGCATCCTTAACCCTTGGGATTACGCTAAAAATAGTGGACTTAACATCAACAGTATCCATCCGAATCAAATCTACACTGATCAAACGTTTGTTGAGGAATGCAAAAAACTGGGGTATAAAGTATATCCGTACACAGTGAATGGTCAGAAACAATATGAAAAATTATTGGATTACGGTGTGGATGGTGTCTTTTCAAATTGGCCGGATATCTTTGGAACTTAAAGCATAAAAACTGTCCCAAAAGCTATGAACTTTTGGGACAGTTTTTCAATTTAATAGGAAATTGCCCGTCTGTTCTGGTCATTCCAAAGCCTGAAAAACTCATTTTTACTGATTTTAACATTTCGCTGGCCAGTCCACGGGTCATTATAATAAAAATTATTTTTATCATAACCAATCAACGTAATTGCATGAACAGTAAATCCATGCATCGGGGATACCCAGGCTACTACAGGCTTATTGTAGGATAGCCTTGTTTCAAGTCCATGATTTGTAGTGCCGGTTAAATTTACTGCGTTTCCTGCATGTATTTCGATTAACCGCATTAATGCGGGGGGATGGATCGTCCATCCATTCACCGTGTAAGGATTTCCTACATAGCCTTTGTCCGGATTCCATCGATGTCTTGGCATTTGGTCGGCGAGTTCCAGCTTGCCCGCATCTGAACCGGAATAGCGCAGCATCATAGTAACTGCTGTGATTTCACAACCAGTTGGTAATTCGGGAAGCTGTTCAATTACAGTAACATTTAATGTTTTTCCGATAATTCTTGAGCCATGATTTTGTCCGTAGACAGTTCGCGGCTCGTACTCATACCAGACCAGTGTATGTGAACTGCCTTTTTCTTTTTTAGAAGCATACTTAATATAACCATTCCTATTTATACTAAAACGAAATTTAATATTGTCTCCCTGGTCACCATATTGTGTGCGCGGATAATATTTATAGTAAACTATTGAACGCTGCGTACCTTCCTTGTATTTTGCTGCATCATCAATATAACCATTGGTAGTCATATCGAAGCGGTACTTAATATTATCTCCCTGCTGACCATATTGTGTGCGCGGATAGTATTTATAATAAACAATCGAACGCTGCGTACCTTCCTTGTATTTTGCTGCATCATCAACATAACCATTGATAGTCATATCGAAGCGGTACTTAATATTATCTCCCTGCTGACCATATTGTGTGCGCGGATAGTATTTATAGTAAACTATTGAACGCTGCGTGCCTTCTTTGTATTTAGCCGCATCATAGATATAGCCACTCTCAGTCATATCAAAGCGGTATTTGATATTGTTCCCCTGCTGACCATAGCGTGTTTGCGGATAGTATTTATAGTAAACTATTGAACGCTGTGTGCTTTCCTTGTATTTGGCTGCATCATCAATATAGCCACTCTCAGTCATATCAAAGCGGTATTTGATATTGTCTCCCTGCTGACCATAGCGTGTTTGCGGATAGTATTTATAGTGAACTATTGAACGCTGTGTGCCTTCCCTGTATTTGGCTGCATCATCGATATAGCCACTCTCAGTCATATCAAAGCGATACTTAATATTATCTCCCTGCTGACCGTATTTTGTCCCCGGATAATATTTATAGTAAACTATCTCCCTGTTAGTTCCCTGTTTATACTTCATTGCAACCTGAATATTTCCGTTATTATCTATAATGAATTCATACTTTTTATTTCCATTCCTTTGCTGGTAAGCGGTCTCCGGATAAAATGTATAAGCTTCAGTTAAGGCTTGTGTCGATTTATCCAAATTCAACGCATTTATCAAGTATCCCTGTGTATTCACATTAAACTTTAATTTTATCGCTTTTTCTTTATCCTGCACAGACGTTCCAGGATAATATTCCCTTATTTGAACCACTTGCTTATTTTCCAGAACCTTAGCATATTTAATAATACCTTTATCATCTATGTAGTACTTAATATTTCCTTTTTTAATAATTCCTTTTTTAAACTTCTTTTGGAATGTATTCTTTTTCTGATCTTTTGATTTCGGTTCGGCATCCTTATCTGCCCTTTTTGTATCAGTTTCCGGCGTTTGATCTGTTTTGGATTTATTTGTACCATCTTTTTCAGATTTTTTCTTGTTTTTATCATTTTTTTCGGAAGTATCCTTCTCGTTGTCAGGAGTTGATGCAGCATTATCTGAAGTCTCTTTACCGTCTTCATCTTTTGGTTCATTCTTATCGGGGATTTCACCCCGTTCTTTTTCCTCTGTTTTTGTAGAGTCTTTTTCCTTATCAGTATGTTCTCCATCACCATTTTCCGGTTTTTTCTTTTCGTCATTTCCATCGGATGAGTCCTTTTCTTTATTTGCTGCTTCATCTTCCGTAGAATCCTGTCCGCTAGTTGTCGTTTCGTTCTGTTTTTTCTCTTCTCCTGTTTTCTCCTGCGGCGGCTCATCCTGGTCTTCTGCATACACGGCAGTTACCGGAAAAATGAATAAAAAAAATAAGCCAACTATTATTAAATTAAAACACTTTTGTCCCATTCTAAATTCCCTTCCATTTGATTTTATAAAAAGGCTATTCCACGTAAAGAATAGCCTTGTCATGTTACTACTTGTAACCGTTCGGATTATTCTCCTGCCAGTTCCATGCATCCTTGCACATGTCATAAATACCTTTCTCTGCCTTCCAATCAAGTTCCTTAAGTGCCTTGGATGGATCCGCATAACATGTTGCGATATCCCCGGGTCTTCGTTCCACAATTTTATATGGAATGTCTTTTCCGGATGCTTTTTCAAATGCATCCACAACCTCCAATACACTGTAACCGCGTCCGGTTCCAAGGTTAAAAATTTCAAGTCCGTCATTTTTTTCGATTTGTTCCAAAGCTTTCAAATGACCATTTGCCAGATCAACGACATGAATATAATCCCTCACACCCGTGCCATCCGTTGTATCATAGTCATTGCCAAATACCTTTAATTCATCCAGTTTGCCAACCGCTACCTGTGTGATGAACGGCATCAGATTGTTCGGAGTACCGTTTGGATCCTCCCCAATTTTACCACTGGAATGGGCACCGACAGGGTTAAAATATCGGAGCAGTGAGATATTCCAATTGTCATTAACAGCCGCAACATCCATCAGTATTTTCTCGATCATCAGTTTTGTTTGTCCGTATGGGTTATGAGCTGCTGTCGGGAAAGACTCTTGAATCGGATTTTTGTCAGGATTCCCGTACACTGTTGCGGAAGAACTGAAAATCAAATTATAGACACTGTTTTCCTCCATCACTTCACAGAGGTTGATCGTACTCATTAAGTTATTTTTATAGTACTTTAGTGGCTCTTTTACTGATTCACCAACGGCTTTGTATCCGGCAAAATGAATAACAGCATCAATAGTGTTTTCTTTAAAAATTTGATTCAATTCCTCTTTGTTCAAAAGGTCGATGTAATATGGCGCAACACCTCTACCAGATATTTCTTTAATCCGCTCCAGCACCAGTTTATTGCTGTTGGCCAAATTATCGGCAATAATCACATCGTGTCCCTCATTAAGCAGTTCAATCGTTGTATGACTGCCGATATATCCTGTGCCGCCTGTTACAAGAATGTTCATACAGCATCCCCTTTATAATTAAATTCATATTTTGTATTGCAGAGTTATTCCACATTAAATTATACAATTTGCCCATTAAAAACACAACACAACACAGAATTCGAAGTGTTCAATTAAAATAAGCATGGCCAAATTATCGAACTTAAACCGTATTTCCTCGTCACAAAATGCGGTTGTTTTAAAAAAATAGATGTAAAAATTCCATTTATAAAAATCCTTTAATCACGGACGACTCTTTCTATTTCCCCATCTAACCTGTCTTTTTTACAAAACAATGCCGAAAGTCTTGCTTTTTGTAAAATTATGTTACAAAATTGTAATAAATAGGTTAAGGAGGAGAGTAGTTTTGAATCATATTAAAGAAGTAATTTTGCATGTAGGGTTGAGTAAAACGGGTACATCGAGTATACAAAGCACTCTGTATAATGAGGGTAATAATAAGTTACTATTAAAAGAAGGAATTTTATATCCAAGATGTTGGGAGCAATCAAATCATGGTAATATTTTATTGAGCCCATTCTCTACAAATCCAGAGACGGTTGGTCCAAATAAATTCCCAAAAATACTTTCCAAAGAGGAAATAGAAGAGAAAGATAAGCTAAACCTTAATAAGTTTGAAACAGCACTAAGTAAATGTACTGCCAATAAGTTGATTATATCAGGTGAAGTAATTTCATCAATTTCCAGGGAAAACATCGGAAAACTAAAAAAATATTTGATGGATATAGGTTTTAACAAAGTAAAATTCAAAATTATGATTTATACTAGAAATCCTGTAACATGGGCGGTCAGTACGATACAGCAACAGTTCAAGTATGGTGACCAGTATGACACGGTATTAAAGATACGGAAAAACCGTGATTTACCCACTCTATTTCAAGATAAAATTGGTAAATTTATTGATATCTTTGGCAAGGATTCCGTATATGTTTACCCATTTGAAGAGGCGAGAACACACGAGATGGGAATGGTGGGGCACCTTTTGGAAGAATTAAATATTGATAAAAAAGTCATCAATAATATAAAACAAATTCGCACAAACGAAAGCATGTCAATGTTTACCGGAGAATTTTTGACATATATCAATTACAGGATCCCATTAATTATAGACGGTAAACAGAATGGAAACAGGCATATAAGTGATCACCAACCTTTACTTAAAATCGGAGGAAATAAATTCGACATCTCTTTAGAAGAGAAAAAGAAGATTGCTAAAGTTACCCAACACGATATAGGATGGCTTAAGGAATCTTATGGAATTGATTATACATATGAGAATTTAAAGGAAACGAAAATATATGAAAATATCGATACATCATTTAAGGATATAGAAAAAATCTACCCAAACCTAACCAAGACTATTCGTGATTCTCTTGTAGAATTTATGGAGAACAAGTTGATATCTGAAATACCATTCCCCCTTAAGGATCACTGTTTTGAATTAATAATGCAATTTAAAGAACAGGAACAAGATTTAATACGGATTGACCATGTAGAAGATAGATTTCAAAGTAAATTAAATACTAAAGGTGTTAATAAGGGAGTTATATACAGAGAACTAGCTTTACTTATGGAAGGATACGATCAAATTAAAATTGCAAAATTATTCATGGGAAAAGCCGGTTTATATTTACCAAATGGACCTTTTATCAAAAAAAAGCACGAAGAATATAAACAAAAACTGCTACAACAACAGACCATAAATGAGAGCATAAAAACTAGAAATGAGATAGCGGCTGCGGGAAAGAAAAAATCAATTTGGAAGCGAATATTCAAGAAGGAATCATGACCGAATGGGCTAGCATATGCTAGTCTGTTTGTTTGTCTGAAAGTTTATAATTCAAACCTGATTTGTGGATTGTAATAATCGTTTCTATATAAAAATTATATAACTTTATTATTACATCACATGCGAAATTCAATTTCTATGTTTCTTCAACTTCTCAAGAGCAAAATCCAATTAAATAACCCCCTGTAGTGGGGGTTGCATTTCATTAGATTTCCAATTCCGGTCCGTTCTTGCCTAATTTTTCTTTATATTGCTCATGCTTTTTCTTTATAAGTGGTCCAACTGTTGCTTTATATAAACCTGCTTTTTGCATAAATAATTCTGCAAGTTCGATTTGATTGTATGCCTCCATGAGCAATGCGAGTTCCCTGTATAGAACACCTCGATCAATATCGTTAATTTTCAATGTACTCAGGAATCTATTTTCTATATGGTCACTTTGCTCTAAATCCTTTTCCTGTTCTTTAAATCTACGGATTAATTCGAGACATTGATTCCTGTGTCCGGATGGAATGTCGGATATCAGCCTGCTTTCCATAAATTCCACAAGAGCATTACGGATTGTTTTCGTAAGGGTGGGATACATTTTTTCTAATGCATCTAATGATTTATCCACATTCTTATAGTTCGCCTTTTCCTTTATATTCTCATGCAAATAATCAATACGATATTTCTTCTTTAACCATTTAAGATCATTTTTCATAATAGACGCAATCTCTTTTTTCTCATTTAGGGAGAGATCAAATTTATCACCTGGTAATGTAAGCAGCGCCTGGTGATCTCTTCTGTGTCTAGTTTTATTCTGTTTCCCCTTTCTGAATAATGGTGTTCTGTTATTAATATATTTCAAAAACTCTCCAGTAAACATTGACATGCTGTCGTTTTTACGAATCTGGTTCATATTTCTGGTGGTTTTTTTGTCAACATCTAATTGCTCAAGAAAGTGTCCAACCATTCCCATATCATGAGTTCTGGATTTCTCAAATGAATAAACATGTACAGCCTTCTTACCGAAGATATTAACGAATTTGCCAATTTTATCCTGAAACATTGTTGGCAATGTCCGGTTTTTTAGTTTATCCATAGCCGGTGCATATTGAAAACCATCCTTAAACCTTTGTTGCAGCGTACTCCCTGTCCATGTCACAGGATTTCTTGTATATATCAGAACTTTAAATTTTGCTTTTTTGAGTCCAATATCCATCAAGTACTTTTTTAAGTTTTTGATGCTTTCACTGGGGAGAGGAAGAATCCCTTCAGCCGAAATGACCAATTTTTTGGCAGAACAGTTGTTTAAAGTTTCTTCAAACTTCTTCAAGTTCAATTTATCTTTCTTTTCTATTTCCGCTTTGGAAAGAACTTTTGGAAATTTATTTATGGCATACTTCCCTGGATCGGGAGAAAATGCACTGCATAAGGCAACCCCGTGATTTGACAGCCAGCAGGTTGGATATAATATTCCTTCGTTTAACAATAATCTGTTATTACTTTCATCATACAGGGTACTCTGTATACTTGATGTCCCTGTTTTACTCCAGCCAACATGCAGAATAACTTCTTTAATTTTATTATTGGTTAACATTACATTTCAGCCTTCCTATGGAAATTAAAACTATATTTTCATATTACCAAAGCCCCTTATTTCTGACAAGAAACAGCAGAAAACAGAGAAACACTCTGATTTCATCAATTGGAAATCAGAGTGTCCCTGTTTATCTGTACATTGGAATGTCAAACACAAGACTATATGAACTTATTAAATTATAGAGATCATACATTCTTGCTGTTTGTTTATAAGCCCATGCTATATCAGTAGCATACTGATGTGACGCATATCCGTTATTAGCGGCAAAGAGTGGATTCCAGCGCATCTTGTACAATGTGTCCTGTCCATCTTCAACATAGTTATTTGAAACAAATGCGGCACCGCCAATGATTGCTTTTTTTGGAGTAGTCCAGCCACTTTCAAATGCATATTCAGCGCCATTTACAAGTGCATCTCCATCAATCGCACCAACCCCATACATATTGTACACAGTCGCAACTGTCTTGCCGGTCTTAGCAATTTCACCCTCTGAATCTCTGGTGATATTACCATTTTTATCAACTGGCACACCTGTTGCCAACGTTGAGGTGCCATTACCTGTTTCAAGCAAGGCATGAGAAATCAGATATATTTCATTAAGCCCCTGTTCCCTGCCGGCAGTAATAAAGGCTTGTGCACGTCCGGATAGAATTCCTTTATCCTCTAAAATTTTGTTATTTACTTCAGCAGCTTTTAGATTTGCGCTGTATGACAAATTCAGGAATTGCAATTTGCCTCTGAAGCTGCTGGTGAAATTGTTTGGATTCAAGTAGTAATGGACATTTTCCGGTGTTGCAAATACACCCCACTGCGGGTTGTTAATCTCAAAATTTGATACGTCAATTGCATACCAACCGTCGACTTTATCAACGACCTTAACCGATTGATTGTCATTAAGGTCACCTATATCAGTATATTTAGTGCCGGGACCTGTTCTGATATTTAGAACGCCTCCGTCTAAATCTACTTCTCCACCACTGACATATTTTCCATAAACCCAAGCATAGTTTCCTTGATCAGTTTGCGGACCTGGGTAACGCAATGCAGTTTGAATTTCCTGCATTCTTTCCAGTGTCAGGTCATATTTTGTTTTTTCCTGTACACTGGCCAGGACGTTAAAGGACATAATCCAAACTGTCCTTCCATCCAATGTGCCGCGATACCAGATATAACCCCCGACTTCCTCTGTCAGGTTGACTTCAAATAGCGCTTTATTCTCTTCGTATTTGGAAAGATCATCATAAATGACATCTTTACTTCCACCCCAGGGATCAGAATAAGCCCAACCTGAGCCGTCAAGGTAGAATGACTTGTTTTTGGAATTCACACGTTCGTGGGATTGAACTCTTGCATATTCTGTATTCCCTTTAATCCAGCCAACTACCTCTGAAGCATTTCTATCAATACTTAATTGATAATATACTTCACCAAATATTTTCGCCTGTTTTTTTACATAATAAAGTCTGTCAACGTATTTTTGATCTGCAGTAAAGCTTGTTGAGTTGTCACCAATAGTTTTATAGATTACCGCTTTTGGACTGTCAATTCGAGACACATTGCTGACAGAACTAATTTCCGGAGCCTTGACATTAAATGACATAATCCAAACAGTTTCTCCGTTAAGCGTACCCTTGTACCAGAAGTAATTTCCTACCTTTTCGGTACGGGTTACCTTAAATAATTCACCTTTAGGGAGTTCTGTGGAAATAACATCCTTTGCACCGCCCCAAGGATCGGAGTAAGACCAGCCTGAACCATCAAGGTAATAATTGAAGTTTTTTGAGTTGGCAACGCTGTGTGACTGCACGCTTATATCCTGCGACTTCACCCAGCCAACTACACCTTTTGAACTGCTGCGCTGGTTACTGATCTTATAAAAAAGCTGGTCGTTAAAAGTAGCTTGTTTTTTAATGTAAAAGATTTTATCTGTCAGATCAGTTCCCACCGTGGACATTGCAGTTCCTTGCATAATATTACCATACACATTCGTGCCAGGGTTTTGTATGCGTCCGATTTTACTTGCAGAACTTTCATTAATGTCAACTTTCATAAAATTATAGCCTTGAATCCATACGTTCTCGCCGTTCAAATCACCGTGATACCAAATGTATCTGCCAACCTTTTCAGTACGGTTAACATTGAACTTCAGATACTTGTACGAAGTAAGGTCTGTATTCATAACATCTTTGGAGCCGCCCCACGGATCTGAATAGGCCCAGCCTGTTCCATCCAAATAAAGGGTTTTGTTTCCAGTATCCACCACTTGATGTGACTGTGTTCGGATGTCATCTGCTTTAACCCAGCCAATCACACCAGCGGAACTGCTCCTTTTATCACTAATCAAATAATAAAGACGATCGCTGATTTTGGCTTGTTTTTTAATATAAACAATCGAATCCGTATTACTTGAACCGGCTTTCTTCATCGATGCTGCAGCATTAAGCTTGCTGTAGATGATGGTGTCCGGTTTACTGATTCGACCAATTTTACTCGTATCGGTTTCGCTGTAACCGGGCTTATCCAGAAAGTTATTACCTTGTATCCAGACTGTGTTTCCATCAAATGTGCCGCGATACCAGGTGTAATCTCCCACTTTAACTTCGCGGGTCACATTGAACGCCAAATATTTATAGGGACTTAAATCCGTATGAATAACATCCTGTGCACCGCCCCATGGATCCGAGTAAGTCCAGCCTGTTCCATCAAGATATAGCGTTTGTGAATCCTGATTTATAACAGTATACTGCTGAGTACGTATATCCTTTGCATTAACCCAGCCTACAACTCCACTGCCTGGATTCTCACGCAGCTGATAAAAAACTTCGCCGAAAACTTTTATCTGCTTTCGGATATAATACAGTTTTTCAGCGTACTTTTCTCCTGCCTTGATCTTGGAAGTTGCATTGCCAAACGTCCTGTATACAACTGCGTTTTCACTTTGGATACGTCCAGCTTTGCTTACTGGGCTTTCTTTGGCTGCTTCCGCGTTAAAGCCCTGAATCCATACGGTTTTTCCATTTAGGGTACCCCGATACCATATGTATTTCCCGACTTTCTCAGTAAGGTTTACTTTAAATACATTATACATATAGGGGGATAAATCATGAATAAGTACGTCTTTCGTTGCACCCCATGGTTTTTTGTATGCCCATCCGGTTCCGTCCAAATATAGGGTTTTGGCCTTGCTGTCTACTGATGAGTGCGTCTGCACGCGCATCCTTTCTGCATTCACCCATCCAACTACACCATCTGTCGAACTTTTTTGCGTGCTGATCAGATAATAGGTTTCCCCGTTACCTTTGGCCTGTTTTCTGATGTAAAAAGTTCTTTCTGTATATTTTGATCCCGCTTTAAAACTTTCCCCATCAATAGTTTCATAGATTCTGGCGTCAGAACCTTGAATGCGCCCCATTTTACTAACTGCAGTTTTTGTAAAAGATGTCGTAACTGAGAAGGATTGCATTGTTTTATTGCTTTCATCAGTCTTTTGTTCAGCTTTTTTGGATGACTGTTTTTCTTCACTAGTTACTTTGTCATCTTCGCTTAGTGTGTTATCTGTTTCGTTCTGTTGTTTTTGCTCTTTATTTGTGTTGTCTTGTTGTTCTTTGTCGTCTGTTCTTTCGGCTTTATCTTGTTCCGAATCATTTGCTGTGTCGCCTGAATTTTTTTGTGATTCATCAGTAGCCGAAGCTTCTGGTATGCCGGATTCCGTGCTTTTATTAGTTTCCACAGTTTCATCTGTTACAACTGTACCCTCATCAGAACTGGCATCCTTATTAGAATCAGCTGCTGCCTGTAACGGAATGGACACACTGAAAATCAGCAAAAACATCATGATGAATAACGACTTTTTCATTTCATGCCTCCTTTTGAAATTGGAATGTAATACCATCCTAATATAACACATTTTTCCTCATATTTTTACAGGATTTTTACATTTTATTTCAAAAGGTTGCATTTATGTTTTATTTATTTATTTGCTAATATTTTTTCCCGTCGTTTGTAAGCTTCAGCTTTATATGCCCTGCGTTCCTTCTTGGACATTTTCTTAAAGTCATTGAGAAAATCCTCATACTTAGGCAGCACTTCTTCAACTGACCCAAATTCTTTTACCATACCATACTCCAGCCAAAGAATTTTCTGGCAAAACTTTTTCATCTGGCCAATCGAGTGACTGACAAAAATCATCGTCTTCCCTTTTTCTTTAAATTCACTCATCTTCTCCAGACTTTTTTCAGAAAATGCTTTATCCCCAACCGATAATGCTTCATCAATGATCAGTACATCGGGGTCAACAGTGACTGAAATAGCAAACCCGAGTCTTGACTTCATCCCGCTGGAGTATGACTTAACTGGCTGATCAATAAAATTACCCAGTTCCGAAAACTCGATGATGTCATCCTCCATCACTTCAATTTCGTGTTTACTGAACCCGAGCATTAAACATTTCAGTTCAATATTATCCCGTCCGGTCAAATCACCTTTAAGTCCCGATGAGACTGCAATCAGAGATGTGTTTCCATTTACCTGAACGGTACCGGATGTTTCCGGAACAATACCTGCGATGATGTTGGACAATGTCGATTTACCGGAACCATTTACTCCAACAAATCCAACAACATCCCCCTTATACGCTTCAAAACTTACACCAGTCAGCGCATAAAAAGGTTCGCCATAGCTTTTCGGCGAGATTAGATCAAGCATCCGTTCTTTTGAACCGCTGTACAATTTATATTTTTTTGTAATATTTTCCGCAATAATTGCTTTTTCCATTTTCATCACTTGCCTTTACAAGAAATCAATAAAATGCCGTCTGAATTTGACATGGATTTTGGAACCGAACAAAAACAATACAATTACGAGTCCCCAGAAATAAAGGGTATACTCCCAATTTGTAATAAAATACCATTCTGTTCCAAAGAATGCTGCCCTGTATCCTTCTATCAAATAATATAGCGGGTTAAGCTTCATGATAAACATGATAATCGGGTGGTCATTCAGAATGGTGATTGGCCATAAAACTCCGGACAAGTATAACAGCATTCGTAATGTTGAGCTTAAAAACATATGAACATCCCGGATGATTGTCGATAAAGTCGACATAATCAAAGAGATGGAAAATATTAGTGAAAATGAACCAACAATTAAATAAATAAGCTGCAAGTAATAAATATTTACATAATACCCTGCGAAATTAAAAATAATCATCGTGATTATTATCAGACAAAGGTGAATATAGAACTGTGAAAAAATAACAAAGTTCGGGATTACACTCATTGGAAAATTCATTTTAGACAACATTCGCAGTCTGGAAAAAATCGATTTTGATCCTTGAATGGTTGACTGGAAGAAAAAGGTCCACAGTATAAATGCGGCTATCAGCCAAAGAAGGAATGGAACATCTTCTCCTGCAGGACCAATTTCAATATCACTCCGCTGTCTGATGCTGCCAAACACAAACCAGTAAATCAATATTTGCACCATTGGATTAAGTAATTCCCAGGCCATGCCAAGGTAATTACTTTTGTTTTTGCTTTTCAGTTCATATAAGGATAATCTTCGTATCAGATAAAAATGTTCAATTTGTTCGTTTAATACTTTAATTGCAGATTTCATAAATAGTTTTCCCTTCAGATCCAAGCATTAATAATTTTGACGCGTATAAATTATACAGCCATCAACTATAAATGACAATAAAAGAATAAGGCTTAACCATATCTGATTAAGCCCGTTTACTAAAAACCTCATTTACAACACGTTCACTGGCATTCCCGTCTTCCAGGTAACAAAATTTTTTATAAAAGGCATTTACTGCTTCAGTCGGATTGTACCCATTCCGCTCGATGTCTTTTATTTCATCCAGTATACCCTCGGTAGTTTTCACCAACGGACCGGGTGCTTTCTGTTCAAAATCAAAATAAAAACCACGCAGTTTATCCCGATATTCTTCCAAATCGTAAACATAAAAGATAATTGGTCGTTTTAAAATAGCATAATCAAAAAATACGGAGGAATAATCGGTTATCAGTGTATCAGATATTACGTACAATTCCCTTATATCGTCATGGAAGGTCATATCATATACAAAGCCTTCATACGCCGATATGTCCAGGTTTTCCGCCACCAAATAATGCAGACGCAGGAGGATGATGTAATCATCTCCCAATTCTTCCTTCATTTTGAACAAGTCCATCTCAATATCAAATTTATACTTACCCTTCGCATAATACTGATTATCACGCCATGTTGGTGAGTAAAGGACAATCTTTTTATCATTTGGCAGGCTGCATCTTTCCTTAATATCAGAAATGGTTTGCTGGTTGTTGGCATTTAGCAGAAAGTCATTTCGCGGATATCCGGATTCGATGATTGCCTTGTTGAAATGAAATGCACGTTTGAAAATTTCCGTCGAATAATTATTCGGCGAAACAAGGTAATCCCACTTACCAGCTGATTTTATAAAAGCCTGCTTGTATATTGCCGTTTCCGAACCAGCCATGTGAACCTTATCCATATCTGCGGCAAGCCGCTTCAGCGGTGTGCCATGCCATGTCTGCAAATAAACAGTTTGTTTCGGCTTTGGAACCCAAATAGGCAATCGGCTATTATACACCCAATATTTTGCAGTTGTCATCAGGAAAAGCCATTTCAAGGACAGCCGCTTAACTTGTTTGATATCCCTGTCAGCAAACACATCCACGTACCTTCTGTCGGCACTCCAATACATTTTAAATCCATCACAATGCTCTTGCATATATTCATAAATTGCTCGTGGATTATCACTGTATTGTTTGCCAAGAAAGCTTTCAAAAATGATTAATTTATTATTTTTCGGCAAAATTGATCCGAAAAATGCGAACGTGATTTTATACAACTTAAATAGTATTCGTATTGCCAACTCTTTCATATTATCCCTGCTCAGTTAGTTTCTTCAGTCTAATGTGCGGTAAAAAGACTCCATTGCTTGTTCGTTAAACGCTTCGACATCAAAACTGATTGGTTTTTCATCTGCTTCAATGACCGACTCCATTCCACCTGCCAGTCCCGCAATGGAATTCTCAACCAATTTACCATATTTGCCGTCTTCCAGTACATATCTGCTTGCAGTGATATCAGTTGAAACCGTTTGGAGTCCGAGTGTCAAAGATTCAAGCAGAACCAGTGGATGACCTTCATAGTGTGAAGACAATACAAATGCATCACATTGCCCCATCAGATAAAACGGATTTGACTTATGACCAACCAGATAAACAGCATCCTCCAGTTCATATAGTTTAATCAATTCTTCCAGCGTTTTTCTGGAAGGTCCTTCACCAATAATATACAGTCTTGTTCTATCGTTTTTTTTATGCACTTCGGCAAATGCTTCAATAAGCTGATCCTGTCCTTTTTCAGGAGACAATCGACCCATATTAACAAAGTTGGTATATCCTTCACCCTGATCCGGAACAGGTACATCAAAAATTTCTTTATTGCTTTTCACATTAACAAGTACTGGTTTGTTCTGTTTCATATATACTTCACTATCATCATTTGACAAGCTTCTTATTTTTTTCGTATTGATGGAGTTAATCAAATAACTGATTTTTGTATCACCAATGTAATCTTCAAGGTTCTCTTTGTTTACTTCCATGGTTGCTTCTGAAACACTGACCAGTTCATCGAAATATTTATAAAGCGAGAAGACACCTCTCAAATTAATGAAATGAGGGTTCCTTCCATTAACATGGCGGTACATATCGGAAAACATATCACTATGCAAAATAACCATTTTCTTTGATGCGTTTCCGGCGAGAAGCACGCTCGGCCAGAACATAGCATACCCACTGAAATCAATTGCATAATCAAATTCAGATATACCAACAATCCGTTTATATTCCCGTTCATACATATTCTCCGGGTATAACCTTTTCAGATAATCCGTAGTCAGTCCCCTGTTTTTTGTAATATAATTTCGATAATCCTCCATAACAGTCTGACTGATTCGTCCCGATTTAAAGGCAATTCTGGCATTGGAATTGATTCGTAACAGATTATCCTGCACATACTGCTTATTACTGTAATTAACAAGTACCGTTACATCATATTTATTATAATCGATATTATCCAACAGGTTTAACACTGAGCCGGTGATTCCGTTGTTTTGCAGTCCACCCGGATAAATCAGTATTTTTTCTTTATCCGAAACTGGTGTTATCGCATGTTTACTCTGTTTCTTTTTAGCCAATCCAAAAATGTGCTGCACAACTTTTTCCGTCACATTACCATAATCATGGTAGCAGAACTGATCTGTAAATGACTGATATACTTCCTCGTAATTTTTCTGTACATTATTAATGTCACCAATGCTTTCAATCAGGTCTTCAATATCAGTACAAATTGGTCCCGGCAAATTGTCCGTATCGATATACATGCCGCGATTTTTATTATAATCATCGTAATCCCACATATAGAATAAAATTGGTTTTCCGGTGACCAAGTAATCAAAAAAGATACTGGAATAATCGGTGATTAGTATATCAACAACAGATAAAAGTTCATTGGTTTCAAACGTATCCGGAACCAATTTCCCTTTAAGCTGCGGCTCTTCAATAGCGAACTTATATAAAAATGGATGCACCTTCATCAAAATTTTGTACTCATTTCCAAACTTTTCTTCCAGCTTATTAACGTCGTTGGATATTTGTTCAATATCATTTCTCGGTTTTGAGCCTGCATCACCTTTCCATGTTGGTGCATATAGAATTGTTTTTTTATTACCCAGATCGATTTGTTCTTCCGCCAATAACTGTGCAAGTTCATCTTTGTCAGCATTAACCGTCAAATCAATTCTTGGATAGCCTTCTTCAACTATTGTTCCATTATATAAATGGTTCAGCCTGAATCCGTTTTTAAGGATGTCTGTCGTAAATTTGTTCGGGCTTAAGATAAACGCAGCACCTAAAAAGTTCCTGAGAACATTGCTCGTTCCCATAGGCGAACCTTCAATATCAAATCCCATATGTTTCAGCGGGGTTCCGTGCCATGTATTTGTATACACTTGTCCTTCTTTAACAGTATAAATGTTTGTGAATGTTGAGTTATTGAATAAATACTTACATGTTGCAAGATACTTAAAATATGGATCACTATTTTTAAGAACAAACTTGATGTTGGGCCAGTTTTGGTACTTTTTTTCTAAGGCTTTCAAATAATCTTTATCCGAAATTGCCCAGACATGTATTAGATCTTTCCACTTAAGCTGCTGGCTAAGATACTTAAAAATTGCATAGGGACTGTCTGTCATTGATTTTCCGTCCCTTGTTTCATAAAATACATAATTATTCTTAATTGGCATCTTTTTAAACCACTTGGAATATTTTGCACGTTGGTTATAATCTCTGTTTATTAAATAATTTTTAATTGGACTCAATAAAACTTTGGTTCGTCTTTTAGCAATTTTTTTCATTGTTTTGGAATCCATTTTTGTCTCTCCTTACACGGATGTTTACATTTCCGGCTGATAAGTACATCCTTTCATTATAATATTGATAGTAAGTATTTTAAACTTTTTTGTCAAAATAAATTTGATTACTTTTTTATAACTGGACAAATACTTTAAGATTCGATCTCCAACCTCACAAATTGTGGAAAGAAATCGAATGTTTATGTGGTAAAGTTGACATTATCACTGAACCACGTATATTTTTAGTAATAACACTAAAATAATCTGTACGATTTTTAGGAGGATATATTTAATGGCATTATTAAAAAAAAGCGACAATAAGCGAACAGCTCCGTATAGCAAAGCAGTAACAATCCTGGGGTCAGGCAGATGCGGGACATCAATGGCATCCCGCTCCATCAATCTTATTGGCGTTGACCTTGGTGAAGGTTTTGTAAAACCAAACAAGACGAATCCTAAAGGGTTTTGGGAACACAGAAAAATCGTAAATATCCATAAAGACATCAAAAAAGAACTGGGTGCTTACCCTTTCCCAAAGGGATGGACGAATTACGAAGAAGTTCTACCGCATAAACAAAAAATGATAAATCTGCTAATCGATGAATTTTCCGGAACAGCGTTATGGGGCTGGAAAGACCCGCGTACCACCGAAAGTCTGGATATGTGGAAGGAAATTATGTCAGAGTTGAATGTAGAAGGCAACTTTCTGATTATGATCCGTAACCCGGTGGATGTTGCCGCATCATTTAAACGAGCATATAATCGTAAAGAAGATGCTGCATTAGATCAATGGCAAATTCGTACCCTTCTTTCCTTAAAGTATACTGCTGAGGAAAACCGTATCATTATTGACTATGATGACTTTATAGAAGACAGCTTTGCCACATTAAAACGGATTAGTGATACCTTCAGCCTGCCATGGACATTTGATGAAAACAAACTGCAAGAGGAATTGGATTCCTTTATAGATCCAACACTCAGACATAGCAGAACTACACTGAAGGAACTTGATAATAATACAGAAATAGACAAGGACAAGAAAAAACTGTATAAACTAGCTTTGAAAGCATCACAAGATCAGGACTTTCTTAAATCAGCCAAGTTCTCCAAACAAATAAACAAACTTTACAACTCGTATATGAAAAAAAATTCGTAACGCTTTATGAAATCGGCACTATCCCGGACAGCCCTGTTGCTGACGGGATAGTGCTTTTTGTTTGCGTTAAAAAGATTAACAGAAAATACAAGTTTTTATTTTTGACACTTCATTGTATAATAAATAATGGTATTATAGAATTGATAAATGTTTGTTAAGTTTTTGTAAAGGGAATATAGTATAATTAGTTATATACGCACTCATACACGGAGGTTATATTTCATGAAAAAGGTAATAACGTACGGAACATTCGACTTGCTCCATACGGGCCATATCAATATTCTGCGTCGTGCAAAAGAACTTGGTGATTATCTCATTGTTGCCATTTCTGCCGACGAATTCAATGCAATCAAAGGAAAAGAAGCATACTACAGCTTTGAACAGCGTAAAGCAATTCTGGAAGCTATCCGCTATGTTGACGAGGTAATTCCGGAGCGCAACTGGGCACAAAAAGTGGAAGACGTCCAAAAACATGATATTGATGTATTTGTAATGGGGGATGACTGGACCGGTAAATTTGACTTCCTGAAAGATTATTGCGAGGTTGTATATTTACCGCGGACCGTTGGGATTTCAACAACCAAAATCAAAAAAGATTTGAATATGACGAACAATGGCTAAGGAATTTTTTATTTCATTGTACCTTTCTGTCTTTTACATTTTCTTTAGTATCTTTAAAGCCTTTCCTCAGAAAAAGAAAACAATTCTTATTGCTTCATTTGGGGATAATATTTTATTTACACTGAAGGAACTGGAAAGACAGACGGATGATCAGGTTGTAGTCCTCAAGACATCCCAATGCAAAACGGATTTTGGTCCGGAACAAATGACACTGGATTTCGAAACGATCAATATTTTTGACTGGATTCGGTCTGTTTATCATATAGCGACTGCGGAAAAAGTTATCGTGGACAATTATTTTGCTTTTTTGGCTGTTACAAATTTCAAACCAAATGCTCAGTGTGTTCAGCTGTGGCACGCAGCTGGCGCAATCAAACAATTTGCATTAAAGGATCCATCAATCGAAAACCGTTCATCACAAGCTTATAACCGGTTTAGGACTGTCTACAACCGGTTTGATTATGTTGCGGTCGGCTCTGAAAAGATGGCAGGGATCTTCAAGGAGAGTTTTGCTGTTGAAAACAGTCGTATATTGCGTTCCGGAATACCCCGAACGGATTTCTTTTTTGATTCGGGTGCTGTAAAACAGGCAAAACAGCATGTTGAGGAGCAATACCCCGCAATTCAGGGCAAAAAGGTAATTTTATATGCTCCGACCTACCGGGACAATGAATTGAATGTGAGTAAGCTGCATTTAAATATCGATAAGATGTATCGGGAATTCAAAGGGGAATATATTCTGATGCTTCGACTTCACCCGGCAGTGAATGGTCATTTCCAAAATAAGTATCCGGGCTTTGTCGTGAACGTATCCAGCTATTCTAATATTAATCATTTACTCGTGACGACGGATATTTTAGTAACGGATTATTCATCCATCCCTTTTGAATTCGCCTTATTGCATAAACCGATGATTTTCTTTGCGTATGATCGGGAACAATATGCGGAATCACGCGGTTTCTGGGAAGATTATGAGGAACTGGTTCCCGGGCCGGTTGTCGAGACAACCCGTGAAGTGATTGACGTCATACAAAATGATAAATATAACCTTCAGCAGATACAACGATTTGCTGATGTGTGGAACCAATACTCGAAAGGAAACGCAAGCGAAAATCTTGTTCGCAGTTTATATACGGAAGATGCAGATGTTAAAACTGCTGTAAAGGTGCAATCGTAAAAAAACTCCAATGAACTATTTTTGTTCATTGGGGTTTTTTAAGGGTTTGTCAAATAAAGTGTGTAAGTCATAACTTACTCAAGATATTTTAAGACCCTGTCTTTGAAATGATCATGTACAAGAAGCTGGTTCATAACCATAGCCCAGTTCCGGAGATGTCCGCCATCCCATTTGTCTTCCAGTTCCCGAATTCGTAAAAACAATAGTTTTAACAGGGCATTCTCGTTGGGGAATGCTCCTTTTTTCGTTACTTTTCGAAAGCTGGAGTGGATACTTTCTACGGCGTTTGTAGTATACATGACTTTGCGTATGGCACTTCCATAATCATAAAGCTGTTCAACATGATTAAAATTTCGTATCCAAACATCAATCGCCCCCGGATAGGCAGCCCATTGTTGTTTAAAGGATTCAAAGGCACTGTGACAAGCTTTTAAACTTGGTGCACCATATACCTTTCTTAATGCTTGAGTAAATGGCTTATAATCCTTGCTTGGAACGTATTTTACAGAATTACGTATCAGGTGAACCATGCAGCGTTGAACGACAACGTTTGGAAAAATGGCTTGTGCTCCTTCCTCCAATCCACTGACACCATCCATGGAAATAAAGAAAATGTCCTCCACTCCTCTGGCTTTGATTTCATCAAAAATCTGCATCCACTTATGCTTGCTTTCTGTTTCATTTAGCCATAGCCCAAGTATTTCTTTTGTTCCCTCCATGGTGTAGCCAAGAATCGTATAGACGGCATATTTCTTTGTCTCATATTGGTTCCGGATAGTCGTATACATGCAGTCCACAAATACGAAAGCATAACAGTTACTTAAAGGCCTCGCCTGCCATTCTTCCAAATCAGGTAATACACTGTCTGTAATGTCCGAAACCATGTCATGGGAAACCGAAAAACCATAGATATCTTCCACCGTGGAGGAGATATCACGTTGGGACATTCCACGGGCATACATGGCTATCACCTTGCTTTCAATAGCCGAAACATCCTTTTTCCGTTTAGGGATAAGTTTTGGATTAAATGACCCGTCACGATCCCGAGGGACTTGAATATCCAATGCACCTGAACTGGTATGAATGTTTTTCTTACCATATCCATTCCGCCTGTTCTCTGTGTCCTTTTCGGCTTTATCATTCGATTCATACCCCAAATGATGATTCATCTCTCCCTTTAACATAGATTCAAACATGGGTCCAAATATATCTTTTAGGGCGTCCTGCATATCTTCAACGGACTTTGGCTGGTATTCTTCAATAATCTTGTTCGCTAATTCTTCGGAGTAAGGATTTCTTTTCGGCTTTGCCATAAAAATCACTCCTCTAGTCTAGTAATTCTATTTTACCAAATAAAAAAACTGTGTGAGTAAGAACCGTACGCATTCCTACTTACACAGTTAATATTACACTCCCTTTTTTAATTTGTATTCATATCCTGATTTTCAGATCCTTGTTCATCTGTCTTATCCACTTTATCGGTTTCAGAAGAATTTCCTCCACCATCATCATCTTCCTTTTTGGGCTCCTCCTGTTCGGTTTTGCCCTCATCTTTATTTTCCTCTTTATCAGATTTGTTTTTGTCCTCTTCTTTATCAGATTTGCCTTTATCTTTATCGTTTTGCTTCTTTTCTTTTTTATCTTCTATATTATTCTTGTTGGAGTTACCGTTCTCATTTGAAGTTTTATAAGACCCATATGATTCATCCTCCAACGGGTCGGTGCCGCTGTCCACTTCATCTCCGTCTCTTATTCCGTCTCTATCCGTATCATTATAGTTTGGATCGGTTCCTCGATTCAATTCCTCTGTATCATCCAGTCCATCGCTATCCGTGTCGAAGCTGTATGGATTTGTTACGATGGCAGCTTCTTTAGCATCAGACAGACCATCACCATCACTATCGGTCTCCGTGTCAGTTCCGTTTTTTGAGTCAGTCTCGTGATTGGAAGTAGAATCTGTTTCCTCTTCACCATCGGTTGCTATAGATTCATCTGCATTCCCCTCTTCGGAATTGCCCGTATCCTTTTCATCTTTTTTCTTGTCTTTATTCTTTACTTCCTTATCCGACTTATGCGATTCATTCTTTTCCGAGTCCTTGGCTTCTGCTTCATCCGTTTCAAGATTATCTGCTTTTGGATTTTCATCGTCGCTTGCAAAAGACTGGGTGTTGTAATTGTGTAAGAAAATGATAGATATGATTGCAATAACACCGACTATGTTCCCAGCGATAATCCATACTCTTGCCTTCTGCTTATCCACATCACACCTCCAACAAAAGTGTTTTAACACTATCATATAAAAAAATTGTTGAAAAGTAAAATATTACCACGATTTTTGTCCTGTTTTTATTGGTCTGCTTGTCGTCCGTTATCTGTCGTGAGGAACATTATGACCGTACTCTTTTTGAGAAAAACTGGGCATCATTGGGCGGCCGTGTCGTGACATTGGATATAAAACCTGCTTAATCAAAATAAGCACAGTAA
Organism: Virgibacillus ihumii; assembly: GCF_902726655.1. Taxonomy (NCBI): domain Bacteria; kingdom Bacillati; phylum Bacillota; class Bacilli; order Caryophanales; family Bacillaceae; genus Virgibacillus; species Virgibacillus ihumii. The sequence continues at coordinate 2,310,250 of NZ_CACVAN010000001.1, forward strand.
TTGGGCCCCATTACTGCGCTTATTGTGTTCGTTCTCGCACTGCACCCTATTTCTTGCCTTTAAAATCCCTGACCGACTTCTTATTGATGAATGTATTCACATTATGAATAAACAAAACATCGTCAATGTCATGCTTCTTTACATACTTATAAACATTGATATCATTATGACGCTGATCAAGCATATGAATTTCTTTAAAATTACGGGCAAGAAACTGAACCATCGGATGTGCATAAGAATCTTTTAATATTAACAACTTACGTCCATCCGGCTTATTCGGATTATCAACCGTTACTTTTGGCAGGCTTCCCCCTAAGTACGCCTTGTAGCGCGGGGCAAATACTTTATCGGACTTCAGATACTTTTTCACATAAAATTTCTTGTCACAGGAACCTTTGGAACAAATCGTATATGGCTTTTCCTCAAATTTCGGCTTTACAACAGGGATCCGGTCCGCTTTCTTAACATACGCCTTCCCGGTTTTACGTGCATAGGTTCCGAAAGATCGCTTTTTGCTGTCTTTCCATGTATACTGATCTTTCGGGATCGGCTTGCCAACATCCGGGTGTTTTTTTGCCATCGTATTGATAACCGATCTATACGCATAATAGGCTGCTTTCGGCTTCCAATGATGGTCAGTGTAAAAATACATATCCTGCTCATCCATGTACCCTTTGATCGCTGAGCGCAAATCCATCGCGTGAACTCGATCCGAAAAGTTTTGCATCACTTTGTCCGACATTTTACTGCCGCGGCTTTTCAAGTATTTCGGCAGTTTATCCTGCATCATGATTGTTTTATGAGGAACAAGCCCGAAGTAAACATCAACGTTTTGTTTATTTAATTGACGTGTAAATGAATTAACCGCTCCCGCTGCTTTCTTTGGACTGGTTTTTTGTTTATTTATCGGTTCAATCAGATAACCGTCTTTCGACACATAAATATTATTGACAACCCTTTTTTTTAATACGTTCTTTTCGATCTTGGAATTTGCCTGAATCCATTTATTCCGCAGCATGAATTGATCACTGAAATAGTCATTGAATTTTTGAAAATAATCGCCGAAAATCATCCGATTAAGTGACAAATCCGGCCGCTGTTCAAGTTCCCGATTTTCCACCGTGGATTTTTCTTTATCAGGAGTTGCCAATGTCCCTGCTCCGAATAAAAAGATTAAAAGCAGGAAAAAAACGATCATCATGACATCACTGAATTGATGCTTCTTCATTCGTAAACCCTCCAGCTGCTGAGCTTTAAAAGCGAAAATAAATAAATGGATTGAATGTATTTGAAATCATGTAAACAACGGACATAAGCAATACAATCGAATAACTTCCCGTTGCCGCAAAGCGATATCCTGCTGCACGAAGATTACTGGACTGTTTTGCCTTGTTTTCCAACGATGCACAAACCTTTTTCAATAAAGGAGTAGATGCAATGAGCGCAATAACCAGAATGATGCCATTCTCAGCCAACTGAAAAGATGCATCTATCCCCCAGCTGCCACTGCCGTTAAACCCGAACATCGAGCCCAAATAGGAAAAAGCATACGAGAACGAGTTGGACCGAAAGAACACAAAGCCCGTCACGACAACAAACATTGCATAGACATGCGCAAACACCCGACTGGACTGTTTTAACATTTTTCCGAGAAACGCTTTCTCCAGCATAATAAATAAGCCATTATAGGTACCCCATAGAACAAATGTCCAATCCGCTCCATGCCATACCCCGGTCAGCGTCCAGACAATCAGCAAATTGATGTAAGTGTGCACTTCCCCTTTTCGATTGCCTCCTAACGGGATATAGACATAATCACGAAACCATGACCCAAGTGATATGTTCCAGCGACGCCAAAATTCACCGATCGATTTTGAAATATACGGGTAATTGAAGTTCTCCAACAGGTTAAATCCAAACATTCTTGCAAGGCCAATTGCCATATCGGAATAACCCGAAAAATCAAAGTAGATTTGAAATGTATAGGCAATGATACCGATCCAAGCCAGCCCCGAGGAAAGATCGGCCGGGTTTTGGGCGAAAATCTGATCCGCAATGCTGCCGCAACTGTCTGCGATGATTACCTTTTTTCCAAGTCCGATAATAAACCGCCGAATTCCATATGCAAATCCTGCAATCGTTTCCCGCCGTTCTTTAATTTGAGCTGCAATCGTTTGATAACGGACAATAGGCCCCGCGATCAGCTGTGGAAAAAGGGAAATATAAAGCCCTACATTAAAAGGGTTTTTTTGTGCTTCACCGTCTTTACGATAAACGTCAATGACATAACTAATCGACTGAAATGTAAAAAATGAGATACCAATTGGGAGTGGAATATCCGGAATTTCAATGGATATCGACAGTAACGTATTCAGGCTCCCAATCAGAAACTGCGCATATTTAAAAACGATCAAAATGCCAAGATTGGCTGCAATCATTACCGCCATTATCCACTTCAATTGCGCGGACGAATCCCTTCTTGCATCAACGATCAGCGCGAATAGATAGTTCATGCCGATTGACAACAGCATGATCACAACCAATACCGGTTCACCCCATGCATAGAAAAACAGGCTGCCGGCAAGCAGACAATAGTTTTTCAAAGCGCGCGGCACAAGAAAATAGGTGAGCAGCATGATTGGGAGAAATAGAAATAAAAAAACAGGCGAGCTGAAAACCATATATCTGACACACTCCAAATGAAATAGTTCGACTACATCAAAATTCTTCGGAACACATCGTTAAAAGCTGGATGCTAAAAACGTTAAATTGAGATTTGTAATACACTTTTAAAAGAACGTAAAAAACGTGGCACCACCATGTTTACGGTGTGTACCACGTTTCGGATTTTATCCCCTGTTCTCCGCCTCAACTTTTTTATTCCCGAGAATCAGGTAATTCAGTTCTTCTTTTGGAATACTGTTAAATTCAGTGCGTTTCGTCAGATAAAAAATGAATCCGAGTGCGATCCAGGCAATCAGGGCAATTATGGATTCCATACCTAATGCTGCCGGTGAACCGGGAATAAGCAGCAGTCCCAAAAAGGTAAGGCCTGCAATCATGCCAAGTCCGGCTAATGTTTTTTTCAATGGTGCAACAACATGTTTCTTTGGATTAAACTCACGGCCTTTGGACCATTTAAATAATGAAAATGCCGTAAAACATGTGTAGAAATACGCAATCGTTACGCCGATGGATGACATGTTAACGACCCAGCCAAGCACTTCACGGCCGAACCATGGTGCGAGCATTGCGACAATAACTGTGAAAATGATACCAACATACGGTGTTTTATATTTGGAGTGCAATTTGGAAAATGACTCCGGTAGGATTTTCGCACGTGCCATGGCAAACAATAAACGGCTTGATGAGATAATGAATCCGTTCAGACCGGTAAAAATCCCCATCGTCAGGGCTACCATCAGAATGACTAATCCCATTGTTCCAAGCAAGTCCTGAACAGCCGCCCCTGTTCCCCATACCGCATTTTGGGCAATCAGATCTTGCCATGGTGCAATCATTGAAGTAGCAATGATCATCAGGCTGTACAGCAAAGCAGCAAAGAAAATAGCCAAAATGATTAACATAAATGCTTTTCTGGATGAAAAGTGAAATTCCTCAGCTGCCTGCGGGACGTTATCAAACCCAACATAAGCCCATGGCGCAATCGCGACAATCGAAATAATCGCTGCAAATGCAGTTGTTTCTGTCGGGAACAGCGGTGCCACATTATCCAGTCCCGCTCCAGGCTGTATACCAACCATAAATGTAATGGCTATCACACCAATAACCATGATCGAACAGAATACAAACTGCATCTGACCGGACAAACCGGTTCCTTTAATATTAAAATATCCGAAAACAGCCAGCGTAACGGACGCAATGAGAATTTCCGTAAAATAAACATCCCAGCCGGCAACCTGATATAAATGCATGTTTTCAATCAACGGCGGGAAGACAAATTTAAACATCAATGAGAATGCGGAAGCGTTTAAAGCAACAATACATATGTACCCGAGTGTTAAAAACCATCCGCAAATAAAGGCATGTGTCCGCCCCAGGCTGATAAATGCATAGGCAAATTCACCGCCTGATACCGGGAAACTTTTTATCAAAAAACCGTAACTTACGGCAATGAGCATCATAAGAAGTGCGCCGATGCAGAAGCCGATGATGACGCCAAGCGGTCCGGAGCCTTCCATCCACGTTGTCGGCTGTACGAACGCACCCCAGCCAATTGAGGATCCAAGCGCAATCGCCCATACCCAATGTGGCTTCAGTGATTTTTTCAATGTCTGTCGTTCTTCCATGCTTCGTCTCCTTCTGTACGCTTATTTATATACCACTCTAAAATATCAAAAATCGACAACTTTCACAAAAGCTCCTTTACTAGTGTACGTCGGGTTAGTGGTAATAATTCAGCATTATGAACCAATGAATGGAATCTTAGATTAAAATTTGCGTCAAAATAAAGAAAAACAAGACGTGTGAATGGTTGCGTCTTGTTTTTTACAGATTTTGTTCTATTTCAAAAGCTTTTCACGAAGCTCTTCCAAATATTGCATCATAGGCTCGCGCAAATCATTACGTGATAGGGCAATCTCCAGGGTTGTTTTAATAAATCCGAGTTTTTCACCGACATCATAACGGTTTCCTTCTATTTCCAGAGCAAATACACGCTGAATTTTGTTGAGTTCCTGGATGGCATCGGTTAATTGGATTTCTCCGCCTGCACCAATTTTCTGGTCGTCAAGAAAATCAAATATTTCCGGTGTCAGAATGTATCTGCCTATGATAGCGAGATCTGACGGTGCTTTACCCTGTTCTGGCTTTTCCACAAAACTCTTGACCTGATGAAGTTTGCCGAACCTTTCCATTGAGTCAATAATACCGTATCGGTGTGTTTCTTCTTCGGGAACTTTTTTTACACCAATCACAGATGACTTTGTGTTTTCAAACTCCATCATAAGCTGACTCAGTCCGGGCTTATCATTTTGAATGATATCGTCGCCAAGCAATACTGCAAATGGCTCGTTTCCGATAAATTTACGGGCACACCAAATCGCATGACCAAGCCCTTGTGGTTGTTTTTGCCTGATGTAATGAATGTCGATTTTAGCGCTTTCTTGTATCCGTTCCAATACTTCGAATTTTTCCTTCTTCAGCAGGTTATCTTCAAGTTCAAATGACTTATCAAAGTGATCCTCAATCGCTCGTTTCCCTTTACCGGTCACAATAATGATGTCCTCAATACCCGACTCAATTGCCTCTTCAACAATATATTCTATGGTTGGTCTGTCCACGATCGGCAGCATTTCTTTGGGCATCGCTTTTGTTGCGGGGAGAAATCTTGTCCCCAGCCCTGCTGCGGGTATGATCGCTTTTTTAATATGCGCCATTTTTGTTCCCCTTTCCGGAATCTTTTTCCTTTCGATTGAATCTTCGTTGTATTGTATCAATTATCGGCCGTCTACCACCCCAGACAACACCGCTTACTTCGGCAAGCAACTGAATCAAAGCCAGCACAAAGAATGTAATCACCAGCGCCGTGAACAGGGATGCCTTGGAAAATAGGATAGCCATCGCACCAAATAGTATACTGAATGCATAGATAATCAAAACTGTTTTCCGGTGACTGAACCCTTTGGCAAGCAGCTGATAATGGACATGCTTGTTATCAGGCATCATAATATTTTCCTTGTTATACGCCCGCCGTATGATGGCAAATGCTGTGTCAAAGATCGGTACTGCCAGAACAATTACGGGAATGATGAAACTGAACAGGGCAATATTTTTAAACAACCCTAGGATTGACACCACGGCCAGCATATAGCCAAGGAAATTGGAGCCGGTGTCCCCCATGTAAATTTTTGCGGGATAAAAATTGTGAAACAGAAAACCAAGATTTGAGCCTATCAGAACAATACATATAAATGCGGCCAGAATGCTCTGCATATCAATGAGCGCCATTACAAACATACTGATCAGCGCAATGGTCGTTACGCCGGTGGCAAGTCCATCCAGGCCGTCAATCAGGTTAATCGCATTAGTAATACCGACAATCCACAATATCGTGATCAGCACACTGAAGAAACCAAGATCAATCAGGCCGATAATCGGAATGGTAATATTTTCGATAATAAGCCCGGATGAAATCAGAAATGATGCTGCAATCAACTGGCCTGCCAGCTTCACGACCGGCCGGATCTGAAACCTGTCATCAAGCGCACCGGTCAGAATAATTACGATAGCTCCAAGTGTGATTTCGAGAAGGTGCTCATGATGGGGCTGCAGATAAAGCAATCCCAAAAACACACCAAGAAAAGTAGCCAGACCTCCCAATCTTGGTGTCACTTTTTTATGTATTTTACGGTGATTCGGAAAATCAACCACTTTAAGTCTTAATGCAAGTTTTCTGACTGGATATGTCAGCAGGAATGTTGAAACAAGCGAAATAGCAAACGCTATCGCCAGGTCAGTATAATTAAACATAATTTATCTCCTAAAATATCTACTTGTCGAACATTGTTGATTTACTGACTTAAATTATACCGAATGTATGGTACGGGTGGCAAATTAAAGTATGGTTGCAGGGGCGGAATATGATGCTGACGGATGATTTTCCGACAGAATATGGGTAGTGGTTGGGGCTTATCGAATAATCGAGTAGAAGGGGCTGCTCGATTGATTAGAGGTGGAATCTTGATCGAGTTGGAGGACTTCCCGATTGAGTAGAAGTGGTTCCCGATCGAGTTAGGGGAATCCTCGATCGAATACACCAGCCCCAACCGCTCCCTTTCAGCTTCTTTTCCCTACACCGCCCATTATTACCGAGATGAGCTGCTTAATTTCCCCTTCATCATCCCAGTTTTTATCCGGCTGCAGGATGAAGCGGGTTATCATGAATCCGATAATGGATGAGACGATCAGGCGGATAATCGTTTCGTTTGGCAGATCCCGCAACTCTCCTTTTTCTTTATAAAAATTCAAGGTCTGATTGAAAGCCGGATAGACTTTCCCGCTGAATTCTTTTTTGTAAGCATCCTGGATATCCTGATGGAATGCCAATTCCTGCATGACAATTTTGATTAACGGAAGATTGGACTGAGCGAATTCGAAACGGTTTTTAATAAATGCATACATCAAATCCTCGAAATGGGCAAAGTCCTTCCTGAACACCTGATCCACAAATTTTTCAGCAAACATAGGTGCAGCAAAATTGGTGATAACCGGTGTGACGATTTCGACGAGCAGGTCTTTTTTTGTTTTGTAGTGACGGAAGATGGTACCTTCTGCCACCCCGGCCCGTTTAGCGATTTCACTTGTTGACGTATTGTAATAGCCTTTTTCAGAAATCAGTTCAATGGCGGCCTGGATAATCTCAATTTGTTTGCGGGTCATATTTTTTTCATTGCGCAATAGTTCCAGCATATCTGTCAATGGTATTCACTCCTGTTCTTATAAAGTGCGATGTTGTTTCAGGGCGGTAATGTTCAGCAAAATGAAAATGATGGAAAAGCCGGCCAAAACACCGATTTCAGGTAATACTGCCGATAACTCCTGCCCGCGGATCATAATGGCCTCCAACGCATCTGCACCATACGTCAGGGGCATAATTTTTCCGATGGCATCGATCCACTCAACCGACTCAATCGGGAATACGCCACAGAAAAATACTTGCGGTACGATGACAACCGGGATAAATTGAATCATTTGAAATTCATTTTTCGCATAAGCCGATAAGAGTGTCGCCAGACTCAAAGCTGTAATTGCGAGCAGCAGAGTTATTGCGAGTACTGCTGCAAAAGAACCCGCCATGTAGATGCCCAATACATAAATGGAATATGCCGCAACGATGGCTGATTGAATAATGATAAAAATGCCGAACCCTATCAGGTAGCCCACGACGATTTCCCAGCGCTTCAGCGGTGTTGCCAACAGCCGCTCCAACGTCCCCTGCGTGCGTTCGCGGAGAAACGATACCCCACCGATGATGAATACGAAAAAGAAAACGAAAAACCCAATCAGAACGGAACCGGTGTTATCAAATAAATTCAAGTCGGCTGATCCGTGCATGAATTCTACATCAAAGTCCGGTGCTTTTGGATTCAGTTGCTTTGCCGCCTGGCTAATCACTCGGTTAACTGCAGATGTCGCAGATGGCTGACTTCCTTCCATGATTAATTTTTGCTCAGAAAAATTCAGAAATGCATCGATTTCCTGATTTTCGAGTGCATCTGTCGCTTCCGATTCACTCATTGCAGTGATTGTTGTATCCTCATCTTCCATGATGGTCTGCATTTGTGAAGGTACGCCGCTGACTGCAATAGTCGGTTCATACTGTTCCATATCCAGCACGAGCCAAAGCAGTGTCATGACCAACAACGGTGCAACCATCATGAGTGCAATGCTTCGTTTATCCCGCAAAAACTGCTGGATGATGCGCTTAACGATGGCCAGTATTCGCATGGTGTGCACCTCCAAACTTCAGAAACGCTTCTTCCAATGTTTCCGTGCTGCTTTTTTCCTTTAATTCTTCGGGACTTCCATGTGCGATAATATAACCATCGCGTAAAAGTGCAAGGCTGTCGCATTTTTCTGCTTCGTCCATCACGTGGGTGGTGATGACAATCGTCGTGCCTCTTTTTTGCATATCGCGCAAATCCTCCCAGATGGATGCACGAAGAACCGGGTCAATCCCGACCGTCGGCTCATCGAGAATCAACAGTTTCGGCTCGTGAAGAAGTGCAACTGCCAATGACATGCGCCGCTTCATCCCACCTGAAAATTTCTCCAATGTTTTATCAAGGTGGTCGGTCAGGTTGACGATTTTAGCAGCTTCCTTGACTCGCTCCTTCTGCTGTTTTTTTGGAATACGATAAATGCTTGCAAAAAAATGCAGGTTTTCCCGTGCTGTCAATTCACTGTACAGTGCATCCGCCTGGGCCATATAGCCGATTTGCTGCATGAGGCTGAATGACGGCATTTGCTCATTATCGATTTTGGTTGTGCCATGTGAGGGCGTCAGCAGCCCAATCAGTACTTTAACCAGCGTTGTTTTTCCCGACCCGGATGGCCCGAGCAGCCCAAAAAGCTGCCCTTCCGGAATATTCAGATTCACATCTCTCAATACGGTTTCTTTATTATAACGGTGTGCAATGTTTTTCAATTCGATGAAGGTTGACATGTGATGAACCTCCTTTTTTAATAAATGCATTTTTTGTGAGTGATTACTCACTATTATAATATTGGATTTATAAATGTTTGTAAAGAGAAAATTTAAAATGGCTAACATTGATAGCGAGCAGTTTCTGGTATTGCTGGTTTTTGAGGCCCTTTGACGCGTGATTGTGTTGCGATGGGTGGTATCTATTGGATGATTGATATATTGCTTGCAGCGGTTGTGGTTTTGCTCGTGCGGTTGATGTTCACCCTCATACAGTTGATGTTTTCCTCGTACGGTTGATGTTTCGCCTGTACGGTCGATGTTTTCCCCGTGCGGTTGATGTTCCGCCTGTGCGGTTGATGTTTTCCTCGTACGGTTGATGTTCACCCTCATACAGTTGATGTTCGCCCTCGTACGGTCGATATCCGCCGATTCTACAAGTCAGGCAGCCTCCCCTTATTTTCTAGTCGTCTTTTATAATCAAGCATGAACGAACCCGCACAAGCATACATTTTATTGGACATAAATTTTTTACATCAGGAGGCTGGGGATATGCAGTACTATTACGGGAGTCAAATGCCACTTCGGGTGCTGGATGAGGCGGAGTTTTGGAAAATGCAGGAGTCGGAACATACAGTGGTCATGCGGGAATTGATGCCGAATCTGGAGCAGGAATACGTTGATGCCCTGAAGCATTGGGAGGAAGTGCTGAACACGACGCATCAGCATGTCAAGCGCTTCATTGAATCGGTAGTCAGGAGCAAAAATAAAGTTGCACCGGCGCTGTATCAGCAGGTGCTTGATCTGGTGTCGTTCTGTCTGCAGGAGAGTGTGGCGTTCATCCAGTTTTGCAGACAGGTGAAAACCGAGAGCGAGGCGGCTGCCAACAATCAGACGGCCAAAGTTGTCATCAACCATATCATTGATGAATCGGAGTATTTTATCGGGATTGCACAAACGATTTTATATGAAAAATAGCTTGATTGGACGCCCTTTTCCCGGGTGTCTTTTTTTACTGCAAACAAGGGAAAAAACTGCCGCGATTTTTTCAAAACGGAGCACGATGGCTTTCCAAATTGCTCCGCTCCACTTATAATATGTACAGGAAAGGTGGTGTCTGCCGTGCGGGATGACATTCTGATTGCGAAAGTGTGTATGCTTGCCGGAAAAATCATGCTGGAAAGCAGCGCGGAAACATATCGGGTCGAGGATACGATGAACCGGATTGCGTACGCATATGGTCTCAAAAATGCACAGAGCTATGCGACACCGACGGGAATCAACTTTTCAGCAGACTTTGCCGGGGTGACGAACTTTATCCGGGTTTCGAACCGGGCCACTGACTTGCATAAGATTGCTGAAGTAAACAGCATTTCCAGGAAAATCACTGCCGGTGAGGTCACGATGAATGTAGCATTGGAACGATTGCAGGAAATAGATACGGCCAGTTTTTCATTTCCGGTCTGGGCCCAAATCATTGCTGCAGCATTTGTCAGCGGTTCGTTTGCGATCATGTTTGGCGGGGTTTGGCCGGATTTTCTGCCCGCTTTCATTACCGGCGGGGTTTCATATGGAGCGATGCTCGGATTCAGCAGGCTGATACCGGTCAGTTTTGTATCTGACTTTTTGGCGTCCGTGCTGATTGGGGTTTTGGCATTTATTTTTATTAATATTGGATTTGGCGCTAACCTGGATCGGATTATCATTGGCGCGGTGATGCCGCTCGTGCCGGGACTGCACATTACGAATGCTGTGCGTGATTTGCTGGCAGGTCACTTGGTTGCAGGTTTATCGAAGGGTACGGAGGCTGTACTGACTGCATTTGCAATCGGTGCCGGGGTTGCCGTGATTTTTGCATTTTAGAAAGGGGCATGACAAATGATGGTTCTTGCACATCTCATAACAAGTTTCATCGCATCGGCCGGTTTCGGTGTGCTGTTTAACGCACCGCGTAATGCGCTTGTGCAGTGCGGTTTTGTCGGAATGGCAGCCTGGATTCTGTACTATTTTCTTACCTTGAACGAAATGAATGATGTGCCCGCCACCATATATGCGGCAATTTTAGCGGGTGTTCTAAGTCAGGTTTGCTCCAAGACGTTTAAAATGCCTGTCATTGTATTCAATGTTTCAGGCATCATCCCGCTCGTACCTGGTGGTGTGGCGTACGAAGCCATGCGTCATTTTGTGGAAAATGATTATTTTACCGCCGTGCAATTTTCAGCAAAAGTCATGCTGCTAGCCGGCGGGATTGCGATTGGCTTAATGTTTACCGAAGTCGCCAACCAATTGTTTAAAAAAGTAACGTTCCTCAAATAGGCATGCTGCGAATTATTTTTCCCGAAAAAACGCATTTATGAGAAGGGTCAGTGCCGCAGCCATATGCAGAAACATCCCCATAATGGCATCGAAATATCCTACCACCGATGCAAGCATGCCGACTAGACTTCCGATAACACTTCCTCCTTCATTGCGTGCGATCAGAAACGTCATCAGATGCACAATAAACATGATGATCAGGGCACCCCAGTTGGTCGTGATGATAAAGGCTTCCCCGATTACGGGAATCCCTAAAAATCCTTCAGCGCCTCCGCTTATAAACTTCAAAACTCGTGGAAGTGTAAGAACCATGATGATTTCTCCTTCAGTCGATCTTTCTTTTCATCTTAGCATATTACGGTAAAAACAGCAGGAATTTTTTATTGCTTTTTAAATAGATTCCGTTGAATGTACCGTCTGTTTAGCTTTTCGTGCCGTATTCGTTTATCAGTCACTTTCGAATATTTATCAGCTACTTTAACATGTTTATCGGTCACTTCCGAACTTTTATCAGTCATGTTTATATATTTATCAGTCACTTTATAACTTTTATCAGTATTTCACCTTCATAAAAGCTCCCTGCCGAAACAGCAGGGAGCAAATTTTTACAACTTTTTTTTACGCCGGGTGATTTTTCCGGTCAAATCATCCAGCAATGTATAGACGACCGGGATCAGCAATAATGTGAAAATGCTGGAGATACCAAGTCCGAAAATAATCGTGACGGCCAATGGCTGCTGCATTTCGGCGCCTTCCCCGAGTGCGAGTGCCAGCGGTATCATCGCCAGAATCGTTGTTAAGGTCGTCATGAGGATTGGACGCAGTCGGCTTGGTCCGGCAGAAAGTATTGCCTCATAACGATCCATACCTTTCCGGCGTAAAATATTGATATAATCAACAAGTACAATCGAATTGTTGACGACGATGCCGGCGAGCATGATGATCCCGATAAATGCCGGGATGCTGAGTGGTAAGTCCGTAATGTATAACCCTGTCAAAACACCGACAACCGTTGCTGGCAGTGAAAACATGATAATGAACGGGAACAGGAAATTTTCAAACTGGACGGCCATTACCGCGTAAACCAGGAATATGGAAAAAATCAGGGCAATGGACAAATCAGTGAATGATTCAGCCATATCCTGCGCCTGCCCGCCGATTTCATAACTGTATCCTTCCGGCAAGTTCATCGATTCAAGTTCCGCCTCAATATCGGTGACGACACTTGCCAGGTCACGGTCAACCACATCACTTGTCACGTTCATTTGCGGCTGCTGATTTTCCCGGAGCAGTACAACCGGTCCCTCGACTTGTTTGAAAGTGGCCACAGAATCAAGTGGAATGGATGCACCGCTTTGCGATGTAACATTCATATTCTGCAAGTCACTGATGGTGCTGCGCTCATCTTTCGGGAACATCATCGTTACATTCATCTCGCTTCCGGCCTCACGATATTTTGTGGCAACCTGACCGGTGAACTGCAGCTGAATCTGGCTGATTATCTGCTGCTGTGTCAGACCGTTCATCGCAGCTTTTTCCTCGTTCACTTCAATCGTCATTTGCGGAACACCTTGTTCGGCTGCAGATGTCGGATTGTATACACCGTCCACTTCGGAAATCCGGTCGACAATAGTGCCCGCCAGTTCACGCAACACCTGATGTTCCGGCCCATTCAGCTGAATCTGGATCGGATCTCCGGTGCTCATTCCGCTGCTGACAGCACTCACAGTTATGTCAGCTCCCGGAATATGCTCTATATCCTGATTAATTTCCTGCACGATGTCTTTCGTTGTTTTCGATCGTTCCGTTGACGGAATCAGCTGCATTGTGAATGTCGCCTGATTGGAGCTGGAACCCATCATGCCAAAGCCGCCGCCTCCAACTGAGACGTAACTTGTTTCGATGACCGATTCATATCCTTCCAGCTCGCCATTGATTTGTTCGACGATCTGATTCGTATAATCCAACGTGCTTCCAGGCGGCGCTTCAACGCTGATTTCCATTTGTCCCTGATCCGAGGCTGGAATGAACTCCGCCCCAATCAGCGGTATCAGCGCCAGACTCGCGACAATAGCTAAAATCGTACCCCCAACCGTTGTTTTCCGGTGACCAAGCACCCATTTCAAAACACGTCGGTAGCCATTGTTAACCCGGCCGAGCAGACGGTCAAACCAGTAACGCCGCCCGTCCTCTTCCATTGCTTTTGACAGTAATTTTGACGACAGCATTGGAACAAGTGTAACGGCAACCACTAAGGATGCAATCAGTGAAAATGAAACCGCCAACGCCAGTGGTGTAAACAAATCTGATGCGATTCCTTCGACATACACGATCGGTAAAAATACAACCAGTGTTGTTGTCGTTGATGCAATAACAGCCGGTGCAAGTTCGGATGCACCCTTTGTCGACGAGTCAAATAATGAATAACCGCTTTTCCGGTATGAATAAATATTTTCCAAAATAACAATCGAGCTGTCGACCATCATCCCGATGCCAAGCGCCAGACCACCGAGCGTCAGGACATTTAATGTTTCGCCGGTAAAATACATCAGCGCAAACGTCGAGATAATCGCGATTGGAATAGACAAGCCGATAACAATCGTCGCCCGGATGCTTTTTAAAAAGAGGAGCAAAATAAAAATCGAAATGATTCCACCGATAATAATATTTTGCACAACAGAGTTGATCGACATTTTCACGAATTCCGATGTATCGATAATCGTTTTTAAATTAACGTCAGACGGTATTTCGCCCTCAATTTCAGTCATGCCCTGATTGATATTTTCAGCAACCTCCACCGTATTGGCGTCCGTCTTTTTCATAATGGAAAGGACAATGGCAGACTCACCGTTTACCAGCGTTTTGGTGGACTCTTCCTTGTATGTATCCTTTACCTGTGCAATGTCATCAATATGAATCGTTGCGCCGGACGGGGTTTGAACAATCGTTTGTTTAATCGCGTCAACAGACTCAAACTCGCCGGTGACGCGGAGCTGCAGGTCTTTATTTCCTTTTTCAACAACACCAGCCGATGCTGACTGGTTGGAGTTATTCAGCGACTGAACGATTGTCTGTGCTGACACCCCATACTGCTTCAGTTTTGCCTGGTCAAGGATAAGCTGGATTTCGCGTTCCTTGGCTCCTTCGACGGTAACGGATGCCACACCGCCCTGCCGTTCAAAAAATGGCACGATCTGGTCTTCGGCGATTTGGGTCAGTGTTGCCGCGTCATCGCCAGTAAGGCCGACCCACATAACCGGCATCTGATCCGGACTGAATCGTAAAACACTCGGGTCGCCCGCTTCTTCAGGGAGCATGCCTTTCACCTGATCAATGCTTTCCCGAACGTCAATCATTGCCTGGTCAAGGTCCACCCCGTTGTTGAACATCATCATTACAAGGGACGAACCTGCCTGGGATTGTGACTGAACCGTTTCAATTCCCTCAACAGAACTGACTGATGATTCAATCGGTTTACTGATTAAATTTTCCACTTCCTGCGGTGCAGCGTCGCCATAATTTGTTGCGACAACTGCGACAGGCAATTCAATTTTAGGGAACAGATCAATCGTTAAATTCCTTACTGAAACGATACCCAGCGCGATAATTGCGAGTACAATCATAATGACGCCGACAGGCCGTTTAACCGATGTATTTACAAGCTTCAAGACTGATTCCCCGCTTTCACTACCTCAACTTTGCTGCCTTCCGTCAAGGTCAGTTGGCCGTCCGTTACGACTTCATCACCCTTTTCAACATCGCCTTTGATGGCAGTCTTATCCGATTGGACCTCCTGAATGGTTACGTTGACTTTGCTTGCCTTTCCATCTTGAATGGTATAAACAAATGATTGCCCGCTTTCGGTCATGACCGCTTCAGTCGGCACAATAATCGTGTTATTTACTGTTTTTTCCGGTACCTGCATAACCGCGACCATGCCTGCCAGCATATTGTTACTTGCCTCGTCAATCGTTGCCTCTACCGGATAAAGACCTGTATCATCCGGCATCGAGCTTATCGACGTAATTTCCGCCTCGTATTTTTTTCCATCGATTTCAGCGGTATATGTATCGTCTTCACTGAAAAGATCCTGTGTCCCAGAGGTTACCGTAAACGACAGCTCCATCGAACTCATATCAGCGATAACCGCAAGCGGTTCAGAGTTGGACACCATCGATCCTTCACTGGCATTCAATTTGGCAATTTCACCATCCGCGGAAGCATAAATATGTTGACTTCCTCTCGCAGTTTCAATCGTTGCAATCAAGTCATCCGTTTCAACCATATCCCCATTTTCGACTTCCAGCTCGGTGATTTCCCCCGGAGTTTGCACCATAACCGGAGTCGTACGTACCGGTGCAGTCCGGCCGTAAATGTCTTTTTCAACAACCAGATCATCTTTGACTGCTCCAGCTGTCTCGACTGGTATAACCTTCTCTTCTTTTTTTCCACTTGTTTGATCGTCCTGATTGCAAGCAGCAAGCACACTGATTAAAGCCGCTGCACTTATGAATAAAAGCACTTTTCGCATTGCTGGACTCCTCTGCCTATGTATTAATCCTCTACTATGATACATTATCTGAAGGTGGTTTTCATCTTTCATGTAGTACGTTTTTACATGCCATTCGGTTTCAAAAAAACTGGTATTAGCACCGTCTTAAATCGTATACGGGTGTTTTTTTTTTGCTCGTACGGTCGATGTTTCGCTCATGCGGTTGATGTTTCGCTCGTGCGGTTGATGTTTTGCTCGTACGGTTGATGTTTCGCTCATGCAGTTGATGTTCCGCCTGTGCGGTTGATATGCGACTGCCGGGCGGTGATATTTTGCATGTAATCTAACCGTTATTAAAAAAGTTGATTGTCACCAAGAATGCAGCTGATGACCTTGAGCTGCACTTAGACAAATAAAAAAGCTCCCGATATCCGGAAGCCTTTTTCCAAAATTCTATTGAACCTGATTAGCAGTATCCGGTTCCAGCGCCAAGTACATTGCTAGGAATTCCACGGAAAAACGCCTTTATCGAAGTAGATGGAGCGGCTCATTCTGGCAATCACTTCACCCGTCCGTTTAAACTGCATATCGAAGGACTTTTCCGATGTATTTATATACAACCCGGTTCCATCCCTGAATTCAACATACGTCTGAAAACCCTGCTGTTCATAACGATCAATTTGGTAGTAAGAAAGCCATACACAGTCCTTATTTTTAACAGAAGCCGTCGGGAGCATGAAAATTCCTTTGTCCGGAATAACCGGAATCGGAACTTTGCTATGTATTTTCAGCATGTTTCGAATGGACTTCCGGCGCCCATCTAGGGACGAAAAATCAAGTAAACAGCTATGGTCGATAATCTGCTCCGGCTTATAATGCGAATGCACTTCCCCCTGGTAATCAAGAATAAGTGACCGGTAATAGCTTGAATCTTCAATATTCAGAATTGCCTTGGTCTGTTGTGTAATGAAATACACAGCCGACATATCTGCAACTGTCATATGCCTTCCTCCCACCTTATTATAAGACTATTGTACTAGGTTTTTGAAAAATAAGCTATTACTTTTTCCAAATTTTTTCAAAAAATAATGCAGAAGTGATTTTGGTGTTCAGATTGGCTATACTGCGCGGAGTGACCGGTGCTGTCGTACAAAAACAGTTGGGAGCCGAAACTGCAATAAAACAGGCCCCCTGGTGATCAGGAGACCTTTAATGATAGCGAACTATTGATTATCGTCGTTATTTTGTGTGCCGTTGTCCATATTGCCATCATTATCGCCGCCGTTCATGTCATCGGCATCATCATTACCGCCCTGATCCTGATTCATGTCATTATTATTTTGATCCTCTTCCATGTTATTTTGGTTCCCATTATCGTCTTCCTGGTTCATCGGGGCTTCATCTTCCTGAGCAGGATCCTGATTGTCGTCATTTCCGCCTCCGCATCCAGTTGCCATAGTCAGTGCCAATAACGGTACACCAAGTTTGATAAGCAATTTTCTGTTCATCTTTATCCCTCCTTGAAATGTTCACTATCGCCTTTAGCTTATCCATGATTGGAAATGTGATACTAATTTTAGGAGGAATATTTTAAATGAGATACTTATTGGATGGCGAATGTGATTTCCGCTTCGCAGGCGACTTTTCCATTGACAGTTGCAGTTCCCTTGCCCTTGCCAATCGGCCCTTTGATGCGGGTGATTTCCACGTTTAGCTCAAGCTGATCACCCGGTTTCACCTGATGCTTGAAACGGCATTTATCAAGCCCAGCCAGAAAACCAATTTTTCCTTTATTTTCTTCAATTCCCAGAACAGCAATTGCGCCGGTCTGCGCCAGTGCTTCCACAATCAGGACACCCGGCATGACCGGATAATCGGGGAAATGTCCCTGGAAAAATGGCTCGTTTGCAGTCACATTCTTTATCGCTGTTATGCGTTTTCCCTCTTCCAAGTTTGTTACTTTGTCCACTAGTAAAAACGGGTAGCGATGCGGAATGGTACCTTTGATTTCCTGAATATCCATCCTTTTTCTCTCCTTTTTCGATATGTATATTTTCAGTTTGAACCCCGGGGTTGAAATACCTTTCCAGGGTTAAATTATATGCAAAAAGGTAAAAAAGCATGTCCAGACGAGTGGGCATGCTTATCCTTATTGTTCTTTTTTCAAGACAATATCAACAATGTGCTGCCACGTTTCCAGTTCCAGCGCATCACCTGGAGCACCATCTCCGACCATTCCATAGCCAACCATTGCCCCGATCAGTAAAGCGAGTACACACAGAACGAGTACAACGATAATCCGCAGCCAAATCGGAAAAATCCGCCGTTTTGGTTTCCTGTTCTGACGTTTTTCCGCTTTGCGTTTTCTTCTCTGTTCTTTACGGATTGCTTTATCTGATTCCTGCTGTTCTTTCGTTGTCTTATCTGTTTCCCGCTGCTGATTCAGTTCTTTTTCCTGATCTGCAGCCTGTTTATTCTGCTTTTTTTCTGCAGGTTTTTCAGTCAATTTTGTTGACATGGTTCCATACTCCTTACATTTCTGAAACAATTGTTGCTTCATGCTGATGTGGTTGATGCACTCCAATATTGTTTATGCATTAAATGCATACGAACACGGCATCGTAATCATGTCCGTCTTTTTACGGGAAAATAGTACCACTTCACCTTTTTAAGAAGATACCCCCTTAAAAGATGAACCCTTCCGGAATACCTATAGTAATTTTCAGTTAAACAATTTTTTTACGGTCAACCTTATCGATATTTTCCAGCATAATGCCTGTACCGCGTGCAACGCAATGCATTGGCTCATCCGACAGAAATACCGGGACTTTCAATTCTTCGGCGAGCAGCTGTTCAATGCCATGAATCAGGGCACCGCCGCCTGTTAAAATAACACCGCGATCAATAATATCAGCGGACAATTCCGGTGGTGTGCGCTCCAGCACAGTTTTGGCTCCTTGCGTAATCAGTGAAGCCGGCTCACGGAGTGCCTCTTCAATTTCAGCTGAGTGTACGGTAATGGTGCGTGGCAATCCGGAAACCATATCACGGCCGCGGATGTCCAATTCTTCCTTGCGTGATCCTGGGAAAACTGTTCCGACATTAATTTTGATATCCTCCGCAGTACGTTCACCGATAAGCAGCTTATATTTTTTCTTTATGTACTGAAGAATTTCCACATCAAATTTATCGCCGGCCATTTTGATTGATTCCGCAGTCACAATATCCCCCATCGACAGTACCGCTACATCCGTTGTTCCACCGCCGACGTCAACAACCATATTTCCGCTCGGCTGGAAAATTTCCATACCAGCACCGATCGCGGCCACTTTCGGTTCTTCCTCAAGATAAACCCGCTTGCCGCCTGACTTTTCCGCCGCTTCCTTAATTGCCTTCTGCTCAACCTTTGTAATATTAGTCGGGCAGCAAATCAGCATTCGCGGTTTCGACAAAAATCCGCGCACATTTATTTTATTTATAAAATGCTTGAGCATCGCTTCTGTCACATCAAAGTCAGCAATCACACCATTTCTCAATGGGCGAATGGCTTCAATATTTCCTGGCGTCCGTCCCACCATCTTGCGCGCCGACTCACCGACCTCCAGCACCCGGCCGGTCGTTTTGTCCATGGCCACGACAGATGGTTCATCCAAAACAATTCCTTTACCCTTTACATGAATCAACACATTGGCAGTTCCAAGGTCAATTCCGATGTCCCTCGAAAACATTAACTCAGATCCTCCCTGCTCAAATAACTTTCTCACGGCACTCTATACGAGCACATAATGCTACTAATATTATATTTTACCACAAATTTCAACATATAACTTCACAATTTGAAAAATATAGAGGGAATTTTTCTCAGTGTTGCGTGGAGGAATGTTTTGCTTGTGCGGTTGATGTTTTGCTCGTACGGTTGATGTTCCGTTCGTGCGGTTGATGTTTTGCTTGTGCGGTCGATGTTTTCCTCGTACGGCTGATGTTCCGCTTGTGCGGTTGATGTTTTCCCCGTACGGTTGATGTTCCGCTCGTGCGGTCGATGTTTTCCTCGTACGGCTGATGTTCCGCTTGTGCGGTTGATGTTTTCCTCGTACGGTTGATGTTCCGTTCGTGCGGTTGATGTTCCGCTTGTGCAGTCGATGTTCCGTTCGTACGGTTGATGTTCCGCTTGTGCGGTTGATGTTCCGCTTGTGCAGTCGATGTTCCGCTCGTGCGGTTGATGTTCCGCTTGTGCGGTTGATGTTCCGCTTGTGCAGTCGATGTTCCGCTCGTATGGTTGATGTTCCGTTCGTGCGGTTGATGTTTTCTTATCCTGCAAAATTTTTTTAATAAAAAGAGGAAAATAGAAAGTTTTGTCGAATAGAATATATATATACCTATATCTAGAGGAGTGATTTCACTGAACAGCAATATTCGATTAAAATCATATGACCTTCTGATTTATGAAGCCCTAATTAGGTCACTGGAAGAGAGCAG
Organism: Virgibacillus ihumii; assembly: GCF_902726655.1. Classification (NCBI taxonomy): domain Bacteria; kingdom Bacillati; phylum Bacillota; class Bacilli; order Caryophanales; family Bacillaceae; genus Virgibacillus; species Virgibacillus ihumii. Next base: position 2,330,700 of record NZ_CACVAN010000001.1, read on the forward strand.
GATTGACAGTTTTATCATTTCGAAATACAGGAAAAATAAGGCAGGCTATGATGGCGAAAGAAATGTAGACTATAAACTTTCTGCATATCCTTTGAAAAATTGTATTATTATTAAAGGAATCCGACTTCCAATTTCCTCAATCCACTTTCAAATTGACACACTTCTTCTTACAAAGAATCTCATCGTAGTTTTAGAAATTAAAAATAGTAAAGGAACTCTCCATTATGACTCCAAGCAAAGACAGTTAACACAAGAATTAAATGGAAAAATGGCTGCCCAAAAGGATCCAATTTTGCAAGCCGAGGCTCAAAAAAATCATTTGCAGGAATTTCTGGGGGAGTGCGGAATATTTGGAATACCGATAGAAACTCTTGTTGTAGTTGCCTATCCCACCACCATCATAAATAATATCCATAAAGATCCCGGAGTGTATAAAAAATTTATTCATAACGAAAGCCTGCACATACATTTGGACAGGCTGTTTGGATTATATCCAAATGAGGCAATGCCACTCCCCATGATGCATCAACTTGGGAATAATCTTTTAAAAAACGACACACCGCTTCGTTCAGATATTTTAAAATTACACGGACTTCACAAAACAGATTTCAGAACAGGAGTTCCTTGTGCAAAATGTAATTTCAGCCAGATGGTCCCAATTAAATATAGCAAGTGGGGTTGTCCAAAATGTGATTACACTGAAACCGATGCACATGTAAGAAGGATACTAGATTATTTTCTGCTGTTTGGTGACACTTTGACAAACAGGGAATGCAGAGAGTTCTTACAAATTGAATCACCAAGGACTGCGTATCGAATCCTGAATTCCATGAATCTAAAGTTTGCAGGCAATAATAGCGCCAGAAAATATTTTGCTCCTTCATTGGCGGATTTTCCCCAAAAATCGCCGCTTCCTGATTTAAGCTTTAAATCCCTTCACGGCGACTATGCTTATTAAATAGACAATGTTTTTTATAGAAGGAGTCAAGTACAGTTGATGTTTTGCTCATACGGTTGATGTTTTGCCCGTGCGGTTGATGTTCTCGCCTGTGCGGTTGATGTTCTCGCTCGTACGGTTGATGTTTCCCCCGTGCGGTTGATGTTCCGCCCGTGTGGTTGATGTTCCGCCCGTGTGGTTGATGTTCCGCCCGTACGGTTGATGTTCCGCCCGTACGGTTGATGTTCCACCTCATACGGTTGATGTTCTCGCCATACGGTTGATGTTCCACCCCGTACAGGTAAAAATCACACCCATGCCGCCAATGTTTCATACGTACAAATGATACGGCCCACAAAATCTGCATAATAATTATCTCCACACCAAAAACCCAGCAAGATGGCTGGGTTTTTGGCTGTCGGATGTACGGCTTGCTGTTAAAACAGTCGGGGTACCACCTCCTTTAGGTTTGAACCGCGGATGTGATTGGCTTCCTTTGTCTCAGATCATGTTCATGCGGATGCAGCTGCTGCCCGACCCTCTGAAATCAAGCGCTTAACGCAGTTATAACAACCGCAAGGCTCCATGAGGGATGCTTATTCGACTGCAATTTTCCAAGTGCCGGATGGCCGTTTCGACTGAACGGAATGGTTCTCCTGCCAATGCTCAGGTGAGTTTCATTCGCTGATCAGATGTGATGGTTACAGGCGGATTTCGCGATCCATTATCCCACTGGTTTTGCCTTTGTTTCCTCACCGGGTGTGGTTGTTGTGATGCGGTATTTGTTACGGGTTGCCTCTCCGCCGCGCAAATGGCGGATTGATTTGTGGTAATCGAGTATATCTTTTACTTGGTTATACAGTTTGGGGTTTATTTCCGGCAAGCGTTCTGTCAGATCTTTGTGGACTGTGCTTTTGGACACACCAAATTCTTTCGCTATCACTCGGACGGTTTTCCTCGTCTCCACGACATATTCACCTATCCTGATAGTCCTTTCCTTGATGTAATCGTGCACACCATTCGCCTCCCTGTGTTGGATATTTCCGAGGTGTGGTTTGAGACAAGGTGATACATAAAGTGTGCTGTTCACTTATCTGCTTTCACATCATGCTGTGCAGCCATAGCAGGTATGCAGGTTGTATTCAACTATTTATTTGTTGTATGTAAACGGGTAATGATTGAAATGGATGGAAAGCTACACATGCTTTCACCTCAGACTTTTCTGAATGCTTGGTTTGTAACATTTTATTACACTACAGGGGGGATTATGATTAAAATTGCATCTTTGGGAAATGGGGACAAGCAGTATTTTTAAAACAAAGGGAGTGGACAGCTTCCCTTTTAAAACTTGAATAGTCACCAATCTTCAGTCGGGCCTTAGTTAAACTTATGCAGTAAGAATGCTTTCTTTCCCGCTAAAAAATTTGGCTGCACATTAAAAAAATGCTGCAAAACAAGTTGCAACACATCAAGGAAAATAAAACAATAGGGTTTACTTTTCCGGGAAGATTTTTATCTACGGTAACTTCTTCTCTTTGGTAATGAAAAAAATTATGTGCATTTCATGTTAGTCCATATCGCCTAACACCGGATCCAACATAGGTCCGCCGTCAGCCGGTGCTGCTGATACAGCTGCGCCACCCATTAATACCATACCAGTGATTACAAGAATAGCTACTAATTTTTTCATTGCGGAATCTCCTCCTCTCCCGATTTTGTTTAATTTCGGAAAAGCTAAACCCTATTTATATATCAAGGGCAATGGCTATGCCCTTTTTCACATATTTACCTGAGACCTTTCATTGCATTCAATGGCAGTCTGCTGAAAAAATAATCGCTCCGTTTTTCAATAAAATTGTTGTAGGACTGCAGTAAAATATTCCGATCCTGTTTTGCCAGTCCCAGATAATACTTTTTAAACGGACTGTTAATGTCAATCTCACTGAGAATATCCTGTGCTTTTGTGTAATTTCCTTTTGCAATCTCGATGTGTGCCTGCTCGCTTTTATCCGGTGACAATATGTTCTCAACTTTTTTGAAGTGTGCCGATAAAAACGGAATATTGTGCTGTTCGATAATCTTTCTGGAGCTTTCCAGATGATGCTTCCTGGCAATCTTTAATGCTTCCGACAAATGAAACATCCCCTGATAGTACGTGTCATAGATATAGGATAGTCCGAGTGTGGTGTGTATATTTACTTTCGTCTTGGGGTTTGTCGTCTGGTTCAGCACGCGAAATGCATGCTTTCGGGCGATGATTACTTCGTTGCGGACCAAATAATATCCAAACAGGTTTTGATTCAGCCGCTGATTGAAAAGGGATAACAGAAACCTGTCATCAATTTGCTTGAATAAATCCTGCTGCTTTTCAAGGAAATTTCCCAGTTTGCCGAATTGATTCAGCCCGTAGTAAATAGTTATTTTGATAAATTCAATGATGCACTTCAATTCAGGCTCGTCTGTCTTAAAACTTTCAGCATAGTTTAACAATACATCAGGTGGGTAGCGTCGCAATTTACGGTCAATCGTAATCTGATAAACAGCCGCCCATTTCCGATTCGATTCGTTCGGTGACGCTTTATTCTTGTCAATCAGCCGCTGCAGATCATCAAAAAATCCATGCATGTACAAAAATTCCATGCCCTTTTTACTGACATCATCCGAAGTTGACTGCAGACACAGCTTGCGCATCAATGAACTCGCTGTTTCAGCGTCATATTCCTGTGACAGAATGAGGTCAAGCTGATCCATTGTTAAATTTTCCTTAGTAGACAAAGAATTTATCGAATCAGCAAGCGTTTTAATATTGAAAGAATGCATGGATGCGCCACCTCTTCCGTAAAAAACCGAATGTTAAGATTCTGGGACTTTTTCCCTACAAGATTCTGCAATATTTAACAAATTCTGTTATTATATACTATAATACCATATATTTTTATAAAATCTACAACAATCGTTCGACAAATTTCGCATCCTCTCAAAAAAACAACCCTGATATTAGTACCATACCAGGGTCATACAATTTATTGACTATGCGCTTGCGGATGAAGCAGATGATTCGGTTGTATCGTTATCAGTTGTATTATCATCTTCCGCGTTATTATTTGTATCTTCCTGATTCTGTTCAGATGATTCACCGGCATTATTTTCGTTGTCGGTGCTATCCTCTTTTGTACCGTCAGAGTTTTCACCATCGGCATTGTCATCCGTGCCTTCACTGTCGCCAGAACTGTCTGCAGCTCCGTCTTCAGTCTCACCAGCATTCTCTTCTTCCGTTGCAGAATCGTTTTCTTCCGCATTACCGCTGGAAGAATCTTCTTTTACAGCCTTATTCAATGCACTTACCGGCTGATTAAAGAATTTTTCCGGATTCACCGCTTCGCCATTTTTTCTGATTTCAAAATGGACGTGAGTGCCAAACTCCTGGCCGAATCTGTTTTCACCGGCTGTTCCAATGACATCACCCTGCTGTACTTCGGCGCCTGCTTTTACGTTAACATCGCCAAGACTTGCATAGTGCGTTATGACTTTGTTTTCATGCTGCAATGTTACCACTTGTCCAAGCAGCGGATCTTCCTTGACTTCCTTAACTGTTCCGCTTAGTGCTGCCAGAACGTCAAATGATTCACCTTCTGCAGCCTTAATGTTAACGCCCTTGCTCTGGTAATACCGATTGTTATACAGGACCAATGCACTTTTCTTGGCCTTCGTATCTGCGTTGTAATCATAAAAGTTAGTTACGATTTCTGCTTGATCCTGATTTACAACAGGCATCTTAATAACTTCCTGCTGCTCCATAACGGGTTGTGCCTCATTTTGATTTTCGGCTGGATTGTAGAAGTCAGTAGATTTCTGATCTTCTGCCATGTCAGGCATCTGATTCTCCAGATTCTGGTACCATACTACAAACGCCAGCAAAACTGCAGCAACCGTTAAATATACTGCCGGGAAGAACCACTTCTTCCGGAAAATGCGACTCCACTTATTTTTTGGAGTACCGTTGTTTTCCTCTTTCATATCTCATCACCTCAACAACCATTCTGAGCAGAAAAAGGAAAATCTATACATTATGTGAAAAAAATTGTTGAAATCTATGCATTTTTTCAGAAATGATGGGGAAAGTAAGCCGTTATACGGAAGATTTCCGCGATGAATGCGTAGTTTGCTAGTTGAAAGGAGGGGGGATCCCGGAATGGTCATAGCATCCCGGGGTCCCCCCTCCTATGTTTTATTATTTCGCAACGAGCGTTGGTGCCGTTTGGTTGATGGAACTGATTTCAACTCCCTGGTAATAGTGCTTGACGATCTGCTTATAGGATTTACCCTGTTTTGCCATGCCGTTCGCACCATACTGGCTCATCCCGACACCATGACCGAACCCTTGTGTTGTAAATATGAGGTGGTCGTTTTTCTGCTCAATCGTAAAATCACTCGATTGCAGTTCCAGTTCTTGGCGAACCGTTCTGCCGGAAAGTTTTTTACCGGAAATTTTAAGCTGATCAACACGCTCTCCTTCTGTCCGGGTAATTTTCATATTAATATTTCCGGAATTTGGAAGTTTCACACCAAGCGCATCTTCCACTTTAGCGATTGTGAAAATTTTCTGGTCAAGAAATTTAGGTGATCCCTTATCCCAGGGGCTTTTTACACTGCGCAGATAGGGCACTTTATTTTTCCAATAGTCTTCGGAATTCTCGGTGTAGCCGTTGCTGGTTGAAAAGAATGATGCGGTTATCGGTGTATCATTATAGGTTAAGATTTGGCCTTTTGTTGCTTTGACCGCCTTCTTTACCTTTTCCATTTTCCACTTAAAATCATCTTCCAGCAAATCCCGCAATTCCTGTTTGCTGTGATATACCTGATCACTGACGGTATCGGTCACATCCGATTTCCCAGGCGATTCCTGACTGACCATATGGTTGACGATAAATGTTCGGGCAGCCAGTGACTGTGCCTTCAATGCTTCCAGTTCAAATTCAGCCGGCATTTCCGATGCGACAACCCGTGCCACATACGTTTCAAGCGGTACATTTTCCACCTTTTCAGAACTTGCCCGCATGACTGCCACAGAAAATGGCGAATCACCCAATGAAATATCCACCTGACCCGATTCCGATTCGTCGGCGTTATGCTGCTCATTATCTGCCACAAACGGAACAACAATCAAAGTTGGAATAATGAGGATAATGGTAATCATGCTGGCGAAAAAAAGAATCCCCTGTATTTTCCACGGTGCAGTGCGATCTTTCAGGTATTTGTTTTTTTGCTTAAATGGTAAGAGGTTGTTACGCTTTTTCTTCATCTTCTTTCTCCAATGGTCCGGAATGTTCTTGTGCTTCATTGGCAGCCTCCCTTATGGTATGTCGTACCGGAATAATATCTAGCATCCCTACTATTAAACGTATACCGAAACCGGGAAAAATAGAACAATAGAATAAGAAAAATATAAGCATCTGTTTAACATCATCCATATTGCCCCTGCCATGCCGGAGAGAAAGAAAACGTGCCGCTAATTGAAGATTCACGTCAGCTTCATTTCTGGTTTGTTAATACCGATTCACGTTCCGGTGCTTCTTTATTGTAAAGGTGGCAGGCGACATAATGATCCTGTTCAATTTCCTGCCATTCCGGTTTTTGTACCGAGCAGATGTCCATCGCCATCGGACACCGCGTACGGAACACACAGCCGCTTGGCGGATTAATCGGACTTGGCAGCTCACCATGTAAAATAATCCGCTCCCTGCTGTCCTCAATATCAGGGTCAGGAATCGGGATTGCCGACAACAGCGCCTGTGTGTATGGGTGCAATGGATTTTCGTACAATGCCTCACTTTTCGTTAATTCTACCATGTTGCCAAGATACATGACACCAATCCGGTCGGAAATTTGTTTGACCATGGACAGATCATGGGCAATGAATAAAAATGTCAGCCCCTTATCCTCTTGCAGTTCTTTTAATAGATTGACAACCTGTGCCTGAACGGACACATCCAACGCAGAAATCGGTTCGTCAGCTATAATGAAGTCGGGATCAAGTGCCAACGCTCTGGCGATACCGATCCGCTGCCGCTGACCGCCGCTGAATTCGTGCGGGTAGCGGTTGGCATGATCCCGGTTCATGCCGACTTCCTCCAGCAGCATATAAATTCGATCCATTTGCTTCCGTTTATTTTTAAACATACCGTGAACTTCCATCGGCTCCCCGATAACTTCCCGTACGGTCGAGCGCGGATTCAATGATGCATAAGGATCCTGAAACACCATTTGCATATGGCGGTAAAAGCCGAATCGTTCCTTTTCGCTCATAGCATGAACGTCCTGTCCATCGTACAAGACATTCCCGGACGTTTTATCGTACAATCCCATAATGGTCCGGCCGATAGTCGATTTACCGCAGCCTGACTCACCGACAAGCCCGAATGTTTCGCCTTTATTGATATGAAAGGTCACATCATTAACCGCCTGCAGGTTTATGCCTTTTCCCATATCAAAATATTTCCGGAGCGCATTGACTTCCAATATTTTTTCACCCATGATTATTTCTCCTCCGTCTGTTGCCAGTATCTCGCTGCTCCACAAAGTTCTTTTTCATAGATGGTACCTTTCAGTTCGGTTAATTCGATTCCCTTCCCGGTTTGCGGGGAATGCAGCATTTTGCCATCACCGTAGTAAAAACCAACATGATGCAGCCCGCCTGTCCCTTCTTTATAGGCAAAAAACAGCAGATCACCAGGCATCACATCCTCCGTTTTGACACTGACGCCTGCTGCCAGCTGGTCATCCGCATCACGGGGAATCTGATAGCCGTTCGCTTTGTGCATAGCATATGTAAAACCTGAGCAGTCATAGCCGAACGAACTCATGCCTCCCCAGAAATAATCAAGTCGAATATAGGGTTCGCCCGATTGGAGGAGTTTTTGGCCGGACTGCTGTTGTAGACCGCTCGCTGTCGGAAAAAGTTCAACGTGTTGCTGTTCGATAAAAAGCGGACCATCCGGAGTGGCGACTTCCAGCCAATCTTCCTGTTCACGGATAACCGGAAGCATTGTCATAAAACTGAGTTTCATGACCGGTTCACCATTCGCTGATTCGAGCCAGGCAAATCTGGATGTGACGGCAGCTGTTGTATCCTTATTCCACTTTGATTTTTTTACCCTTGTCAGCTGTTTCAGCGGGACCCAGCCCGGATAGCCGCGCCGGTCTTTTTTGGACGGTTGTGATGGAATGACAACACGTGCCCATTCATCCTTTGTTTCGGTGATGATGACAGATTCCCCGTACAGCAGCTGTGTCTGTACCCGGTTTTCATCGCACAGTGCCACCCGCTTTTCAAAAGTCAGTTCGTCCATCCATTGATCGAGATTAGTCGGGTTGGTGAGCCCTGGACGGTCAATGGAACGAGCTGATTCAGGGTCTGTCCATACCGTCGCAACCTGTACCTCTGTGATCCATAATTCACCTGACTGTTGTTCAATCATTTGTTCAGACATGTGGTCTCCTCCTTACTCGTGATCTGGCAGTGCTCCTATTTCAAAAATTCAGGCGTAACGTTTTCTATCCCGAGTCCTGCTCCTGTCCCAAGTGAAATCTTATTCCCGTTATATGTAATCCCGCCTTCGATTAAATTGCCCGCCAGCATTAATGGCGCGTCAAAATCAAAGTACCGGATATTCGGCTGGCTCGCCGCAAAATGCGCTGCTGCGGTAATGCCGATTTTTGTTTCAATCATGCTCCCAACCATGCACGTCACGCCGTAGACAGCTGCAAGTTTGGCAATTTTCAGGGCGTGGTGGATTCCTCCTGCCTTCATCAGTTTTATGTTAATTAAGTCAGCTGCCCGCATTTCCAGCACCTGTTTGGCATCGCCCGTTGAAAACACACTTTCATCAGCCATAATTGGTGTCGCAGTGTTGTCCGTAACATATTTCAGCCCTTCAAAATCAACTCTATGTACCGGCTGTTCAATCAGTTCAATATCAAGACCGAGTTCCTCCATTGTACTGATTGCGCGGACAGCTTCTTTTGCCTGCCATGCCTGATTGGCATCAAGCCGGATTTTTGCCCGTGATCCGATCCGCTTTCGGATAGCCTGAATCCGCCTAACATCATTATCGATTGAATCTTTGCCGACTTTTACTTTCAAAACAGAAAATCCGGCACTCGTGTATTGCTGCGCATCATCCGCCATTTCATCAGGACTGTTCACACTAACCGTATAATCCGTTTCGATATGATCGGTATACCCGCCGAGAAACTGCGCCAATGGCATCGATGCCTGCTGAGCAATACAGTCGTATATCGCCATGTCGACTGCAGCTTTTGCGCTCGTATTGCCGATTATGCCCGCATCAATTTTTTCAAACACCTTTTCATAATGCAGAATCGATTCGCCTGTTAACAACGGCTTGAAAATATCGTTGACCGCAAAATCAATACTGGCAATACTGTCACCAGTTATCACGTGGGTTGGCGGCGCTTCTCCCCAGCCGATAATCCCATTATCACAGGTGATTTTCACGACAACGGTCTCCGCAACCGTAACCGTTCTGAGTGCTGTTTTAAACGGGCTGTTCAGCGGAATTGCCGCATGAAATGTTTCGATTTGCTGGATATGCATACCTGTATCCCCCCTTCTGTGCTACTCAACTCCCGGCTCAATAACCAGCGATTTTTTCGCCGAGGATAATGTGGCGGGTACACCGAACGGCAGGGAAAAATTCGGCATACAATGGCCGATCTTGAACCCGGACACGACTGGGCCGCTATGATCAACAAAGTATTCATGGAAGACCTGCTGCAACGTCAGGGATGGTTTTCCTTCCGGTGGATCACACTTGGCAAAATCTCCGACAATGACTCCGGCAGCCCGCTCCAGTTTTCCTGCCAATTTAAGCTGATTCAGCATGCCATCAACACGGTATGGCGCTTCTCCGATATCTTCCAGCAACAAAATTTTTCCCTCTGTATTTATTTCATAAGGCGTGCCAAGTGTACTGATCAAAAGTGACAGGTTACCGCCGACGATTTCAGCGGTAACTTCCCCATCAGCGATTCCCTTCAGTGATGATACGGACTCCGTATAGTAGAGGGCTGAAGGCTCGAGAAGCTGCTGAAACAATCCGGCGGAATACGCATCAAATTCCTCGTCCGCAATGTCCGAAACAGCCATCGGCCCGTGAAACGTCACAAGCTTCGCCGCCTGCCGTATCGCCGTATGTAAATAGGTAATATCACTGTATCCCCAGATGATTTTCGGATTGTCCCGAATAAGCTCATAATCAAGTCCTTCAGCAAGTCTTCCCGTTCCATATCCGCCGCGGGCAAATATAATTGCTTTGACTTGCGTATCGGCAATCATCTCATGAAAATCCGCCAGCCGCTCCGCATCAGTCCCCGCCAGATAGCCATGTGTTTTTTCAACATGCCTGCCCAACTTGACCTGCATTCCCATTTTTTCAAAAAAAGAGATTGCCCCCTGCAGGCGTTCTGCATCGATAGGACTGGCCGGTGCAACAATCCCAATCGTGTCTCCCTTGTTTAGTCGTGGTGGCTTAATCATAATCTCCCTTCTTTCTTTTCCTTACTGGTGAAAATGCTCATGTGAGCTGTTATGTATGTACAGAAGAAGCAATCTGGATGCTTCTTCTGTACTTGTTTATCCATTTGCAGATTTGTCTTGCTGCGGTTATCATCTGTACCTGGCGCTGGCAGGTGAACATCAACCGTACGAGCGAATCATCAACCATACGGGAGAAACATCAACCGCACGAGCGGAACATCAACCGCACGAGTAAAACTTCAACCGCACAAGCGAATCATCAACCGCACAAGCGAATCATCAACCGCACGAGCAAATCTTCAACCGTACGAGCTAAACTTCAACCGTACGAGCTAAACTTCAACCGCACGAGCGAAACTTCAACCGCACGAGCGAAACTTCAACCGCACGAGCGAAACTTCAACCGCACGAGCGAAACTTCAACCGCACGAGCGAAACTTCAACCGCACGAGCGAAACTTCAACCGCACGAGCGAAACTTCAACCGCACGGGCGGAACATCAACCGTACGAACAAAACTTCAACCGTACTGGCTAAACATCAACCGCACGAGCGAAACTTCAACCGTTGCACGAAAAACATTAATCTTCAAATAAGAAAATTACTTCTTATCTGCCCACTTCAGTTCCAGATAGCCGACCGGATGGCGCACGATGCCGGTTATGTCATCTTTGTAAATATACACCTGGTTATAATAATGAATTGGGAAGATCGGCATTTCTTCAGCGAGCAGTTTTTCTGCTTCATACATCAGTTCCCAGCGTTTTTCTTCATTCGTTTCCTTTTTCGCCTGGGCTATCAGTTTGTCGTATTCCTTGTTCGACCATCCAGTCCGGTTCATGGACTGTCCTGTCGTAAAGCTTTCCAGAAAATTGATTGGGTCAGCGTAGTCAAACAGGAATGAACTTCGGGATAGCTGGTACTTCAAATTTTTCTGTGCTTCAAGGAACACGTTCCATTCGGTATTTTGTAATGTAACGTTGACACCGAGATTCTCATTAAACATGCTCTGCATTGCCACGGCGATTGCCTTGTGCCCCTCATCGGTATTATATGTCAGTGTCACCGGTGGAAGTTTGTCGTAGCCTTCTTCCTTCATGCCCTCTTCCAGCAATTTTTTTGCCTTTTCCGGATTAAACTTAACAAGGTCTCCATTTACTTCCCGGAAGTCTTTGCCGCTTGGTCCTTCAAATCCTGGCGACACAAAAGCTTTTGCTGCTTCCTCGTTATTTTTGGTTACGTAGTTTACGATATTTTCCTGATTAACTGCCAGGGCGAATGCTTTTCGGATTTTCTTGTTCTGGAATGGTTCTTTGTTGACGTTAAAGCGGTAAAAATAAAGTCCCGCCTGTTTTTCAATAACTACATTATCACCATCAATCAACTGATCAGCCATATCAGACGGGATTGCGGTCATATCCAGCTCATCACTTTTAAACATCTGATATTCCGTGTTTGTGTTATTGACCATTGCCCAGTGTACCTTATCAAGACGCACCGTTTCCTTATCCCAATACTGATCGTTTCTTACCATGACCATTTCTTTTTCATGTGCCCATTTTTTCAGTTTGAATGGTCCATTTGAGACAAACGATTCAGCTTCTGTATGCCACTCCGGATTTTCCTTGGCTACTTTAGCATTTACCGGGAAAAATGCCGGGTTTGTCACAACATGCAGGAAATAGTTTGTCGGAGCTGTTAGTGTTACCTTGAATGTTTTATCATCAACTGCTTTTACCATGACATCCTCGGCAGATCCTTTTCCAGTATTATACTCCTTACCGCCTTCAATAAAATATCCCAGAAATGCGGCCGGAGAACCCGTCTTAGGATTCAGCAGCTGTTTCCATGCATACACAAAATCCTGTGCCGTCACGGGGTCACCGTTTGACCAGTTGGCATCCTCACGCAAATAAAACGTGTACACTTTCCCATTTTCCGAAACATCCCAGTCCTCTGCCATCGCTGGTTGCGGTTTATCATTTTTGCCTAAACGAGTCAGCCCTTCCATAAGATTATTCAGCACATTCCATGAAACAGCATCAAATCCGACTGGAGGGTTCAGTGAAGTCGGCTCCTCCCCATTGTTCATGTATAATACTTTTTCTTCACTATCGGAGGCTCCTTCACTGTTGCTGCTTTCCCCTCCATCATCCCCGGCACCGCTTCCGGTTGTACAAGCCGATAAAGCGGCGATAAACAATACGGTAATAAATAATAAAAATCCTTTTTTCATACCTTTTCTGCCCCTTTCAAAAATTATTTTGCGGCTGTGGAAGCCAAAAGCTGTTTAGCCCGTTCATCCTGCAGCCAGCAATCCACTTTATGCGAATCACTCAGCTCCGTCATCGCGGGATAAACTTTATCACACACCTCCATCGCGAATGGACATCGCGCTGTAAACGGACATCCCTGGGGAGGTGAGAATAAATCTGGTGGTGTTCCATCGATGGGCGTAAGTTTATCTTCCTGTAAATCAAGCCGTGGAACAGATTTCAAAAGTCCCTTTGTATACGGGTGTTCAGGGTGATAAAAAATTTCCCGCCTTGTACCGGTCTCGACGACTTTCCCCGCATACATGACGGCAATCCGATCAGCAATTTTGGCAACGACCCCAAGGTCATGGGTGATCAGGATGATTGATACTCCAGTCTGTCGCTGAATTTTACCAAACAATTCAAGAATCTGTGCCTGAATGGTAACGTCAAGCGCTGTCGTCGGCTCATCGGCAATCAATAGTTCCGGCTCACAAATCAGTGCGATTGCAATGACAATCCGCTGCCGCATGCCGCCACTGAACTGGTGCGGATATTGTTTAAGCCGTTCATGCGGATTAGGAATGCCGACAAGATCCATCATTTCAATCGCTTTTTGCCGGGCTGCTTTGCGGGAGAGCTTACGGTGCTGCCGCAGCCCTTCCACAAGCTGTGATTCAATGGTGATCGTCGGATTCAATGCGGTCATCGGATCCTGAAAAATCATCGAAATATCGACACCGCGCTTGGCACGCATTTCTTTTTCCGGAAGCTTCGTCAAATCCTCCCCGTTAAAAAGAATCGTCCCGTTGGAAATTTTGCCGGGCGGATCAGGAATCAGCCGCATAATCGCATTTGATGTCACACTTTTGCCGCAGCCGGACTCGCCGACAATCGCCAATGTCTCCCCTTTGTTTAAATGAAAATTCACCCCCCTGACAGCTTTTACTGTCCCGCCGTATGTAGTGAATGTAACGTGAAGATTATTTACTTCAAGAATTTTTTCCATATGTGTCACCTACTTCCTCAGCTTCGGATCGAGTGCATCCTGAAGCCCGTCACCCAGTACGTTAAATGCAAACATCGTAAACGAAATAAAGAACGCCGGGAAAAATAATGTCCACCAATTTCCTGATAAAATGGCGCCGAGCGCATCGTTGGCCATCACACCCCAACTGGCATATGGCGATTGAATCCCCAGCCCCAGAAAACTCAGGAACGCTTCAGCGAAAATAGCGGAGGGCACGGTCAGCGTCATTTGTACAATGATGGGCCCCATCGTGTTCGGCAGTAAATTTTTGCGGATAATCCGCCACGTTTTCGTCCCGAACGATTTCGACGCAAGAACAAATTCAAAGTTTTTAATTTGCAGCACTTGCCCCCGGACAATCCGGGCCATTCCGACCCAGCCCGTCACCGTCAACGCAACGATAATGGTGGTCAGACTTGGCCCCATCACCACCAGCAGCATGATGACAACCAGCAGATACGGCAATCCGTAAAGAACTTCAATAATCCGCATCATAACGTCATCAGTGCGGCCGCCTTTATAGCCGGAAATCCCACCATATACAACACCAACGAAGAAATCTATCAACGCCGCCATCAAACCGACGAAGAGTGAAATTCGTGCCCCGTACCACGTCCGGGTAAACACATCACGACCAAGTGAATCAGTGCCAAACCAGTGTGTGCCATTGGGCGGCTGGAACTGGTTCGGCAAATTTTGCTCCTTGACCGAAAATGGTGAGATGATCGGACCAAGGATTGCCATAACCCCCAGCAATATTAAGAAAATAAGTCCCGCCATGGCTATTTTATTTTTCCGGAGACGCTTCCATGCATCCTGCCAATAGGACAAGGACGGCCTGGAAACGGTTTCCGCTGCGCCGTATTCTTTTTCCTTCCACCGGAATAAATCATCCGGTACATTTTCGGGAGTGTACGGAGCTGCTGTTTCATCTGATAGTTTCATAGATTATTTGCCTCCCTTTTTATGCAGTTTAATCCGTGGATCAAGTATTCCGTATACGAGATCAACCAAAAATAGGGAGAAAATCAAAAATGCGCTGTAAAAAACGGTCGTCCCCATGATAACCGGGTAATCCCGCTGATTGATACTTTCAATAAAATATTTGCCCATACCCGGGATGGCAAAGATTTTTTCGATAACAAATGATCCGGTCAAAATACCTGCCAACAATGTTCCCATAATGGTCACAACCGGCATCAGTGCATTCCGCAATGCATGCTTAATGACAATTTTCCAGGGGAAGAGCCCTTTTGCTTTTGCCATCTTTATGTAATCCTGTGTGAGAACTTCAAGCATCGTTGACCTCGTCAGCCGCGCAATGATGGCCATCGGACCCGTGGCAAGGGCAACGACCGGCAAAATCATATGTACCGGGCTTGACCACGTAGCAGCCGGGAGAATATCCCAGTCAACAGCGAATTTTTGAATCAGCAGTGTCGCCAGCACAAAGTTCGGAATGGAAATCCCAAGAACAGCAACACTCATGGCAAAGTAGTCGATAAATCCATTATGTCTGAGCGCCGCCATAATCCCGAGAATAATACCGGAAATGACCGCAACCAGAATCGTAATCATGCCCAGTTCAAACGAGACCGGAAATCCCCGGCTCAGCAACTCGTTCACGGAAGCATCCGGCTGTTTGATGGACGGTCCAAAATCCAATGTCACAACCGACTTTAAATAGAGCAGGTATTGAATGGACAGCGGCTCATCAAGGTTGTAATGCTCCCTCAGGTTTTCCTGAACGGCCTGGGTGGTGCTCCGCTCTTCATTTAACGGTGAACCGGGAATGGTAACCATAAGAATAAACGTGAGCGTAACAATTATCCACAATGTGACAGCCATAATGGCAAATCTTTTTAATATGTATCGCAGCATCTGTCCCACTCCTATGAAAAAGTTGTGCGCATAGCGAGCTCGGTCATGACAAGCATTGCCTGATACGCTTCCACAATATCTTTTGCTTCAAATTGGACGATGGTCGTCCCTTCGATGAGTGTCGTTCCCGGCATCAGATTTGCCCATTCAGCCTGTCCATGGTTATTAAATTCGATTTTCAGTGTCGGGTGTTCCGGCGGATGCAGTGGTTTTACCTGATCACGGTTTTCCAGTGCCTGCGCAACTTTCGCTGTCAGCAGTTCGCCGGCTTTTTTCGGTGTCATACTTTTTACCGCCGATCTGGAAATCGTCTCTTTAACAGCTGCAGTCGTAACATCGGGAATCAGTGCCTCAGCTTCACGGGCTGCCTGATCATCCCCGGCAACCATTAATACGGGAACACCGAAATGACCGGCAACATAAGCATTAAAACCAAGTTCACCAATCGCTCTGTCATTGATGTAAAAATTTCGCACCGCGTGAATCATCGCATGTGACATCACGCCAAACTGGCCTGCCTGTGCGTGGTATCCGACAAACATTACCCCGGAATATGTATGATCGATTCCCTGCATCATCGAAAGCGGTTTCACCTCTCCGGTTATTAAAGCCGCCTCCGGGTGCAGCTGATCTATTAGGATATTATTCATTTTTGAATGGCTGTCATTGATTAAAATATCGGTACAGCCGGATTTAAATGCTGCATCTGCTACATAGTTGGTTTCCTCAGTCATGATTTTTCGTGCCCGCTCATAATTATGCTCGCTTGAATCCACATATGTATAGTCAGGCAAACCGGTTATCCCTTCCATATCGACAGAAATATATAACTTCATCCAACTCCCCCTTCCACTCATTTTGTAATTTTCTTTCAATTCTATCATATTATGTATGAAATTCAATGATAAATTTGAACTGTTTCCGGAAAATATAAAACGTCGGGGCCCGTTAATTTCGATAGCAGACAACATCGCCGTTTGGTTCAACAATCAGGAACAAGAATTATTTTTGACACTAAAAAAAGCAGATGCTTTATTTACACCTGCTTTTTCATATATGATATAAATTCGATTTTCAGTTCAATTCAGCATATAGACCATCATTCTGAATATCAATTTTGACTGGCTCCCCTTCATCATTTACGCGTTCAATATCGGCACCGAGAGAAGCAAGCTTGCCCGCGAAATCAACATATCCTCGATCAAGATGCTTTAATTCCGTTACCCGGGTAAATCCGTCTGCACGCAGACCAGCTAAAATGAGTGCTGCCGCTGCACGCAAATCCGTTGCGGCCACTTCGGCACCTTGTAATTCACAAGGCCCTTCAATAATGACACCGCGGCCCTCAATTTTCATCTTCGCGTTCATGCGCCGAAACTCCTCGACATGCATAAACCGGTTTTCAAATACTGTCTCCGTAATCACGCTTGTGCCATATGCACAAAGCATCAGTGCCATCATCTGTGACTGCATATCAGTCGGAAAACCAGGATGCGGCAATGTCTTAATATCAGTTGGTTTCAAAATATCCGGTCCCAGAACCCGAATGCCACTGCCTTCCTCCAGTATGGTTACGTCCATTTCTTGAAGTTTTGAAATAACGGAGCGCAAATGCTCACTCACAGCATTTTCAATTAAAATATTTCCACCAGTAATAGCGGCAGCGACCATAAATGTACCTGCTTCCACACGGTCGGGAATAATTGCATGTTCTGTGCCGTGAAGTTCCTCGACGCCTTCGATTCGAATCGTCTCAGTACCTGCACCAACAACCTTGCCGCCCATTTTATTAATAAAGTTCGCCAGGTCGACTATCTCAGGTTCTTTTGCACAGTTTTCGATAATTGTTTTTCCATCCGCAAGTGCGGCAGCCATCATGATATTTTCCGTTGCCCCGACACTCGGCATATCCAGGTAAACTTTCGCACCCTTCAGGCGTCCCTCAGACTCCACCTCAACGAAGCCATTTCCGACATGCACGTGTGCGCCCATTGCTTCGAAACCTTTTAAGTGCAGATCAATTGGGCGTGATCCGATTGCACATCCGCCAGGCATTGCCACGTTCGCATGTCCATAGCGGGCCAGCAACGGTCCCAGAACAAGCACAGAAGCCCGCATTTTCCTTACATATTCAAATGGCGCCTCCGTTTTTAATGGTTGGGAGGCATCAACAGACACTGTATTATTTTCAAAATGTACATTCGCATTCATATTACGCAATACTTCATTGATGGTAAACACATCGGCCAGGACCGGAACATCATTAATAACACTGTTTCCTTTACTGGCTAAGATGCTGGCAGTGATAACAGGTAAAACTGCATTTTTAGCACCTTCCACCTTTACATTACCATTAAGTTGATTCCCACCTCTTACGATGATTTTCTCCATATTTTAATTCTCCTTATGTTACATTTTCACTATATTAATATTCATTAATCAGGATAGGTGTGCCAATTGTAAGTTCCGTATCCCCGTTTTCACCTTTGTTCACCGCCATTTGAAAGTTCAACGGCCGATCTCCCAGATCAATCTTTTGATTCCATAGTGGTGTATACCCGTAAATGATTTTTTTAACCATGGAATTTTCAACTGTATCTTCTTGTTTTTTTACGTGTTTTAAATTCAATGTTTGCCTTATTTTACTAAAAACATAAACACTATTCATTTTATCATTAAATGATGTTTGAACACAAGCAAATTTTGTCGAATTTCCACTAAATAAATTGTCCTCTATCCGGTTGATTCGGCTGACGTACTTTTTACGTACAGACTTGTTCCAGACATCACCCTTGATGACTGCAATAAACTGTGCGTCAAACGTCCTGTCTTTCGGAATAATGACATTATAAGATTCGGAAATACCGTGCTTTTTTTGCACGTGTCTAACTGAATATTTTATAGTGTTCGCATCTTCTTCTCCAGAGACTAAATAACTATTTTTTTCCCGGAACCTGTCCAATATTTCCTCAGCATCTATGTAACTGACCGTTTCTTTCAGTGTTACCTGCCATTCACTAACTTTCAGGTTGCTGTCAACTACCAACCCGGCCAGGTCTGTCATCGGATCAGACTGTACGGTGACCGCAACAGCATTATTGGCCGCCATTAACAAAATTAAAGTTATGAGTACTATTTTCTTCATAATTAAAATCCCCCCGTTTTCATACAATCAGTATGAACGGGAGGGTTGTTAACCATACTACATTAATCTGGCAATCTATCGACAATTTTTGTGGAGTTTACCCGATGGCCATCAGAAAAGAAAGACCAGATCGCTGGACCATTGCAGAAAGCTGAGGAAGAAGTTACTGACCGAAGTACCAACGGCAATTGCGATAAACAGCAACATGATTTTTCCTTCCATCGCCCGGCCTTTTCTGATCAGAGGATCAAAATTTATCGTCTGCATTACCCTCCACGTAATAAAGATAAAAACTAAATGTGATATCATACTAAATAGTGCCATCTGTCCAATCGAAAACATTTCCTTCACTCTTTCTCAGAAAGTAATTTATCATTGCTACATGTTACTCTGCCATTTCTATGGGCTATTGTCAATCACGACCGGTTTAGTAGAATATTTCACGCCACCCTTTTCTATCATTTCCCGGGAAATAACGACAAAATATTCTGAGGATCGGCACCCGTCCATTTTTACCTGTGCGGTTGATGTTTCGCTCGTACGGTTGATGTTTTCCTTGTACGGTTGATGTTTCGCTCGTACGGTTGATGTTTTCCTTGTACGGTTGATGTTTCGCTCGTACGGTTGATGTTCCGCCCGTGCGGTTGATGTTTCGCTCATACGGGAAGTCACTCCCAAAAATGAAAAAAATCCCTCATAACAAGCGTTACAAGAGATTTTTTCATTACTGAGCGATATCTAAACGATTTGTTGCTCGTTTGAGTGCTAATTCTGCCCGTTGGAAGTCGATGTTTTCCTGTTTGGCTTGGAGGCGTTTTTCAGCCCGTTCCTTTGCTTCTTTTGCCCGGGAAACATCAATATCTGATGGTTTTTCGGCAGATTGTGCCAGGATGGTCACTTTCTCTGGTCTGACCTCCAAAAATCCACCACTGACAGCAAGTTTTTCGGATCCATTGCTGCGCTTGAGTCGTACAACGCTTATCGTCAATGGAGCGACAGTCGGGATGTGCCCAGGTAGTACACCGAGCTCCCCGCCTTCTGCTCGACAGCTTACCATTTCGAAATCATCTTCCAATACTGGCCCATCAGGAGTAACAACACTCACAGTTAGTGTTTTCAATGTAACCCCTCCTCAGACAGGTAGAATGCTGGATAAAATTCACAGATCGATACAAACATGAGTCGAAATTTTACCCAGTTGTCGTCATACCTCTGCGTCTTCGTAATTATTCCATATCTTTCGCTTTTTCGACTACATCTTCAATGCGGCCTACCAGACGGAATGCGTCTTCCGGCAGATCATCATGTTTACCGTCCAGAATTTCACGGAAGCCTTTTACCGTTTCGCTTACTGGTACATACGAACCTTTTTGACCAGTAAACTGTTCAGCAACGTGGAAGTTCTGTGACAGGTAGAACTGGATGCGACGTGCACGTGCAACGACGAGTTTGTCTTCATCCCCGAGTTCATCCATACCAAGCATTGCGATAATGTCCTGCAGTTCTTTGTAGCGTTGAAGTGTCTGCTGAACTTCACGTGCCACCTCATAATGCTCTTGCCCGACTACTTCAGGGTCCAGCGCACGAGATGTTGATGCAAGTGGATCCACAGCCGGGTAAATACCTTGCTCGGAAAGTTTACGGTCAAGGTTTGTTGTTGCGTCCAAGTGGGCGAACGTTGTTGCCGGCGCCGGGTCTGTATAGTCATCGGCAGGCACGTAGATAGCCTGGATTGATGTTACGGAACCTTTGTCCGTTGTTGTGATCCGTTCCTGCAACTGTCCCATTTCTGTAGCAAGTGTCGGCTGATAACCAACTGCTGATGGCATACGGCCAAGCAGTGCGGAAACCTCCATACCTGCCTGTGTGAAACGGAAAATGTTATCGATAAATAACAGAACGTCCTGTCCTTCTTCATCACGGAAATATTCTGCCATTGTCAAACCAGTCAGGGCAACCCGCATACGTGCACCAGGCGGTTCGTTCATTTGCCCGAAAACCATGGCAGTTTTCTTGATAACGCCGGAGTCGCTCATTTCATAGTAAAGGTCATTACCTTCACGAGTACGTTCTCCAACACCTGCGAAAACCGAGATACCGCCATGTTCCTGTGCAACGTTGTTGATTAATTCCTGAATCAGAACGGTTTTACCAACACCAGCACCACCAAACAGACCGATTTTACCACCCTTGGTATATGGTGCCAATAAGTCAACAACTTTAATGCCTGTTTCAAGAATTTCTGTATCGGTTGTCAGGTTTTCAAATTCCGGCGGCTGACGATGAATCGGGTCTTTACGTGTACTCGCTGGCAGTGGTTCTTCCAAGTCAATTTTATCACCAAGTACATTAAATACACGACCGAGTGTTTCTTCACCAACCGGGACTGAAATTGCCGCACCTGTATCTTCCACTTCCACACCGCGCTGCAGACCATCAGTTGAGGTCATGGAAATGGTACGGACGGAATTGTCACCAAGATGAAGTGCTACTTCCAATGTAAGGTCAATCTCTTTGTCCCCTTCATTGGATTTGATCGTTAGCGCATTATAAATTTCAGGGAGATTGTCGTCATCGAATCTCACGTCGACAACCGGTCCCATAATTTGTGTAACGTGTCCTTTGCTCATCGATTTCCCTCCTAACTTACTTTCGAACTGGTCACAGAGCTATTCCAGTGCCGCTACACCACCGATGATTTCGGTGATTTCCTGTGTGATTTCTGCCTGGCGTGCACGGTTGTATGACAATGACAGGTCATCGATAATTTCATTCGCGTTATCGGTTGCACTGCGCATTGCAGTCATCCGTGATGCGTGCTCACTAGCCTTTCCATCCAATAATGCTCCGTAAATAAGGCTTTCCGCATATTGCGGCAGGAGAACTTCAAGGATTTGCTCCTGATCCGGTTCATACTCATATTGACTGCCGTATGCGGATTGTGTCTCCACATCGGTTATTGGCAATACTTGTTTCGATGTAACTTCGTGTGAAATTACACTTATATAATGATTGTAACTTAAGATCAGCTTATCAATTTCTTCATCAACGAACATTTGAACAGTTCCCGATGCAATGGCTTTAATATCTGCAAAATCAGGCTGATCGGCAAGTCCGGTTATGCTTTTCGCAACCGGCATGTTCCGTTTTTTGAAAAACTCATACCCAACGCGCCCGATTGCAATAACCGTGTATTCATCTTTTGAACTGTGCTGTTCATTGATTGTTCTATACACTTCACGGAGCACACTATTGTTATAAGATCCGGCCAAACCACGATCGGAAGTGATAACCACATAACCGGTCTTTTTAACGTCACGCTCCTGCAGCATCGGATGTTTTGCGTTCTTGTTGCCGTTCGCAATGCTGCCAACCACTTCCTGCATCTTCTCACTGTATGGAACAAATTGTTTCGCATTCATCTCCGCCTTGTTTAATTTTGAGGCAGATACCATTTCCATAGCCTTTGTGATCTGTTTCATTTTCGTTGTCGATTGAATACGTGCTTTTATATCTCGTAATGATGCCAAGCTTTTTCACCGCCCTTTCATAAAAAGGTTGCGTTTCCCATAAATAGTGGTTCGCTCACCACTATTTATTTATCTGAAGGTAAAAATTTCTTTTTAAATGATTCAACTGCATCGTTCATGTCATCAGCTTCAGGAAGTTTTCCTGTTTCGCGGATAGATGCAAGCAGCTCTTTACGATTGTCGTCGAGCCAAATGTGGAATTCCTCTTCAAAGCGTGTGATATCTTCAACAGGAATATCATCAAGAAAACCTTTTGTCAGTGCATAAATAATCATGACCTGTTTTTCAACAGCCAATGGTTTATGCAATCCCTGCTTCAAAATTTCAACTGTACGCTCACCACGGGCAAGTTTCGCCTTGGTTGCTTTATCAAGGTCTGACCCGAACTGTGCGAATGCCTCCAGCTCACGGAATGATGCCAGGTCAAGTCGCAATGTACCGGCAACTTTTTTCATCGCCTTAATTTGTGCAGAACCACCAACACGTGATACGGATAAACCTGCGTTAATCGCCGGGCGTACACCGGAGAAGAATAAATCAGACTGCAGGAAGATCTGTCCATCGGTAATGGAAATTACGTTTGTTGGGATATAGGCACTGATGTCGCCTGCCTGCGTTTCAACAAATGGCAGTGCAGTCAGTGAACCGCCACCTTTTGCGTCACTCAGTTTTGCCGCACGTTCCAATAGACGTGAGTGCAGGTAGAATACATCCCCTGGGAATGCTTCACGGCCTGGAGGACGACGCAACAGTAATGAAAGTTCACGGTAAGCTGTCGCCTGTTTTGATAAATCATCATATACAACAAGCACATGCTTGCCATCGTGCATAAATTCTTCACCCATGGATACACCGGCATATGGTGCAAGGTAAAGCATTGGTGCAGGGTCTGATGCACCTGCAGATACTACGATTGTGTTATCCAATGCGCCATAACGGCGGAATGTTTCAACCGTGCTTCTTACCGTTGATTCCTTTTGACCAATCGCAACATAAATACAAATCATGTCCTGATCTTTCTGATTCAAAATGGTATCAACTGCTACTGTTGTTTTACCTGTTTGACGGTCACCGATAATCAATTCACGCTGACCACGGCCAATTGGTACGAGTGCGTCAATTGCCTTAATACCTGTTTGTAATGGCTCATCAACTGATTTACGATCCATTACACCAGGTGCAGGTGATTCAATCGGACGTGTTTTGGATGTTTCCGCAGGTCCTTTTCCATCGATAGGCTGACCAAGCGAGTTAACAACACGACCAAGCAGCTCCTCACCAACAGGTACTTGCATGATTCTTCCTGTACGACGAACTTCATCGCCTTCTTTAATTTCTGTAAACGGCCCGAGGATGACAATCCCGACGTTTGATTCTTCAAGGTTTTGTGCCAAGCCCATGACACCATTGGAAAACTCGACAAGCTCACCGGCCATCGCGTTATCAAGACCATGAGCACGTGCAATACCGTCACCGACTTCAATAACTGTGCCGACATCGCTTACTTCAATTTCCGAGTCATAATTCTCGATTTGCTGTTTAATCAAACTACTGATCTCTTCAGCTTTGATGCTCATACCATTTCACCCCTATCTTCTTTAGTTTGCAATGCCTATATTTCGCTCGAGACGTTGTAATTTACCGCTGATTGTACCATCATAGATCGAATTCCCGACCCGTACCTTAACACCACCGAGGACGGATGGATCCACAACGCTTTCCAGCTTGACCGTTTGCTTGTTCAACCGCTTCGCAAACGTTTTTTCAAGTTGTTCTTTTTCAGCCTCTGACAATTCACGAGCCGAGTATACAGTTGCTTCCGCGATTCCTTTTGCATCGTTCACCAGTTTTGCGTAGTGATTTATAATAGAAGGAATAATCTCAGTACGATGGCGTTCAACCAAAATTTTCAGTGTGTTTTTTACATTGGCTGAAAAGTCGTTAAACACTTCATCTAGAAATTGTTTTTTCCTGGTATTACTGACACGAGGATGCTCAAGAAATGCATTTAATTCTTTGTTACTCCGGAAAATTTCATCCAGCACTTCAAATTCTTCCATCAGCTGTTCTGTTTTCCCTTGTTCGTTGGCAATGGCGAAAAGAGCGTCTGCGTAACGATTAGCTACTACTTCTCCACTCATCGCTCTTCTCCTACCTCTTTAATATAGTCATTAATCAGTTCTTCCTGATCCTGTGCACTAATTTCTTTTTCAATAACCTTGCTGGCAATCAGAACAGATAATGAAGAAACTTTATCCTGCAATGCCTGGATTGCTTTTTCTTTTTCATTTTGGATTTCTTCCTGTGCAGCCTGCTTGATTCGCTCAGCCTCTGTTTTTGCGGACTGAACAATCTCCTGCTCCTGCTTCACACCGGTACGTTTTGCATCCTCAATGATTTGCTGCGCATCCTGCTTTGTCTGTTTCAGTTGAGCTGTAGCTTCTTCCTGTGCTTTTTCAGCTTCTTTGCGGCTGTTTTCAGCTGATTCTATCTCGTTGGCCACATATTCCTCACGCTTCTGCATAATCCCCATCAAGGGCCCCCACGCATATTTACGCAGCAACAACAACAGAATTATAAAGGTAGCAAGCTGAACAAGCATATCTCCAACATGGAGTCCGCCGATTCCGGCATATATTGTAGAAAATCCAGTGAATGTCGGCACAGTATTCACTCCTTCCATCTAACATTTCAGCATTCTATATTTCGTGTGCAACATAAAATGGCGAAGAGGCTCTCTCCGCCTATTCTGTTCGTTTACTACATAACCATAAATGCGATAACTACTGCGATGATCGGCATAACCTCAACCAAACCTACACCAATGAACATGGTTGTTTGAAGCTGACCTTTCAGTTCTGGCTGACGAGCGATCCCTTCAACTGTACGACTTGCAATAAGACCGTTACCAATACCGCCACCAACTGCGGCTAATCCAACTGCGATTGCTGCTGCTAAAACTCCCATTTGAAAATCCTCCTCAAAAATGTTTGTAATTTTTTATCCTGAATGAACAGGTTTATTACCAATTCTTAGAAAAAATCCTAGTGATCATCACTGAACTTTTGTGATAAGTATACTAATGTCAACAATGTGAAAATAAATGCCTGGATTGCACCGATAAAGATACTGAATCCTTGCCATGCCAACATCGGAATGATACCACCGATGAATCCGACAGCTCCGGAAGCCATCAATCCTGCAAGTAATCCAAGCAATACCTCACCTGCATAAATGTTACCGAACAACCGAAGACCGAGTGTCAATGAGTTGGCAAACTCCTCAATAATCTTAATCGGTAAAAATAGAGGAAACGGTTTGAGGAATCCTTTAAAGTATTCCTTGCCGCCCTTGGCTTTGACACCATAGTAGTTTGATAAAATAATTACCATACCGGATAATGTCAACGTAACTCCTGCATCGGATGTCGGTGATTTCCACCATAATTCATTACCGAATGTTGCCAACGTAACGACACCCATCAGGTTACTGACGAAAATGTATAAGATCAGTGTCAGTGCCATTGGCAGAAAAATCCTGCCTGTGCTCCATTCCATTGTGTCATTGACCATGCCTTTCACGAAGTCAATAATCCACTCCATAACATTCTGGACCCCGGTCGGTTTCATTTGCAGGCTTCTGGATGCCAGCAAACAAATGAAGAATACAATGACGGACGCAATGATAATCATCAGAACGTTGGACAAATTAAAATCAAGCCAGGATATCCCCAGAACATCCTCAACTAATGGTGCTTCATGATCCACTTTCTCACCCCTCTCTCATTACTTTTTAAATTCAGACACAAAAAAATCTGCAATAATGACAATATAGGATGTCATCAGTCCAACTACTACTGCTATAATGTGGAAATGTTCTTCAAAACGAAGTGCTATCAATACTGCGAGTGCGACTGACGCGAGCCTCCCCACTGTACCAACGCCTTTTACTTTCTTATTCTTGGCTACTGCTTCTCCTACATCATCAATCTTTTTTTGCAAAAGCCATAAATTGTAAAAGCTGGCTGTGCTTCCTAACAGGAGTCCGAGGAAAATTCGCGGATAAGGAGTAAAGCCGGCCCCCAGCACCAATACTGCAAGAAGGTAAAACATCCATTTTCGCTGACGGGTTATCATAAGATCATAGTTTGACATGATTCGACTCTTCTCCTGATAATGTTGTGCAATTATTCAGCCTGGCTATCAGGCCTGGACTGAAATTCTGCCATCCACATTAGAAAAACCTGGTTCGCCCGCAACTTCAGGGCAAAAAACCCAGGATCGGTTCCTCATAAATTTTAAGAAGCAATGTGAGGTAAATCACTGCAGATGTGGAATATATTTTTTATACTAAAGTAAGATTTTTCTGCTAAAAAACACTATTATTTCAGTTTATACTGAAAACCTTACCATTCCACACTAAGTTAGTGTACATTAGCCACAGTCCGATGTCAATCACAATGCAGCATCAAAAATCGGATGTCAGCTGCCAGTTTTAGACAGCTGAAATTCGACTTATTTCGACTCCTTTTTTCGAGCCGTGACATACACAGCTTAACCGCATTCCGTTTAACATTCTTTTACACTATTCATTATAAATGATTAAGCTTGTCAAAAACATGACGATTCTGTGAACTGGCATTTTTGTTCAGAAACCGAACGTTAAGGCTTTTTCACAATCGTCACTTCAGTCTGGTGACTTTCGATTTGTCCGTTTTTCAACTGTACGGTAATGACGGCCTGATATGTTCCCGGCTTGCCCAGTTCTGACTTTTTCAGCTGTCCTTTGACCATTCCCGGATCGACATCCTCCATCCGCAAAAACGTCCGGTCAAAGATAAGTGTTTCCGGATTGTACAGATTCACTTCAATGCTGTCAGCCGGCTCTGTTACGTACATCTGGTAAACATATTTTTCATCGGAAAACGGCTTCAGGGAAAAACTGAATCCCATCGTTTTTGGATAATCGGCAGTCTGATTGATGAACAAATATGGAAGTTCGTATGTTTCTTCATCCTGCATCAGTGTCAGCCAGCCTTGGTGAATTCCTTCATCCAAAAGATTGCTGTTCACACTGAGTTCCACCGGCACCTTTTTCGTTTCGCCCGCCGGAATGGTGAAGGAAAGCGGCAGGTGCCACATGATGCCTCGCTTCATTTCAGGGGTTTTAAATGTGTACGTTTGGTCATGGCTGCTGGTATTTTCGATTTTTAAATTGATCGTTTTTTTCTCTTTGTAGGAATCAATTTTTCCATACGACAGCAGTGGATTATACAGAATGGATGTCGTATTAATGGCTGCTTTTGGATCGATTTCACCCATACCCTGAACAATCGGTCTGATTGGCGTGCCATCTTTCCCGCTGATGGTATGTGCAGTTGTCTTCAAAGCCCCGCTTATTTGTTTGGTTGACCAGTCAGGATGTGCTTCCTTTATGAGCGCAATCGCACCGGCGACATGCGGTGCGGCCATACTTGTCCCCTGCAGCTGCATATAGCCGTCTGGAACCGTGCTTAAAATATTGGTGCCCGGCGCACTGACATCCGGTTTGAGATCCCAGTTGACCGTTACCGGACCACGCGAACTGAACGCGGCAATATCCAATTTGGTAGTTGCATAATTTGTTTCCATATACAAAGAATTATTTTTTGCATGCTGAAGCAGCCATTCACCTTCAGCTTTGGTAATGGATGCGACCGGAATTTGGATAGGATTGCCGGTGTTTTCAATGGAACCGCGAAATCCCCCCTTTGTATTATTGTAAATCAGCACGGCAATCGCACCGGCCTCTTCAGCCTGTTTTGCCAGTTCAAAAAAAGGTACTTTCCCGCGCTGGATCAGGGCTATTTTTCCCTGAACATTATTTCCCGGAAACGGTGCAATCCGGTGATCGGTGGTAAAATTCCATGGTGGTGAACCTGCCATTAAGGCCAGTGGGATTTT
The DNA here is from genome assembly GCF_902726655.1 of Virgibacillus ihumii. Taxonomy (NCBI): domain Bacteria; kingdom Bacillati; phylum Bacillota; class Bacilli; order Caryophanales; family Bacillaceae; genus Virgibacillus; species Virgibacillus ihumii. Next base: position 2,358,978 of record NZ_CACVAN010000001.1, read on the forward strand.
TTTATCAAGCAAACTCTCCTGCAGGTATGGAACTTTTTGAGGATGGGCCGCTGCTCCGACTGAAATGGCGTTTGCGGCAGTTGCCGGTGAACCGACTGTCCATTTTTCCGGACCACTGTTGCCGTTCGCAATAACGACTGTCACTCCTTTTTCAACCGCCCGGTTAACCGCAACGCTTGTCGGAAAATCCGGGCCGTTGACTGTATTTCCGAGCGAAAGATTGATGACATCAGCCCCGTCCTGGACTGCCTGTTCAAGCGCGGCAATCACCTGCACCGATGTACCGCGGCCGCCTGGGCCCAGTGCACGATATGCATAGATATCCGCATCGGGAGCAACACCGGTCAGTTCGCCATCAGCTGCAATAATTCCAGCCACATGTGTCCCGTGCATCGTTGGGATTCCCTGCGCTTTAAGGGTTTCCATCGGATCATCATCCAAGTCCACCAGGTCAAAACCACCTTTATAATTTTCAGCAAGGTCCGGGTGGTTATACGCGATACCAGTATCTATCACGGCAACCTGCACCCCGTCACCGGAATATTTTGTATTGTTGATTGCTGCCGGGATAACAGCGTCTTTTTTGATTGGTTCAGCCAGCTTGACTGCTGATGAACGGTCCACATTTGTTTCATATATCGCTGTCGGATGAATTGTTTTAATAAAATCAAGCGAACCCATGCGCTCAAACCGTCTGGGTGATGCCTTCAGCGCGATTCCGTTAAACAGCTTGTCATACACCGCGATAATTTCGACATATGGATAATGGTTGATGATGTATTGTTTGTGCTCGTGCGGATCACCCTCCACCTCGATGATGATCGATGCTTTATTGTTGTTCATTTTGTTGGTATGGTTTATTTCCGCACCTGCGATTGAAGGAAGCAGTGTGACTGCGGTCAGAAGCAGAATCATTATGTAGCGCATGCATCATGTCCCCTTTTTATGGATAGGTTTTGTAAAAAAAGGAAAATCATGCATCGACGGGGTGCGAATTTTTGAGGGTTGAGACATGAAGTGTTGACTTATGATCTTGTGCGGTTGATGTTTTTCCTGTGCGGTTGATGTTTTGCTCGTGCGGTTGATGTTCCGCTCGTACGGTTGATGTTCCGCTCGTGCGGTTGATGTTTCGCTCGTGCGGTTGATGTTTCGCCCGTGCGGTTGATGTTTCGCCCGTGCGGTTGATGTTTCGCCCGTGCGGTTGATGTTCCACCCGTGCGGTTGATGTTTTCTATATCCATGGATCACCGCTCGACCATCATCAGCACAAAAGAGACCCAGCCCTCAGACTGGGTCTCCGTATCTTCCTACTTATTAAAATACTCCACAATTGCGTCGGCGATTTTTTCCGATGCTCGTCCATCACCATACGGATTGGACGCTTCAGCCATTTTTTCATGAGCATCGTGATCCGACAACAATTCATGTGCCATCTCAAAAATAGTATCTTCATCGGTGCCGGCTAGTTTCAATGTACCTGCATCAATGCCTTCAGGACGTTCGGTCGTATCACGCAATACGAGAACAGGAACACCAAGGGATGGCGCTTCTTCCTGAACACCGCCGGAATCGGTCAAAATCAGATGCGACCTGGCTGCGAAGTTATGAAAATCCACTACTCCTAGCGGTTCAATCAGCTGAATGCGCTCATCGTTACCGAGAATTTCATTCGCTGTTTCCTGGACAACCGGATTCAGATGGACCGGATAAATCACCTGAATATCATCATGTGTTTCGACAAGCCGCTTAATCGCGCGAAACATCTGCCGCATGTTATTGCCAAGGTTTTCCCGGCGGTGAGCAGTCATGAGCACGAGCCGCTTGCCATTCAAGCCATCGATTATCGGACTTGAGTACGCTTCATCCACTGTTGTTTTCAAAGCATCAATCGCCGTGTTTCCAGTCACAAAAATACGATCAGCCCTCTTATTTTCAGCAAGCAGATTTTGCCTTGATTTTTCCGTTGGGGCAAAATGAAAGTCAGCCATCACGCCAGTCAACTGCCGGTTCATTTCTTCCGGGTAAGGGGAATATTTATTCCATGTGCGGAGCCCTGCTTCCACATGCCCGACCGCAATCTGATTATAGTAACCGGCGAGCGATGCCGCAAATGTTGTCGTTGTATCGCCATGAACAAGCACGATGTCAGGCTCCGTTTTTTTCATAACCTCATCAAGCCCTTCCAATGCGCGGGTTGTTATCTGCGCAAGGGACTGCTTTTCCCGCATAATATTCAAATCAAAGTCCGGCGTAATCCCGAAAATATCAAGTACCTGATCAAGCATTTCGCGATGCTGCGCGGTAACAGCCACAATCGGCTCAAACATGTCCGGTCGTTTTTTCAGTTCAAGAACGACCGGAGCCATTTTTATTGCTTCCGGTCTCGTCCCGAACGTCGTCATCACTTTAATCGGTCCAGCCATTGTCAGTTCACTCCACTATTATTTGGTGCCGAACAGGCGGTCACCGGCATCGCCAAGCCCTGGAACAATGTATCCATGCTCGTCCAGTTTTTCATCCAGTGCACCAAGATAGATATCAACATCAGGATGATCTTCTTTGATCACTTCAACGCCTTCCGGGGCCGCAACCAGACACATCAGACGAATTTGCTTTGCCCCGCGCTTTTTTAAGGAGTGAATGGTTTCATTCGCTGATCCGCCTGTCGCAAGCATTGGATCAATGACAATCAGTTCGCGCTCCTCAATATCTTTCGGCAGTTTAATGTAGTATTCCACCGGCTTCAGTGTCTCGGGATCGCGGTACAACCCGACATGTCCGACACGTGCGGCCGGGATCAGATTCAGCATACCGTCAACCATGCCAAGTCCGGCACGGAGAATCGGGATCAGTCCGATTTTTTTGCCGGCAAGCACTTTCGTCTGTGCTTCCATGACAGGTGTTTGAACCGTATTTTCCTGAAGCGGGAGATTACGTGTTATTTCAAACGCCATCAACATCGCAACCTCGTCCACAAGCTCGCGGAATTCCTTCGTTCCCGTATTTTTATCTCGTATGTACGTCAGCTTATGTTGAATTAATGGATGATCCAGTACGTGCACTTTACCCATTTTCTGATCACTCCTTTGAAATTTGTTGCATCTTTAAAATTGTACTGAAAAAAAGATGTGCTTTCAAGTCAGATTTTATGCTGCACCTGAAACGAAATCCTGATGGAAGTGCTGTTTTCGCTGATAGGACACCTAAAGTTCCTGATAGGAGTCCAATTGTTTCTGATAGAAAGCAGTGAAAACTGTCCAAAACCAACCTGTGTTGCAGCAAACAAAAGGATGCCCCCGTTCAAGGGAACATCCTAATCTATTAAGCATATAATGGAGACTTGTCGGTCAGCGCTTTGACGCGGTTTGCTGCTTCACGCAATGCAGCTTCATCTTCATGATTTTTCAGCGTATGGGCAATGATCGAGGCGATCTCTTTCATTTCTGCCTCGCGGAAGCCGCGTGACGTCACGGCTGCAGTACCGATACGGAGTCCGCTTGTGACAAACGGGCTTTCCTGATCAAACGGAATCGTATTTTTGTTTGCGGTAATACCAATATCATCCAACACTTTTTCGGCAACTTTACCGGTCAAATTAAGTGTTGTTACATCAACAAGCAACAAATGGTTATCCGTTCCGCCTGATACAACCCGCACACCTTCAGCGACCAATGCTTCGGCAAGCGTACTGGCATTAACGACAATTTGTTTGCTGTATGCTTTAAAATCATCGGACAACGCCTCTTTAAATGATACCGCCTTTGCTGCGATAACGTGCATTAACGGGCCGCCCTGCATACGAGGGAAAACAGCCTTGTCAATTTTTTTCGCGAATTCCTCTTTGCAAAGAATCATGCCGCCGCGTGGGCCGCGCAATGTTTTGTGTGTTGTCGTTGTGACAAAATGTGCATGTGGCACAGGATTCGCATGCAGGCCTGCTGCGACAAGTCCGGCGATATGTGCCATGTCGACCATCAGGTATGCATCGACTGCATCGGCAATTTCGCGGAACTTGGCAAAATCAAGTTCACGTGAGTAGGCACTTGCACCTGCAACAATCAATTTTGGCTTCACTTCTTTTGCTTTTTCCAAAACAGCATCATAATCCAGTTTTTCAGACTCTTTATCAACACCATAATCCACAAAATTATACAATTTCCCGCTGAAGTTTACCGGACTGCCATGGGTAAGGTGTCCGCCATGATCCAGACTCATTCCGAGTACCGTGTCACCTGGCTCAAGCGCCGTGAAGTAGACGGCCATGTTCGCCTGTGCACCGGAATGCGGCTGTACGTTGGCATGGTCTGCACCGAACAGTTCTTTGGCGCGATCGCGTGCGAGGTTCTCCACGACGTCAACATGTTCACACCCGCCATAGTAGCGTTTGCCGGGATAGCCTTCCGCATATTTGTTCGTCAGCACCGAACCCATTGCCTCCATGACTGCTTCAGAGACAAAGTTTTCGGAAGCGATTAATTCAATCTTTTCCTGCTGACGCTTTCTTTCATCCTGCATTGCATTGTACAGTTCCTGATCTGCTTGTTTTAGATGTTCCAAAGTGATTCCCCCTCGTAAAAATTTTTAGTGTATACATTGCTTAATTCATAGGTTCATAGACTGCACGCTTACCGCCAATCAGTTTTGGTCTGGTGCGTGCTGCATTGACTCGTGCCTCGCCGATTGCCCGCTTGTTAAAACGGAGCGGGACAGCAACTTTTTTCAAGTGCATGCCGATCATCGTTTCACCAATATCGATGCCATTGTCAGCCTTAATTGTTTCGACGACAACCGGCTGTTCCATGTGATGGTATGCATAAGATGCCATTGATCCACCCGCACCAGGCATTGGAACCGCCGAGACTTGCTCGAGATGATGCTGTTGCATCGTTTTCTTTTCAACAACGAGTGAACGGTTTAAATGTTCACAGCATTGAAAAGCCAGTTCCACATCTGTTTGCTGCTGCATGTCCCTTAGTGCATCAAAAATCACCGCTGCAGCTTCATCACTCCAGGATGTGCCGATGTTGCTGCCAACAACTTCACTTGTCGAGCAACCGATTACAAATAAATCACCTTTTTTCAAATGACCGCTGTTTTGAAACTCTGTCAAAACAGCTTCGGTATCCTCTTTAACCTGCTGAATAAAATCGTTCATGTTGATCGCCTGCCTTTAAACTGGCAGCAATTCGCCACTTCAAATTACATTGGCAGCTGCCGGAACTGTCCGTTCGCTTACCTGACTGTCAGTGGGAAAACCCTGACGTTGGGTTCACGTTATTAACCTTCATAAGCAGTGACTTTTCCGATACGGTTGGCATGCCGTCCACCGTCAAAGTCTGTTTCCAGCCATGTTCTGGCAATTTCTGCTGCAAGACCCGGTCCAATGACACGTTCACCCATTGCCAGAACGTTGGAGTCATTGTGCTGACGGGTCAATTTGGCACTGTACACGTCATGGGTCAATGCACAACGGATGCCTTTTACTTTATTGGCGGAAATGGACATGCCGATTCCTGTGCCGCAAATGAAAATCCCCCGGTCAAATTCACCTTTGGCCACGCGTTCAGCAGCAGGCAGTGCATAGTCCGGATAATCAACAGATGTCTCACATGTACAGCCGGTATCTTCATAGTCGATATTCATTTCCTCGAGCAGATTTCGTACTTCTTCACGCAATTTCGCGCCTGCATGGTCTGAGGTTAAAATGACTTTCATGATTCGAACGCTCCTCTCGATGTAGTTTCCAATCTATCTCCATTATGCATCAGTTTTGCTTAAATTTTAAGTATTTCTGTCTATGTCCCATATTGTTCGCATGAGTTTGGCGGTAGTTCGCACGTTTGACCCGATGTTCGCACGAGTTTAGCGGTAGTTCGCACGTTTGACCCGGAGTTCGCACGAGTTTTTGCACGAAACTTGCTGTACGGCACTCGCCAATTGAAGATTCACTTTATTTTCTTTGCAAGCAGCCCGACATATTTCTCCAACTCTTCAAGTGTTTTCTGATACGTTTCCAGACTGCCGCCAAACGGATCGGAAATATCATAATTAATAATATTCGCTTCCAGATAACGGATGTTATTTATGTCAGCTTCCAGCTCTTCAGCCAGCTTTTTTTCCAGCTTCGGATTGCTGATCTGATGCTGGTTCTCCTGAATGATTTTGGATCGTTTCTCTTCCAAATCTGCATATGCTTTGGTCAGTTCATTCCATATTTTCTTATCAGATTCAGAAACATATTCCTTTAATGTAAAATATTTCTCCTGGAAGTCAGGGTGCTGCATAATCAGCGATTGCTTGTGCTGTGTGGTCATCGTAATCACAAGATCTGCCCAGTCCAGTAAAATGTCGGTAACAGGCTGTGACCTGGAATCAATCGGGATATTTTTATGTTCCAGCGCCTTGATTGCTTTCGAATTCGGGCGCTGATCATCGACAGCAAAAATCCCCGCCGATTGCACATTGACATCCGGTATTATATGACGAATCAACGCCTCGGCCATCGGGCTTCGGCACGTATTTCCGGTACAAACGAATAAAATGTTCATTTGGGATCCCCCATTTTATAACTTCCATAACACAAACTATACCATAGAAAATTTTACGTGTCAGAAAAAATAGTCAAGAAATTGACAAAAGTGCAGTTGGCAGTTTAACACAGGGTTAAATTGCAATAAAAAAGATTTCCCGCTCAGCTGCAGAAAATCCTTTCGTCATTAAAAAAGCATGTTCAAACCGAATCCGCACAAAATACTGCCGCCTAAAATTTCACTGTAGACGCCGAGCAGTCCATGTACTTTTCGTCCCAGAATCATACCGGCCCATGTCAGAATCATACTGGCGGTCCCGAACAACAATAGTGCAATCACCGCTTTCACCTGAGACATACCCAGGCTGAGCCCAACTGAAAAGCTGTCCAGGCTGACAGTTAATGCGAAAATAAAGAGCCCGGCTCCAACCGGCTGGACAAATTTCCTGGTTTCATGGTTAAACGCTGAAAAAACAGTTTGTGCACCGATTCCCACAAGCAGCAAACCGCCTGCAAGTACCGCATACTGACCAATTTGCTGTGAAATAACTTGTCCCAGCATTATTCCAATAAATGGCATAATCATATGAAACAGACCAATAACCATACCAATTAAAGCAATGCGCTTCAGGCGGATTTCCCGCATCCCCAGTCCAAGACTGACCGAAAAAGCATCCATCCCAAGCGCAATGGCCATGAATATGAGGGAAGCCAACTCCCCTATCTGATATGCCGACATTCACATTCCTCCCCCGGACATCCATACTAATACACTTTATGCATGTCCAAAGGTGAATATGATTCGCGGTCGATGGGTTCAGCTGACCCGGGTCCCGGCTACTCTGGAATATAATCCGAAGCGGCTTTTTCCAAGCGATTCATAACTGCCTGGCCAATATTTTCAGTTGGAAACGTTTCGCAAAGAATCAAATCCGTATCCCCGTTTTTAAATTCACGCAATGCATCATATAAATTGGCGGCGATTTCCCGCAGATCGCTTCCCAGCGATATAATCCGGTCCGCTTGCAGGTTTTCTGCTGTTCTATTGCATGCCATGACACCGACGCGTTTATGTTCATTTTGTGCCCTGTTGATAACTGCCTGAATTTTTTCAGGGGATCCTTCCACAAGCCACATCGGAACTTCCGGCGCATAGTGGGTATATTTCATGCCGGGTGCTTTCGGTCTGTCAGCTGATCCGGCAAGTGCCGGATCAACCATGACGGTGCCAGTGATCTGCTCAATTTGTTCTTTAGTAATGCCGCCCGGTCTTAAAACGACAGGAATTTCCTGTGTACAATCCACAACTGTCGATTCCACACCCACTCCGGTCGGTCCGCCGTCCACAAGGCCGTCAATTTTTCCATGCAAATCCGCCCATACATGGTCTGCACTGGTCGGGCTTGGCTTTCCGGAGATATTGGCACTTGGAGCGGCGACCGGGATTCCGCACGTTTTCAATAATTCATGCGCAACCGGATGATCTGGAATTCGGACACCGATTGTGGATAACCCGGCCGTTACATTTTTTGCACAGGTTCCGTTTGACGGCAGAATCATCGTCAGCGGCCCTGGTGTAAAAGCATCTATTAAGGTTTCCGCAAGCGGCGGCAAGCTGGTTACCAATTTACGCAATTGTTCTTTTGTGGCCACATGGGCAATCAGCGGGTTGTCCTCAGGCCGGCCTTTTGCCTGAAAAATTCCAGATACCGCCTGTTGGCTGGTCGCATCCGCTCCGAGACCATAGACCGTTTCAGTCGGAAATGCCACCGTTTTTCCCTGTTTTAACAAGGCAGCAGCTTCCATAATTGCATTGCTGTCTGTCTTCATATTCCATCGTTTTGTTTCACGCATGCTCGTACCTCGCTAACTCTGATTATCTTATCGTGTAAATTTATTCTAGTCCAAGGGCTTTTTTTTAGCAAAATAAATAGTCTATGGACGATTATCCACAGACTATCCACAAAACACCTATTGATATAATTGCTATGTTCATAACTATCGATTGTTATACACAGATTCCACACATATTATCCACAGATTTTTGTGTATAAATTATGAAACGTTATATGTCCACCAATTTCCCTTTTCAATCGGGTACTTATCCACCCATTCACTCCCAGCCTGTGGATGGAATTGCAAAGCTTCCAATAAGATATCCACCATTGGTTGATGGCTGTGGACATATACTTTCTGCGCCTGCTTTTCTTTTGCCAGGGTTAAAATAGCCTCCAGCAGCACAGGCAGCTTGGCCGCAGCGTCTTTCGTAATATAAAGCTGTTTTAACCAATAGATTCCGTCCTCCACAGCATCCAATACAAAACACCCTTCAATTTGCCCATCCACGTCGACGGCATACCCTTTATCCACAAGAATGTCCCCGTCCACATTTTCATTTTTATTCAAAAATCGTTCCAAATCTTTTTTCGGTGCCTTATTTGCTGGTACAAGTTTCATCCTCATCACCTCTTAAGATAATATTGTATTTCTATCATCTTATGCGGAAACTTCCAAACCTATAACCAATCAAACCACTCAAACAGAAAAAACTTTACCTCAACAGGCTCTTCCTCTTCTTCCAACTCTTTCTTCTCTTTCTCCGAAGCCGGTGACGCCTCGGCTACACTCGTTCCATTTGAAAAATCCAGGAAACAGAGCGGCGGAAACAATACACACCACCAATTGGCGCCTTTTCCTTCACCAAGTGTAATCAGCACCGCTTCATATTTGCCGGCCGGATACATATAATTTCCGTAAAGTTTGGCGGGAAATGATATATTTTTACCGTATTTTACATCATACCCGGACTGCTTATTTTCTTTTTTAAGTACGTCACCGACAATTTGCTTAACTTCAGGAATCCGTGCTTCAATCATCCTTCTTGCCTCATCAATATCCGTAATATCCTTGACCCATTTGGAAATGACATCGCTGACCTCGTCCCGGACCATTCTTTTAAGCGCCTGATCGGCCGGGCTGTCACTGTTAGCAAGAATTCTGAGCCGAATTGCTTCGTCCGGAATAACCTTCACATCCAATTTTGAACTGTTATCTTCACTTAAACTTTTGATTGGCATGGAAAATAGAATAATAAAAATAATAATAGCGCCAAAAACAAATTTCTTCACCGTCAAAAACCCCTCTCCAACCGATTTATCAAACAGTATGGACAGGGGTTAATAGATTTAAACTATGAATCTCGTATATTTTAGCAGATACAGCTGTACTGCCTGTTTACCAGGTTCCTTTCAGAATCCGGTCTTTCTGGTTGATATCTTTAATGATTTCAGACGTGCTGTCAGGCAAGGTACTGGTTAACAGCTTGCTGACGGGGGCGCCTTGCTCATGGCCGATTTCGAAAAAAACCTGACCATGTGTTTCCGTTACATACGGCAAATCGGCAATGATTTTTTTATAAGCTCCCAGACCATTCTCTTCGGCAAACAAAGCAAGCTCCGGATCAAAGTTTTTCACCGTATCAGCGAGTCCAGCTTTTTCGGCCACGGAAATGTACGGTGGATTTGAAACAATGATATCAGCATGGATGTTTTTTTCCATAACAGGTTTGAGAAAATCACCGTGAAGAAAATGAACATCAGCCCCAAGTGTTGCTGCATTTTTTCTTGCCATTTCCAGCGCCGGTTCAGATATATCTGTTGCATAAACAGTGGCTTGGTTCAGTTCCAACGCAAGTGTAATGGCGATAATTCCGCTCCCAGTGCCAACATCGACAATCGTGAGCGGTTTGTTGGCGGGGGTCGACCGAATCACCTGCTGAACAAGCTCCTCCGTTTCCGGCCTTGGGATGAGCGTATGCCGATTTACCTGAAATTTTCTTCCGTAAAATTCTTCGCTTCCAGTAATGTGCTGGATCGGCATACCGGTTTTCGCATGTTTTTCTACTGCCTGTTGAAACTGTTCTTCAACTTCCCGTGGAACCGGTTCCTGCATATCCATGAAAAATGCCGACCTGGAAACACCGCGATAATGCTGCAACAGCAGTTCCGCCACCTTTGGCTCACGATGATGTTTTTCTAAAAAAAGAGAAGCCCGGCGCAGGACTTCATGTTGCTTCGATTCATTTATCATGCTATTCACCAATTTGTTCGAGTTTTTTCGTTTGTTCCTCGATTAACAACGCTTCAACGAATTCCTCGACTTTTCCTTCCATAATCTGATCGAGCTTATGAATGGTCAGGTTAATGCGATGATCTGTCACCCTGTTTTGCGGAAAATTATACGTACGAATCCGCTCAGACCGGTCACCTGTTCCGACCGCGGATTTACGATTCTCATCATATTCCGCCTGTGCCTCCTGCTGGAATTTATCATAGACGCGTGCACGCAGCACTTTCATCGCTTTTTCCTTATTTTTAATCTGTGACTTTTCATCCTGACAGGACACAACAATGCCGGTTGGTTCATGTATAAGACGGACAGCAGACATGGTCGTGTTAACACTTTGGCCGCCAGGACCGCTTGATGCGAACGTATCCACGCGAATATCATTTTCATGAATATCGACTTCCACTTCTTCCGCTTCCGGCAAAACCGCGACAGTCGCAGTCGATGTATGGATCCGCCCGCCGGATTCCGTCTCCGGAACGCGTTGCACACGATGCGCACCATTCTCAAACTTCAGCTCGGAATACGCACCATTCCCATTAACCATGAAAATAATCTCTTTGTAACCGCCTACACCTGTGGAACTCGCTTCGATAACTTCGGTTTTCCAACCTTTGTTCTCAGCAAATTTGGAATACATCCGGTAAAGGTCGCCAGCAAACAATGCAGCCTCATCACCACCGGCAGCCCCGCGTATTTCCATGATAACGTTTTTGTCATCATTCGGGTCCTTAGGAAGCAAGAGAACCTTCAACTTCTCCTCCAGTTCTTCCTGCTGTTTACTGAGGTCGGAAATTTCTTCTTTCGTCATCTCATACATCTCATTATCCAAATCATCATCAAGCATTTCCCGGGCATCTTTCAATTGCTGCCTCACATCTTCGTACTCACGATACGCCTGAACAACATCTTCCAGATCAGACTGTTCCTTGGAATATTCACGCAATTTATTCATATCACTGATTACATCCGGGTCACTAAGCAGTTCATTCAATTTATTGTATCGATCTTCCAATGATTGCAAACGTTCTAACAAAACCGTCACCTCTTTTTCGATTAACAGTCTAATTATAGTATACTCGGGGGAAGTGGTCAAAGTTATACGTGAAGAAATAAGGGCAGATAGGTTTATCAGTCAGTTTGGCACTTTTATCGGTCACTTTTACAGTTTTATCAGTCACTTTCGTATATTTATCGGTCACTTTTATGAATTTATCAGTCACTTTCACACTTTTATCAGTATTTCAACTTCAGCATGTATTTTCGACTTCGGTTTGTGCCATAACACGCGTATTCTTTTTGCAATATTTTTTTTACTATATCTGCTGACTCAACCATTAAAAAAGCCCTTGCCTCGGCATTCGTAATTACATCGCTAACCAGCAGTAAATAATCATTCAATGCGGCAAGATGCGCATTTTTGGAAACGTAACGGCAAAATGGGCATCGCCATTTCCCGTACTCCCTCTTCATCGGCGCCGCATCACACGCCGGGCAAAAAACACCGTGGATCAGTTCGCTCGGCTTGATACCGAACTTATCCAGAATATCAACTTTTTTCGGAGTGTGCTCCTCAATCAACCGATCCGATATCTTTGCAATGGTATCCATACCCAGCACCAGAGACGTGTTCTCTTTCAGCAGTTCATTTATTTTAAAGAACAATTGATTGGCGTGGATAACCTTTTTCGAGACTGGGGTCTCCGGATATAGCGGTTTGATAATCGTTTTAGGGGAGCTGAAAACGACAAAATAATGAAGAGGGATATGCGGAAGACCCATTTTATTCAATAAAAGGCGCAATCGGTGCATCTGCAGTTTGACCTGTGGGATCGGGTTCAACATGCCCGTGTCAACTCCATTGTCATCGCGGCGGATCACCTGTTTATCCCCGTCAAAAAATATCGTTCCATACCAGTTTTTGACCTCAACTGCCAAAAACAGCATCGGGTACATCAGCAGATTATCAATTTCGAAATGACTGTCTGTACAGGGTATGCGAGGATTTCGGTGATGATAGTGGTCGTCAGGTGGCAAAAATCGAAGCATGTACTGTACATCGTTTTCACCTTTTAGTCCTGTCTTTTCTTTGATTAGCTCATCATTTATTTTATTTCTCAATGGATGCCTTGCTGGAAGGCGCCGATGGAGGGCTTCCAACTTTGGCAAATAATCGGAGCGTTCGTGCTGTATAAGTGGCATCGATTCACAACCTTTCAATTGTTATGATTGCCATTATTGTACAACACGCCCTAGTACATAGGATATTAGCTAAAATTAAATTTCATCCCATAATTCAGCACAGATTTCATACAAAGCTACAAGAGAAAATCAATTTTCAACTGACTTTTTTATATTAAATTAACTTTTTCCCCAAAATTAAAAAAGCACCCCCTCAGGGCGCTCTTTCATTAGCGTTGTGCACTTTTCAATCCAGCAGTTAATGCTACACTACTGGGTTTGTTTGGGACTTCATGATGGTGGCGGCATCTTGGTTCATAAGACTCGGATGCGCCGACCATGATAATCGGGTCGTCGTATGATGCCGGTTTGCCGTTAATCAAACGCTGCGTACGGCTGGCGGGAGATCCGCAGACAGGGCAAATAGCATTCAGTTTGGTGACTGATTCGGCAAGTGCCATCAGTTTAGGCATCGGCCCGAATGGCTCGCCGCGGAAGTCAGTGTCAAGTCCGGCGATGATGACACGGATGCCTTCATTGGCTAGTTCATCGGCCACGGCGACAATATTTTCATCAAAAAATTGCGCCTCATCAATTCCAATCACATCCACGTTCGAATCGTCCTCAATGTCAGCCAGAATATCATCGGAGGTTTTGACTGGGCGCGCAATGGTCGAATTGCCATTGTGCGAAACAATGGAGTCATCGGAATACCTGTCGTCGATCGCAGGCTTGTAAACACGGATGGACAAGTGTCCAAATGTAGCGCGGCGCACCCTCCGTATCAGTTCCTCAGATTTCCCGGAAAACATGCTTCCGCAAATCACCTCAACCCAGCCGCTTTGTTTCATAACATACATAAGTGGATCTCCCTTCAGCGTTCTTATCCTATGTTTGCAGTTACTGCATATGTGCATCTGTGGCATTCAACCACATTTCTGCTTTTCTATAGTTTAACACTTTTTTCGACAAATTTTCATTTAAAATTGAAAGTAAAAAAACAGGCAACGATTTAGACACTTTGCCTGTTTTTTGCTTATACAATTTCGGCTGGGCGATTCTGCCGCCTCAGCCTGTATTAATCCAGTTCCGAGGACAAGCCCTCTTCACTTTTTGGACTTATTTCATATTATATTTTTTCTTAAATCGGTCTACACGTCCGCCAACTTTGTCAGCTTTTTGTTTCCCAGTGTAGAATGGGTGTGAATCTGAACTGATTTCAACACGAATCAGCGGGTATGAGTTGCCATCTTCCCACTCGATTGTTTCTTCTGAATTTTGTGTTGAGCCGCTCAAGAATTTAAAATCTGAGCTTGTGTCCAAAAACACAACTTTTCTGTATTCCGGGTGAATTTCCTTCTTCATTACTTCCACTCCTTTTTGCCCTGAATCCCATGGAGACAGAGTTATTGTAAGAGCCGTCACAGGTACAAGACCTTATCTAAACTCACATAAAAAAATTATAACAGTCTGCACCATCGATTGCAATAGCTATTTATTGCCGGCTATTTTTTTACACCTTTACGGGTCATTTCCTCATCCATCTGCTGGAAAAATTCATCATTGTTCTTGGATGCACGCATTCGCTTCAAGAAGCGGTCCAGGAAGTTATGGGAGTCCTGCATCGTTTTGCGGATTGCCCAGATTTTATCAAGATGCCCCTTCGAAACAAGCAGTTCTTCTTTCCGAGTGCCGGATTTCAGAATGTCGATCGACGGGAAAATCCGGCGTTCAGCAAGGCTGCGATCAAGGTGCAGCTCCATATTACCGGTTCCTTTGAATTCCTCGTAAATAACGTCATCCATGCGTGAACCTGTGTCAACCAGCGCAGTTGCTAAAATCGTAAAGCTGCCGCCTTCTTCGATATTCCGGGCTGCCCCGAAGAATCGTTTCGGACGATGGAATGCTGCCGGGTCGATACCGCCTGAAAGTGTACGTCCGCTCGGCGGGATAACCAAGTTGTACGCACGGGCCAAACGAGTGATGCTGTCCATCAGCACGATGACATCACGTTTGTGCTCGACAAGGCGCATCGCCCGCTCCAGGACTAGTTCGGAAACTTTGATATGACTTTCCGGAACTTCATCAAAAGTTGAGCTGACCACATCAACATCCGGCGAAACCGACCGTTCGATATCGGTAACTTCTTCTGGCCGCTCGTCCACCAGCAAAATAATCAGTTTCGCATGCGGATGGTTGGCGGAAATGCTGTTGGCAATTTCTTTGAGCAGTACCGTTTTCCCTGCTTTTGGCGGTGCAACAATCAGTCCGCGCTGTCCAAAGCCGACCGGTGTCATCAAATCGATAATCCTAGTGGACAACCGTTTCGTTTCTTTTTCCAATTGCATTAAACGATCCGGATAAAGTGCCGTCAGTGCCGGGAAATGAACACGCTCTTTCGCTGTTTCAGGGTCCTCTCCGTTAACCGCATCCACGTGCAGCAAGCCATAGTAGCGCTCATTCTCTTTCGGAGGACGGACCTTACCGGAAACTTTATCACCGTTACGCAAATCAAAACGTCTGATTTGTGAAGCAGAAATGTAAATGTCCTCTGCACTCGGGGAGTAATTAATCGGGCGGAGGAATCCGAATCCTTCTGACGGAATAATCTCCAAAATTCCATCCATAAATAAGTACCCGTCTTTTTCCGCCTGCGCTTTTAAAATAGCAAAAATCAGTTCACGTTTTGTCAGTTTTGCATAATAGGAAACCTTATATTCACGCGCTAATGCATATACTTCTTTTAATGTCAGTGTCTCTAAATGAGATATTGTTAATGCTGCCATTCAATTCACCACGCCTATTCATTTTTACTAATTTGATTATTGATAAAGATATGTTTAAATTCATTTAAATTTCCTGTTAGATGGTCAGTTTATATGAAATGAAGAATTACCGGGAGCTAGAATAGAAGTTTGTACACATTATAACTATATTATCCAAACTAAACTAGTAGTAAACATCTACCATAATACCCTTTAACCTCGTAAGTTTCAATACCAATATTCAAAAACACAGCATTCGCCTTGCCATGCTGCGGTTTTGATCAAAAAAATGATATAAATAATAGAGAGGGAAGCCTGAATTTTTCCGGCTTCCCTGCAGCTATTTATGGTTTTATAACATAGTTGGGTTTTTTCTCCAGACTGTGCTTTCCATCAATGAAGCGAACTGTTCCGCTTTTGGCACGCATAACAACAGTTTCAGTCGTAGCTTTTTCACCTTTGAACTGAACACCCTGCAGCAATTCACCATCTGTTACGCCGGTAGCTGCAAAAATGGCATCGTCACCACCACATAGATCTTCCATGTGAAGAACTTTGTCGGCATCCAAAATACCCATTTTAGTACAGCGCTCACGTTCCGCTTCATCTTTTGGAAGCAGTTTTCCCTGGATTTCACCGCCAAGGCATTTCAATGCAACGGCACTGAGTACGCCTTCCGGAGCACCGCCAATTCCAAGCAGGAGATCCACTCCCGTATCATCAAAAGCAGTATTCATCGCTGCTGCCACGTCCCCATCCGGAATAAGTTTGATGCGGGCACCAGCTTCCCGGATTTCTTCGATTAATTCCTTATGGCGCGGCCGATCCAATACAATAACGACCAAATCTTCCACTGCTTTATTCTTCGCCTCGGCAACAGCTTTCAAATTATCGGCCGTGGATGCGTTGAGATCAACTTTTCCTACCGCTTCCGGTCCTACTGCAATTTTTTTCATGTACATGTCCGGTGCATGCAGCAGCTTTTTATGATCAGCAATCGCAATGACTGCCAGTGCATTCCATGTACCTTGAGCAACGATGTTCGTTCCTTCAAGCGGGTCTACAGCGACATCTACACTGGGGCCAGTGCCAGTACCAAGTTCTTCGCCTATGTACAACATTGGTGCTTCGTCTTTTTCACCTTCCCCAATGACAACCCGTCCTTTCATCGGGATGGTATCAAACACGTCGCGCATGGCAGAAGTTGCGGCATCATCCGCCTCTTCCTTTTTGCCCCGACCCATCCAGCGTGCTGATTTCAGGGCTGCTGCCTCGGTAACGCGTACGATTTCCATTGTTAAACTTCTCTCCATTTTTAAACCTCTCCTTTTAAAAAATACCCTCATCCCACGAAGATATTTTTAGAGAATAGTGCTAGGAATTTTGAAATTGCCGCACTTCCTCTTCGGACATTTCCTCACGCCAGACATTGGCTCCGAGGGTAATTAATTTATCTGTTATTTTTTCGTACCCGCGGTCAATATGGTCAAGGCCGGTTATCTCTGTTACTCCGTTGGCCATCAACCCGGCAATGATAAGCGCTGCACCTGCGCGCAAGTCGCTTGCCTTCACTTTTGCACCTTGCAGCTCAACAGGACCGGATATAATGGCTGAGCCACCCTCAACTTTTATTATAGCATTCATTCGACGTAATTCATCAATATGTTTTAATCTTGCTGAATAAATCGTGTCTGTAATAACACCGGTATTAACTGCTTTCGTTAAAAGCGTCGTGAACGGCTGCTGCAGGTCCGTCGGAAAACCAGGATAAACCAATGTTTTGATATCGACACTTTTGAGTGGTTTTTTTGGTGAGATCAGTAATTGCTCATCACCTTCCTCAATATCGACACCCATTTCACGCAATTTTGCCAGCACGGACTCGAGATGTTGGGGAATCACATTATCAATAATAACCTCGTCACCCTGCGCAGCGGCGGCAATCGCATATGTGCCCGCTTCAATTCTGTCCGGAATAATCGTATGCCGGCAGCCATTCAGTGAAGACACCCCTTCAATTCGGATGACATCCGTTCCAACACCTTTGATGTTCGCCCCCATATTCGTTAAAAGGGTAGCCACATCAATGATTTCCGGTTCTTTTGCAGCATTTTCAATAACTGTTTTACCTTTCGCTTTGACAGCAGCCAGCATGATGTTGATGGTTGCACCTACACTGACCACATCGAGATAAATTCTCGCGCCTCTCAATTCATTCGCACGAAGGTAAATAGCACCCTGTTCATTGGTCACTTCCGCTCCGAGCGCTTCAAATCCTTTAATGTGCTGGTCGATTGGACGCGGCCCTAAATGACAGCCGCCCGGCAGCCCAATGACTGCCTGCTTGAATTTGCCCAGCATCGCACCCATAAAATAGTAGGATGCCCGCAGTTTTTTGACTTTACCATTTGGCAATGGCATTGAAACCATGTGTTGAGGATCAATGTATACCGTTTGTCCGTCCCAGCTGACTTTGCCGCCGATTTCCTCGAGCAAACCACCGAGGGTATAAATATCCGATATTTCCGGGAGTCCCTCGATAGCTACCTCGGAATCCGCCATCAGTGCAGCCGGAAGTAATGCTACTGCACTATTTTTGGCACCGTTGATCCGAACTTTTCCATTTAACAAATGACCGCCTTCAACTAACATCTTTTCCACTTTGGAGCACCCCACTTTGTTTGTTACAGGACTTACTGATGCAGGCTGACATTGCACTGCCTCTCAATTCCATCCATATTCAACCATAGTTTGCACAAATTTTCCATTTTCATGTACTTATTTTTGCTTATTCCAATCATTCAGGAATTTTTCAATCCCTTGATCTGTTAATGGATGTTTGACAAGCTGTCCCAGTACCTTATATGGGATGGTCGCAATATGTGCTCCATTTGCTGCAGCATCCGTAACATGCAATGGGTGTCTGATCGAGGCTGCAATAATTTCCGTTTCGATGCCATGTTGGTCGAAAATTTGCGAGATGGTTGCGATCAGATCCATTCCATCTTGACCAATGTCATCCAGTCTGCCGAGGAATGGTGACACGTATGACGCACCTGCACGCGCTGCCAGCAATGCCTGATTCGCATTAAAAATAAGTGTTACATTTGTTTTAATATTAAGATCACTGAACGCCTTAACTGCTTTTAAGCCCTCTAGTGTCATCGGAACTTTGACCGTGATATTCGGTGCAATCGCGGCAAGCTCCTTACCTTCCTTGATCATGCCTTCCGCATCTTCGGCAATTACTTCCGCGCTGACCGAACCATCCACTTCACTGGTGATTTCCCGTAAACGGTCATGGAAAGAAACACCCTCTTTGGCCACCAGGCTCGGGTTTGTCGTTACACCAGCGAGTATTCCAAGAGCATTCGCGGAACGCACCTCATCAATATTCGCTGTATCGATAAAAAATTTCATATTTATTTACCTCGCTTTCCTGCATAATTTATGCCTATGACTAATTTTTGCTCATATGAACCGAGTGCACACATTTAAACTGGGTTACGCTCTGATTACTTTTGACAATAACACCATAAAAGTACAACGGTTCGACGGCTTTTTTCGTCAATAAGGACATGACGTAATGTCAGTCCGGTTAACCGGATACACAACTCAAAAACCGTATCCAACAGTCTATATTTTTGCCACAATAATAGAATACCAACTACTGACGGAAGTGGCAAGAACAAATCCCGCAGCTCCCATTCTTCATAAAAAAACAGCCGGTGACCCGATCATCAGCTGTTTTGGGTTGTAACGTCAATTAAGAATTACCATATTAGAAAACTTGGTTGTCACCAAGCTTTTAGGTGACAGCCATAGTTGCACTTATGCAGTAAGAAAGGATTTTATACTTTCTTAACTGCTAAAAAACTTCGGCACTCGCTGTATGATAAGGCGAATGCGAAGTTTTTCCAAGTGTTACCCAAGCAAACTTCTGGTAAAATCACACACTTCCTGTACATTAAAAGGCTTGGCCAGGATTTTTTTTACGGGACTTAACTGCTCGGTTTCGGTACTGATGTCTTCCGGAAGGCCGCTCATAATAATTGCCGGTGTTGTGATATCACGATCATTCATTTTTCTTAACACTTCAACCCCATCAACTATGGGCAATTTATAATCCAGCATGATCAAGTCAAACTCTGTACTGAACAAATTATCAAGTGCTTCTTTTCCAGTTGTCACAGTCGTTACATGATAGCCTTCATTAGTAAAAACCTCCTGCAAAAGCAGGCGAATCCCAGGCTGATCATCTACGACAAGAATCTTTCGTGTCATAGTTTTTAACCATCCCCATCCCCGTTTTCAAAATAGTCATATATTTTTATCCTGATATCTATCTTCGCCATTATAATAAGTTCTACATAAAATTAAAATATCCTCCCGGGTAAGAACTTTTCATCGAGAAATAAGCAATTTGTATGGAAGCATTACAAAAGACCTGCACAAAACGTCGATAAATACACTTTGCGCAGGTCTTACATCCTATTTATTACTCCGCTGGCTGAAAGCCGCACCAATAAAGCCCTCAAACAATGCTTGCGGATTTGTCGGGCGTGATTTGAACTCCGGATGGAACTGACATGCCACAAACCACGGATGATCTGCAATTTCGATTGTCTCAATCAACCTGCCATCCGGACTTGTCCCGGAAAAAACAAATCCGTTATCAGCCATTTGCTCACGGTACTCATTATTAAATTCATAACGGTGACGGTGCCGTTCATAAACAATATCTTCATTCCGGTATGCAGCTTTTGTTTTCGTATCATCAACCAGCTTGCATGGATAAATACCAAGCCTTAATGTACCGCCCATATCAGAAATGTTTTTCTGCTCCGGAAGCAGGTCAATGATTGGATATGGTGTGTTCGGATTAATTTCAGCCGAATGCGCACCTTCCATTCCAAGTACATTTCGGGCAAATTCCACCGTTGCCAGCTGCATGCCCAGACAGATGCCGAAGTATGGAACGTTATTTTCACGGGCGTAACGAATTGCTTCGATTTTTCCTTCAATTCCACGATCACCGAATCCACCCGGGACAAGAACGCCATCGACCTGTTTCAGTTCCTGTTTAATACATTCCTCATCCAGCTTCTCGGCATTGATCCATTTTACTTCCACATTGGAATCATAAGAATACCCAGCATGTTTTAACGATTCCACAACCGAAAGATACGCATCCGGCAGTTCCACATATTTTCCGACAAGACCGATTGTAATGGTTTTGGAAAGTCCACGGACTTTATTGACCAGTTTCATCCATTCATCCATATCTGCCGGACCGCAATCAAGTCCGAAGTGATTACAGGTAAGCTGATCGAGCTGCTGCTCCTGCAATGATACAGGGATTTGATACAATGTATCCGCATCAATCATTTCAATTACTGCCTTTTCATCAATATCACAGAATAGGGCAATTTTCTCTTTCATTTCCGTACTGATTGGGAGTTCTGTCCGCAGTACAATTGCATCCGGCTGAATCCCCAGTGAGCGCAATTCCTTTACACTGTGCTGGGTTGGCTTGGTCTTCATTTCACCTGCCGCCTTAATGTACGGGACAAGTGTACAATGGATGTACATTACATGGTCTCTGCCGATGTCACTTTTAATCTGGCGGATCGCTTCCAAAAATGGCAATGATTCAATATCACCGACTGTTCCGCCGATTTCAGTGATGACGACATCAGCCTTCGTTTCCTGGCCGGCCCGGAATACCTGTTCTTTAATTTCATTGGTAATATGCGGGATAACCTGCACCGTACCGCCCAGATAATCACCGCGGCGTTCTTTTTTGATAACGCTCGAATAAACTTTTCCCGTTGTAATGTTGCTGTATTTGTTCAGGTTGATATCGGTAAACCGTTCATAATGGCCCAGATCAAGGTCAGTCTCTGCACCGTCTTCGGTTACAAAAACTTCGCCGTGCTGATACGGACTCATCGTACCCGGGTCCACATTAATGTACGGGTCAAATTTTTGGATAGTAATTTTCAGACCGCGGTTTTTCAATAACCGGCCCAGTGAAGCAGCAGTTATCCCTTTCCCTAACGATGAAACAACGCCCCCGGTTACAAATATATATTTCGTCATGTTACATCCCTCTTCTTTCTATCTGTTAATATGTTCGTTTGTTTAAAAATAAATCATAAAAAGCTTTGTTATGTTACAAAATGGACAAAAAAACAAAAAAAGCGCTCCCCCATATTGGTAAGGGGAAACGCTTTGTATCTTTTAAATTAAAGAGCCCAATAAAAATTGTACGCATACGTTATGAAAAAGTCAAGCACGCTTTTTATTTCTTTTTGTCCTCTTCATCGTCCTCGTATTCTTCATCTTCATCATGTTCATCATCTTCATAATCATCACGTTCATCATCAAAGTCGTCACCAAAATGATCTTCTTCATCATCATGCACTTCATCTTCAAACTTATCCGTCAGCACTTCGAGATCATCTGACTCAGGTTCTTCCTGCTTTACTGGCTGTTTCTTTTTTGTTGCTTTCTTTTTCGTACTTTTTTTCTTTTTCTTCTTTGGTGCTGCCCCTTCTTCATCAATCTGTTCGACAGGGTACCAGCGCTTCAGCCCCCAGATGCCGGAGCCTGTGGTAATCAATCTGCCGTCAACCGTCAAATCTGTGTAAAACTGAGAAAGATAACCTTCTTTTTGTTCTTCGGTAAAGCCTTTCATTTCGGCAACCTGGTCATATAATTCACTGTAATGAGCAGCTTTTTGTTTATCTGATAAAATATTATGTGCCAATTCAACCATTGGCATTCTTTGCATTTCCTCGCGGCTGTAATCGTTCAAACCCATGCTACCGCACTCCCTTTTTTCATGTATTAAGACGATGGTATCTGTTCATCGTGTTCGTATGTTTTTCCAGCAGATGTACTATATAATTCATACCATCCATTATAAACAAATCTGAATCCAATATGCCAGTATTACCTGAAAAAAGTTGAGAAAAACTTGTTTTCTCAACTTTTTATTTCAATCAAGTCAAACTTTCGCACCTCAGTTTAACATTATGAAGATGTTAATCCACCGCTGCGGAAATACACTTCACTTTCACTTTCGAGCATAAGTGCGACATCTGCTCAAGCAAGCTTTCGCAGTGTCTTCTTTACCGTGGGCGGCTGATGAGCCTCCCTTGTGCTCGTCGTGTTGCAAGCATATTCAGCGGTGTTCCACTCCTCGCAAAAAAGATCGCTAACGCGCTACGGAGTCTCATCTAGGCCTCTGCTCCCACAGGAGTCTCAGCGTATTTCCTCCGCTTGGTTTTGATAAACTGATATTGATAGCAATGGAATACAGTAGATGTTTTTTTAGTGTTACATATTCCTTCGATACTGTCCGCCAACTTCGTAAAGTGCGTTGGTAATTTGACCGAGACTGGCAACTTTGACAGTTTCCATCAGTTCGACGAAAATATTTCCGCCGGATGCCGCAACTTCTTTCAGTCGTGACAATGCTGCTTCAGTCTGATCGTTGTTCGTGTCCTGGAATTTGTGCAGTTCAGTAATCTGATGTTCTTTTTCCTCTTTCGATGCACGGGCAAGCTCCATCGAATCAATCTGATCTTCTGATGGCGGATTCGGATTGATATACGTATTCACGCCAACAAGCGGCAGGTCACCGGAATGTTTTTTACCTTCATAATACAGTGATTCTTCCTGGATTTTTCCGCGCTGATACTGACGCTCCATTGCACCAAGCACACCACCGCGGTCATTCATCTTTTCAAATTCCTGCAGAACGGCTTCTTCGACAAGATCGGTCAGCTCTTCCACAACAAATGAACCCTGCAGCGAGTTTTCATTTTTGGTCAGACCGAATTCTTTATTGATAATCATCTGAATCGCCATCGCGCGCCGGACCGATTCTTCCGTCGGAGTCGTGATTGCTTCATCATATGCATTCGTATGCAGGGAATTCGTGTTATCCTGGATTGCCAGCAATGCCTGCAGTGTTGTCCGGATATCATTAAAATCAATTTCCTGGGCATGCAGGGAACGGCCAGATGTCTGAATGTGATACTTCAGTTTCTGACTGCGCTCATTGGCGCCATACTTATCGCGCATCGTTACAGCCCAGATGCGGCGTGCCACGCGTCCGATAACCGTGTATTCCGGATCGAGTCCGTTGGAAAAGAAGAACGACAGATTTTTGGCAAACTTGTTGACGTCCATTCCGCGGCTCAAATAGTACTCAACATACGTGAATCCGTTAGCCAGCGTAAAAGCAAGCTGTGTAATCGGGTTTGCTCCCGCTTCGGCAATATGGTAGCCGGAAATCGATACGGAATAATAGTTACGCACTTGTTTGTCAATAAAATATTGCTGGATATCACCCATCATCCTCAGCGCAAATTCCGTTGAGAAGATACAGGTGTTCTGGCCCTGGTCTTCTTTCAAAATATCCGCCTGAACTGTACCGCGCACAACGGAAACCGTTTCATCGCGGATTGCTTCGTATTCTTCCTGGTTCGGTTCGCGATTGTTTTCCTCTTTAAATTTAGCAACCTGATGATCAATTGCAGTGTTGAAATACATCGCCAAAATAATCGGTGCCGGTCCGTTAATCGTCATCGACACGGACGTTTTTGGATCGATCAGATCAAAACCGCTGTACAGCTTTTTCATATCATCCAATGTACAAATACTGACACCACTTTCGCCGACTTTTCCATATATATCTGGACGTTCAGCTGGATCCTCGCCGTATAATGTTACCGAGTCAAATGCTGTGGACAATCGTTTGGCGTCTTCATTTTTTGATAAATAATGAAAACGGCGGTTCGTCCGTTCCGGTGTTCCTTCACCGGCAAATTGACGGGTCGGATCCTCCCCTTTTCGTTTGAACGGGAAAACTCCTGCCGTAAATGGGAATACACCTGGCACATTTTCCTTCATCAGCCAGGTCAGACGCTCGCCCCAGTCGGTAAATTTCGGAAAGGCCACTTTAGGAACTTTCAGACCGGCCAGCGATTCTGTTGTAAGGTCGATTTCAATTTCTTTATCACGGACCTTATATGTCAATTTATCCCCACTGTAGCGTTCTTTCGTTTCATCCCATCCGTCAAGCAGCTTTTTCGCTTTCGGATCGAGTTCTTCCTGGTAAGTTGCAATGGATTGATCAATCACCGTTTTTGCACTTTCATCCTCCAGTGCGTCTTTTGCACCTTCCAGTTGATAAAGCTTCCGGGCAATGTCACTCTGTTTATCGGCATGCGTATGATAATTGCGGACATGTGTGGCAATTTCACGCAAATAGTGCCGGCGTTCATTGGTAATGATCATATTGTCTTTTTGCGCGATAACATTACGCTCAAAATCAACCGTATCGTCCCAGTCATATTTTTCATGTAATACATCGATGATCGCAGCAAACAGCGAATTTGTGCCGGCATCATTAAACTGGCTGGCGATGGTCCCGTAGACAGGAAATTTCGTTTTATCCTCATGGAACAGCATATGGCTGCGCTCGTATTGTTTGCGAACCTGATTCAGGGCATCCTCAGAACCTTTTTGCTCAAACTTGTTGATGACGATAAAATCAGCAAAGTCAATCATATCGATTTTTTCCAGTTGTGACGGGGCACCAAATTCAGCGGTCATCACATACATGGACAGATCCGTCACATCGGTAATCGCAGCATCCCCCTGTCCGATACCACTTGTTTCGACAATGATAAAATCATAGTCTGCCGCGCGCACAACATCAATGACATCCTGAATCGCCTTGGACAACTCACTTCTTGAATCACGTGTTGCCAATGAACGCATATAAACACGATCAGTAAAAATGGCATTCATCCGGATCCGGTCCCCAAGTAATGCGCCGCCGGTTTTCTTTTTTGTCGGATCGATCGAGATAATGGCAATTTTTTTGTCAGGCACTTCATTGATAAAGCGGCGGATCAGCTCATCGGTCAGGGAACTTTTTCCCGCACCGCCCGTACCGGTAATCCCCATGACCGGCGCATGATTCGATTGCCCCTGTAGTTTTTCCAGGATGCCCTGTTTTTCAGCATCTTCTTCCTGACTGCTTTCCATATACGTAATGAATCGGGCGATTGCCTGCCGCTCGCCTGCAGTCAATTTTTCCTGATCCTTTTTCAAGTCGATTGGCGGAAGAAAATCACATTGCTCGAGCATCTCGTTAATCATGCCCTGAAGCCCCAGTTCACGGCCGTTTTCCGGTGAAAAAATCCGTGACACACCATAATCATGCAATTCTTTAATTTCCCGCGGGATGATGACTCCTCCACCGCCGCCATATACATTGATATGGGGTGCACCCAATTCATTCAGCAGGTCAATCATATACTTGAAATATTCGACATGACCGCCCTGATAAGAAGAAATGGCGATACCCTGCGCGTCCTCCTGAATGGCTGCGTGGACGACCTCTTCAACAGACCGGTTGTGACCAAGATGGATCACTTCCGCCCCGCTTGCCTGAAGAATCCGGCGCATAATATTGATGGAGGCATCATGGCCATCATACAAACTTGATGCCGTCACAAAACGAACGGGATTTTCCGGTTTATACAGTTGCACTTGTTCCATCATCCATCCTCCTGTCGCTCGTATTTTTATGAATTGCCAGCGCCTGCATAAGATAGCAGGTCTGACGTTCAATGTACTCATCAAGGGTGAATTGCTTCTGCAGCATCCACCGTCTGAATCCCCACATTTGTCCTTGGATAAAAATGTTATTAGCCAAAAGTTTTACATCCTGCTTTGCCAGATCAGTCGGGACACACGATACAATCACTTCTTCCAACATACCAACCATATCGCGTTCCTTTTGCAGGACATATTCACGTGTTTCTTTTTTCATCGATTTAACTTCCTGATACAGGATAATAACTTCTTCCTGCATGTCATCCATTAGTTCAAAATAGGAGCGGATGACGTTTTCCAGGTTATCAACGGACGGATTTTTCAGATCGATTGTCGCTTCAAGCCGCTCTCTCACCTGTTGATAAATCGCATCGCAAACAAGAAACAGCACATCTTCTTTTGTTCGGATATATTCATAAAGAGTGCCGATACTGAAGCCTGATTCTTTGGCAATTTCCCGTGTTGTTGTCCGGTGAAAACCCTTTTCCTTAAAGAGGGTAATAGCTCCCTTGATCATTTGATTGCGGCGTTTTTCAACAAGATCCACATCTTTTACAGAAGAAAGGATTTTATTTTGCTTCATCCGTTGTCCTCCTTCCATTTTTCAAAAATATTTTGTGCGAGCTGATATGGGTCGCTGTCAGCTTCGATTGGTATGTCAGTCTTATTTTTTTCAGCGTATGTTTTCACTTCGCGCCAGATTTCCTCACGAACGAGTTCGTAAACCTCCAGCTCCTGCTGAAATTGGCGGCGTTTTTTTCCTTCATTGGTGCCGTATAAAAAGTCATGATGCTCATTTATTTTTTGCCACAATTTGTCGATGCCTTTGTTTTCCGTCGTTATCGTTTTGACGATTTGTGTCTCCTGGTCGCCTTTTGCCGTCATCATGACAAGTTCTTTTAACAGTGCCTTGAGCTTCCCATATCCTGGCAAATCCGCTTTGTTGATAACAAACAAATCGGCAATTTCCATGATGCCTGCTTTGAAGATCTGCAGCACATCCCCGCTGTTCGGGGTTAATACAAGTGCCGTTGTATCAACAATTTTCATAATATCAAGCTCAGACTGACCGACTCCGACCGTCTCCACAAGCACAACATCGAAACCATACGCATCACAAATACGAACTGCATCTTTAGTCGCCCTGGCCAAACCGCCGAGGCTGCCGCGCGTCGCCATGCTCCGAATGTACACCCCGTCATCGGTAAAATGTTCATTCATCCGGACCCGGTCACCGAGCAGTGCACCCCCGCTGAACGGGCTGGTCGGATCCACCGCAATAACCGCAACCGTCTTCCCTTCGTTGCGGATATGGGTGATGAGTCGGTTAACAAGCGAACTTTTTCCGGCACCGGGCGATCCGGTTAAACCCACATACCGCGCATGTTTTTTTGCTGCAAAAACATCACTCAGCATATCGAGCTTCTCAGGATGATCATTTTCCACCATTGTGATGGCCCGGGCCAGTGCGCGTATGTTTTTTTCCTTAATCTGCTCAACGAGTGGGTACATGTTTGATCATCCTTTCTGCCTTTGAGGCGCCGCCTGCTTGGGTGCTGGGGTCTCCCATTTGAGTTCTGTTCTCTCCCGTTTAGGTGTCGCTCTCTCCCATTTAGGGACTGCGGCGCGGGAAGTTATGAGCTTTGGCGTATTACTTAAATCAATCTACTTCGTCAGCATCCTGCCAATAACCAAACGCTGGATTTCGTTCGTTCCTTCATAAATCTGCGTGATTTTCGCATCGCGCATGTAGCGTTCAACCGGGTAATCCTTCGTGTACCCGTAGCCGCCGAATACCTGCACGGCTTCAACCGTTATGCGCATTGCGGCATCACCCGCGAATAATTTCGACATAGCGGATGCTTTTCCGTATGGCTTGCCCTCTGATTCGAGCCATGCTGCCTGGTAAGTCAAAAGACGTGATGCCTCGACTTCTGTTGCCATATCAGCAAGCTTGAAGGAAATACCCTGGTTTGCTGCGATCGGTTTGCCGAACTGTTCACGCTCCTTCGCGTAATCTGTCGCGGCATCAAGTGCACCCTGAGCGATTCCCAGTGCCTGCGCGGCAATACCGTTACGGCCTCCATCAAGTGTCGTCATGGCAATTTTAAACCCGTCACCTTCTGCACCAAGCATGTTTTCTTTTGGCACCCGGCAGTTTTCAAAAATCAGTTCGGTTGTCGGGGATGAACGAATACCGAGTTTCTTTTCTTTCTTACCGAATGTGAAGCCTTCTGTTCCCTTTTCGACGATAAACGCGCTGATTCCTTTATGGCGCGCTTCCGGATCAGTTATGGCAAAAACAAGATACAGATCTGCTACGCCGCCATTGGTAATCCAGACTTTATTGCCGTTTAAAATATAATCATCACCATCTTTTTTAGCGACGGTTTTCATATTTGCCGCATCACTGCCTGAACCTGGTTCGGAAAGGGCATATGCGCCCAAGGCCTCACCGGTTGCAAGACGGTAAAGGAATGTTTTCTTCTGTTCTTCATTTCCGTATTTGTAAATGGGCCAGCTGGCAAGTGACAGGTGTGCCGACAATGTTACGCCAGTTGATGCACAGACGCGGGACAGTTCCTCAACTGCGATGACATAACTCACAAAGTCTGCACCGATTCCGCCGTACTCTTCCTGCCACGGAATTCCGGTCAGTCCCAGTTCAGCCATCTTGTCGAAAATTTTCCGGTCAAAACGCTCCTCTTCATCACGCTCAGCCGCAGTAGGTTCCACTTCATTCTTGGCAAAATCACGGACCATTTTGCGCAGCATTTCCTGTTCTTCGGTTAGTTGAAAATCCATTTTTGTCTTCCTCCTTATTCCTTCAAAAGATTTTTGGCGATTACGATGTGCTGTATTTCATTCGTACCTTCATAAATCTCGGTAACTTTAGCATCACGAAAAAGGCGCTCAACCGGATAATCTTCGGTATAGCCGTATCCACCGAAAACCTGCACCGCTTCGATGGCAGCTTTTCGGGCCGTTTTTGATGCATACATTTTGGCCATTGATGCTTGTTTGCCTGCCGGAATGTCTCGTTCTACCAGTGAAGCAACATTATAGACCAGCAGTTTTGCTGCTTCAACCTCTGTTGCCATATCTGCCAGTTTAAAAGATATACCCTGATTTGCAGCAATTGGCTTGCCGAATTGCTTCCGCTCCTTCGCATAGGAGGTGGCATGTTCAAGTGCTGCTTCACCGATACCGAGCGCTTGTGCAGCAATACCAATCCGGCCGACATTCAAATTAGCCATCGCAATTTTGAACCCTTCACCCTCTTCACCGAGCAACTGTTCTCTTGGCACCTTGCAGTTATCAAAATTAATTTGAACGGTACTGGATCCGTGCAGCCCCATTTTCTTTTCCGGTTTACCGATTTCAAAGCCTAGTGTATCCCGTTCGATGATAAACGCACTGACACCTTGTGAGCCCTCTTCACCATTCGTACGGGCAAAGGTAATAAATGTATCAGCCGATCCGCCATTTGTAATAAAGATTTTGGAGCCGTTCAGAATATAATGATCGCCATCTTTTTTCGCTCTGGTTTTCATACTTGCCACGTCAGATCCTGCGCCAGGCTCTGTCACAGCAAACGCACCCAGGTATTCCCCGGATGCCAATTTAGGAATGTAATGCTTTTTTTGTGCTTCATTTCCGAAATACAGAATCGGACTTGTTCCTACAGATGTATGAACAGACAAAATAACACCGACCGTGGCACTAACCTTTGCCAGTTCATTGATGGCAATAATGTATGATGTGAAATCCATTCCGCTTCCGCCATATTCTTCGGGAATCGGGATTCCCATCAGCCCGAGTTCCCCCATTTTTTGAATAATTTCTTCCGGAAAGCGGTCTTCTTCCTCCATTTGTTTAATCCGAGGCGCTACTTCCTTTTGGGCAAAGTCGCGAACCATTTTCCGCATCATTTCCTGTTCTTCGGTAAAATTCAGGTTCATTCTGTTTGCCCTCCTTCCTGTTTTTCCTGGTGGTTTAAATTAACTGTACTGATAAAAGCCGCGGCCTGATTTTTTGCCCAGCCAACCGGCTTTCACATATTTTCTGAGCAGTGGACATGGACGGTACTTGCTGTCAGCGAAACCTTCGTACAGCACTTCCATGATATAAAGGCATGTATCGAGTCCGATAAAGTCCGCCAATGTCAGTGGCCCCATTGGATGGTTCATACCAAGTTTCATCACCGTATCAACATCTTCAACAGATGCAACGCCTTCGTGAACTGCAAAAATCGCTTCATTAATCATCGGCATTAAAATACGGTTCGCTGCAAATCCGGGTGCATCATTCACCTCAACTGGCGTTTTCGACAATTGGTTCGTCATCTCTTCAATAACCTGATAGGTTTCATCACTCGTTTGGATGCCGCGGATTATTTCGACCAATTTCATGACGGGAACCGGGTTCATGAAATGCATCCCGATGACCTGTTCCGGACGGTTGGTAGCTGCTGCGATTTCCGTAATCGGCAGTGATGATGTGTTGGATGCCAAAATCGCATGTTTTGGAGCAAACGCATCAAGGTCGCTGAACACTTTTGTCTTTACGTCCATATTCTCAACGATAGCTTCAATTACCAGATCACATGACCCGGCATCCTTTATTTCTGTTGAAGGTGTCAGCCGGTTAATGGTATCTGTTTTATCTGACTCACTGATACGTTCTTTTTCAACAGCGCGTGAAAGGAGCTTTTCAATATTTTTCATTCCTTTATCCAGCGCCTCTTCACTAACATCATTTAAAAGAACCTTGAAGCCTGACTGCGCACATACCTGGGCAATGCCAGCACCCATTTGTCCGGCCCCAATGACCATTACTTTTTCGATTGCCATGTTTTGCCGCCTCCTTGATTGAAAACTAATAACCTATTTCTATGTCTCAGCAGGAAATGTTTTTATTTCCATATAAATCGTGTTGCCTCAAAAAAATTGTGAACTTCTAACACTTCCATTGTGAACTTCTAGCACTTGACCCGTAAACTTCTAGCGCCTCAGTTGAAAACTCTGGCACTTCACACGAAAACTCTAACAGTTCAACGAATTTTCCATCAAAAATCAGTTACAGACAGAGGCGAAAGACTACTGCTTCGGTACTTCAATCAAAACAGCGTCTCCCTGGCCGCCTCCGCTGCAAATAGCTGCTATGCCAAGTCCGCCGCCTTGGCGCTTCAGTTCGTGAATCAATGTCAAAATAATTCTTGCGCCGCTTGCACCAATCGGATGTCCAAGCGCGACTGCTCCGCCATTGATGTTCACTTTTTCCGGATCAATGCCGGCAATTTTTCCGCTGGCAAGTGACACGACCGCAAACGCTTCGTTAATTTCGAACAAATCTATGTCTTCTTTCGCGTAGCCGGTTTTTTCAAGTAATTTATTGATAACGAGACCCGGGGTTTGCGGAAAGTCTTTTGTATCCACCGCCACTTCAGCATGCCCGAGCACAGTTGCCATCGGTGTTTTGCCGAGTGCCTCCGCCTTTTCATCGGACATAACAACAAATGCACCTGCACCGTCATTGACACCAGGCGCATTACCAGCAGTGATAGTACCGTCTTTGTCAAAAGCCGGGCGCAGTTTCCCGAGTTTTTCAACGCTTGTATCTTTCCGGGGTGCTTCGTCTGTATCAACAACAAGTGGATCACCTTTACGCTGTGGAACTTCGAGTGCCACAATTTCTTCAGCAAATTTACCGTCCTCGATTGCTTTCCCTGCCCGCTGATGACTGCGGTAAGCCCATTCGTCCTGCTGTTCGCGGGATACATTAAATTCTTCTGCAGTACCATTTCCATAGCTTCCCATGTGTACATTGTTAAACGAACAAGTAAGCCCGTCATGAACCATCATATCGACAACACGTTTATCGCCCATACGATTGCCCCAACGTGCATCCGGCAGGTAATACGGCGCATTACTCATGCTCTCCATCCCGCCTGCTACAATTACATCTTCGTCGCCGGCGCGAATCAACTGATCGGCAAGTGTTACACTGCGCATTCCGGATGCACATACTTTATTAATTGTTTCGGTTTTTACATCCCATGGAATGCCAGCTTCGCGTGCTGCCTGACGGGACGGAATCTGACCCTGGCCGCCCTGCAGAACAGTTCCCATGATCACTTCATTGATTTCCTTTTCATCGAGTCCGGCCCGATCCAATGCTTCGCGAATTGCTTTTCCGCCAAGCTGTGCGGCGGTAAAGGATTTCAACGCTCCCCCAAATTTCCCAAATGGTGTTCTGGCACCTGATACAATAACGGTTTTACGCATTTCCTCAGCTCCCTTTTTTTTACTAGATTTATCGTTTCATGTGACAACGCTTTCTTTAAACATATCATCGTGTATGTGAAGTTGCAATTAAAAAACGATTGAACGCTCGCTCAGATATTCGGCTTAAAAGCAGAGGGGCATTTCACCCCTCCGATTTGCACTTACGCTGTTTTTACTTCATCGTTCGTTAAAACACTTAATGCGAGAATTTCCGCAACATCCATTGTGCTGATGTCTTCATCCACTTCTTTCGCTTTCGTACCATCACTCAGCATCGTCAGGCAGAATGGACATGCGCTGGAAATCATCGTGGATTCTGTTTGCATCGCCTGTTCGGTGCGGGCAACATTGATTCGGTTACCGGTTGTTTCCTCGCTCCACATCAGACCGCCGCCAGCACCGCAGCACATACCGTTTTCCTTGCTGCGCTCCATTTCAATCAATTGAAGTCCTGGAATTGACTTAAGAATTTCACGTGGTGGATCGTACACCCCATTGTATCGTCCAAGATAGCAGGAATCGTGGTATGTCAGCCGCTGATTAATTTCCCGCTTCGTCTCCAGCTTGCCGTTCATCACCAAGTCATATAGCATTTGTGTATGGTGATAAACTTCTGCCTCAAAGCCAAAATCAGGATATTCGTTTTTGAAAATGTTATATGCGTGCGGATCAATCGTTACGATCTTCTTCACATCATGTTTATTGAATTCCTTAATGTTTTTCTCGGCAATTTCCTGGAATAAAAATTCATTTCCAATGCGGCGTGCCGTATCACCAGAGTTCTGTTCCTTGTTTCCTAAAATCGCAAAGCTGACACCCGCCTGGTTCATCAGTTTGGCAAATGCAAGGGCAATTTTTTGACTGCGGTTATCAAATGATCCCATTGAACTTACCCAGAAAAGATATTCGAAATCTTTATCTTCTTTTTTCAATTCTTTTACTGTCGGGATATACGCGTCCTCATCCTGTTCGCGCCACTTGATCCGGTCTTTTTTGGAAAGTCCCCATGGGTTACCCTGACGCTCAATGTTCATAACGGCACGCTGAGCTTCCGGATCCATTTTTCCTTCCGTCATAACCAGATAGCGGCGCATGTCAATGATTGTACCAACATGTTCGTTGTTAACGGGACATGCATCTTCACAATTTCGGCAAGTTGTACAGCCAGCCAGTTCTTCTTCCGTAATAACATCGCCAATCAGACTGACAGCCTCCATTTTGCTGACGGCGCCATCGGCAGTTGCCATCTGGTTACCAGCTGTACCCGCAAATGCATAGCTTGGCACCCACGGTTTTTTGCCGGTAACTGCTGCACCTTTCTGAGTCAGGTGATCACGCGTTTTAATCATAATATCCATCGGTGACAGCATTTTTCCTGTTCCGGATGCCGGACAGACATCCGTACAGCGCCCGCATTCCACACAGGCATAAAAGTCGATCATCTGATGTTGTTCAAAATCTTCTACTTTACCGACACCAAACGAGATTTCGTCTTCATCATCATCTTCATCAATATCAAAATCTATCTTTTTCAGCTTACCAGGCACACGTTTACTCAAAAACACATTGGCCGGGGCAGCAATCAAGTGTGCGTGTTTGGATTGCGGCACATAGATCAGGAATGACAGAATGGTGATCGTGTGTACCCACCAGAATACAAAGAACAGTGCCATCGCAGCAGTTTCAGGCAGCCAGCCGAACGCTAAAGCTATTAAACTGGCAACAGGCTGGGATATTCCCGGTTCGATTTCATCCAGCCAGATGATTTCCATTCCGTTTGACACCAGAACGGACAACATCAAGGTGCCGATGAACAGCAGAACAAGTCCTGCTTTAAATCCGCGCTTCAACCGGACAATTTTTTCAATATAACGGCGGTAGAAGGCCCAAACCACCGCAACCAGAATCATTAAAACGACCAGCTCCTGGAAAAACGTAAAGATCGGGTACAGTGGACCGAGCGGCAAGTGACTGCCGGGAGCAAGCCCCTTTATAAATAAGTCGATTGCACCGAACTGGACAAGCAGAAAACCATAGAACATCATCACATGAATAATTCCTGATTTTTTGTCTTTCAACAGCTTGGACTGTCCGAAAACGATTTTTCCAATCCGGCGGAACCGTTCTTTAAAATCACGGTCAAAGTCCGATTTCTTCCCCAATTTAATGTAGGCGATCCGCGTTGTCACAACTTTGGCAAACAAATATACACCATAGATGACAACAGCTGTGAATGCCAGTGCATTTATAAGTAAAAATATGTCCATCTTTCGCTCCCCCTCTGTAAGTATTGTAACCTAAAATGACAGCGATTGCATTTTTCAGCGAAATACAAAAAACTGTGTTTGTATGATAAGTCTATAACTATACTTTATAAGTGAATGATCATTCAGTCAACTGATTTTTTATTAAATGTGATAATTGTCATACTTTTAATTACCGGAAATCCCTGTTGATTACATGAATGAGGCGAAAGGAATTATTTTATAAGAAAGAGGCTGGGACAAAAGGTGATTTATCACAAAGAAAAAACGAATTAAAAGGTGGACTCAACCGCTCCGGAAATATACTTCGCTAGTCTCTAAAATTGTTCGTTTTTTGTATTACACTTTTTGATTTGTCCCAGCCACTTTTCAGTTGATTTTAGTTGAAACTAATTATAATGGAAAACAGTCTAAATAAAATAATCCTACATCTGCTCCGGCGCATGAACACCAAGCAATTTCAGGCTGTTTTGAATCGTGGTGCGTACTGCCTTCATCAAGGCGATGCGTGCTTTGGTCTGTTCCGGGTCATCCGGATTTAACACTTTTTCCGCATTGTAGAAACTGTGCAGTTGTGAAGCAAGATCAAACACATATTGCGTAACTTTGTGCGGCGTCTGCTTTTGCGCTGCATCAGCAACCGTCTGCGGGAATTCACCGAGCTTTTTCAGCAGCTCCATTTCTTTTTCCGCTGTCAGCAGGTCAGCATTATACTGTTTATCAACTGCGAATCCTTTATCCCCGGCCTGTCTGAGCATAGTGCAAATCCTTGCATGAGCATACTGGACATAATAGACCGGATTGTCGTTTGATTCCGATTTGGCAAGGTCCATATCAAAATCCAGTGGTGTATCATTCGAACGCATGATAAAGAAATACCGGACAGCGTCGGCACCGACTTCATCCAGCAGATCCCGGAGTGCCACAATCTTCCCGGTACGCTTGGACATCTTGACGAGTTCCCCGTTTTCAAACAAACGAACCATTTGAATGATTTGAACACCAAATTTCTCAGCCGGGTAACCGAGTGCCTGGATCGCCGCACGCATCCTTCCAATATAACCGTGGTGATCGCCGCCCCATACATTGACAATCTGGTCATAGCCGCGCTCCAATTTGTTTTTATGGTAGGCGATGTCCGGCGTCAGATAGGTGTATTTACCGTCCTGTTTAATAAGCACCCGGTCCTTATCATCACCAAACGCAGTCGAACGGAACCAGACTGCTCCATCCTGTTCGTAGACATAGCCGCCTTCTTTCAGTGTCTGGACCGCTTCCTCCACTTTATTGGCATCGTACAGCGACTGTTCCGAGAACCAGTTATCAAAATGGACACCAAAATCATTCAAGTCTTTTTTCAATTTATCCAGCTCAAAATTCAATCCATATTCCTTAAAAAAAGCAAGTCGATCTGTTTCATCTGTCTGTACCCATTTATCACCGTACTCGGCAGCAAGTGTTTTGCCGATGTCGATTATATCGGAACCGCGATAGCCATCATCGGGCATGTTTGTGTCAATTCCAAGCGCCTCTTTATAGCGCACTTCAATCGACAAAGCAAGATTATCAATCTGGCTGCCGGCGTCATTAATATAATATTCCCGCTCCGTTTGGTAACCGGCTGCTTCCAGCACATTGCAAAGCACATCCCCAAATGCCGCACCGCGGGCATGACCAAGATGCAGATCACCGGTCGGGTTAACGGAAACAAACTCGACCTGAACTTTTTCTCCGTTCCCTGTGTCCGTTTTGCCGTATGATGCACCGGCACTTAAAATAGTTGGAATCAGTTCACCAAGATAGTCATCTTTCATGAAAAAGTTGATGAAACCCGGCCCGGCAATTTCCACTTTGTCGACTGCCGCTTTCGTACTGTCCAGATGCTGTACAATATCATCCGCAATCTGACGTGGTGCCTTTTTGGCAATACGGGCAAGCTGCATCGCAATGTTGGTTGCGAAATCCCCGTGAGCTTTTTCTTTCGGTTTTTCCAGTGTAATCGCCGGCAGTTCCGCTTTGGATGCTAGTTCAGCCTGCAAAACCGCCGCTTCGATTTCCTGTTTTAAAATATCCTCTGTCTGTGCCAGGACGTTCATTCGGCATCCTCCTCCTTTATTGTCAATTCCAATTTGTGTTTCCGTTCTTCCTGTCCATTCAGGCTAACCGAATAATCAATTGTCAAAAACCCGTTCTGCTCATCAGTCAGTGAGTGAAAAGCAATTGTATCGGTAAGTGTTTCCATATGTATATATCCATGCGGATGCTGGAAAACATTTTCCGTTTTTTGATTGGTGCGGAATTGCTGATGCATTGTAACCGGACCAACCCGCTTAATACTGACCCTGTTCGGATTAATGGTAATCAGGTTTTTAACCGGGGCACCCTCATCCGATGTTTCTTCAAACGTCAGGATACAGCGATTATCCTTTTCATAGTACGTACCTGCTTCGTTGAGCGTGTTATATTCCATTTGTCCATCATTATCAATGATTGTCTGCATCTCAATTGTAATGGATTTTGGTTCCAAGTTCATCCTATCCCGCTCCCGCTTTATATAATTTCCTATTATAGCGATAATGGTACCTGTTTATCAATACCAAAACCATTTTACACAGACATATGGAAATATGCGACCTTTTAAGTTTATTTCATCCGTCCTTTTCCCATAATGGTAGTAATCTATGATTAATGGGGTAAAGCCGTATGAAAAAATTTTTCCCGCAAAATAAATTGCACTGGTTTCTATATATCATTGGCGGAATGGCCACGCTTGGCATTGCTGCGCTTGTGTCCGTTTATTTTATCAGCTTTTTGCTCGGACCGCCAAAACTGACAACCGATCAAAATACGATTTATTACGGCATCGAAAATGAAGTGATCGGTGAAGAAAGCGGCGTGGAAAACCGGTATTGGGTGGATCTGGAGGAAATATCGCCATACGTCGTTAATGCAACGCTGGCGATTGAGGATCAGCATTTTTATGAACATAATGGTTTTGACCTGAAACGGATTGCCGGAGCCGCCCTGGCTGATTTAAAAAGCATGTCCCTGGAGGAAGGTGCGAGCACATTAACCCAGCAATACGCCAGAAATCTTTTTTTATCCCATGAAAAAACATGGACCCGTAAAATCAAAGAAGCTTTCTATACGGTCCGCATTGAAATGTACTACTCGAAAAATGAAATACTCGAGGGATATCTGAACACGATTTACTATGGCCACGGTGCGTATGGTATTGAAGCTGCCAGCAGGTTTTTTTTCGATAAACCGGCAAGCGACCTGACATTGGCCGAGGCTGCAATGCTTGCGGCAATTCCAAAGGGTCCGTCCTATTATTCCCCGTTAAATGACCGGGAGAATGCAGAAGAACGCCAAAAGCAAATTTTGGCAACGATGCAGAAAAATGGCATGATTACCGAACAGCAATATTATCTTGCCTCACACGCAAACCTGGCTTTTTCCGGAAAAGATGAACAAGAAAATCCTGCTGCCGCTCCTTATTTTCAGGATACGGTCTTACTGGAAGCTGCAAATGTTCTTGACCTTAGCACGGAATCCATCCGGTCCGGCGGGTATAAAATTTTTACGACACTGGACAAATCGCTGCAAAAAAAGCTGGAAAAAAACGCTGCTGCTGTCATTGACGATTCAAGTGAAATCCAGGTTGGTGCCGTGGCAATGGATCCGGACACAGGCGGCATCCGTGCATTGCTCGGGGGCAAAAACTATCAGGAAAGCCAGTTTAACCGTGCTGTACGTGCCAAACGTATGCCGGGGTCAACCTTCAAGCCTTTTTTATACTATGCTGCACTGCGAAACGGCTACACACCAAGTACGATGCTGGTGAGCAAACCGACCGCGTTTAAGCTGGAAGATGGTGAAGTGTACCAGCCAAGCAATTTTAATGGCTACTATGCAAACAGACCGATATCACTTGCACAGGCGCTGGCACTGTCTGATAATATTTATGCAGTTAAAACAAACCTTTACCTTGGTGCCGAAAAATTAATTGATACCGCACATAAATTCGGTATCAACGGTAAACTTCCGGCAGTGCCTTCCCTTGCACTCGGAACTGCATCGGTCACGGTCGAGAACATGGTGACCGGTTATGGGATGCTTGCTAATGGCGGCAATAAGATCGAAGGACATACCATCCAAAAGATTGTTAACCGCCGTGGTAAAGTGGTATTTGAACGCGAAGATCCGGCCGGCGAGCAGATACTGGATGAGCAGACCACCTTCGTTTTGACCCAACTATTGACCGGAATCTTTGATCATGCCCTGGATGGTTATATGTCAGTGACCGGGTCATCCATCGCGGATGAATTAAACCGAACCTATGCCGCCAAATCCGGTACGACCAATTCAGACAGCTGGATGATCGGCTACAGCCCGTCACTGGTAATGGGCGTGTGGACAGGCTATGACAATAACAATCAAATTGTGAAATCAGAGGAATTAACCTATGCGAAGAACATTTGGGCAGGGTTTATGACAGCTGCGCACCAGGACATTCCCGCGGAAGGATTCGCTGCCCCGGACGGTGTGGTTGGCATAATGATTGACCCGGTCACCGGTAAACGGGCAACACCATACTGTGAAACAGGCCGCGTTATGTATTTTGAAAAAGGCACCGCACCAAAGACTCATTGTACAAAACATATGCCGGAAGATGGCGGAGATATTGAGCCGGATTCCGACCAGGAAGTTCGTGACGAGGAGAAAGGCATTTTTGAAAAATTGTTTGATGTATTGTTTTCGGCTTGAGATCGATGATTTGCTTTCAGCTTCGTAGGGAGCTTCCCTCGATTTAAATGCAACAATTACTAGGACAAAAAAGAAGCCGACTCCAATTAAGCGAGTCAGCCTCTTTTTTGTCCTAGTAATACATGTGTTAGCCCATGTATACATATTTTACAAATTTCCGGTTGAAAGTACAACATTTTAAATTATTGTTCATAATTCAGTCACAAAATGTTCACTATTCCGGAAGCGTATTTTTTAGCTCATCTCTAGAGTTGTTCCAATAGTCCCCGCCTTCAAAATCAGCAAGGAAGTCTTTTAATAGTTGTTTGGAATGGTCATCCATATGTTCAACCATCACCTTGCCTTTCAGAGACTTATCCATGTGTGTCACATGTTCTGGCATTGATTTATAGGCACGCTTAATCGAGCGGTCGACACGAATCTCACTTCCGCACACCCCGGAAAAATAAGGACCATTTTCACTTTTTTCCACCGTGACCCAGACAATCCAATATAATTTACCGTTTGGCACTTCATCTTTGTTCGGCAAAAATTTAACTCGGCGCTCCACTTCACTTCGGGCGTGCATCGCACCCATGTCGACAAATGCCCGGTCTTCATTTGGATCAATAATGACCGGTGACATATTTTCCAGGCTGATGGCACCAATGCCATAGCCGCCATGGCCATCAGTGGAATCATCCTTTAGTATTGTAAACTGATTGGTTTTCTTTTTATCAGAAGATTGATCTGAACTCATTACCTGGACCCTCCTTCAAGCTTTAGCTCAATTGTAGCATAGGTTAACAGATCATTTCACATATGAGCGTTCTTCATTATTTCAGAAAAAAAGCCCGCCATCATGAAGGCGGGTTCTCACGTAATGATGTAATAAACAGCTGTGCATCGTTGATTTCCTCATCCGTATACTTTTGTTTCGGCTTGACAGTATGTATTTTTTCAATCAATTGAACGTGCGGTAAGTCATTAAAAAAGAGCATGGTCGAAACCAGTTCCAGAAAACGGGAACTTTTTTCCTTCAGGAGCACTACTTGTCTTGCCATATCAGGCATATCCATCATAAATTGATTTAAAAAAGCCTTTCCGTCATCTGTAATCGTATAATTATATTGAAAATAATTGCTCCGATCCTCTTTCTCCTCGGCGATAAACCCGAGATTACACAGCTCTTCCACACGAAGTGACAACTCCTCGGAGTAAGGACCGTAAAAATGAAATTGATATTTTTCCTCAAATGGCACATGACACTGCTGTAAAATATAAATCATTTTCTGCATCTTTTTCCGTCCGCTAATGTCTTGTGCCACTGAAAAAAATTGCATTAATTTTGCATGATTCGTCATCATCATTTCGCATTCCTCCGTATAAAAGTGAAACTTCAATCAGTGTGGTGTTTCACTGATTGTTAGTTGAACATATCGGACATAGGGACCCTGCTTCAATGCAAGGTTCACTGCCGGCTGACGGGCGATAACAACTCCCGAATTCTACTTTTAACAGGACTGTCCTCCTTCAGGCTTTCCAGCATATCCTTGGGAAAATAGAGTTTATGATCTGTCCGTTTTTTTCCGGAAATGGATTCAACAATATCCGAATGACGCGACAGCTCCTTTAACCCGCCATCCGGCATCAGCAAGTGGATCGGCAGGCGTTCTTCCTCTTCGCCGGGACGGTAAAAGTCATACGGCAAATCAGAAGATGAATCCACGACCAGGTAGTATTCCGGGTCAATTCCCGCCTCCTGAAACAGCCGGTACAGTTCCATCCATTCGTTCATCTGCTGATTCGGATTGAATTCGATATACTTAAACAAGCGCCGGTTCACAAACCGCTCGCACAAATCCCGCAAAATATCGTCATCTTCTTCCTGCCATAACTGAAAATAATAGGAAACGATTGATTCATCCAGCTTCAAATAATCACTTAAATCCACCTGTTCTTTAAAAAACGAAATAAAATGAATCGGCTTCAATTTAAACGTGTAATTTTGTTCAAAAAGGTATTTGGCACGGTGCAGGATTTTCGACAAAATCACTTCCGCACTTCTGGTCACCGGATGAAAATAAACCTGCCAATACATCTGATAGCGACTCATAATATAATCTTCCACCGCATGCATACCGCTCGACTTAATGACGACCTGATCCTCAATCGGCCGCATCACACGAAGAATCCGCTCCATATCAAAATGACCATAACTGACTCCAGTAAAATAGGCATCCCGCTGCAAATAATCCATCCGATCGGCATCAATCTGACTGGAAATCAAGCTGACAACCAATTTGTCTTCATATGTTTTATTAATAACATCGGCAACTTTTTTAGAAAATCCGGGGGATACGCGTTCCAATATTCGATTTATTTCCGTGTCACCGGCAATAATCTGTTTGGTAAAATACTCATGATCCAGCTTGAACACTTTTTCAAACGAATGTGAAAATGGACCATGGCCGAGATCATGCAGAAGCGCCGCACACAAACACAGCAACCGTTCATCCGGATTCCAATGCGGACGCCCCTGGAAATTATACAGAATGCGCCGGACAATTTCATATACACCCAGCGAATGGTTGAACCGGCTGTGCTCAGCACCGTGAAACGTCAAATAGGTAGTGCCAAGCTGCTTGATCCGCCGCAGCCGCTGAAATTCAGGTGCCGCAATCAGGTCCCAGATCACCCGATCCTGCACGTGAACATAGCGGTGCACAGGGTCTTTAAACACTTTTTCCTCGTTTAATTGTTCGTCTTTATACGCCATTTTTACAACCCGTTTCTTTTCGACAACTTTTATTATATTATATAATAGATGTTTAAACATAAAAAGAGTCAATCTTGACATGCAAAAGGAGAAAATTATGAAAAACTGGCGAGACCTCATCGGGAATGCAACGATTCGTTACCTTGATCATTCCGGAAAAGAATCTTTTCAACATAAAGCATACACCGCACTGACCTCATTTGCGGTTGATGATGTGCTGGCACTGTTTGTCGGCGGACGGACTACGCCGGCAGTAAGACTGTGGGTGCATCCGGATACGGTTGTGCTGGGCATTCCCGATGCTCGCGTTCCATTTATTGATGAAGGAGTGCGACTGCTTGCCGATCGAGGCTACCACGTAGTCGTCCGTAATTCCGGCGGTCTCGCTGTCGCCTTGGATGCCGGCGTGCTGAATATCTCACTGGTCCTGCCTGATGTGAAACATATTTCTATCTATGATTGCTATGAAGCAATGGTCGGCTTTGTCCAGTATATGCTGCGGGATGTAACCGATGGAATTGAAGCATATGAAATTGTCGGTTCCTATTGTCCGGGAGACTATGATCTAAGCATTGGCGGCCGCAAATTTGCGGGTATTTCGCAGCGGCGTGTGAAGGACGGCGCTGCCATTCAAATTTACTTGGATGTGGAAGGAAAAGGGTTTGAACGGGCTGCGCTGATTCGGGATTTTTATGAGACAGGCCTGAAAGATACGGAAACAAACTTTGACTTTCCGGATGTTGACCCGTCTGTCATGGCATCATTATCCGAACTTCTCGGGGAACAGATCACCGTTGACGAAATGAAGGAACGAGTTATTAGGACGCTGCAGGAAATAAGCGAAGAAGTCGTCTCGACAGATTTTTCCGATGCAGAGATTGAACAGTTTGAAAAGCGGTATGCACAGATGGTCAAACGTAATGAAGGAATTGCGAAACTGCAATAAGTTCGGCACATTTTTGAAAAATTAACAACGCACAAAAAGCTTGCAGCCGAAACCGCAAGCTTTTTAAGATCCCCCTGCCTGGACGGCTGTTATGATCGCAAGTTTATACACATCATCGGCAGTGCATCCGCGCGACAGGTCGTTCACCGGTTTGTTCAGGCCCTGCAGAATCGGCCCGACTGCATCGAATTTTCCGAGCCGCTGGGCAATTTTGTAACCGATATTGCCAGCCTCAAGACTTGGGAAAATAAATACATTCGCATTTCCCTCGAGTACAGAGCCGGGGGCTTTTTTCGCTGCCACTTCCGGAACAAATGCGGCGTCAAACTGGAACTCCCCGTCAATTAGAAGATCGGGATTCTTTTCCCGGGCCGCTGACAAAGCTTCCGTAACTTTCTCCGTTTCCGGCGATGTTGCCGATCCTTTTGTGGAAAAACTGAGCATCGCCACACGCGGATCAATACCGAATAATGCCGCTGTGTTGGCACTCTCAACCGCAATTTCAGCAAGATCCTGACTATCCGGGTTGATGTTAATTGCACAGTCAGCGAACACATATTTTTCATCATTGCGGACCATGACGAATACACCGGATGTTTTTTTTATGCCTTCTTTCGTTTTAATAATCTGAAGTGCGGGGCGAACCGTGTCTGCAGTTGAATGAACGGCT
This sequence comes from Virgibacillus ihumii, assembly GCF_902726655.1. Classification (NCBI taxonomy): domain Bacteria; kingdom Bacillati; phylum Bacillota; class Bacilli; order Caryophanales; family Bacillaceae; genus Virgibacillus; species Virgibacillus ihumii. The sequence continues at coordinate 2,402,914 of NZ_CACVAN010000001.1, forward strand.
CCACTGACAAGGCCGTCTGCCTGATTCATATGGACAAGCATTGTTCCGAAATAATTTTCATCCATAAGAATTTCCCGGGCTTCCTGGTCAGATACCTTGCCTTTACGGCGTTCAACAAAAGTCTCAACCATTAAATCAAACTCGGCAAATGAAGTTGGATCCATTAACTTGCACGCACTGATATCCACACCGGCTTCCTCTGCTTTCTTCCTCATTCTGTCTTTATCCCCCAGCAATACAGGAGTCAGCACACCGGCAGCACCCAGCTGGCTCGCGGCGGTCAACACCCGCTCATCCGTGCCTTCCGGAAAAACAATAGATTTATTTACAGCATCTAATTTACCACTCAGCTGATCAAAAAGACCGCTCATTATAAAACCCCTCTCAAACTCAAATTACTGCTAACTTCAATGATAATCGATAGCTCCATTCATATAAAGAAACTCAACCTGAAATTCTGCACAGTTTTGACAGAACATTGACGAAACGTGTCTTCCATGATTATTGTTCCCTGATTATGATATAGTAAAAACATGCGATAATTTTTTCTAATTGAAGGAGAGATATTGAATGGCAGCTGAAGCAGTTGAAACAATGGATGGCTGGTATTGCCTGCATGATCTCAGGACCATCGACTGGATCTCATGGAAAATGCTATCGAACGAGGAGCGCCAGTCCGCGGTTAATGAATTGAAAGACCTGCTGATTAAATGGGAAGCAGTTGAGGCAGATGAAAATGGCAGTCATGTTCTCTATAAAGTAGTTGGACAGAAGGCAGATTTAATGTTTATGTTCCTGCGTCCGACGATGAATGAATTAACAGACATTGAAACGGAATTTAATAAATCAAAATTTGCGGAGTTTCTGAAACCTTCATATTCATATGTGTCGGTTGTCGAACTTTCCAAATACGGACCACAGCGCCCGGCGGATGATCCGCGGACACTTGAACGTCTGCACCCTATCCTGCCAAAGTGGGAGCATATGTGTTTCTACCCGATGGACAAGCGCCGTCAGGGTGAAGAAAATTGGTATTCGCTTGATTTTAAAGAACGTGCGAAACTGCTGTACGAGCACAGTAAAACAGGCCGGAAATACGCAGGCGAAGTAAAGCAGGTTATTACAGGATCATTTGGCTTTGATGACTGGGAATGGGGCGTAACCCTGTTCGCCCATGATGTTTTACAGCTTAAGAAAATCGTTTATGAAATGCGTTTTGACGAAGTAAGTGCCAAGTACGGTGAGTTCGGTAAATTTTTCGTCGGCAACCAACTGTTAAAAGACGATATTGACCAATATTTGAGCGTGTAGATCACCCCCCCACAGCTTCGGCTTGGGGGATTTTTTGTTACAGCTCATTAAGACCGGACTTATACAAACACGCAAAGTGCCGTATAACACTTCTACCTCTTCCTCTAAAATAAAATTCGACAAAATTCAAGTGTCACCTAACAAATTAACATTTCCAAAATACAGGATATGCCGCTCAGCAACGGGGTTAAAAAACATTCATTATTCCCGCCTATTTTGCATACACATATCTAGTAGCCTGACAGCATGAGCTGCAGAAACGGGGTGTGTTTGTTGTGGCTGTCATTAAAACTACGGAAAAAGGTGTACAATTGCTTGCCCGTTTAATGCGCGCAGAGGCAGTGGGTGACGGCAAACTTGGAATGCTTATGGTTGGAAACACCGGCGTTAATCGTGTGCTTTCCAACTGTTTGGACTTTACAGAACTGAGTACAATCAGAGATATGGTCTTTCAAAGTCCGGGAGGCTTTGAAGCAGTACAAAAAGGCTTTTTTTACCGGAGGGCACGTCAGCAGGATATCAGGCTTGCCCGTAAAGTAATTAATGGAAAACGATATCATCCGGCAACCAACTCATTATGGTTTTTCAGACCATCCGGAGAATGTCCGGCCCAGTGGTACGGTCAGTGGAATGCCGGCAGATATAAGTCACATTGTTTCTATGATCCATTGGAATCTGAATGTCCGAGAGTCTATTAAAATCAGGAGGTATTCGATGAGTAATTTTGATCCAAACGGAAATTATCCTGGTAATAATCCATATCAGGCGTATTATCCGTACTATTATTATCCGCAGGCGGCACCGGCATATTACCCGGCCTATGACCCAAGACAAATGGATCCTTCGCAGATGCAGCAGGATCCTGCAACACCGGCACCGGAAGCGGTCGAACCCATGCTGCCGACCGAACAGTCATACATTGAAAATATTTTGCGGTTGAATGAGGGGAAAGTTGCTACCGTCTATATGTCATTTGAAAATGATGCCGAGTGGAGCTCCAAAGTGTTCAGGGGGGTAGTTGAGGCTGCGGGGAGAGATCATATCATTCTGAGTGATCCCGAAACCGGACGGCGCTATTTGCTGCTGATGATCTATCTGGATTATATAACGTTTGAGGGTGAAATTAATTACGCCTATCCATATGGGGATTCATGAAATATGGCCACATATCCATCACGATAAGGGACAGTATCATCTTTACAAAACTTGGCATTCGCTAAAGGGATTCTTATGAAAGTGTTTTTTGCTTTCTTAGAAGCCCTTATGCTCTTGAGTGCAAGCTTTATGGCGAATGCCTTAGTTGCACTTATGCAGTAACTGCTTAGAAAAACTTGGCCTTTACCCAAGTTTTTCTAATGTCCCAACAAAAGGAGAATTACATATGCGACATCCATATGAAAAGTTTATCCGACTGGAACTGTTAACACTTGCAGCCGCAATGATTATTGGACTGATTGCAATCTTCCAGGGATATTTGCTGATTATTTTCTTATGTATCTTTCTCCTGGCAGTCAGTTTAGTCTTCGAAGGATTAATCGCCATGAACACGTTTCATACAACGGCAGGATTAAAACAGTTCGCAAAAGCTGCCATGCTGCTGCTTTTAACGATTGTCCTGTTCTTCCAGTTATAAATGTTTAATAACGGCATAGCCAAGCAATACCCAACCGGCCAGAAACGCCACACCGCCAATCGGCGTAATCATCGCAAACAACTTCAGTCCGGAAAGCGAATAAATGTACAGACTGCCGGAAAAAAGAATAATCCCGACAAAGAACATCCAGCCGGCCCAGGTCATTCCACCACTTTGCAGTTTAGCGCAGAGCAGTCCGGTTACAAGCAATGCCATTGTATGGAACATCTGATACGTTACCGCTTTGTCCCAAATACCGAGCATCTTTTCCGACAGTTTCCCTTCCAATCCATGTGCCCCAAAGGCGCCTAATGCCACTGCTAAAAATCCATTTATTACACCTAACAGTAGAAATAATTTCATCTTTCTGCTCCTTCCCCAATCCTGGTGTTAAAAGTCAAAAAGCGAATCACCGTTTGCATCATCATCGTTGATTGTGCTGCGTTGTACAGGTTCCACCTTTTGATTGCCGTTTTCACCTATCATCGCCTTCATTTCCGCGTTCGTAATACTGGTCTTTTCAGTTTGTGGTTTGTCACCTTCCAGCATAAGATCACAAAGAAGCTGAACGTTGGCAATGTGATTTTTTACCGATTTTTCATCCGCATCACGTGCCTTGTTTAATTCATTAATCATTTTCTTTATTATCGTTTCATTGGCAACTGCCATGAGCGCTCACTCCCTTATATCCAGAGTATACCACTAATTATGACATGAAAAAAAGCCTTGAACATCGTCAAGACTTCCCTTCATCTATTTCTCCTAGGTACCTACATGCTGTTGTTCTTCCGCATAGCGATTATAGACCCAATGTAAAAATTCCATTTCATTTTCTGCCAATTCCCTGCCCAGTTTTTCTTCCGTATCTTCGTGAACTTGCGAAAAACTTTCCATACGCAAAAATCCCCCCATAAAGAAACGAACCAATATATTTATCCTATATTTCATTTTACATAATGATGGTCAAGGAATCAATATCCAATTTAAAAATTTACGCAATTTACTGATAATATTATCCAATCCGGGAAAGCTCTTCATCCCTAATCAGCTGGCTCAGACGGGTTTTGTACACAATATGATCGCGGGTGAATTCGGTCGGACTTTTAATACCGACAGCTGCAGACATCTGAAACACGCCTTCACGAAGCGCAACCAAATAATTGCAAACACGGTATTTCTTTTCTTCCACACTTAATGCCTTTTGCAAATCCGGATCTGTTGTTGCAACCCCAACCGGGCAATTGTTCGTGTGGCAAACCTGTGCCATGATACAGCCGACTGACAGCATAAAGCCTCTGGCGATATTAATCATGTCGGCGCCAAGTGCAAGCGCCATAGCAATTTTGTCCGGGGTAATTAATTGTCCTGACGCAATAATGCGGGTCCGCTCACGCAGACCATATTTCTTCAGTAAATCATCCACGAGCGGTAATGCAGCAAATGTCGGCAGCCCGACAGATTCGGCAAGCTCAAAATAAGACGCGCCCGTACCGCCGTTACCACCATCAACTGTAATAAAGTCCGGTACGACATCCGCTTCTTTCATTGCTTTAATGTAGGACTCTGCCTGGTGTTCATTTCCGATGACAATTTTGGTGCCGACTGGCTTGCCCCCAACATCGCGTAATTTATTTACAAATTCAAGCAGACCATGTGCATCGTCAAATTCACGGAACCGGTTTGGACTGTTAATTTCCTGCCACGGCTCTACCTTGCGAATTTCAGCAATTTCTTCGGTGACTTTTTTCCCGTCGACATGACCGCCGCGGGTTTTAGCACCCTGTCCAAGCTTTAATTCGAACGCTTTCACCTGATCAATGGCACTCTGATTTTTAAATTCTTCCCAGGAAAATTCCCCATCTTTCGTACGGACGCCAAACAGACCGGGACTGATTTGCATGATGATGTCGACATCCCCTTTTTGATGGTACGGGGAAATGCTCCCTTCCCCGGTGTTCATCCAGGTTCCGCCGGCCATCCCCAGTCCTTTGGAAAGTGCGGTAATGGCATGATCACCAAGCGAACCAAAACTCATGGCTGACTGCCCGATAATCCCTTTTAGCTTAAATGGCTTTCGTACAGTATTTTCACCAAGAATAATCACATCCTCCTCTGCCAGGTAGAATGGATTAATTGTTTGTGCTTCACTATGTTCTTTGCGGCTGATCAGTTTTTCATTATCAATCGTATACAGCCTTGTACTGACTTTCGGATTCTGGTCAATTCGCAATTCTTCCCGCTGGCTTGGGAACATATTGTTAACAAGATACATTCCCTCATCTTCAAAATCACGTTCCGAACCATAACCGATCATCCGGCTGTTATATTTTGCTGCTTTATACACGTACTCAAATTCCCTGCGGTGGAACGGTCTGCCCTCATTATTGTTCAAAAACAAATACTGCCGGAATTCCGGGCCTACTTTTTCCATTATGTAGCGGATTTTTCCCAGTATCGGATAGTTCCGTAAAATGGAATGCTCTTTTTGTCTTGCATCAACCATATATAAACGCACCAGTAAAATTAACGGAACAACAATGATAAGCCCGATAATAATGATCAGCGCCGTTAACAAACCAATTTCCATATTTGATACCCCCAACTTATGTACTATCGATATATTCCCTTTCCACAGGTGAATAAACATGAGGGGGAATCCTCATTCCTTTTAGAAGGTTTCCGGCAGAGTGGATTCGTGTCTTGATACGGCGGGTTTGCCAGAATGTACAGCGGTTGCGGCACAAAGTACGGCGGGATTTTACATTTATACAGCGCGTTCGATCAAATATACGGCGGGTATGGTTAAAAGTACGGCGCATCGGATAAACGGAACCTGGACCAGCAGTTGGGATTCACAAAAAAAACAGACCCCCAACAAGGAGATCTGCGTTCATCAGTATGCTACTGTTCCTGTTCCTGTTTCAGTCTGTTTTCGAGTACAGCGATGCGCTGGTGCAGTTCATCTATATCATCTTTGGTGGCTAAGCCAAGGTCAGTTGCCATTTCCTGTGTCTGTTCAGTTTGTCTGGTACTCCACTCATCTGTTTTCTGCTCACCTTTTTCAACGAAATTGCGCATGACTGTCCGTGCCTGTTCTTGCGTCAGCTCATTCTTCTCCACAAGTTCCTTCAGCTTTTTATCAAGCCTTTCTTTACCGCTGACTGCAGCACCTAGACCGAGCAAAAAGCCTTTCTTTAAAAAGTCACTCATCATTGCCACCCCCTTCTAAGTCTATGTTTATCAATCGAATAAAATACAGTCGATTTGACTTGAAAAATAATGTTCCTATCACTCTTTACCCGATTTAAACAGGATGCTAAACCAGTTTTAAATACAATATAATTATGTTGGCTCATAGTCATATGTGATAGAATCGTTTATAATGATGAAAATTGACTTTTTAGGAGGATACAATGCAAAAAGATACATACAAATGGACTGACCATCTTAAATTTATAATTCCATCGCTAATTGGTATTTTCCTGTTCATGACTCCTGTCAATACCGATCAGGGGATGACCATTCCGATCGCTATCCTGTCCAATTGGCTTCAGGCATTATTAAAAGATCAGCTTTCCATGATTATGATGATAATTATAGTAGTTACTGCAATCATGACAATGATTGCAAAAATTGCCGGCAAAGAAGCATTTCAAAAAACACCATTTTTCCAGCAGCTTTTTTATGTAAGCACTTTCTGGACGATTACACGAATTGTTGCTGCCATATTTGCGATAATGGTGTATTTCCGGCTGGGATCTGAAATGATTTACGGACCAGACACCGGCCAGTTGCTGCTGGGAGATTTGCTGCACGTGTTATTTGCCGTGTTTTTATTTGCCGGACTATTCCTGCCGCTGCTGATGAATTTCGGTCTGCTCGATTTTTTCGGAACACTAATGACAAAAATTATGCGGCCATTGTTCCGGCTGCCTGGCCGTTCCTCCATCGATGCACTGGCTTCCTGGGTTGGTGACGGTACAATCGGTGTGCTGTTGACAAGTAAGCAGTATGAAGACGGCTATTATACGAAACGGGATGCAGCTGTAATTGGTACGACATTTTCAGTTGTCTCGATTACGTTCACACTGGTTGTCATTGATCAGGTCGGTCTTATTCAAATGTTTGTCCCGTTCTATCTAACGGTGATTGCTGCTGGGGTCATAGCAGCATTGATTATGCCGCGTATCCCTCCGCTCTCGCTAAAAGCCAATACGTACATCAGTGAAGCGGAAGGAGATATCGAGGAAGAAGTTCCAACAGGACACAACAGTCTCACATTCGGCTATAAAAAAGCACTTGAGCAGGCAAAGACTGAGACAAGCGTATATAAATTTTTCAAAGAAGGCGGACAGAACATACTCGATATGTGGATGGGTGTAGCCCCGATTGTGATGGCGTTCGGGCTGATTGCATTAATCATTGCAACCTATACACCAGTCTTTTCCTGGCTTGGACTTCCGTTCATCCCGCTGCTTGAACTGATGCAGGTACCTAATGCAGAGGCGGCATCTGAGACGATTCTGATCGGATTTGCCGACATGTTCCTGCCATCCATTATGATCTCAACGGTTGAAGCTGAGATTACCAGATTTATTATTGCTGCATTATCCGTTACACAATTGATTTACATGTCCGAGGTCGGTGGACTGTTACTCGGGTCAAAAATTCCGGTCTCATTTTGGAATTTATTCGTTATTTTCCTGCTGCGGACCATAATCACATTACCGGTTATTGTACTGATTGCACATCTGCTTTTTTAACCTGAAACAGCCCGCCATCATTCCGACAGCGGGCTGTTTCTAATATATCAAACTATAGAGGGTCGTCTTATTATACGTCTCAGCGAAAAATAAGTTTCGTAATTTGCCTGATTTTTTCTGTGTTTAATGATGTGTCTTTCGGTACTTCCTGATCAACCTTTTCCCGCTCGGAGCCTTTTTCAACAAGCCGTCTGTTATAGCCGAATTGCTCAGCCGCCCCGCGCATAAATTCATAGTAACTCCTGCTTTCCGTTGCACCTGTATGGTAAACACCGGTCACATCGTTTTCAATCAATTCCTGAATGACTTTCGCCAAATCATCCACATGAACAAACGTGCGAACCAGGTCATCACGATACGCTGCCGGCTTACCTGAACGCAGATGGCTGGAAAGTTTATCGGTACGTTCGTCCAGTTTGCCGATTTTATTTTCACCATAAATCGGACCGGCACGCAAAATAACGTAATTGGAAAGCTCATTTGTGATAAAACGCTCAGCTTTTACCTTTGCATTTGCATAATTACTGAATAAATGGTCATCCGGTAATTTCGACAGCGCATCATCTTCATTGTACGGCCCTTTCCCTTCCGTAAACACAAAATCAGATGAAATGTAAATCAGTTTTGTCTGCGGCGTTAAGTGCGTAATCAGATGCAACAGTCCCTGATCGGTTAATTCATGCTCATTCGGACCGTCCATTACAGACCAGATTACAACATCGGGATCGGCTTCTTTATAAAACTCGGAAAACGACTCCGGCTGGTTGATGTCCAGTTTATACAAATCATCAAGCAAGGCCGGTTCTTCCAAATATGTGCCGGTCACTTCAGCGCCTGGAATTTCTTTTGCCAGTTGAAAAACAGATGCACCAACATAGCCACTCGCTCCAAATACACATACTTTCATCATTGACACCTTCCCTCATTATTTTGGCTTCACGTATTAAAGTGCTGATCTCCTTTTCTGCCGCGATCTCCGAATACATCTTTTAAAATGGATGCTTTTCCTTCAATAAACGGCTGCCAGATTCCCTGTATCGGTCTGCTTGATAACAGCCATACAATAAATGCTGCGATTACAGCAAGGCCAATTACATCAAAGAAGTTGCTTACTTCGAACACATTCGCCTCACGGAAAAGTTGGATAAAAAATCCGTGCAGCAAATAGACATATAATGTTCTGGCACCAAGTTTTGTTACGGTACTGTGTGACTGCGGAATCAGAGCAAGCACACTGAATGACATGGCGAAAGACGTTCCATAGACCAGCAGCCTTGCCAGACCGCCGAATTCCGGCAGTCCCAAATCACCGTATGATTTTGATGCCAAAAGCCAGCCCGAATTAAAATCAGGTGCAATGTAAATACCGGCAGCAACTCCAACCAGAACAACCACTGCTGCAATTTGCAATCCTTTTCGTTTCAATACAAGCACCTGATCTTTGGTCATCCAATACCCCATCAGGAAAAATGGGAAAAACACAATCGTTCTGGACAGGCTGAATGTGTGCCCGATGTCACCGAAATAACCTGCCACCAATCCGATAGCAATAGTTGAAATGATTCCCGCTGCGGCCGGTAGTTTTTTAAAGCCGATCAACAGAATATGCCAGCTGAACAAACTGAACAGGAACCATAGGGACCATTGCGGATAAAAAATTCCGCTTTCCCAGCCCTCTTTTCCGATAAAAAAGTAGTAGGCTGTATACAGTAATTGAAAAATCAGGTACGGCACCAGCAACTTTTTTGCCAGATTGAAAATATATTTCCAGTTACCTGACCCTTTTGCAAAGAACCCTGCCAGGAATATGAACGCAGGCATATGAAACGTGTAAATCCATAGATAAAGTGTATTCATTCCGTTAGAACCATCTGTAAAAGGCTGAACCAAATGGCCGAAAACGACTAAAAATATTAAAAAGACTCTCGCATTATCAAAATACGCATTTCTGTTCATCTATTTCATTCCTTTATTCTTTAAATTAACCTCTTTACTATGATATACCCACTTCAAGCAAAAATACGATAGTTAACTGAAGATTTCATAAGGTTGTTATTTAGGTGTAAACAGAATGAAAAAATGATACATTCGCGTAAACTTTCAGGAAAAAGTTGCAGCTATTTTGTTGTTCGTCCAGGCTGTCAGGATAGATAGTCCTGTCAGCTTTCCTTTTTAATCAGCTCCCGCTGAAAATTCGCAAGTGTTTCACAGCCGTTTTCCGTAACAACAAATGTTTCGCTGATTTCAACCCCGCAATCATCTTCCCAAAGTCCGGGAATCAGATGGAACGTCATGTTTGGTTCCAGAACCGTTTGATTATATTGGCGAATACTTGCTGTGTGCTCGCCCCAGTTTGGCGGATAACTTAACCCGACTGAATATCCGAGTCTGTCATACTTTTCAAAACCATGTTTGCGGATTGCATCGCTCCACACAAGTGCTAAATCACCACATGTTGCGCCTGGCTTGGCGGCATTTAATGTTTCGTTCAAACTGTCTGTTACCGCATCACCCAATCGTTTTTCCTTGGATGAAGGCTCGCCAAGTTTAATTGTTCTGGCAAGCGGTGAATGGTACCGCTTATGAACACCTGCCAACTCAAGCGTAACAATTTCATCGCCATTAAATACCTCCCCACTCCATGTCAAATGGGGGCTGGATGATTTAACACCTGAAAGCAAAAACGGAGCAATTGATGGATAGTCACCGTCAATCCCTTCCACACCATGAATCTGAGCATAATAAATATTGGCAGCGACTTCATTTTCGGAAATACCTTTTTTAATGGAGTTAATCCCCGCCTGCATTGCTGCCTCAGCATTGGCCGCTGCATTCCGCATATATTGCAGTTCCCGATCTGATTTAATCATTCGCACATACCCGATAAGTGTTGTCGTATCGAAAAATGTGGCATTGGGCAGCCAGCTTTTAAATGTTTCATATGCCATTGCCGATAAGAAATAACTGCCCATTTCAACGCCAATCCGTCTGTGATCCTGTTTCAGCTTTTTAAACAGATGGGCGATGACGTCCATGGGATGCTTCATATCGGAATGCAAATAATCATCGGTATAATAATAAATGTGTTCATTATCAATCCATGTTGTTAGTTTAGCCCCGTTCGCATCCATTCTCCTGCCAATCCAAATCGGCTGTTCCTGCTCTTTGATAACAATCAGAGCCTGTGTAACATAGAAGGAATATGCATCATAACCAGTTAAATAATTCATATTGGAAGGGTTGGAAACCAGTAAAACGTCCACACCCTGCTCTTCCATTTTTGCTTTCACCTGTGACAGGCGCTGCTGATATTCTGAAGTATTAAATCGTTGTTCCATAACCCATTCCCTTCTTCCCAACAAGATTTTAATTCACTGTTCCCGAAAAGAGAAGGGTATAAAACAACAGTATTGTCAGTTCGCACGATTATATGTTTACTTCGCATGTTTGGGCCGGTGGTTCGCACGTTTGCTTGATGACTTCGCACGTTTGGACCAGTGGTTCGCACGTTTGCTTGATGACTTCGCACGTTTGGACCAGTGGTTCGCACGTTTACTTGATGACTTCGCACGTTTGTTCAACAGGTTTGCCGGCAATTATCAATCCTCTCCGGACAAGAGCGGAAGCATTTTTCAGGATCCGGTTTTCTTTTTGGAGGATGACGCCGTTTTCTTTTTGCCCGAGGATGCGGTTTTCTTCTTCGTTTTTGGTTTGTCTTTTTTGGCGCGATCCAATGATTGTTCCAGGGCATCCATCAGATTGGTGACATTGTCCGGTTTTGGCTTTTCTTTCGCAGTTGTAACTTCATCCTGATTTTTCTTTGCTTCGATTAACTCTAGTAACGCGGTACGGTAATCATCCTTATATTTTTCCGGGTCGAACTCAGTTGTAAGCTGCTCAATCAGCATTTTAGCGGTATCAATTTCTTTCTTGGCCGTTTCGGTTTCTTCCGGGACATTTGGGACATCCTGAACCGCCCGTACTTCATCAGGATAGTGGATCGTTTCCACAACAAGTGTATTCTGATAGATCCGGATAACCGCAAGCTGTTCCTTTGACCGGATAATCATTTTGGCAACCCCTATTTTCCCTGTCTCATTCAAGGCAGAGCGCAGCAGACCGTATGCCTTGCCGCCACCGTCACCCGGCGAAAGATAGTAGCTTTTTTCAAAATAAATCGGATCAATTTCATCCAGTTTTACAAAGTCGACAATTTCGACCGCCTTATCTTCCTGTTCCTTTTTCAGGTTGGCAAGTTCTTCATCATCGAGTACGACAAACTTATTTTTTGCATACTCATATGCCTTGACGATTTCATCACTTTCCACATCACGGTCGCAGTTGGGACATGTGCGCTGATATTTTATCGGGGTTTGGCATTCTTTATGAAGCTGTCTTAGCTTAACATCCTTATTTTCCGTAGCGGCGTGCATTTTCACCGGGATGTTGACCAGCCCGAAACTGATGGTTCCTTTCCACATCGTGTGCATCTTGATTACCTCCTGTTGTTTTCGTTCCGGTCATATTTTCCCCCGGATAAGCCACTTTATTAGTGAGGAGGATGTTTAAATGAAATTAATGAAGCCGATTGCCGGTACAGAAATTCCGAACGGTGACAAGTGGGTGTACGAGGTGAAGTATGATGGATTCCGGTGTGTGCTTGTTTGGGAAAAAAATTCAGTTAAGCTTTTCAGCAGAAACGATACAGATCTGTCAGGAAATTTCCCGGAGATTATTGCTTATTGCCAGGAACGTCAGGAGCTGATTGCAAATGAGCTGCCGCTCAAACTGGACGGAGAATTGGTTGTATTGAACAATCCGCTGCAGGCCAATTTTTCATTGATTCAAAAGCGCGGGCGTCTCAGCAATAAGGATGCAATTTCAACCGCAGCTGATGCCCGTCCGGCAAGTTTCATGGCATTTGATTTGTTTAATCGGGAAAATGATGCGCATTTTAGTGTGCGGAAAAAACGGCTTGCGGAAATTTTGCATCCGCTGAAGGAAAACGGTCTGGTGCGGTATGTGCCATTTTACGAAGATGCAAATATGTTATGGAAGGAAATTTTTGAAAATAAAGGAGAAGGGATGATTGCCAAACGCCGTGACAGTACTTACGGAATTGGGAAAAAACATCATGACTGGTACAAGATTAAAAACTGGCGAACGATCACCGTATTTATGACCTTCTATCATCCGGGAAATGATTATTTTTCTATTGGTGTTTTTGACGATAACAGCATTCATGAAGTCGGCAAATGTAAGCATGGATTGGATAACGAACAAATGGAAACGCTGAAGTCCCTTTTTCTGTCAAAAGGAGCCGCTGAAAAAGACGGATATCGCCTGCCGCCAGCTATTTGCGCTGAAATACATACCCTTGATTTACATGGCGGAGAAGTCCGTGAGCCTGAATTCGTCCAACTGCTGCCCGGCATGACGGCTGACAGCTGTACATGGAGCAAACTTCAACAGGACATTTCCATGCTGCCGGAAGTAATCAATCCCTCACATTTGAACAAAACTTTTTGGCCCGAACCCGGGTTTACCAAAGGTGACCTGCTCGTCTACATGCGGGAAATCACCCCCTATATGCTGCCGTTTTTACGCAATCGTCGTTTAACGGTTATCCGTTGTCCTGATGGAGTTGATGACACGTCATTTTTCCAAAAACACCTTCCGGATTACGCGCCTGATTATATACGGGAAATTCAGGTTGATGACGAAATGTTTTTCAGCTGTGAAGATTTGAATTCACTAACATGGTTCGCCAATCACGGCGCAATTGAATTCCATGTGCCTTTTCAGACGGCTGACAGCGAAACTCCATGTGAGATTGTTTTTGATCTGGATCCGCCTGACCGGGAAGCGTTCCCGCTGGCCATTAAGGCTGCGGTTCTTTTAAAAGAAATGCTTGATGACCTGAAGCTGACTTCATTTGTAAAAACTTCCGGGGGCAAAGGGCTGCAGGTGCATATCCCCATTCCAAATGGCAGTCTGACATATGATGAGACGGCTGTTTTCACACAGGCGATTGCCTGGACGATTGAGGGCAGATACCCTGATTCATTTACGACTGAACGTCTAAAAGAAAAACGCGGCAACAAACTGTATATCGACTATCTCCAGCACGGCAAGGATAAAACACTGGTTGCTCCATACTCACCAAGGAAGTCTACGGATGCAACCGTTGCTGCACCGTTATTTTGGAGTGAAGTGAAAAAAGGCCTTACACCGGATTTATTTACGATTGAAAATGCTGTCGATCGTGTGAAGACGAAAGGATGTCCATTTTCCGGGTATTGGAAAGCTGGCGCTGAGCAGAACATGGAGAAATTAATTGGGCTGATTAAATAGGTTTATGCCGGGTCAGGAATGAAGCGGAGGAACTCAATTTTTGCTCATGCGGTTGATGTTTCTCCCGTGCGGTTGATGTTCCGCTCGTGCGGTTGATGTTCCGCCTGTGCGGTTGATGTTCCGCCTGTGCGGTTGATGTTCCGCTCGTGCGGTTGATGTTCCGCTCGTGCGGTTGATGTTTCTCCCGTGCGGTTGATGTTCCGCCCGTGCGATCGATTAGATTAGGATCTGGTCGCACGATTTTGGGTGCCGCGTTATTAAACGCCGGCACCCCCTCAATTATTACGCTGAAAACTCCTGCTCGATTGCAGTTTTATCGTTGTACGTTTTTAAGTTTAATTTTTTCAAAATCCGTGCTGTTAATGTTCCGCTGAGCATGGCATCGTTTACGTTCAGTGCTGTACGACCCATATCGATCAACGCTTCAATGGAGATCAGCAGCCCGGCGAGTGCAACTGGGAGCCCCATAGATGACAGCACAATCAATGCAGCAAAAGTCGCTCCTCCTCCGACTCCAGCAACACCAAATGAACTGATTCCTACAATCAGCACTAATTTGATTAAAAATTCCGGTGTGAATGGATCAATACCAACGGAAGGCGCGATCATTACCGCAAGCATGGCCGGATAAATCCCAGCACATCCGTTTTGCCCGATCGTTGCACCAAATGATGCAGACATATTGGCAATTCCCGAATCAACACCGAGTGAATTTTTCTGCGCCTGGATATTCAATGGTATCGTACCGGCACTGGACCGGGATGAGAATGCAAAACTTAATACAGGCATCACTTTTTTCAAATACGTCATGGGATTCAGTCCAAACACCCCTACCAGCACTAAGTGAATAATAAACATGGCAATCAATGCTGCATATGACGCAATGACAAACTTGCCGAGTTCAAGTATACCGGCGATATCTGTCGTCGCTGTCATATTTGCAATCAATGCCAGAATCCCAAATGGTGTCAGGCGCAGAATCAAGGTTACGATCCGCATTACTACAGCATAAAGCGAATTAACAATCTTTGTGAAAGCTTCGGCCTGTTCCGGATTTTTTCTTCGCACTCCGAGAACGGCAATCCCTACAATGATTGAAAATATAACAATTGCAATTACGGATGTTGGCCGCTGTTGAGTCATGTCCAGGAAAATATTCGTTGGAATAAAGCTAAGAATTTTTTCGGGTGTTGACATGTCTTCCACATCACCCAGCGTTGACTCCAACATTTGCCCCCGCTCGTTTTCTGCCTGACCGGCATTAATCTGATCAGCACTCAAATTAAATAATCCTGCACTTGCGATGCCGACCACCGCTGAAATCATTGCTGTTCCAACCAATATACCGATAATCCATGCGGACATTTTGCCAAGGTCTGATGATTTTTTTAAATTAATGATCGACTGGATAATCGATACCATGACAAGCGGCACAACGATCATCATCAGCAGGCTGACATAACCTCTCCCAACAATATCATACCATGCTCCTGTCTGACCCAGCACTTCCGATTCAGCACCATAGATCATTTGCAGTACAGCACCAAGCACAATTCCTAACCCCAAACCGGTGAACACTCTTTTGCTGAACGAGAAATGCTTCTTCTGCATATAAAACAGTACCCCAACCAGCATAAGCAGTACGGCGATGTTGATGATAACATAAACTGTATCCACAATTTATTCCCCCTTCACTCAAAGATAATATACAACAAGTATATAATCCTGATTACTTTAGTATGATTTAAGATATACAGGGACAGCCCAAATTGTGCCAAGGAATTAAATTTTAACAACCAGTTCAAAAAGTCTGAATCAAAAATAATCCCGTACCACTATAAAAGCGGTACGGGATTACGTTCTAAAAATGTTAAAAAAGATTTTCAGCAAACCGTATTCAAACTATATCCGGCTCGACTTCCACACTCACATTTCCTTTCAATGCCCGCGAAATCATACAGTTCTCCTCTGCTTTATCTACCAGCTTTTCCAGCATACGGTAATGTTTTTTCTCCGCATCATCCTGTAATGAAACATGCGGTGTATGAATAATCCGTTTATAGGTGATCACGCCATCCGTGACATCAACAATTCCCGCAGAATCCAGCGACATTTTTTTCAATGGGAGTTTTGACCGTTCCATCATTGCTGCGAGCGTAATTAGATAGCATGTTGCAGCTGCACCCAGAAGCATTTCATCCGGATTTGTGCCGACACCCGGTCCATCCATCTCAGGGGGAATGGATATTTTCGTCTGTAAATTTCCTGCTTCGATATAGCCTGTACTGTTCCGTCCACCAGGCCAGTCCGCTTGCAGATCAAATTGGTGTTCCGCCATTATAATCACCTCTAATAAAAATTTAACTTTGTATCACTATAACATCAATTATTACCAGTTTACTGTTCAGCTGTTTTTCATTCAGTACTTCCCTACCCAAAATAACCTCCACAATCCGGTGGAGGTTATCATTATTGATGATCGAGTATTTCTTTCAGGACGACTGCCTGGTTATGTTTCTCATCCTTTGCGGAAAACAGCAATGTTACGTTTTTATTGTTTTCTTTTGTAACGTCTTTCAATTTGCTTAGCTCGTCCTGCTGCGTGCCGCTGCTGAGTTCGTCCTTATATTTTTTCTTAAAGTCAGCAAATTTTTCCGGGTCATGCCCAAACCATTTCCGCAAATCCGAGGATGGCCCGATTTCCTTCATCCAGTGATCAAGGTTTGCCTTTTCCTTGGACATGCCCCTTGGCCATACACGATCCACCAGAACCCGAATACCGTCATCCTGATTTGCATCGTCATATATCCGTTTGATTTGTACTGGCATTTGTATCACCTCACTATAGTGATTGTACCACCGCCGATCACAACTCAAACCTGATTCATCACACGCTCCATTTCATCCTTCAGACTCGCAAGTGTTTCCACGCTTTGTTGATTGCTTGAACTGCACACTCCGAAATAGCACTTGATTTTCGGCTCAGTTCCGGACGGGCGGAGACATACCCAGCAGTCTCTTTCAAGCTTATATTTTACAACATTTTCATTTGGAAGGTTAATTTTTTCCGCAGACCCTTTTTCAGGAAAAGTTCGTTCGCCTGACAGGTAATCTTCCACTGCCAGCACTTGCAGCCCCGCTATTTCTGTCAGTGGCTCTTTACGGATGTTTTCCATAATGGCAGCAATCTTTTCAGAGCCTTCTTTTCCTTTTAACGTTAAGGATGACATGCCCTCCTGGTAATATCCGTGCTTTTCAAACAGGTCCCGCAATGCATCATGCAGTGATTTGCCCTGTTGTTTCCAGTAATACGCCATTTCACAGGCGAGAACGGCTGCCTGGACAGCATCTTTATCACGGGAAAAACTGCTGATTAAATAACCGTAGCTTTCCTCATAACCGAAAACAAACGTCTCGCCGGTTGCATCAAACTGACGGATTTTCTCCCCGATAAATTTAAAACCTGTCAGTGTATCAATCGTTTCAACACCATACGATGCGGCAATTTTCCGGCCCAATTCTGACGTAACAATCGTTTTAATCATTCGTCCGTTTGCCAGTATCTTATAGTCACTATGTGAAAGTATGTAATCCAGCAGCAATGATCCAAGCTGATTACCGGTCAGCACCTTGTATGCACCGGTGCCATCTTTAGCCGAAACACCAAGCCTGTCAGCATCCGGATCGGTGCCAATCAAAATGTCAGCTTCTGATTTTTTCCCTTCCTCAATTGCCATTGTAAATGCCTGATGTTCTTCCGGGTTTGGCGAGTCTACCGTTGAAAATTCAGGGTCAGGAGCTGCCTGTTCCTTTACGACATCAACATTGGTGAAGTTCAGCTGCTTCAACCCTTTCGTCACCAGCTCAAGCGCGGTTCCATGCAATGGCGTGAATACGATTGGCAGGTCTTTTTCATGTTGAATTTCATTATCATCCAGCCTGGAAATCTGCGCAAGCTCCTCCAGATATGCATTGTCAATTTCCTCGCCAATCCAGTTAAGCAGTTCCTTTCTTTCCAGCTCACTTTTCTCCAAAAACGGAACAGTCAGTTCATTTTCAGTCTGCTGTATAAATGCGATAATTTTATCTGCCTCGGACGGAGTGATCTGTCCGCCATCTTCATTATAAACTTTAAACCCGTTATACTCCGGCGGGTTATGACTTGCAGTGATCATAACTCCGGCAGCCGTTCCAAGGTTTCTTACAGCAAATGATAATGCCGGCGTCGGGTGCAGCACATCAAAAACATATGACCGGATCCCATATGCTCCGAGCACTTTTGCCGTCTCAACCGCAAACTCCAGTGACATGTATCTTGAATCATACGATATTGCC
Source organism: Virgibacillus ihumii (assembly GCF_902726655.1). NCBI lineage: Bacteria > Bacillati > Bacillota > Bacilli > Caryophanales > Bacillaceae > Virgibacillus > Virgibacillus ihumii. Next base: position 2,421,310 of record NZ_CACVAN010000001.1, read on the forward strand.
ACACCGCGGTCGTAAACGTTCACAGTGTTTTCTTTCAAGTATTGTGCAAGCCCATTGACCGCTTTGCGAACGGTATAAATATTCATCCGGTTGATCCCCGGTCCCATTACTCCCCGCAGACCGCCAGTGCCGAATGTCAGCTCTTTATAAAAGGCATCCTCCAATGCCTGTTTATTGCCCGTCAAATTATCCAGTTCCTTTTTCAATGATGCATCAAGATTCTGAAAGGATGACCATTTCTCATAAACTTCTTCCCAATTACCCAATTCCAAGTTCCCCCTCTATGCGATAACGGTTTATATGCTCAAATTCTAGCATACTTTTTTTATTTATACTATGGACAAGCCATTTTTGCCGTTTTTATCTAAATTATAAAAAAGCATACTTTCTATTCAAGTCACAAACGGTTAAAATAGAGATTAATAAACAAAAAGAAAGTTGTGATAATGGTGCAGCATAAACGGTGGTTTCAGACACTCGTTACCTTTATACTGATTTTTTTACTGATACTGCTGATTTCAGCAACTGATTTTATCTTTGATCCGATTTTTAAATATGTAGGTGCGGTCGCAATCCCAATTATTGGAGCGGGTGTCCTTTATTATTTAACCCGGCCAGTTATGCATCTTTTGGAAAAATACAAAATTAACCGGATTATTTCCATTATTATTGTATTTTTACTGCTTATTTTATTTGGATATTTAGCAGTTACATATATTGCTCCAATTGCCCAAAAACAGGTGTCCAAATTAGTTGAAAGCATTCCTGAAATGGTTGACGGTGTTCAGGAGCTTATCATGTACTGGCAGGCGAACCAGGAAAATATTCCGGAAGAGGTCAATAAAACCATCAATAATATAACGTCCAATTTGCAGACATACATAGAATCTGCCATGTCATTTCTGTTTGGATTTGTCGGAGAGCTGATCAGTTTTGTCTTTGCGATTGTCCTGATTCCGTTCTTCCTGTTTTTCATGCTGAAAGACGGAGACAAATTCGTCCCGTTTGTTACGCAAATATTTGAAGAAAAGAAAGCAGCTAATTTCCGGAAATTGCTGCATAAAATCGATGAAACATTAACCTCCTACATACAGGGGCAGCTGATTGTCAGCCTTTGCATTGGTGTTCTTCTGTACATCGGTTACACGATTATTGACTTGGAGTATGCCATGACACTGGCGTTGTTTGCGATGCTTGTAAATGTCATCCCGTTTATTGGACCATTTCTCGCGGTTATTCCAGCATTAATTGTTGGGGTGTTTCAGGATCCGATCATGGTGGTTTGGATAGGCATCATCATGCTGGTTGCCCAGCAGCTGGAGGGAAACCTTGTATCGCCAAACGTCATGGGACGCGCGCTGAGGCTCCATCCGCTTACTGTTATAACACTAATTCTCGCAGCAGGCAGTATCGCAGGATTTCTCGGCATTCTGTTTGCAGTCCCATTCTACGCCATTGTCAAAACAATTATAGTCCATTTTTATGAGACGTATTCCAAGAAAAATGGAGATGATGTGCTGATATAATGCCTGCTTCAAAAAATTAGTTGCAGAATGCTTTAAATGAAACAACAAGGCGCAGCAGCGTGAGTATGCTGCTACGCCTTAAATTCATATACAATCGATTTGCCTACTTCATAGTAGCCGATTTTCCTGTAAATGCTGTTGGAGTCCGGATTATCCAGATCAGTGTACAAACTGCAAAACCCGGATCCTTCTGCAAGCAATTTTGATGAGAGAGTTGCTACTGTGGCAGTTGCAAACCCATTCCTTTTATATTCATCCGGGGTAAAAACGGCATTGATGGTCGAACCGTTTCTTGTTTTCCTGGACTGATTTGCCATGGAAACAGGTACACCATCCACTTCCCACAAATACAATGAGGATCTCCCGATAAAACTGCTTGCCAATTGTACAGCATATTCATTTGAGACCGGCTCATTCGCTTCCACACCGAATTGAACGAGCCAATTTTTAACCAATTCACAGTCATATTGTGTTGCGTGCCTCAACTCACCTTCAACCTCTGGCAGTGGGTTAACATCATCAAGCCGGTAGATTAACTGTTTCACGTGGATGGACGAACCAACATTCGAAAGACGCTCCCATTCGCTTTTAAACATTTCTGCTTCCTCAATCGGCCCAAGCACACCAGGGACAGCAGTCCGCTTGTTGAATATAAACAATGCCACCTTTTGAATCACATCGTCCGGAACACGGTCAACTGCAGCAAGAATCCAGTTATTCGGAGGAGTCTGCATAAAGGCAAATACCGCTTCATTCTCCTGTTCAACAATCCCAAGGCAGTAACCATTTTCATAGGCATCCGGGGTTTCCTTAATACGTCCCAAAATACCGAGCATCAAGTTATTGCAAGCTTCTTTTTTTAACAACAACGGCTCGACCTGTTGTATATAATAATCGACCGCCAGCTCAAGTTTGATTTTCATGGATCGATTCCCCCGTCCTGAAAATTTCTATAATCTTACTATATATCTCAGGATTGAGCAACCAAAAGTTAAAAATGTTTTTGTAAAAACCGTTTATTTCCGCTAAACTGGGAGTGGGAGTGATGGAAATGACGAAAAAAGAAATAGAAGAAGAACTGATGGATCTTAAATCAGATTATATTCGTATACAAGGTGACTTGGAAAAGGCAACATCGTTCGGTGTCAATACATCCAAAGGAGAACAGCAGCTGATTGAAATGGAGACACGGATGAAAGAACTTAATCAGCAGTTGGATCAGTTGAAAAAATAAAATCCATATGATAAAAACAAGGCTGCCTTAAATATGAGGCAGCCTTGTTTTTAGCAGTTAAGAAAGTATAAAATCCTTTCTTACTGCATAAGTGCAACTAAGGCTGTCACCCAAAGGCTTGGTGACAACCAAGTTTTCTAATGATTAACCTTCACTGTTTTCATTATTTCCGTTCCCGCTACTATTTCCGTTTCCATTATTCCGTTGGTTTTCAAGACGTTTCTTAATTTTTTTAATTTCTTTTTTTGGTGGCGTCAGACTGACAATCGTATCGCCAGATTCTGGCGATACCCGCATTTCTTCTGTGTAAAATTTAATTTTCCCGGATGGTTTCAGTGCATACAACATGACTGCTTCCTCATCCTTTTCATTCAGATACTTCTTATAGCCGTATTGATCTGTCAATGTCGTCTGACGGAACACATAATGTTTGGCTATTTTATTGATCAGATCTTCCATGGCCACATTTTCCCTGAACAGAATTCTCCCGCCAACACGATCAACGGAACTATTCACACCGCCATCAACCATATTATATGGGCTGACTTTAAATACATTGGTTCGTCCGTATTCCGGCATGAATGTCGTACATACAAGTGCGTTGTAGGAATGAAAATCCATGGCAGCCACCAAATATTCGTATGGATTGGTGTCCAGGTGGTATTCTGTCTGTTCAGACATCATTTCTCCGTGGTAGAACGGGATCCCCGCTTCCCGCGCCAAACGCAGCCGCTCCCATGATGAATCGACAATCAGCACCGGATTTCTTGATTTGGTCAGTGTTTTAGCAAGATTTACCGTAAACTTATTGCTTCCGACAATAAGCGTTCCCGGTCTTCCTTCAAGTGAAAGATGCAGCTTTTTCGACAGTGGTCCGATCGTAAATCCGTGCGCACAGACGGTGAAAAATACCAACCCGAATGTTAGTGCCGTAATGATAGATGCATCTTCATAACCAGCTTCTAACAATATTGATGCAAAATAACCGGAAACAGTCAGTGCCACAATACCCCGTGGCGCAATCCAGCCAACCAGCAGCTTTTCATTCAATGACAGTGTCGTGCCCCATGTTGACAGGAATATCGATAATGGCCGGACAACAATCATCATCAATATAACGTATCCGATGATGTTCGGGTCGAAAATTTTCAGCAATACGTCCATTTGCAATGAAGCTGTGAGCATTACATAAATAGCAGAAATAAGCAGTATCGATATATTTTCCTTAAAATGGCGCATGTCGGCAACAGAGCTTATGCCAAGATTTGCAAGGGTCATACCCATCGCAGTTACAGCCAGAAGCCCTGTCTCATGCTCTATTTCATCTGCCAGCGTAAATGCAAAAATGACGACAATGAATACGGCGGGTGACTTCAGAAATTCCGGAATATGACCGGTTTCAAACATCCAGCCTACCCCACGTCCACATGCCCAGCCCAAAATAACAGCAAAGATGGAAGCAGCAAAGAATAAGATCAGTGATGAAACGTTCGGATCAGTCGCGGTAATAAACGCAATAATTTCAAAGGCGAAAACCGCAAGCAATGCACCGATGGGATCAACAATAATGCCTTCCCATTTCAGCAGTTTTGCAGGTGTTGCCTTTAATTTTGACTGACGGAGCAAAGGCAGGATAACCGTTGGACCGGTAACGATGAAGAGACCACCTATTACAAAGGCAACCGTCCAGGAAAGCCCTGCAATATAATGTGCGGTAAACGAGCCTAAAATCCAGGCAATGAAAGCGCCAATGGTTGAAATCCGGACCACCGGCTTTCCAAGTCCCTTTAGTTCTTTAAAGCTTAAGTTCAAACTTCCTTCAAACAGAATAATGGCTACTGCAACGGAAATAATAGGACTATATAAAGAGCCAAAGTCTTCCTCAGGATTCATGATTCCCAGTATCGGACCTACAATCAGTCCGGAGACAGACATTAAAACAATGGCAGGAATACGATAACGCCATGCAAGCCACTGTGAACCAACCCCTAAAAGACCTATCAGCATTACTTCAAACAAAAGAGATGGAACCATACACAACCCCCTAAAATGATTTGGCATTCGGGTTCATAACATAAGGTTATTTTAAAGGTGGAGATTTGTAATGTAAACAATTTTATTTCATGAAGGCAGGCCATTATTGTTATATTTTCACCAAAATGTCGAAAATACACATGAAAAACTTATTGACTTTTAATTATGCAACTTGTTAAAATGTACTCTGCTTTGCGACATTTTAGAAATTTTTATCACAAAATTGTCAAACTATTTTGTTTTTTAATAAGATTATTCGACATCATTTTGGCGGGTACTGTCACCCGTTAAACGTTGACAGGTGACAAATAACCTCATTAACAGGAAAGGATCGAAGCAGCATGAATAAAAACACCTTTATTATCGGCTTTATGTTATTTGCATTATTTTTTGGTGCGGGTAATCTGATTTACCCGCCAACTTTGGGAATGGAAGCAGGCACATCATATTGGGCTGCGATTGCCGGCTTTGTCATTACAGGGGTCGGCCTGCCGATTCTTGCGGTGACAGCTATTTCATACGTAAATAATGACGCCCGGGAACTTGCTGACAAGGTACACCCTTTGTTTGGACTCATATTTACATCAGCAGTTTATCTGGCCATCGGGCCGTTTTTTGGTGTACCTCGCGCTGCAACGGTAGCATATGAAATGAGTATGGAGCCGTTCATGAGTGGAACCTCTTCACTTATGCTGTTTATCTTCACGACGGTATTTTTTATTCTTGTTTTTATTGTCAGCCTAAACCCATCCAAAATGGTTGACCGGATCGGCCAGTATTTGACACCGATCTTATTGCTATCCATTATCGGATTAATTGTTGGCGGTTTCTTTTTGCTGGACAACCCTTTAACGGAACCATCTGAAAAATATACTTCAGCACCTTTTTTCACCGGCTTCGTTGAAGGATATTTAACAATGGATGCAATTGCAGCTCTGGCCTTTGGCATTATTGTAGTAAATGCGTTTAAAGACCGCGGCATCCAGTCAAAGCAGGAACTTGTGAAATCAACACTAAAGGCAGGAGCTATTACCGGAATTGGTTTGATTACCGTATACTCCTCCATCGGCTGGATTGGCGCAAAAATGGCTGGAACAGGGAACTTCGCGAACGGTGGTGAGATTTTATCCGGAGCGGCTGATGTCATGTTCGGAACGTTTGGAGCGCTTCTGCTTGGGGTTATTGTATCGCTGGCATGCTTCACGACTTGTGTCGGCCTGATTGTGGCATGCGGACAGTTTTTCGCAAAAATTTCACCGTTATCGTACAAATGGGTTATTACACTGGTTACAGTTGTCAGCTACCTGATTGCCAATCAGGGACTGAACACAATTATTAAAGTATCGGTTCCAGTGCTGGTATTTATTTATCCAATCGCTATCGTGCTGATTCTGCTTACCTTTATGCAGCGGCTGTTCGGCGGTGCGCGTTCCGTTTTCCGCGGTGCGATCCTCTTCACAGCCATTATTTCGTTTTATGACGGACTTACCGCTTTCGGATTAAAAATGCCTGCAGTTACGGATACGCTGGAATATTTACCGTTTTTCTCGATTGGACTTGGCTGGATTATTCCGGCTTTAATCGGTGGCTTGATCGGTTACATGTTCAAAGGGAAACCGGAGCCTGCTTATACCAGTTAAGGGGCTGGGACAAAAGTGTTTTATCAAAGGAAAATACGAATTAACTTAATTGAGGAATTTAGCCGCTCCGGAAATATACTTCGCTTTCACTTTCGAGCATAAGTGCGACATCAGCTCAAGAAAATCACTTTCGCTGTGTCTTCTTTACCGCGGGCGGCTGTTGAGCCTCTTCGTGCTTTGCACTCAGAGTCTCATCTAGGCCTGTCCCCCCGCAGGAGTCTACGCATATTTCCTCCGCTAAAATAGAGTATCGTTCGTCTTTTCTTATACGCATATTTGTTTTGTCCCAGCCCCTTTTTTATAGGTGTAATAGGACCGTTTCCAGCTCTGATGGCGTGATTATTCTTTAAAAGCTCGTTTTTGTTTTAAACATACACTTTCCGTATAAAAATCTCTTTGTTTTTCTACTTGAATCAGATAAAATAGAAATTAACAATGGTAATATCCCCTTGTCTTTTTTACCATATATCTGCAACTTCGCTTATCCATTCCAGCTATTCTTCAGTAGAAATTGTGCTTATTTCTCTATTAAAAACACTCCCTGAATTAAAACCAAAACTATTAAACAGCCATTCCCCACAATAAGTTAGGATGGGTTGGTAAGGAGAATCGATATGATGATTGCGCAAGAAGAACAAATACTGCAAACCTATTTTGGTTATGAAACGTTCCGGCCGGGTCAGAAGCAGACAATTGACAATGTCATTCAAGGTGCAAACACCCTTTCTGTTATGCCAACGGGCGGCGGGAAATCCCTCTGCTATCAGATTCCGGGTTTGACACTGGATGGTACAGCAGTCATTATTTCCCCGTTAATATCATTGATGAAAGATCAAGTCGATGCACTAAAGTCGCTGGGCATTCATGCTACTTACATAAACAGTTCACTGTCCGCCGGTGAACAACAGACGCGTCTTGACGACATGGCAGCTGGCAGATATAAATTTGTTTACGTTGCCCCGGAGCGTTTTGAGTCACCAATTTTTATAAATGCCATCAGGCAGGTTAACCTTTCCTTAATCGCCTTTGATGAGGCGCATTGTATTTCACAGTGGGGGCATGATTTCAGGCCGAGTTACCGCTCGATTGTACCCAATCTAAAAAAACTGCCGAATCTCCCAGTTCTTATGGCTCTGACTGCAACAGCTACAGGAGAAGTCATTTCTGATATTTGCGCGTTGTTGCAGATTGGAAATGACCGCGTTGTAAATACCGGCTTTGAGCGGGAAAACCTGGCATTCCACATTGTAAAAGGAAAAGATAAATCCACCTATGTGCGTTCTTTTTTGAGTGAACACCCAGGGGAATCAGGAATCATTTACACTGCAACAAGGAAACAGACAGATTCTTTATATGACCTCTTGTCGAAGCGCGGCATTTCCGTGGCAAAATATCATGCCGGGCTGAGCGAGATTGAGCGTAAACAAGCACAGGCCGCATTTATTCACGATGAAACAACCGTTATGATTGCAACGAATGCGTTTGGAATGGGTATCGATAAGTCGAATGTGCGGTTTGTCATTCACTACGCGATGCCGATGACCATAGAATCGTATTATCAGGAAGCAGGCAGAGCAGGTCGGGATGGCGAGCACAGTGACTGTATTTTGCTCTTCTCGCCACAGGACATTCAACTGCAGAAATTTTTAATCGAGCAATCACTCATGGATGATGAAGCAAAACAAGGAGAATACCGGAAATTGCAGGCAATGATCAATTATTGCCATACACACAGCTGCTTAACTACATTTATTCTTGATTATTTCAATGACAATCCGACAGGCAGCAACACGTGCGGACGCTGCAGCAATTGTCTGCACCGGCAGGAACGTGTCGATTTAACGGAGGAGGCCCAGATGATTTTGTCGTGTGTCAAACGGATGGGCGAACGTTTTGGTGTTGGGATGACAGCGAAAGTTTTGAAAGGCTCCAGGGACAGGAAAATTACTGATTTCCGTTTAAATAAAATTTCCACCTATGGACTGTTGTCCGCATACACTGAAAAAGAACTGACCGAATGGATTCATTTTTTAATCGCCGAGCAGCTGCTGGCAACTGAAGAAGGAAAATTCCCGACGCTAAAATTGAACCATAATTCAGTTGAAGTCCTGAAAGGGGAGCGGACGGTGTGGATGTACACTGCACCAATTCCTTCCCATGGCGAAGCGGATTACCGCGAGGATTTGTTTGCTGCATTACGGAAGCGGCGGAAGGAGATGGCCGATGAGCGGAATGTTCCGCCATATGTCCTGTTCTCCGATGCCACCCTGAAAGAACTGAGCCGTTATTTTCCGGAAACAGAGGAAGATATGCTGACGATTAAGGGAGTTGGCGAGCGAAAGTTTGAACAGTACGGTCAGGAGTTTTTGGAGATCATTCAAAAATGGCGGACTGACAATCCTGATGCGAACCGGGCCGTTCGGATAACGGATTCCACAGTGGCACCACGGCGGGAAAAGAAGCAGACGGATGACCGCCCGAGCCATGTCATCAGTTATACGATGTTCCAATCGGGCAAATCAATCAAGGATATTGCGACAATCCGGGAATACTCGCCACAGACAATTGAAGGGCATATCTTTAAAGCGTATAAGGATGGCTACCCAATCGCATGGAATATTTTTTTCACGGAGACGGAAGAAGCGGCTGTTCTGGAAGCCAGAAAGTCAATTGATGAGCAGAAACTCAAACCGCTGAAGGAAGCACTGCATGATAAATTTGATTACACGACAATCAAAGCTGTCCTAGTGAAGAATGGGATTATGTAGCGTGCACTTAATTCAGGTAATAAAAAAGGGAATCCCCGGCTCCAAATTACAAGCAGGATTCCCTCTTTTTTATTTCTATTCCCCTTTTATATTCAATGCCCATGTACCATTACGGAATACCGGTTCGGTGCTGCCGTCTTCCAGGACACCATCGATATCAAGGTTCTCAGAGCCGATCATGAAGTCAACGTGGGTCAGGCTGTCGTTCACACCATGTTTATCAAGCTCTGCGTCATTCATGGAAGCGCCGTCCTCCAGATTGGTCGGGTATGCTTTGCCAAGCGCAATATGGCATGAAGCATTTTCATCGAACAGTGTGTTGTAAAAAATCAGACCGGACTGTGAAACCGGTGATTCATGCGGTACAAGTGCCACTTCACCAAGGCGGCGTGCACCCTCATCGGTATCCAGGAGATGTTTCAATGTGTCCTCCCCCTGCTCCGCTTTATAGTCAACGACTTTGCCATCCTTAAATGTCAGGCTGAAGTTATCAATCAGGCTGCCGCCGTAATTAAGCGGTTTGGTGCTTGACACCGTTCCATTTACACCATATTTATGCGGCAGGGAAAATACTTCTTCGGTTGGCATATTCGGATTAAAGGTGGTTCCTTTCTCCGTTTCAGCTGAGCCGCCTTTCCAGATATGGCCTTCCGGAAGCTCCAGTTCAAGGTCTGTGCCCGGCGCTTTATAAATAAGTTTTTTGTAGTTTTTCTTATTTAATATTTCCCGCGCAGTTTTCAATGTTTCATTATGTGCGTCCCATGCAGCAACAGGGTTCTCCTGATCAACACGGACAATTTTTACAATTGCATCCCACAAACTTTCGATGGCATCTTCTTGTGATTTTTCAGGGAAAATCTTTTGTGCCCAGTCACCGGTTGGGATGGAAATGATAGACCATGGAATCCGATCGTTCATCGTATACTGGCGAAAATTGGTCATTGCTTGTGCAGCTGCTTTATTCGCTTTAGCAACCCGTGAGGAATCAATGTCTTTTAAAAGGTCCGGGTTCGTCGAGCGGATTGATAATACTGCAGCACCATCTTCTGCATACATATCATGCAATTTCACTTTCCACTCCGGAAAATCAGCAATGACTTCATCAGGTGCATTTTCGAATTTCAACAAAGTTAATTCATCATCAACCCAATTAATATGTACATCTTTCGCCCCCAATTCATACGCTTTGCGGGCTACCATTTTCGTAAAATCCGCACCTTCAATCGGTGCGTTAATCATGAGTGCCTGATTCTTTTGTAAATTAACCCCGGTTTTTAGTGCTAAGTCAGCATACTTTTCCTTTACATGTTGATTTACCATACTTCTACCTCCAAATTATATTTACATTCGTTTTCACTAACGATATTATTTCATAGGATTGAGAAAATACCAAATAATAAGTTGTATCTATCAGTGGAGGTTTTTGCCACTTCACCACCGCGTATTAAATGCCCGAATATCCTGTCATCTTTCCCCTGTAACCGTATTTCTGACCGGTTAATGGGTAAAAATACTTAAAACAATTTACGCTTTCCCCGAAATGTGTTAAGATATAATCAGGTTACTTTTTGTAAGTAAATTATATTGTCAGAGGGGTGAGTAAGATGATGGAAAATTTATGTCCGCGTTTTGAAAATGCAATGGAAATTATCAGCAAACGCTGGGTTGGTCTTATTTTGTTTGAACTGCTACATGGTGCAAAGCGCTTTTCCGAAATGGAAGCTGATTTGCCCATCAGCGGAAGACTTCTCTCTGATCGATTGAAAATGCTTGAAAAAGAAAACATTGTTGAACGTAACATATACTCTGAATTCCCTGTTCGGATTGAATATTCGTTAACAGATAAAGGCATGTCACTAAAGCCGGTTATTGAGGAAATTCAAAATTGGGCCGACGATTGGATAACTGCCAAAGACATTGAAAAAAGCAAAGCATAGAAGGGACCTGGCGTTGGCGGGTCCTTTCTTTTTATGCTATTCCTGCTTGCCAGCTGATTTTCCACCAATATTAATTCAGCTTCATGCTACCAGCCTTAAAATTTGAATTCGATCCCTTTCTTCTCCATCACGTTACTCATGCAAAACGCCCCCTTGTTGAATTATGCTGTCTTCCTTGTAACCTTTCAGCCAGTTTGCCATTTTTTCAATATCAGTCGAAAAAACCCGATCCTTTGTAATGCTGGGTACAATGCTGCGAGCCTTTTCGTAAAATTCACGTGTTGCCGCAGCCATTTTGTCAACACCACGAAATTCAACCGCCTGCATCGCGCAGATCAGTTCAATTGCCACTACATTGCGTGTATTTTGCAGCATTGCAAGCGCATGCCGAGCTGCAATCGTCCCCATACTGACATGGTCCTCCTGATTGGCTGATGACGGAATAGAATCGACACTGGCCGGATGTGCCAATGTTTTATTTTCCGAAACAAGTGATGCGGCACTGTACTGCATAATCATCACCCCGGACTCGAGCCCCGGGTTCGGACTGAGAAATGGCGGGAGATCATTCAGCTGCGGATTGACCAACCGCTCAATCCGGCGTTCGGCAATATTAGCTGTCTCGGCAATCCCCAACTTTAAAAAGTCCATCGCAAACGCTATCGGTTGTCCATGAAAATTCCCGCCTGAAATAACTTTGTTTTTTTCGGAAAAAATGAGCGGATTATCGGTTACCGCATTCATTTCCACTTCCAACTTTTCCTTTGCATAGTGAAATGTTTGCCAGGAGGCACCAAGCACCTGCGGAATACAGCGCAGTGAATACGCATCCTGTACGCGCAATTCCCCTTGTCTCGTTATCAGGCGGCTGTCATGAAGCATTTGGCGAAATCGCGTCGCAACATCCATCTGTTCCTGATGTCCGCGAACCCGGTGCAGATCTTCATCAAATGCATCAATAATTCCGTGCAGCCCTTCCAATGTCATAGCCGCCACCTGCTCGTTCTGACGCAGGAGCTTTTCCATTTCCAGATACGTAATGACACCAACCGCGGTCATCGCCTGTGTTCCGTTAATCAGCGCCAGCCCTTCTTTTGCTTTCAGTGTAAGCGGTGTTAACCCGGCGTTTTGCAGTACCGCTCCGGTTATTGCCCGTTTTCCATTGCAGAAAACTTCCCCTTCACCAAGCAGTGCCAATGCCAGATGGGACAATGGCGCAAGGTCACCGCTTGCACCAAGTGATCCCTGCTGCGGTACGACGGGATGAATTTTTTCGTTTAAAAAATGCAGAAGCTGCTCCACCAGTTCAATCCGCACCCCGGAGCAGCCCTGAATGAGCGCATTTGCTCGGAGCAGCAGCATTGCTCTGCTTATTTTTTCAGAAAAAGGCTCTCCCACTCCACACGCATGGGAATAAATTAAATTCAGCTGCAAATCCTCCAAGTCATCATCTTCAATAACGACATCACTAAACTTACCAAAACCTGTATTAATGCCGTACATCGTCTGCTTGTCGACCAGCATTGTTTCAACCGTTTTTCTGCTGCTGATAATTTTTTCCCTTGATGAACCGGCTAAAGAAACCGGCTCCTCATCAAAAACGACACGACGAACCTCCTCCATCGTTAACGTTTCCCCTGTTAAAATAACCATGCTCCACCTCCATATTACCGCTTTACTATAATAAAGCAGGCAAAGTAAAAGGAGGCTATGGTCGCTGAACCATGCCTCCTGAATATCCATTATTGGTGGCAATATGCTTGTTTTTCCGATGTTTGCACATACCTGCACCTCAAAAGTATTAATTTTCTCACTTTATATTGTAAGCGTTTTCTAAATGAAATGCAAGAACTTTAAATAGCTGCCATTTCCTTTGGGCGAATGCAATTGTGAACTTCTTACACTTGAATTGTGAACTTCTTACACTTACCCGCCAACTTCTGACATCACCTGTTAAACTTGTAACAACTTCTCGTGATCTTCTAACATTCCCCCTTACTTTTGATCCGAACACATTTCACAGCAGGACTATACTGAATGGATACATAAAAACTAACTGCCCGTTCCAGTCAGAAACAGGCAGTTAACAGCCAATCATAGCTTATTCTGTTTCACCCGTCTGATCACGGCCCCAATACTCAACACCAGTCGGGTCATCGAGCGTATCCCGGTAAAAGACGGGATCCTTGCCTTCTTTGCGCTGTTTCATGTAATCCTTCAATACACTACCCGCAACTTTGTACAGTTTGGTTATGGCGTACAAGTTAATCAGTGCCATGATTCCCATCGATAAATCAGCCAGTGCCCAGACAAGGTCAAACGTTGCAACAGCACCGAACACGACCATGGCCAGGACAGCAATCCGGTAAATGAACAAGCCGACTTTACTGTTTTTAATGTAGCCGATATTATTTTCACCATAATAATAGTTGCCCAAAATCGAACTGTAGGCAAAGAAGAAGATGGCAACTGCAATAAAGATGGATGCAGCGTCCCCCAGATGCTGTTCAAATGCATTTTGGGTCAGCTGAATCCCATCTGCCTCACTTCCTTCAAACCCGCCGGCAGCAATAATAATAAATCCAGTCGCACTACAGATTAAGATCGTATCAAAAAATACACCAAGTGACTGAATCAGCCCTTGTTTGGCCGGGTGGGACACTTCCGCGGTTGCTGCGGCGTTCGGTGCACTACCCATACCGGCTTCATTGGAAAACAGCCCACGTTTGGTTCCCATCAGGATAGCAGCACCAAATCCACCACCTGCTACTTCACGGAACCCGAAGGCATTGCTGAAGATGTATGCGATTATATCCGGGACGGCGGTTATATTCATAATCAGGACAAAAAATGCAAGAATAATATACAAAATCGCCATGACCGGTACAATAATCTGTGCGACATTTGCGATACTTTTCAATCCGCCGAAAATGACAATGGCAGTTAGAACCACCAGCACAATCGCCATCATATTTTTGCCAACATCAAACTGGCCGTTAAAAGCCAGACTTATTGTATTGGACTGCACAGAGTTGAACACAAGACCATATGTAAATGTAATCGTAATGGCAAACACAACTCCCAGCCAGCGCTTGTTCAACCCTTTTTCAATGTAATACGCCGGTCCGCCGCGATACTGATTTTCTTCCGGTATTTTATAAACCTGTGCCAATGTACTTTCCACGAAGGCTGTTGCAGATCCGAGCAATGCAATGATCCACATCCAGAACACTGCACCCGGGCCACCGAGAGCGACTGCAGATGCAACGCCAGCCAGGTTACCTGTTCCGACTCGTGATGCGGCACTGATGGCAAACGCCTGAAAGGATGATGTTCCTTTCTTGCCGGAAGCACTTACCGTTCGCTTATCAAATAATACGCGGAACATCTCCGGAAGCAACCGGAACTGGACGAATCCGGTTTTAATTGTAAACCATATTCCAAGTCCGATTAATACAGCAATTAAGACGTAAGTCCACATGACCTCGTTTGCTGCGCCGATAATTTTTTCCAAAAACTCCATGATTTCTGTTCTCCCCTCAAGTTGTTAAAAATACATGTAGAAAGGTATACCCTTAATTTTTCTCATAAAAACAAAAGAAGCCAACAGTTGGCCTCTTTTAACATTATACTCAATCTATTTCTTTATCGGCAATGGGAAAATTATACTCCCCTGTTCCATGGGAAATCAGTGCCAAAAGTTGCTGCGAGATCTTTGGATTCTTTTCTTCTTTCCTGACGGAGCTCGGCACGTCTTGGTGCAGATGCATGCAGTTTTTTCTCGTCATCAGTTTCCGGGTAAACGGTCGCAACTTCTGATGGACGACCATTATCATCAACCGCAACAAATGTTGTGAAGGCAGTCGTACACACTTTCCGATTCCCCGACCGGATGTTCTCAGTTACCGCTTTGACAAAAACCTCCATCGACGTATTATGTGTCCACGTCACAAATGCCTCAACACATACCGCATCACCTTCTTTGACCGGCGCCAGGAAATCCACCGAATCCGTCGATGCAGTTACGACGGGCTTTCTGGCATGACGACCGGCAGCAATTGCCGCTACATCGTCAATATGGGCCATTAGTTTCCCTCCAAATAGCGTGCCGTGTGCATTCGTGTCGGGCGGCAGCACATGTGAAGTTTTTACTGCTAAAGATTGACTGCAAGGTTTATGTTCCATTTAAAATTCCTCCTAATATCGTAATTACAAAATTGGTGACAGCAATCGGGAAATGGACTCCTTAAACCTAATTCCGATTGACCGTTTTTCATAAAGCTTTTTTGTTATAACTGTGGACAATTCCAAATCATCGTTAAAAGCATCAACAAGACGTGATGCGAGCCCTTTGTCATAGAGAAATGCATTAACTTCAAAATTGAGACGGAAGCTTCGCACATCAATATTGGCCGTCCCGACGGATGCAATTTTTCCGTCGACGATAATTGTCTTGGCATGCAGGAAACCATTTTGATAAATATACACTTCTGCACCTGCGTTAAGCAAATCACCTGTATACGATAATGTTGCCCAGTAGACAAACGGATGATCCGGTTTGTTCGGAATCATAAGTTTCACATGGACACCTGACAGCGCTGCAATCCGCAATGCGTCTTTCAAGCTTTCATCCGGTATAAAGTAAGGTGTCTGAATATAAATATATTCCTTCGCCGACATGATCATTTTAATATACCCGTTTTTGATCTGCTCCCAATCGGAGTCCGGTCCGCTGGAAACAATCTGGATGCCGACATCACCACTGACCTTCCCGCTGTAAAATCTGTCTTCATACCCGATATGATTCCGTGAGGCCTGATTCCAGTCGAGAATAAACCGGGTCTGCATGTTATTGACAGCATCTCCTTTGATACGCAAGTGTGTATCCCGCCAATACCCGAACTTCTGATTTTTCCCCAAATATTCATCACCGATATTAAATCCGCCAATATAACCAATCTCACCATCAATTATTGCCAATTTGCGGTGGTTTCGATAATTAATTTTAAAATTGACTTTCGGTATCTTCGGTGGAAAAAATGACTCCACATGTGCCCCGGCTTTTCTTAAACGCCGGAGAAATTTTCTGCTGATTCCGCGGGATCCCATATCATCATATAGAACCCGTACCTCCACCCCTTCATTCGCTTTTTTAATCAGGACGTTGGCGATTTTTTGGCCAAGCCCATCATACCGGATTATGTAATAAAGCAGATGAATGTGATCTTTTGCCCGTTCCAAATCCTGGATCAGGGCATCAAACTTCTCTTTCCCGTCTGTATAAATTTCCACTGCATTATCCTGGGTGAAAATCGCATCGTCATTACGCAAATGAAGATAATAAAGATCCTCGAATTCAATCAGCTTTTTATTTTTATAGGAGAACCGGTTCTCCTCAATCGCCCTAAGTTGCCGTTGAACAGCTTTTTTTACCCCCAATTTGCTTTTCGTATCCCAGGTGAAAATCCGCTGCGAACTGATTCTTTTTCCAAATATCAAATACAAAAAGAACCCGGCAATCGGAATAAATAAAAGCACCATCAACCATGCCCAGGTTGAACTGGGATCTTTTCGTTCCAAAAAGATAATCGTCAGGGCCAAGGCAATGTTTGAAACCAGCACAAATCCCAATAAAATTGAAGTAAGACTCATTCATTGATCTCCTCTCACCGAGCAATCAGAGTAACCATAATATAGCATAATTTTTATCTTTACGTTAGTGTTGTGAAGTCCTTAATTTTTCTATTCCCAAACAGCGAACATAACATTCATGTAATTGAAATTTAACCAAAAAAAGTAACCGCACCGGATTTAGCGCGGATACTCTTTCTTGGAGGAGGCTCCCTTTGGGGCAGATATCCGCGATTTGATGCCGGATATCCGCGATTTTGTTGTCGATATTCACGATTCTAAGCTATATATCCGCGATTTCAACCTTCACATCAAAATTTCAAAATATATTTCCGCCTTTCTATAATAATGGGAGTGGATCCGCCTGCTGAGAGCCTCGGTTTGTCTCATCAAAATAGGCGGCTCGAGTGGTTTCATAATCAAATGGCGCACTTCCTTTGCTAGTTAGTAATATTAATATACGCCACACGACTTGAAAATTCCTGCTTTCCCGACAAAATTTCCCTTGGTAATCGAGCTGGATCACTGTCATTTTTGGCAAAAAATCACACCTGCACCGGCAAATAGCTTGTACAGGCGTGTTTATTTACGTTCTGAAAATACGTTGGAACACTTGATGAAACTTTTTGAGGCTGGCCTTTTCAGTACATAAGCCCTCCCCTAAAGATTGTTAAGTGCCTGCTCCAGATCAGACCAGATATCCTCCCAGTGCTCGAGGCCAACGGAAAGACGAATGAGCTGGTCGGTGATACCCATGTTAAGGCGCGCATCTTCCGGCACAACGGCATGTGTCATTGTGGCCGGGTGCTGGATCAATGTCTCTGCATCGCCCAGACTAACCGCGATTTTTAAGAATTTAAGATGGTTAAGGAACTGTTGGGCATCCTGCTTGGTTCCTTTTACATCAAATGAAATCAGCCCGCCGCCGCGTCTCATCTGTTTTTTACAGATGGCATTGTCCGGGTTGCTTTCATCACCGGGATAATAAATATGCTTCACTTTCGGATGGCTGCGCAGTTTTTCAAAGACCCTTTCCGCATTGTCACAATGACGGTCAATCCGGAGCGGTAAAGTTTTCAACCCGCGCAGCAGCAGCCAGGCGTCCATCGGCGCCATAATTCCGCCAATATCTTTTTGCGTGGTCATGGCCACTTCATCGAGGAAGTCTTTTTTACCGACAGCAAGGCCAGCCACGACATCCCCATGCCCGCCGAGGTATTTCGTCGCACTGTGCAGCACAACATCACAACCGAGATCAAGCGGCCGCTGCAAATATGGTGATGAGAAGGTATTGTCGACAACCACCGGAATCCCATATTCTTTGGCAACTTCAGCTACCATCTGAAGATCAATCAGCTTCATGGTCGGGTTAATGGGTGTCTCCACGTAAATACATGTTGTTTCCGGTTTGATCAATGAACGGATTTCATCTTTCGTCTGCATTTCCGAAAAATCATGCGTAATATTATACTTGTCCTTCATCATGGATAATAAGCCAAATGTACACCCGTAGAGTCCCGACGAACATAGCACATGATCGTTTGCCTTTGTCAGTGCAATCAGAATTGCCGATACCGCCGCCATTCCGGAACCAAAAGCGAGGCCGCGTTCACCGTTTTCCAGTGCTGCAATCCGCTCCTCAAGCACGCTTACGGTTGGATTGCCCAGACGGGAATACACATAACCCGCTTCTTCCCCGGCAAAACGACGCTCCCCCTGTTCAGCCGTGTCGAATGTATATGTCGAGGTCTGGAAAAGCGGTGTTGCCAAGCTTCCAAGCATCTCTTTTGAATCGTATCCTTCATGAATTACCGTCGTCTCAAAATGTTTATTTTCGTTTGTCATTCAGAATCCCCCAATTTAAAAAATCTAGTATATTCATATACTACTATCTTATTCTATTCCACAACAATTTGAAAGCGTTTCCCGGGATTTTTACGAGTCGCGGTGATTGCTTTTACCGAAAAAAGAATCTAAACTTGATTTATTTAGCAAATGGCGCAGCGTGTGCACGTTTGCTGCTGGAGTTCGCATATTTGCGGGTGGGTTCGCATGTTTGGGCTGGGAGTTCGCACGTTTGTGCTGGAATTCGCACGTTTGGGCCGGAATTCGCACGTTTGTGGCTTCACTTCGCACGTTTGCGGGTGGGTTCGCACGTTTGAGCTGGGAGTTCGCTCGTTTCAAATTTCAATTCATGCAAAACTATTACAAAGGAGGCTTGCTAATTGGATCAGGAGAATAAACTTGGAATTATCTATGCAGCGGCAGCCTATACACTTTGGGGGTTTCTGCCAATCTATTGGAAACTTGTCCAGCACGTTCCGGCAGATGAAATTCTTGCACACCGCATTCTGTGGTCATTCATTTTTATGATGATCATCGTGCTTGTATCCGGCAAGCTGCGGCCATTTTTCAAGGAGTGCAGACAAATACTGCACGACAAAAAGAAACTGATCGGGATTTCTGCGGCTTCCGTCATTATCAGCATCAACTGGCTGACGTTTATTTGGGCGGTTAACAGTGAACATGTTGTTCAGGCAAGCCTTGGCTATTACATAAATCCGCTTGTCAGTATTTTACTGGGCATGATTGTTTTAAATGAATCTCTAAGCAGACGGCAGCTGCTTTCATTCATCCTGGCGGCGATCGGGGTTATCAATCTCACCATCAGTTTTGGCGTGTTTCCATGGGTCTCCCTCGTATTGGCATTCAGCTTCGGGCTGTATGGACTGTTGAAAAAAATGGTCGATATCGGAGCAATGTTCGGGCTGACGATTGAAACGATGATTGTAACACCGATTGCACTTATTTATCTGGTTGTTATTCCTGGCAGTACGCTTGCACCTGACATAATGCTCTCCAGAAATGGTACTTTACTGTTTGGTGCCGGTATAGCCACGGCGATCCCGCTTCTGCTGTTTGCTGCCGGGGCGAAACGGATTCCGCTGTCAATGGTTGGCTTTCTACAGTACATTGCACCGACTCTTATGCTTGTTCTCGGCGTGTTTTTGTATGACGAACCATTTACACAGGCACATCTTGTTTCATTCCTATTCATTTGGGTGGCATTAATCATCTACATGGGAGCGGCACGGCATAAAAAACCGGTACGCCAAAAAGAAATCTAAATTATTTTAAAAAATCTGTTGACGAACGGCACGGAACATGTATATAATATTCATTAAATTAATTAAAGTTAGTTATATCTTCTTATCAAGAGCGGCGGAGGGATAGGCCCTGTGAAGCCCGGCAACCTAAAAGGCAGTCATTGCTTTGAAAGGTGCTAAATCCTACAGATCAATTTTCGATCTGGAAGATAAGAGGAGGATCGTTGTAAATAACGCCCTCTTCTTAGGAAGAGGGCTTTTTCATTCTCCTCTTCCTCCAGATACAATTCAAGGAGGAATTTTTCATGTCAAACTATCAACTTTTTAACCCGGAAACTAACCTGCTTCACGGCGGACAGCAGCCTGATCCGACTACAGGATCACGCGCGGTGCCAATCTATCAGACTACTTCCTATGTGTTTCGGGATACGGAACATGCGCAGAATCTTTTTGGACTGAAGGAAGCAGGCAATATTTATACCCGTATCGGCAACCCGACCGTTGATGCATTTGAACAGCGGATTACATTACTTGAGGACGGTGCTGCAGCGGTGGCGACTTCATCCGGGATGGCAGCAATTACACTATCCATTTTAAACATCGCCCAAAGTGGAGATGAAATCATCGCCGACAGTAATTTGTACGGCGGGACATATAATCTGTTTGCCAATACACTCCCACGTTATGGCATCGATGTAAAATTTGTCGACGGAACGGACCTGGAACAGATTCGCAGTTCGATAACATCCAAAACAAAAGCAATCTTTGGTGAGACGATCACTAACCCGAGCCTGAATGTATTGGACATTGAAAAGATTGCCGAAATCGCGCATGAAAATGATATTCCGGTTATCATTGATAATACGTTTGCTACACCTTACGTTTCGAAGCCACTAACATGGGGGGCCGACATTGTCATTCATTCCGCAACGAAATGGATCGGCGGCCATGGTACAACAATAGGCGGAGTGGCGATTGACGGCGGCAGATTTGATTGGACAAAAGGGAAATTCCCTGGGTTCACCGAGCCTGACGAAAGCTATCACGGCGTTCGCTATGCGGATCTTGGTCCTGTAGCATTTGCCACAAAACTGCGTGTCCAGTTGCTGCGCGATATTGGTGCATGTCTTGGACCACAGGATGCGTTCCAACTGCTGCAAGGACTGGAAACCCTTCATCTACGGGTGGAGCGACATAATAAAAATGCGGCAGAAGTTGCTGACTTCCTGCAAAATCATCCTGCAGTCGAATGGGTCAACTACCCTGGTTTAAAAGATCATCCATCACACCAGACCGCACAGAAATATTTTCAGATCGGATTTGGTTCGGTGATTACATTTGGTATTAAAGGTGATCGTGATGCTGGACGCAAAGTAATTGATAATATTTCTATCTGGTCCCACGTTGCCAATGTCGGCGACGCTAAATCGCTGATCATTCATCCGGCATCAACGACACACCAGCAGCTGGGTGCTGAAGACCTGAAGCAAAGCGGTGTTACAGAGGAATTAATCCGCCTGTCAGTTGGCCTTGAATCGACTAAGGATACGTTAGCCGACCTGGATCAGGCAATCGCAAATGCAGCCGGTGTTGAAAAAACAATTGAGACGACGGATGCTGATGCCATTAACTGGCTGCTGTCCACCCCATTCAACCGGGAGAACGGACTTCGCAAAAAAACCATTGCTGTCTATGGCGAAACATCGTTCAATAATTTGGATAAATTAGGATTCCAGATCGTTACAGTCGGCAATCATGGGAACTACAACTCATTGCAGGAAATTCCATTTGATGTGGATGCTGTTGCAACGAATAATCAGGCACTGCCTCCTGAGACGATTGAACAGTTTATTAATAAAGAAGGAAAAATTCTTTGGACAGATAATCCGAGCGAAAGTGACCAAACTTTGGAGAATGCCAAAGCCGCCGGAATTACTGTTATTTCCGGAAAGGATGCCTATCAAGAAGCAACCAGACTTCGTAGTGGTCAATCTGATAAAGTACTGACAAACGCATAAGGAAATGCAGCGGACGGGGAGAAGTCTTGGTAAAAAGATTGCCCCCGTCCCGCTTTTTCCGAACCGGTTGATGTTTCGCCCGTGCGGTTGATGTTTTCCCCATACGGTTGATGTTCCGCCTGTGCGGTTGATGTTTTCCCCATACGGTTGATGTTTCACCTGTGCGGTTGATGTTCCGCCTGTGCGGTTGATGTTTTCCCCATACGGTTGAAGTTTCGCCCGTACGGTTGATGTTCCACTCGTACAGTTAATCTTTCTGCTACGTTAAAATTTTTTAAGAAGGGAGTTTTTATTGATGAAACCGATTCAAGTTGCGCTGATTGGTCTTGGGACCGTCGGATGCGGAGTCTACCAAACACTGCATATACACAAGCAGCGCCTGGAAATCGTGCTTGGTGCACCGGTTGAGCTGACAACGGTTGTCATCGAAAACCCGGATAAACACCAAAGGATTGCCGAAAAGGCGCCCATCTCAACAGATATTTCAGATATTCTGTACAACCCGGAAATTGATGTGGTTTTTGAGGCAATCAATGGGAAAGAACCGGCTTTCACCTATTTAAAACAGTGCATTCAAGCCGGAAAACATGTGGTCACTGCCAACAAGGAAATGTTCGCATCACATGGCAGGGAACTGAAGGAACTGGCCAAAACCAATGATGTCCAAATCGGCTATGACGCGACAACAGCCGGTGGTATTCCGATCATCCAAACAATCAGCCAGTTGTTTCGGGCCAATCAGATTCAGCAGGTGCAGGCAATTTTGAACGGTACATCAAACTATATCCTGACTGAGATGCGGGAAAATAAGCTCTCCTTCTCCACTGCACTGAAACAGGCACAAAAATGGGGTTACGCCGAAGCAGATCCAACGAACGATATCGAGGGATATGATGCTTTTTACAAATTGATGATTCTCAGTGAGCTTATTTACGATAAGCAACCTGACCCGGAAAACATCAGCCATTCCGGAATCACCGGAATAACTGGCGACTCCATTGAAAAAGCGCAACAGGATGGTAATCGGATCAAACATATCGCTTCAATCAATTACGATAAGGCAGGCAATTTGACAGCGGCAATTGAACCGGTGGCTGTCTCAAAGGAACATCCCCTCTATGCGGTCGAAGGTGTCGATAATGCAATCCACCTGAAAGCAGACATCGTTGGGGATATAACATTAACCGGACCCGGTGCAGGTTCATTTCCAACCGCAAGTGCCATGATTGAAGATTTTTGCCTAATTCTCAGTAAGCGGCCCGCTCCCATCCCCATCAGTTAAATAAAATAAGATTGTCTATTTCGACCACGAGCAAAAATCGTCTTCTGCCTGAAGGCGATTTTTTCAATTTCATTACCAATTATCATATAGGCGTGTGCACTTTTTCAATCTCTGCATAAAATGTTAATAAATCGAAACATCCTATTGCTATACTTGCCTGTATAATCGGGTACAGATATAGTGTATACATGAACAGCTAAACGAAGAAGAAGCATAGGTGTGAGCAAGTTGAAAAGAAGATACATTTACATTATTTTGGTTATACTGCTTATAGGTTTCATCAGTTTATTTTTTATGTTCCGGGAAAATCCCGAAGAGCAATTTAACGAAACACACGAGCAGCCGCAGCAAGAGGAAAAACAACAGAAAAAAGACTCGGAGCAAGCAAATGAACCGAACACGAAAAAACAGGAAGAAAAGAAGGCAGAAGAAGAACAAGAAGAGAATTCAGTTACCGAGTCGTTGAAACTCATCCTGGGCGAGGCATTGGAGCGAACGGTTGATCTGTTTACCAGCAAGGAATCTCATATCGTTGCAATTGGTGATTCATTAACACAGGGTGTCGGGGATGACGTTGTAGAAGGCGGCTATGTCGGCATTCTAAAAAATATTATGAATGATGGTGGAGATAAGCAGGTAACATTTGATAACTATGGCGTACGCGGAAATACATCAAGTCAACTGTACGACCGGCTGGATGACCCGAAAATAAAACAATCGTTAAAAGATGCTGATATCATTTTAATTACGATTGGCGCGAACGATGTCATGGAAGTTGTCAAACAGAACTTTACCAATTTGACCCTCAAAGACTTTCAACAGGAACGAATTGCGTATAAAGAGAGACTTAAAAACATATTGAATCAAATGCGGGAATATAATGCAGATGCTGAAATCTACCTGATTGGATTTTATAATCCGTTTGCCAAGTATTTCCCGAGTCTGGAGGAACTCGGTGTGATAGTAGAAAGCTGGAATTCAACGGGCAAAAAAGTTGTTCGGCAATATGAGAATACAACTTTCATACCAACAGCTGATTTATTCAAAGGCAAAGAAACGGATTTATTTGCCTCGGATAATTTTCACCCGAACCACCAGGGATACCAGCTAATAGCCAAACGGGTACTGGAATATATAACCGAATAAGGAGGTGGACAGATTGGCGCAACACACAAAACGGAAAAACAGGTGGAAACGATTATTTCTTATGCTGTTTGGACTAAACATGGTGATATTCATTGCTATTATTGCATTAATTTTCTGGCCTGTTTCCGATACGGAGGATTCATATCCGGAACAAGAATTCACACAGAAAAGCTCAGAATTCGTTGTGCGCACCACCAAACAGAATTTGAATGAACTCATGAACGCTTACATTGATAAGCTGTTGGAGGGGTCAAATCATCATTATAAAGTGTCATTAAATGATGATGTTCATCTGCAAGGAGAGCTTCCGGTATTCTCGACCACTGTCCCTTTATCCGTACACCTGGAACCGCTTGTGCAGGATAACGGTGATGTCATCCTGAAGCAGAAGTCTATTTCCATTGGGCTGCTCGAGCTGCCCAATCAGAAAATCATGGAATATATGAAAAAATATTTACCCGTACCGAAGTGGGTGACCATCAACCCGGAAGACGAAGAAATTTATGTTGCGGTCACTGACATGAAAATCAGAAGTAACTTCCATGTCGGCGTTGAACATATTGATCTTAAAGCAAACAATCTGGCATTTAAAATAAAAATTCCGTATAAAACGCTGGGAATTGAACCGAAGAAGGACTCTGCACGATAGCGACAAAACAATACGTCGCTATCTTTTCCTTCTTATAATCACTCCATATAAATTGCATACATCTGCTCAATCTTTTGACGCATTCGTTCAACCAGATGGTCCGGGGAAAGCACTTTTGCTTTATGCCCCCACGTAAGTATCCAATTAACCAGACCATCCGAAAGTTTCACCTTCGTGGACAACACAAAATGGTTATCATCCAATTCACGGATATCCGCATCCTGCCCGAATCTGTCCAGCACCACATTGACCAGACTATTATCGAATCGAATTTTCATCCACATTTCCTCGCCTGCAAACATATGAAAACTCTGGTCCACATATTCCTGCAGATTAAACTTCTTTTTCCGGAAAGACTGCTCACTGATCTGTATATCACGAATCCGGTCAAGACGGTAATGTCGCAGCTCATCATTCTCCTGAAACCGTCCGATCAAATAATAATAGTCATTTTGCCAGATTAACGCATACGGCTCCACATGATACCGCTCCGCATTCCGGTGATACTCAAACTCTTTTTTAACGTTGAACTTCCCATACTGATACGTCAGAACCCTGCTCTCTGAAATTGCCCGGTGCACACAGTCGATATTCAATTTGACCAGCTCATAGTCCATGTTTGCCGACTGACTGAACAGAATTGGCTCAGGCAATGTGTTGGCAATATGTCTGCTCGTCAGATTTTTTACCTTCTGAATGAGTTTTTCTTTTTCATTCGTTGTAATAAACTTAGCTGATAAAATTGCGTCAATAATTAATCTGAGCTGGTATGTTTCAAACAGCCGTGTCTGATGACTGAAATACATTTTGCCGTATCTGCCTGTGTTGCGGACAATCTCAAAATCTGTCTCATCGAGTGTTTCCAGATCACGTTTAATTGTCCGGGTATCAAAAACTGCATCACCGGTACTGGCTTTGAGTTTCTCGCTCAGTTCGCTGATACCAAGCTCATGCATATCATCTGTTTCCTCAAATAGAATGTCGCGTAAATTTAATAAACGGTAATTGCTCCCCCGCTCCATTACGGTATCCCCCTTACATAGAAAGTTTGCATATCCCATCGCTCATACCTGCTAAAAAAGAACCTATACAATGTTATCTGCAAGGTTCTTCTCATCTGATGACAAAATTCTTTACTTTTTTGGATAGGTCAATTAGGAATGACTGTTTTGGCAACGTGTTTTCACCCGCTGTTAATTTTCGTTCGGCAGGGATACAGGATTGATAGCTTCCAAGCATACCTTTATAGACTAAGCGCATTCCATGATGGTTGCGGATATCGGCCGGTGTTATAAAACAAATCGGCTTGGCAAACCGCAATGACTCAACATCATGTAAGACAGTGGCAACAAATTGTGAGCAGAACAATGCATTACTGCGGTTAATCTCCACCTGCAACAAAATCCCAAACAGTCCGATGAAATTATATTTGTAATTGGTTTTCCGAAGTTCAATCTCGGCGATTCGCTTTTGAATGAGTGCAACTTCTTTTTCAGAAACATTGAACGAATAGACAGCACAGGCGGCATTCCGCAAAAAGTCGCTTCGTATATCTTCTCTTACAAATCCGCCAATAAACGGATTATGCGGTTTCTTTCTTCCAAAACTGTAAACTTGCTGCAAATCCGGGTCGAAAGCCAGTGAAACATGGTTCAGCGATTGTTTCGTGACATAATTTATTACCTTTGACAGGCATGTACCTGTATCCGTAAAGAGAAAGTATATCGTCTTCTCACCCATTGACTTCCCCTCCGTTATAAGCAATTCTGATGGCATGACAGCTAATTAACGTTATATTTCCTTAACTTTATTGTTACATATTTTCCCTGAGAAATATAGTCTTTTTTTATTCGACAAAATTCTGGTGACGCCAATTGTCGGGAGTTTCAACCAGTGACAAGCATTTCCAAACCATCATGATTGACGAAATACTCTAAATCCCGTAATCTAACGATGATGACTATTTAATGGAGGAACGTTTTACATGATTACTGTTAATAATGTTAGTTTACGTTATGGAGATAAAAAGTTATTTGAGGATGTAAACCTGAAATTCACGCCCGGAAACTGCTATGGCCTGATTGGTGCCAATGGTGCCGGTAAATCGACTTTTTTGAAAGTCCTCTCCGGTGAGGTGGAAGCCCAGTCAGGAAATGTTTCCCTCTCCCCTGGCGAGCGGATGACCGTTTTGAAACAGGATCACTTTGCCTATGAGGAGTACGAAGTCTTGGAAACCGTCCTGATGGGACATGAAAGGCTCTATGAGGTGAAGCAGGAAAAAGACGCCATCTACATGAAACCTGACTTTTCCGAGGAAGACGGCATGCGTGCCGCTGAACTGGAAGGCGAGTTTGCCGAAATGAACGGCTGGGAAGCAGAGTCTGATGCTGCTGTCCTTTTAAAAGGTTTAGGTATTGATGAATCACTGCACTCAAAAAAAATGGCCGAAATTTCCGGTGATCAAAAGGTAAAAGTGCTGCTTGCCCAGGCACTGTTCGGTAACCCCGACATTCTGCTCCTGGATGAGCCGACAAACGGTCTTGATATCCATGCCATTCAATGGTTGGAAGAGTTTTTGATCAACTTTGAAAACACGGTCATTGTCGTATCACACGACCGTCACTTTTTGAACAAAGTCTGTACCCACATTGCGGATGTCGACTACGGAAAAATCGAAATCTATGTCGGTAACTATGATTTCTGGTATGAGTCCAGTCAGCTGGCAAACAAAATGGCGCAGGAAGCAAACAAGAAAAAGGAAGAAAAGATTAAAGAACTGCAATCGTTTATCGCGAGGTTCAGTGCAAATGCATCCAAGTCAAAACAGGCTACATCACGTAAAAAGCTGCTCGACAGCATTACACTAGATGACATTAAGCCATCATCACGCCGTTATCCGTATATCTCATTCACACCGGATCGTGAAATCGGTAATGACCTGCTGCGTGTCGAAGGTTTAACCAAAACAATTGGTGGAGAGAAAGTGCTTGATAATGTCAGCTTTACGATGAAAAAAGATGACAAAATCGCCCTTATCGGCAAAAGCGAAATCGCTAAGACAACACTGTTCAAAATAATTATGGGAGAAATGGAACCCGATGCAGGAACATATAAATGGGGTGTGACAACATCACAGTCCTATTTCCCTAAGGATAATGCGGCATATTTTGAAGGCGGAGAGCCGACGCTGGTTGAATGGCTTCGGCAATACTCCCCTGAAGACGAAACAGAAACATTTCTGCGTGGCTTTCTTGGCCGTATGCTCTTCTCGGGTGAAGAGGCATTGAAAAAGCCAAGTGTCCTGTCCGGTGGTGAGAAGGTTCGCTGCATGCTGAGTAAAATGATGCTGTCCGGTGCAAACGTTCTAGTGCTGGATGAACCGACAAACCATCTGGACTTGGAGTCAATTACCGCATTGAATAAAGGGTTGGTTAAGTTTAAAGGCTCCATCCTGTTCGCGTCTCATGACCATGAATTTATTCAGAGTATCGCAAATCGTCTGATTGAAATAACACCAAATGGCATTATCGATAAAGAAATAAGTTATGACGAATATATTGCCGATGCTGAGTTACAAAAGAAAGTTGAGGAAATGTACACAGCTTAATTTTAATCCAGAACAAAACGAACCCCCCAACTGAGTCATTCAGCTGGGGGGTTCTCCTATATGCACACATATAAACATTAGTTTTGTGTCTGCAACTGTCTTTCTTTATATTCTTCATTATATTTATCATTATACAGATGGCATGCCACCCAATGATCTTTCTTATATTCCTGCCACTCCGGCTCAACTTTTGCACAAATATCCATCGCGTGCGGGCACCTTGTCCGAAAACGACAGCCACTTGGTGGTGCAATCGGACTTGGCACGTCACCCTCAATAACAATCCGTTCCCGGGATCGTTCCACTTGCGGATCCGGCAGCGGAATTGCTGAGAGCAATGCCTGTGTATATGGGTGCAATGGCTCTTCGTAAATGTCATCACTGCTTGCCACTTCAGCCATATTACCCAGGTACATAACACCGACACGGTCACTTATATGCTTCACCATGGATAAATCATGGGCAATAAACAAATACGTAAGTCCGCGTTCATTCTGCAATTTTTGCATCAGATTAACAACTTGTGCCTGGATGGAAACATCAAGTGCCGAAATAGGTTCATCAGCAATAATGAATTCCGGGTCCACCGCAAGTGCGCGCGCAACTCCAATACGCTGACGCTGTCCGCCACTGAATTCATGCGGATAGCGGTTCGCGTGTTCCTGGTTCAGACCTACTGTTTCAAGCAGTTCATAAACTCTTTTTTCACGCTCTTCTTTGCTGTTTGCCAAGTTATGAATATCAATGCCTTCCGCAATAATTTCCATAACAGTCATTCTAGGATTTAATGATGCATAAGGATCCTGGAAAATCATCTGCATTTTACGGTTAAATGCTTTCAGTTCCTTCTTTGACTTCTTGCCGTGGACATCGACACCTTCAAAGTTCACTTCACCTTCTGTTGCATCATATAATCGTAAAATTGTCCGTCCTGCAGTTGATTTACCACAGCCGGACTCGCCAACGAGTCCAAATGTTTCGCCTTTATATATATCAAAACTTATGCCGTCGACAGCTTTCAAAATTGCCTTTCTGCCAACTTTAAAGTGTTTTTTCAAATTTTTGATTTCCAGCAGTTTTTCATTTGAATGTGACAAATTTCAACCCCCTCATACGTTTGGATATAATCCAAATTTATTTTTTGGTACCGGTTATTTCGTCGTTTCATCATCCAGTTAATAGTAGCTAAAGCTTACAATCTTATTTACTGGCAGCCTTAACTGCTTCAGGTGGTTCCACTTCCGGTGCACGCTCATCAAGCAGCCAGCATGCAGCCGTCTGTGTTTCACTTACTTTCGTATGCTCAGGCATATGTTCTGTGCATACTTTCATCGCATGCGGACAACGTGCCGCAAACGGGCATCCTTTGGGCGGATTCGATAAATCCGGCGGTGTACCCGCAATCGTCATTAAGTCATCCTGTTTCTCATGCAACCGTGGCATGGATGACAATAGCCCCCATGAATACGGATGTTTCGCATTGTAAAATAATTCGTCAACGGTTCCGACTTCCACTACTTTGCCACCATACATAACCGCAACACGCTGTGCCATGTTAGCCACAACACCAAGGTCGTGGGTAATTAATATAATGGAAGTATCGCCTTCAGCCTGCAGGTTTTTCATCAAATCAAGAATTTGTGCCTGAATGGTAACGTCAAGTGCTGTTGTTGGTTCATCAGCAATTAAGACTTTCGGATTACATGCCAATGCGATGGCAATGACAACCCGCTGTCTCATCCCCCCGGAAAATTGGTGCGGATATTGTTTAACCCGCGTTTCCGGATTCGGGATACCTACCAGATTCAACAATTCTACCGCCCGTTGTTTTGCTTCAGGCTTACTCATATTCTGGTGTTTGATTAGACCTTCCATAATCTGTTTGCCGACTGTCATTGTCGGATTCAACGATGTCATCGGATCCTGGAAAATCATCGAAATGTCTTTACCTCGTATATCTTGCATCTGTTTATCCGTTAATTTAGCTAGATCTTTCCCATCAAAAAGAATTTCTCCGGATTTAATGCGTCCCGGCGGACTGGGGTTAAGCTGCATAATTGTTTTTGATGTTACCGATTTACCTGAACCGGACTCACCTACGATTGCAAGTGCTTCACCTTTCTTCAACTTCAAATCAACCCCCCGGACTGCTTGCACCTCACCGGAAAATGTATCAAACGATACATGTAAATCGTTTATCTCTAATATATTTTCCAACACTGTCTGCCTCCTATCTTCTCATTTTTGGATCGAGTGCATCACGCAGACCATCACCGAATATATTAAACGCAAGTAATAGTAAACTGATTAATATGCCAGGGAATAATGCCTGATACGGGTGAAATTGAATCTGTTTAAACCCTTCATTAATTAATGACCCCAGCGATGCTTCCGGTGCTGGTACACCCAGACCGATAAAGCTCAGAAATGCCTCAGCAAATATAGCATTTGGAATACTGAACATCATCGTAATAATGATCATTCCAATAGTATTTGGGATAATATGCTTTCGGATAATTCTACCGTGATTGGCTCCAAGTGCTCTTGCTGCAAGCGTGAATTCCTGTGTCTTCAGCTGCAATGTCTGCCCCCTGACTATCCTGGCCTGAGTTATCCAGCCAGTGAACATAATCGCGAACATAATCGGAACAATTCCCGGTTCCATCACGACAATAAGCAAAATCATTAAGACAAGCTGCGGAATACCAATCAGAATTTCAATAATCCTCTCCATGAATTCATCGACTCGTCCACCAAAATAACCGGATATACCGCCATAAATGACCCCGATAATGATGTCACCGACACCGGCGACAAGCCCAATCAAGAGAGAAAGCTTGGTACCTTCCCATACACGAATCCACAGGTCCCGTCCAAGTTCATCGGCACCGAACCAATAATTCTCTTCTATACTCCGGGACTCATACATGTCAACGCCTTGCGCGTTTTCACCGGTGAACGGGAGCCAGCCGACATCTTGCAGCCAAGAGATTTTTGGCGGCAGATTGGAACGGAGCAAATTCTGGTCATCAATTGAATCTGCCGGACTGAAGTAAGGACCGATAAAGGCCATTGCAACAATAGCAAGGATTACAATCATTCCAGCCATCGGTGCTTTTTGCCTGCGCAAACGGCGAAATGCATCCCGCCAGAAACTAATACTCTCAGTGGCGATTTCTTCTTCTTTACCAGCTTCTATGTCAGCCGGTTCAAACATATCTTGGGTGATTTCGTCTTTTGATAATGCCATTATGAATCGCCTCCTGACAGTCGAATCCTAGGATCAATTATTCCGTATACCATGTCTGTTAAAAAGATTGCGACAACAAAGAATAGTGCAAACAATATTGTAGTTCCCATTATTACCGGGTAGTCATTCGTGAAAATGGCGTTAACAAATGCATCGCCAATTCCCGGAATTGCAAAAATTTGCTCAATAACCAGTGATCCGGTCACAATGCTGGCCGTTGCAGGGCCAATAATGGTAACAATCGGAATCAACGCATTACGTATCGAATGTTTCACAATTACGGTGGATCTTTTAAGGCCTTTTGCCTTAGCTGTAGTGATATAATCGGAACCCATTACTTCGACAAGCTCGGTCCGCATATATCTAGCGATAAGTGCTATAAACATAACTGCAAGAGAGGCTACAGGCATAATATGATGTTTCCACCCCTCCCAATATGCAAGTGGCAGAAGGTTTAATTTCATTGCAAATATATACTGTAACAGCATTGCAAATATAAAGGATGGTATGGAAATACCCAATACTGCAAATAATGTGGTCCCATAGTCCAGGACACCACCCTTTCTCAAAGCAGCAATTGCCCCTAAAATTATACCGATAATCGTACCTACGATAACCGACTCCAATCCAAGTTGTACTGAAACCGGTAATTTATTCCCAATGATCGTACCAACTGAACGACCATCAAACTGAAATGAAATTCCAAATTCTCCTGTCAACACATTCCCCAAATAACGTACGTATTGGACAGGAAGCGGATCATCCAGTCCATACTGTTCATTTAATGCTTCAATTTGGGCTTCCGTTAATTTTTGGGCATTCTGATAAGGAGAGCCTGGCAATAATTTAACGATTCCAAATGTAAGTGTTATGATGACAAGCATTGTCAGGCACATATATGCCAAACGCTTTATGATGTATCCTACCAAATTCTCACACCTCCATAGTTTGTAGTTATATTTTCTAATTATTACGTACAAAAGTCAATATAAAATTCTGCCATTTGTAAATATGCAAATTTTACAACAGCCCATCTATTAATACTAGAATCATAGTCTAACTCCTGAAACGACTGACTTTATCCATCGATTTCTTCATGATAAATTAACGAAATCAGGATTAAATTCAGTAAATAAAGCGCTTTCAGAATATTGCAAGTCACTTAAATTTTCAGTGCAGAAAAATAGAGGTGCGTACCTTGAAATACGCACCTCCTTTTCAACCATCTTTATTACGAAACACCTTTTATCATTTTAGTGTTTGTAAACTTTTGCCTCTCTGAAGTAGTATTCAATACCAAAACTTTGAGGCACTATTCCTTCTACATATGGCTTAATTACAAGCGCAGCGCCCTGCTGATATGTTGGAATAGTATACGCATTTTCAATCAGAACTTTTTCTGCCTCTTTCAATGCAGCCCAACGTTCTTCCGGTTTTTGTTCTTTGGCAAGCTGACGAGCCTCTTCAATCAGCTTATCATATTTTGGTCGGTCAAGACCAAGCCCATCAGTGTTCGGGTTTTCAGAATACCAGTAGCCAAGGAATGTCATTGGGTCCTTGTAGTCAGGGCACCAGCCGGAGCCTGCACCAATATCCTGTTTATCGTTTTGTGTATACTCAAGATATGCGTTCCAAGGCAACTTTTTAATCGTCACTTTCAAACCTTCCAGCTGCTCAAGCTGGTTAGCCATATATTCGCCCATTTGTGCCGATACATCACCATCAGTTGTTGCATATTCGACTTCAAGTGAATCAATTCCAAGCTCTTCTTTAGCTTCTTTCCAAAGCTGCTTCGCTTCTTCCATTCCGCCTGGAAGATAATCTTCCACGCCTTCACGGAAATCCTTGCCGTCCGGTCCTGTTGCAAGACCTTTAGGAACAATATACTGTGCAGGAATAGACCCGTTATTCAGCAGTACATTTGTTAAGCCTTTACGGTCAATAACCATGGACATTGCTTTACGGACTTTTTCATTTTTAAATTCTGGTACATTATTCGCATTCAAAGTCCAGTAGAACACACAGTTCTTAGGTACCTGCTTGAAGTCAGGTTTATTTTGCCAAGCATCCACCTGTTCAGACGAAAGCGCATCCATTTGAATCTCGTCTGATTTGTACAAGCTCAACTGAGTGTTACTCTCTTTAACAACTTTAAACGTAGCTTTTGTAATGTTCACTTCATCTGCCGCATAGTAGTCAGGATTCTTTTCAAGCGTCCAGCCGACACCGTGATCCCAACTAGTCAACTCATAAGGACCAACTGTAAGCAGGTTTTCCGGTTCCTTAGCAAACTTATCTCCCTGCTTTTGAACAAATTTTTTGTTTAACGGTGCAAACTTATTAAATGTCATTAAACTATTAAAATATGGAATTGGAGATTCCAATGTAACTTGCAGTGTATGTTTATCAACTGCTTTAACGCCCAGTTTTTTAACCTGACCGTAGATATCACTATCCTGGTTCATAATCTTATCAGCATTTTTAACGTTTGCTACACCCATAATGTAGGCATATTCGGATTTAGTATCCGGGTCAATCAGACGCTGCCAGGCAAACACAAAATCCTCTGCTGTCAGCGGATCCCCATTGGACCATGTCAGGCCTTCACGGAGTTTAAACGTATATGTTAATCCGTCCTCACTTACCTTAGGCATTTCTGCTGCCATTTCAGGCACCAATTCTTTATTTTTAAATGTTAACAGTCCGGGGTGCGTTCTTCCAATTACCTCTGCAGAAGTTGTATCAGTTGCGATCGATGGATCGACTGACGGTAAGTCTGAACTGCGGACAAAGTGCAATACCTGCTCATCCGCCAATTCTTTGTTTTCGGATGATTTTTCATCATTGCCGCTGGCAGAATCACTACCGGAGTCACCTTCTCCTGAACCTCCATCGCCGCCACCGCTACATGCCGCAAGCACCATACCAAGTGCCAGCAACAGGGCAGCAAGAAAGCCCCATTTTAATCTTCCTTTGCTCATAAATTTGACCCTCCTCAAAATATTATGTGTCTCGCAGACATTCTCTCAACAATATTCATGTTTGTTTGAAAATTGTCTACATAAGCATTATACAAGTATTCTCATTTTTTTGCATTAGTTTTTTTAGACAATTTTAAAAAATGCCTATGAGATTAAGGTTTTGTAACGAAAAATAGGTCTATTTACCTATATATTTTTATAGTCTTTTTATACTTTTAATATATTTTCCAGCCATAAATTGTAGTGATATTTATCGGTTGATTTGATAAGATAAAGGGGAATTGAGGTGAATTTATTGAATAAAAAGCAATTTATCAGGACTTTTATAATAGGAGTTATGCTGAGTCTTCTGCTCACCTATTTTCTATACAAGACTTTTACATTACTTGCACTTGTGAATGCAACGTTTTTAGTCAGTTTGTTCTACTTAATTTTTGGTTCGGCCTTGTTTTTGGTTCAAACTGGTTTTTTTAACGGGATCACGTACAGTTTCAAACGATTTTTTCGGCGCACACGTAAAAGTGATGAAATGATCTATGAAGCAAATCCACAGGCAGAGGAAGAAAGCTACTTGCCGAAGGAGCATTACTTTCCTATTGCTTATCCTATTCTTGCATCAGGCGGAATATTCTTTGTGATAACACTTTTAATCGCATTAACTATATAGCTTATTGATAAAATAGCAGCAGCCCGGGAAGCCCGGACTGCTGTCTCCATAATAATTGGTAGTGCT
Source organism: Virgibacillus ihumii (assembly GCF_902726655.1). Classification (NCBI taxonomy): domain Bacteria; kingdom Bacillati; phylum Bacillota; class Bacilli; order Caryophanales; family Bacillaceae; genus Virgibacillus; species Virgibacillus ihumii. The sequence goes on from NZ_CACVAN010000001.1 coordinate 2,456,853, forward strand.
TATATTTCACGGCGATAGCGCAGGGAAATATAATTTTCATCTTCCACATTACTGTAAGCCTTTTGTTCATTGACAAATTGAAATCCTCTAGCCTCGTAAAAGGGGATTCCTTTACTGTTTCCTTTTTGGACAGAGACCCATTGTTCAACTGAGCCTTTATTCTTTTGAATTTCCGTCAAATAATTTAACATCATAGTACCTACTCCCTCTCCGCGGCGCTCGGGATCCATATACAAGACGAATACCTCGCTCTTTTCAGATCCGGTCATCCCGCCGCCGATTGCTCCAATTACGTTATTATCATCCAATGCTACAAAATAACCGTCCCATCCCGATACCTCGTCCAGCTCATTTTGGATTCGGTCGTGATTGTAGAAAATTTTATTATTCCTCAAAATATTTTCCCTGCTGCGAATTCCATCATACGTATCGAGGCAGCTTTCAGAGCATACTCGAGAAATGCCATCTACATCTTCAGTTCTTCCTCTTCTAATCTCAAACAAAATCCCATCTCCTTGCAAACATCATTTAAGAAACAGATTGAAAATCCTCCTTCGTCAACTCCGGTTTCGATTCTTTCACTGGAGATTTTACGTCCTTCCTTAGCTGACGTACCCTGGTGTCTTTGATTAAGACCTGTTTCATGCCTTCGATCATATAGTTCATCGCCAAAATTGTAATGGCAAACGCACCGAGGGGAACGAGCGGAAGCCACGGTTGAATATCCAGATAGGCATACGAGTATCCGATGAGCCCAGACCATTCAGCCGTAACGGATTCAAAGCTTTCTATAACCCTAGTATGCTTAATGGTTCCCCCCAGAAACAGTTTCAATAAACCAAGGTGCACCAGCAGGACGAGTACCTGAATAACCTGCTGTCCAAAGTTAACCCACAATTTTGGTGCCAAATGCGGCATGACATGTTTTTTCAAAGTATGCCAGCGTCCAGTCCCAATTACACGAGCACCTGTAATGAATTCCCGCTCCAATAATATTTTTGTTTCATTTCCAATCAGCACCGATATTGTAGGAACTGCAATAATGACAAAGATAATCAATTCAAAGATAATTCGTTCCCAAAAACCGGCAATAAACGTTCGGTTAAATTCATTCTGCATTAATACAGGCTTCAAGATAACATAGGCAAGCAAAGCTATTGGCAAATACTGAAACGCTTCAGTCAATCCGGTGATGAATTTATTGGCCCGTTTCAGGAAAAACGCATAAAACAATCCAAGTCCTGCTGAAAAGATCATTCGCAAAAAAGCTGCTGCAAAAGCAAAACCGATTGTCATCTTTGCTCCTTTCAACAGAAGATACAAGTAATCCTTTCCAGACTGATCCGTCCCTAAAGGAGGAAGTTCCGATGGGCTGTGCGGCGCAGCGCCGGTCAGCTTATTATCATCATAAAGCAAATCGTATTCCGGTACCGGGGCACCATAAAACCAATGGATCATACTGGCCGTAAACAATAGAAATATAAATGAAAACCCGATGACAAACAGCGGTTTTTTAAACAGTTCCCGCATCAATTACAGCACCACCTTTTGCGCAGCAATTTTTTCAATAACAAACTGCCCAATAGCCATCGTGAAAAAAACGGGAACGAAAAACAGTAGAATTCCAATCGTAAAGATTTGCGGTGTCGGCAGTGAAATCATAAATTGAATTAATCCGCTGATTCCAAAGATATACTCCACTACCAGCAAATTGGACAGCATAATCCAAAGGATGAACTTCGAATGCAGGAAAATCCCCATAATGGCATTACGCAAAATATGTTTCAGCAAGACAGTATATTGCTTCAATCCCTTAGCCTTGGCAAGTTCCACATATGGCTGCTCTGATTCATCTTCCAAATCAAGGATAAAAATCCGGTACATGAAAATAGCAGGCAGAATACTAAGCGCGATAATTGGCAATACATATGGCTGATGATCCCCATACTCGGCTATGTAAAACATTAACATTCCGGTTTTCTGGTACAACCAGATAACGGCTATCTGGAACATCGCAATAACAAGTACATCCGGCAGCGACTCCAGGGAAAATAGAATAAATTTAATACCATTAATCAACTTTCTTGGCAATAGTAATGTAACAAAGGCAAAAACAATTGCCACCAAAAACGCGATAAAAAAAGAACCAAGCAACAATGTTATGGAGTACGCCCACGGATCCAAAATTTTAGGAAATAAGGAACGGTCAAAGCCCCCAATCGTATACGTCCACTCCCACGGACGAACAATATCAGGTAAAATACTTGTCAATTGTCCCACATAGGACCCGAAGTCCAGATGAATACCATTAAAGAGCGCCGGCAAGGACCCTATCAAAATAATTCCAATTACACTCAAAACGAACTTTACACCTAATCGATATGTAAAATTACCCATGTTTCTCCCCCATTTAACCCCTATTTTTTTCTATATTAAAGATGATAACACAAGATGGAGGAATTTTTTAAATATTATTTAAACGTTCTGGTATGGAATTTTGTATTGTCATTATTCTAAAATATAGTACAATTGACTTTGGAGCTGGCATGAAAAAAGGGGGTCTACTGCAATGAAAAACATCTTATTTGCAGCCGTGTTCGTACTGATTTTGGCGTTGACAGCCTGTTCATCGGACAACCAATCGGCAAGTGACGAGAAAAGCGACAACAGCCAGTCTGAAACAACGCAAAATGAACAACAGGATAAAAGTAACAACGAGCAGGGAAGCAACGATAAAGATAAAGAAAATAAATCAGAAGAAGCCCCTGCTCAGTACAGTGTATTTATCGAGAAGAAAACTTTTAAATTTGAAGATAAACAACTTGATATACCGTTTAAAGTCGCCAAAAATGGTGAACCATTAACTGGTGGTAAGCTTGGTTTAATGGTGAAGGTACCAATCGGTGATATTCCGTTTGAAGTTGAGGAACTTAAAAACGGCAAGTACAATGGCAAGGTACAAGTACCTAAGCCCGGTGTATACCAGGCAAGTGTATTTAAAATGGAAGGTAAGCGCAGAAACATTTTAGGTCAATTCCAATTGAAATTTGAAAAATAGTGTGGATCCGCAGAGTCTTACAGGGGCTCTGTAGTAAATAACCCGCAACACTACCTAATGTGTTGCGGGTTATTTATTACTATTTATTCATTTCTCCCGTATTTTCTCCAGCATATCCTTTGTCATGCCTTCCAGATTGTATTCCGGCTCAAAGCCCCATTCTTTTGTTGCTGCCGTTGAGTCAATACTGTCCGGCCAGCTGTCGGCGATCCCTTGGCGTACCGGATCCACATCATAGGAAATCTCAAAATCTGGTATGTGCTTTTGAATTTCTTTGGCAAAGTCAGCCGGTGAAGCGGAAATCGATGAAATGTTGAATGCGTTACGGTGTTCCAGCTTATCAGGGTCTGCTTCCATTAATTTGATGATTGCATTCAGTGCATCGGGCATGTACATCATATCCATATACGTATTTTCGGCAATATAGGATGTGTACTTCTTATTTTTTACTGCTTCATAGTAGATTTGAACAGCGTAATCAGTAGTTCCGCCGCCTGGTGGTGTTACATAGGAAATCAAGCCGGGAAAGCGAACACCCCTTGTATCCACACCGAAACGGTCGTAATAATAGTCGCACAGTAATTCACCGGCAACTTTATTAACACCATACATCGTTGTTGGGCGCTGAATTGTATCCTGTGGTGTACCCTTTTTTGGTGTTGTCGGGCCAAATGCACCAATGGAACTTGGTGTAAAACATTGCAAATTGAGCTCGCGCGCCACTTCCAACGCGTTCATCAATCCCCCCATGTTCAACTCCCATGCTTTCTGTGGACTTGCTTCAGCTTTAGCCGAAAGCAGTGCTGCCAAATGCATGATGGTATCGACATTATATTTTTTTGCAACGGTATATAAATCCTTGGCATTTGTAACGTCAACAATTTCAAATGGACCTTCTCCCCCAATCCGTTCCCAAATATCTGTCGCAACGACATTGGATGCTCCATAATGTTGCCGTAACGTTGTAACAAGCTCAGAGCCGATTTGCCCCTGAGCACCTGTGACCAAAATCTTTTTCATGTTGTTTACCTCCAGCATTCCTTTAGAAACTTCTCTTTGTTATATGTACAACTGATGTGCAAATCAAAGTCTCATCTTAATCAGATGAGACCCATTTCTTTGCCAACTTTTTCATAAATAGCAATTGCATCATCCAGCATTTCCTTCGTGTGTGCGGCAGTCGGCATATTGCGGACGCGTCCTGTTCCCCTTGGTACGGTCGGAAAAACGATAGCTTTGGCGTAAACACCTTCCTCATTTAATCGTTTACTGAATTTCTGAGCATCTTTTTCATCGCCTATAATGCACGGTGTAATCGGTGTTTCGCTGTTACCAATGTCAAAGCCAAGTTGTTTAAGACCGTCTTTCAAATAATCGCCATTCTCCCAAAGATTTTCATTCAGATCCGTTGATTCGAGCAATAGTTCCACAGCTTTGGTGCTTGCTGCTGCATCTGCTGGTGTGACGGCTGTCGAGAACAGGAATGGACGGGAACGAACTTTGAGCCAGTCAATCAGTTCGGTCTTACCAGCAACATATCCGCCGATTACCCCAATTGCTTTCGACAATGTTCCCATTTGAAAATCGACCTTATCCTGCAGTCCGAAATGTTTAACAGTTCCGGCACCTTTTCCAAGTACACCAGAGCCGTGGGCATCGTCGACATACGTAATCAAGTCAAATTCCTCGGCGATTTCGACAATTTCCGGCAATTTGGCAATGTCACCATCCATCGAAAATACGCCATCCGTAATTACCATTATTTTATTGTACTGACCGGATTCGACGGCTTCTTTTGCTTTTTGACGGAGATTTTCCATATTTGAATGTTCAAATGGAATAATCTTTGCTTTGGAAAGCCGGCAGCCGTCAATAATGGATGCGTGATTCAGTGCATCGGAAAGAATTGCATCGTTTTTATCCATCACCGCTGAAATCGCTGCCATATTGCAGTTAAAACCGGACTGATAGGAAATGACCGCTTCCGTTCCCTTAAATTCCGCAAGCTTTTTTTCCAACTCCATATGTAAATCCAATGTGCCGTTGATGGTACGAACAGCGCCTGCACCAACGCCATGTGAGTCTACTGCCTCTTTGGCCACTTCTTTCAAACGATCATCCGTCGCAAGTCCCAAATAGTTGTTGGATGAGAGATTGATCAGCTTTTTTCCGTCAATATTGATAACCGGGCCATTAGCTCCCTGTACAGGATCAATTTCGTTATATAAGCCGCGTTGTTTTAAATCGTCAATATTTTCTTCAAGAAAATTATGCAGTATTTTACTTGTCATTCAAAACTTCCTCCTTTTATGTAAACAGTCTTAGTTTCAGTTTAACATATCAGAAGTAGTATTTGACAGTTATCATGAATTATAAATAATTCCCACAAGTTCTCAAATTGTGTAGAAATTTCTCGAAAAATATTGTGAATCCTGTGGAAAACTTACGTCAATTTTAATATACTGGAGACAGCTATACAAAACTGGGGGATAAAGCAAGATGAAGGAACTATTAATTGCCGTTTTTCTTACGTTAGTCATCAGCTTTGGAATTATCGGATATACACAGTCCACTGACGACACAAACGACATTGTTGAACCGAAACATGAAGATAATAATACAATTGTTGTTAACTGATAGAATTGGGAAAGCACCGTAATCGATGCTTTCCTTTTTTTGTTCAAATACTATTACTCTACGATTGTTACATCAACAGTGCGTACGCCCCAGTCATATGCTTCGCTTTTTGTTGGAACATGCACATCAATCTTGTTGCCTTGGATAGCTCCGCCGACATCAGCAGCAGTAGCATAACCATAGCCTTCTACATATACTTTTGTACCCAAAGGAATTACATTCGGATCAACTGCGATTACTTTTTTATTTGGATTTGCATTCAAATCCACACCAGTAGCAGTTACACCTGAGCAACCTTCACAATCAGCTGTATACGCTGTTGCAGTTACTGTAATGGTTTCTCCTTCAGGATTGTCATTATTATTCTGTTTTGTTGTTTCAGCTGCTTCTGCAGTATTTTCTTCTGTGTTCGTTTCACTGGCTTTACTTTCTGAAGCAGCAGCTTTGTCCGCTTCTTCAGCACTTGGTTCTTTCACATCTGCTGGTGCAGCGTCATCCTGACCAACATTTACACCATTAACTTTAAGTTCCTGGCCAACCGTAATCAGGCTTGACTGCAGGTTGTTCCATTCTTTAAGGTCCTGAACAGAAACATTGTATTCCTGTCCAATACCATATAATGTATCGCCGTCTTGAACTTTATATAATTCATTTATGAATAGTTTTTGTTTTGGATGAATGACAGTAGTTTTTAAGTCATTTGCTTCTTTTAATTCTTTAACGGTAGTATCATATTCTTGTGCAATGGACCAAAGGGTATCTCCTTTTTCAACTTTGTACTCTTCGGCTGATGCAGTTGATACAGTTGCGCCAGCGATAATGACACCAGTAGCAAGTGCGGCTACTAATTTCTTCATTGGTGTTCCCTCCTTAAATTTCTGACAATCAATACTCTATCACAGGAGGACGATCAATGCAGTTACAGGAAATTTAAGAGTGTATTACACGGATTACCAATCTCGCATTGAAATATTACAATTATAATAGAATTGTAACGAAAGGCTCGATTGTTACGAAAAAGCATACGCTTTTGTAACAGGGATATATTTGAAAATACTGCTATGACCGCTTTTTGACAGAATCACCCTGCCCAGCCAAAAAGAGTCCAACTGCAATAACCAAAATTGACAGCACCGCCGCGGTCAAAAACAATCCGTCAAAACCCGTTTGCAGAATGCGGGATAGTACAGCAAAAAGTTCATGCTGCAATCCTGTATCCGTAATCTGGTTTAGTTTTTCTGCCAGGTCATTATAATTACTTCCCGTAATTTCGACCATTACCCGTTCACCGTATGTATCCTGGAGAGTCTGCTCGGCTTTTGAAATACCACTAGCAATAAAACCCGCATATAATGCAGGAAACAATGTAAGCCCGATTTGTCTGATCAGCGATAATGTTCCAAGTGCAGAGCCTTGTTCATTTTCCTGTGCACTGTTACCTGCCAGCACATTAAGCGGCGCCCCAAGCAGGATACCCAACCCGATACCCGCCATTGTGCTTGCTGCAAAAAAGGTCCAAAATCCGGTAACCATTACTGGAAACATTCCGAACCCGATCAAACCGATGACACCTGCCAGAACTACCGCTTTGGAAGGCCCTTTTTTATCCGTCATATACCCGCCAAGACCTGCACCAATTCCCGAAGCAACTGCCATCGGAGTCAGCCAGTAGCCGGCATTTTCAACCGGGACCTGCAACACCTGCTGTACATAGGAAGGGATGAAAATAATTCCCGCCAGAAAACCACCGGACAGCACCCCTAAAATGAGTGTCACCTGAAACAGCCGTGTGCGGATCAAAGATGAGGAAATGATAGGATCGCCGCCACGCTGTTCCAGGTGACGTTCATGTATCAGCAAAACACCAAACAATACCAATCCAATTAAGATGAACAGGATAACGGACAGAATGGAGCGCCCATCCATACCTGTTATCCCATACATCATTGCCAATATTGCCAAACTCAGCAAGGCAATACCTTTATAATCCAGGGCGCTCTCTGAACCAGGCTTGGATTCGTCAATTTTAATCATTCCGGCAATCACCAAAAAAATAGCAATCGGAATATTTATCAAAAACATCCAATGCCAATTTCCGGTTACATTTAAAATAACTGCACCTAGATTTGGACCGATAATTGCTGAAAGTCCATGCATTCCGCCGAGCATTCCTAGCGCTTTGCCCTGTTTGTTCTTTGGAAGAGTCGCCAGAATATACGAACTGCCAATGATAAAGATGCCACCGCCACCGATCGCCTGGATAAAACGCGATAGAAGCAAAAACGGGAATGTGGGACTTATCGAAACCAACAGGGAGCCCATTCCGAACAGTACAATTTCTATAATAAACAGACGTTTCCGTCCATACTTATCCGATAACTTTCCGATAATCGGCACACTGATTGCGATACCCAGTGTATAGATAGTAATACTCCACGCACCCCATGAAGCGGAAACATTAAATGCTTCATTAATCGTTGTGAGTGCGGTACTGATTATTCCATTATCAAGCCCTGCCATGAACACACCGATGGTAAACAGGGTAATAGACCACTTTTGTGATGACTTCATTCTGTCCGGCATCATTTCATCCCCAATAATTATGTACGCGGGTCACCTCAAGGGGGACCCGCTGTTGTTTAGTAAACACTGACATTGAAAAAATAGTGTATAACACCGCTCCGTAAATACAGTACGCCGGGTTGTTCTCTCCCATCGCCGTATCTTAGGCAAAATCCGCCGTATAAAAGTACGAATGCGCCGTACTTTGACCCAAAATCGCTGTATAAAAGCAGAGAACCACCGTACATTAAGAGCAACCCGCCTTACTGAAATTTATTAATGATTGGTCAAAAACTCCACCTTTATCCAAAAATACTTTGAAATAAATTGCGGATGGCATTGAAAATATCATTAAAGAAGTTTTTCACCTTGGTCCAGAAACCTTCATTATTCACGATGTCGTTGATTTTATCCTGGACCTGTGATGCGATATCGTTCAGCTGTGATGAGACGTTGTCAAAGTTAATATCGAGATTGCGCATTTTTTCAAATAAGTCGATCAGCATCTGGCGATCGGCTTCACTCAAGGAAATTCCAAGGTTATTTAATTCTTCTTCAACAATTTGCCGAACTTCCTCTTTCGTGGCAGGATTTTGTTCAGCAATCGCTTTTTTGATTTCTGTCAATAGTTCACTTACTTTCTCCTGGCTTAGCCCTTCCTTATTGGCAAGCTCCGTTGCCACACCCAGCTCTTCATCGGCAACCTGCATGCGGTCCTTATCAAGAGTGGCACCTTGCGCATCATATGCTTTATAAATGCCGGTCAGAGCTGAATGGCCGCTCACTTTCACCGGTGACGCCACATCTACCGTGGCATTTTCCACACCAGCAGTCAGCAATGCATTAGCATACATTTCAGTTGTCACCTGTGTAATATTATCGGGTGTTACAATATTTACGCTCAGCCCGCTTCCCTCTTCTTCCCGGGTTATTTTCGCCGATGAATACATGTTGGAATTCGGGTTCCCGTTAATATATTTTGCGATATCTTCACCTGTGACCGTGTATTCCTGTACATTCTCCGGATTTTGCACATCCAGCAGTTCCCTGACTTCCTGTTCTTGTGATGCAGATAAAGTTTCTCCATATACTATAATTGGGGCACCAAGCTTTTCATTTATTCCGCCCCCTGTTGCCAGGACAGACCCACTGAATCCAGCTATTAATGTAAACACCAGTATCATAATAATGCTGGTTTTTATAAAACGTCTCATTGTGAAAGTGCTCCTTTTTTATTTAGAATACTATCAAAAACATTATAACGGAATAGAACTGCACAGGCCAATCTTTGTTGTGAACAAATGCACTGAGCGTGATATAAAAATTAACCCCAAATCATAATACAGATTTATAAGCATTTATGTTTTCTTTTCTTATTTACTGCTATATATTTAGAGTATCGAAATATTTATGGGAAAGAAGGGATTTGTTATTTCTGAACAAAATCCTAATATAAAACGAAATTTAATCATTATGTGGTTTGCCAATTTTTTCGTTGCAGGCAGCATTACTATGGTTCTTCCGTTCATATCTTTATATATTGAAGAATTTGGAAATTTCTCCGATGACTACGTGCAAACATGGTCAGGATGGATTTTTGGCATCACCTTTGTTACAGCCTTTATTTTTTCCCCGATCTGGGGCCGGATTGGAGATAAATTCGGGCGGAAAAAGATTCTGATCTTCTCTGCGGCGGGGCTCGGCGTATCGATATTGCTGATGGGATTCGCCACTTCCGTCTGGGAATTGTTTTTATTACGGCTGTTTATGGGAATTTTTACGGGGTTTATCCCCACGTCACAAGCGATGATTTCCACTCAGACGTCCAAAAGAATCGCCGGACAGGTGCTTGGTACTCTGCAAACCGGAAGTATCACTGGGGCTTTAATGGGTCCAATGCTTGGCGGTGCACTTGCAGATGTGTTCGGTTACGCCACCACATTCCGCTGGACGTCCATAACTATCATGGCATCAGGCTTAATTGTTCTTTTCGGGGTGAAAGAACTGCTTATTAAAAAAGATGATAATGAAACGGAATTTAAATCGTATTCGACAAAAGAAGTGTTACTGCACGTCGCTAAGAACCCGGTGCTTTTGGTTGTTATGCTCCTTTCAGCACTGGTACAGATTGCCCACTTCAGTATCCAACCGATTTTATCCCTGTATGTTGCCGAAATTCACGGTCCTGCGAACATTGCCTTTTTCTCCGGTGTGGCATTCTCCGCTGCAGGGCTTGGCAATCTGCTGATGGCAAAACGCTGGGGCCGGCTTGGAGACCGGATTGGTTATACGAAAATAATGATCTTTTTGCTATTCATGGCTGGAATCGTGTATTTCCCGGGAGCATTTGTCACGAATATCTGGCAGCTTGTTGTGCTGAGGTTTTTACTGGGGATTTCCATTGGCGGTCTCGTTCCGGTAAGAATTGCATATATTCGTCAGGAAGCACCGCTTTCCATGCAGGGAGAAGTGCTTGGCTACAATACCAGCTTGCGTTTCCTCGGAAATATTATTGGTCCTGCATTAGGAGGTGTCATTGCTGGGTTCTTCGGCTTTACCGGTGTGTTCTTTGTAACAAGCGGATTGCTGATACTTGGCGGAACCATCATGCTTATCGCCTGGTACCGGCATGAGTATGAAGGAAAACGCGCACAATCCTTCTCATCATCACGCGGATGAGGTTTTTATGTACGAAATGATTGATTTGTTCTGCTGAATATGCTAAAACTAACAGAGTCGATATTTTACCATTAGAAAGAAAGTGATAGCAATGGGTATTGTCGTTGTTGAGGTTTGTGACGGAAATGCAATCACTACTTTAGATATAGAAGGAATTATTGAAAAGGAGTTTCCCGAAGTTGCGGTTTTGATGAATGAATGTTTATCATTTTGCGGACTTTGCCGGGTGAAGCCATATGCATTGGTCAATAACAAACGCGTCTTTGGTAATACTCCAGAAGAGTGTCTGGACAAAATCCGTTCAGCAATTAAAGAAGAACTGGCTGTTTATCAATAAGCAGCCAGTTCTTTGATTTCCGGCAAAAAATCATTGTCGAATTCTTATATTCTGATGAAATATAACATGTTCCGACAAAATATTTCCCGGGAAATATTTGTCGAATCGCATTATAAACTTGCCCTCAAAATCCTCAGCGAATCCTGTCGAGTCAGTTTTTTAAATTTACCGTACTCCGGTTTTGCCGCTGCACTTTTGTCAGCAATTGCTTCCATATCATTTTCCGTTATTCCGTAATCCGACAACTTTTCCGGTGTACCAATGCGATTCCAGAATGCTCGAAGTTGATTGATACCTGCCAACGCCACATCGTAATCACTTTTGCCTTCAGAGCTCACCTCAAAGACACGAACGGCGAGTTGTGCAAAGCGCTCAGTATTCGTTTCATCGAGTACATGTTTCATCCAGTTTGGAAATAAAATAGCAATTCCGCCGGCATGCGGGATGTCATGAATTGCCGAAACAGCATGTTCCAAATCATGAGTTGCCCAGTCACCTTTATATCCCATATTGAGCATACCGTTTCGGGCAAGCACTGCATTCAGCATCATCGTTTCGCGATATTGGTAATTTTCGGGGTCATGCAATAGTCCTGGACCAGTTTTTACCAGATCCTTTAAAATCGTCTCGCAAAGTCCGTCCTGCACCGGGGTGTTTGACGCGTGATGGAAGTAATTCTCCAACACATGTGCCATAATATCAACAATTCCAAATGCAGTTTGTTCGCGAGGAACTGAATATGTAAATGTCGGATCGAGAATCGAAAACTTTGGATAAGTAAATGAAGAAGCCCAACCCCTTTTTTCTTTCGTTTCCCAATTTGTAATGACCGAGCTTGCATTCATCTCGGAACCGGCTGATGCTATGGTGACAATTGTTCCACATGGAAGAGCATCTGTTGGTCTTTCCTTTTTTGTAATGAGATCCCATACGTCAGTATCTGTTTTGGCCCCAATTGCGACAGCCTTTGCAGCATCAATCACACTTCCGCCGCCAACTGCAAGCAGAAAGTCAATTTTTTCTTGTTTACAGCGATCCACGGCCTGTCTTACTGTTGACAACTTCGGATTCGGTTCGATGCCGGAAAACTCTACTGTTTCTGCGTTTATTTTACCTAGCTCTTCCATAATAGCATCATAAATACCGTTTTTCTTAATACTTCCGCCACCATATAGCAGTAATACCTTTTTGCCATACGTGGATATTTCCCCGGGAAGCGCAGCAAGCTGATCCTTCCCGAAAATTAATTTTACCGGATTATGAAATGTAAAATTATCCATTACTGCGCCTCCCCTGTTTATAACTTATACGCGACAACATCCATTTCTACCAATACATCTTTCGGCAGACGGCTTACTTCGACTGTTGCTCTGGCAGGATATGGATCGGTCAAATAGCTGCCGTAAATCTCATTTACCGTCGCAAAGTCATCCATTGATTTCAGATAGATGGTAAACTTCACTACTTGCGCAAACTCAACGTCCGCTTCGTCCAAAATAGCTTTCAAATTCTTTATGACCTGCTCTGTCTGATTTTCAATCCCTTGGACAACCTCTTCTGTGTCCGGATTAATCGGTATCTGACCGGAGACATAAACAAAATCCCCCGCTTGAATTGCTTGTGAATATGGACCGATTGCTTCTGGTGCATTGTTTGTATAAATTGATCGTACCATTTAAACTCCTCCTTATTTTTCTGCAGTTAGTTTCTGCTTATATTGCATAACGTCACGGACATAATAAATATCCCCGTAACATGCATTATACTTTTCAGCTTCCTCCCGTAAGCATGTATAAATAGCCTGATTTTCTGCAGTTCGATACATCTTTTGGGAAAAATCAATAGCAAGCTCCAGTGAGTATGTTCCCGAATTTTTATTGACATAATCAATGAAACCTCTGCCAAAATTATACGATTGGATGGCCAATTTCACATCACCGTCAGCATCTTTGATTGCCTGTGAAAAATAATAGACGCCCTGTTTAATGGAAAGTTCGGGGCTGTTGATACAACCTCGTTCACCACAATAACTTTCGGATGACTGCATCGGATCCTTCCCTCTTCCGCCTGATTCCTGCATCATCATCGCCAACAGAACATCGACATGCTCGGTAACTCCATACTGTTTTGCATATTTTTCAACAACCGGTTTATAATCCCATACTTTTTCATTAACCAGCTGCCGGGAAATATTAAAATCGTTTTCCGCCAACCTGATGGAAAGAATCGAGACAAGTATAAAGACACCAATCATTGCACCAGTTATGACAAACGTTTTTTTCAACGCTTTTTTTGTTTTTCGTTTCATTTAATCCTCCGAAAACCGATTCTTTTTTTTACTATATTCGCTATTCTATACTGTTTCAATTGTATCATGGATTTTCCGTTCTGTTTACTGCGATAAATTTTTAAAATAATTTTAATAATGTGATATTATAAAGATAAGCTTATATAAAAATGAAAAAGGGGATGATTTGCATGATGAACGCTCCGTTATTAGTTGGACCGATGCTTGAGCACGCGGAAAAGTTTTTTTCAAAAAAGGAAGTTATTTCACAAACCCATGATAAGCTCCATCGCCTCACATATGCCGATATTGGTGAACGCACACGGCGGCTAATGAATACGCTGGAAAACCTCGGTGTACAAAAAGGGGACCGGGTCGGAACACTGGCTTGGAATCACCATCGTCATTTGGAAATTTATTTTGCCGCCCCCGGGATGGGTGCCGTCCTTCACACCATTAATATCCGCTTATCACCGGAACATATTATTTACATTATCAATCACGCTGAAGATAAAGTTTTATTCATTGATGAAGATGTGTTACCCCTTGTTGAAGCGGTCAAGGATAAACTTGAAACCGTCGAGGCATTTGTCGTCATGACCGATAAAGCCGAACTCCCGGAATCCGGACTCGCCCCACTCTATTCATACGAAGAATTGCTTCACGCTGGAAACCCAAAATTCGAATTTGACAAAACAATTGATGAAAACGATCCCGCGGGAATGTGCTATACGTCCGCAACAACCGGAAAGCCAAAGGGAGTCGTTTATTCGCACCGGGGCATTGTCCTGCACAGCTATGCACTCGGACTGGCTGATTCTGCTGCGATTTCAGAGTCAGACGTTTCCATGGCCGTTGTCCCGCAATTTCACGTGAATGCTTGGGGGACCCCCTTCGCTTGTACATGGTTTGGCACCACACAAGTTATGCCAGGGCCGCGGTTTACTCCAAAACGGCTTGCTGAATTCATCGAAAAATTTCGGGTCACCATTACAGCCGGGGTACCGACCATCTGGCTTGGCTTATTGCGTGAACTGGAGGAAGGCTATGATACTTCAAGTCTCCGGGCAGTGTTATGTGGCGGCTCAGCAGCACCAAAGGGACTGATAAAAGCATTTGAAGAAAAATATCATATCCCATTCGTCCATGCATATGGTGCAACCGAAACAACCCCGCTTGTTACATTGTCACGATTAAAAAGCTATCAGCGGGATTTGAATGCTGAAGATAAACTTGACCAGCGCTCAAAACAGGGTATGCTTGTACCGGGAATTGAAATGAAAGTAATTGGGAATGATGGTGAAATTGCCTGGGACGGAAAGGAAATGGGCGAACTGCTGTTGCGCGGACCGTGGATTGCCAGCGAATATTATCGTGATGACCGCAGTGAACAGACCTTTCAAGATGGCTGGTTCCACTCGGGAGATGTCGTAACGGTTGATGAAGAAGGTGCGATTAAAATTGTTGACCGGACAAAGGATTTGATTAAAAGCGGCGGCGAATGGATTTCCTCGGTCGACCTTGAAAATGCTATCATGGCACATGATGCAGTTTTTGAAGCCAGTGTCGTTGCAATACCAGATCCCCAATGGCAGGAACGACCGATTGCCTGCGTCGTGCTGCAAGAAGGATTTTCGAATCATGTAACCAAAGAGGACCTTCTCGATTTCCTGCGTCCGCAGTTTGCGAAATGGTGGCTGCCTGACGATGTATTATTTTTCGATGAAATTCCGAAAACATCCGTCGGGAAATTTTTGAAACGGGAATTACGTGAGCAAGTGAAAAAGCGCTATAACATGCAGGGATGAACAATTGGACTGGAAAAAGCCGTATCACTCTCGAAGTGATACGGCTTTTTATTTTCTGTTTGGCAGAATTTTAGTTTCTTATGGTTGATGTTTTTCCCATACGGTTGATGTTCCTCTCATGCGGTCGATGTTCCCCTCGTACGGTTGATGTTTCTCTCATGCGGTTGATGTTCCTCTCGTACGGTTGATGTTTTCCCCGTACGGTTGATGTTTTTCCCGTGCGGTTGATGTTCCTCTCATACGGTCGATGTTTACCTCATACGGTTGATGTTCCTCTCATACGGTTGATGTTTCCCTCATATGATCGATGTTTCCAACAAATTATCGTCCGCTTCCATTGCTTAAACCGTTATCATCTCCACTTTCAATCGCTGCACCAGAGGCGTTGCTGCCAACCAAAGATGCGATGATATCTGCGGCTGATTCTTCTTCATGAATAGCGCCGACACCCTGGCCGGCCCAGAGTGACTGCATATCTGCAATGGCAAATTCCTTCCCTGCCCCCCGGATATCTTTGGTCATCTGATTTTGAATCGGGAATGGGAGTGGTGCGATTTCACTTCCTTCGACTTCCCTTACAAACTGATTCCGAATCGCGCGTGCCGGTCGTCCGGAGAATACTTTGGTAATTTTTGTTGAACCGGTGTCTGCTTTCATAAGTGCTCTTCGGTACGCGGCATTGGTGCCTGCTTCTTTTGCAACTAAAAACTTTGTGCCGACCTGTACCGCATCGGCGCCCATTTCCAAAAATGCATCAACCTGCTTTTTATTATGTATTCCACCGGCAGCAATAACCGGGATTGTAAGGTGATCCATTAATTCCTGTGCAAGCACATGCAGGCCAATGTTACTTCCATCAGGGTATCTGTTTATATCAAAAGTTCCCCGATGCCCCCCTGCTTCATATCCCTGTGCTACAACAGCATCATATCCGGCATCTTCCAGCTGACGTGCTTCGTCAAGAATGGTGGCCATGCCAATCAACGTAACGTCATTTTCTTTCAGCCGTTGAATCAGAAAAGACGAAAGCACACCGAATGCAGTACTGACAACACGAATGTCTTCTTCAAGAACAACATGAACTTTTTCGTGCAGGTAATCGTTAACTTTCACGAAGTCTGTGCCATGTCCGATTTCCAGTTTACTTCTGAATCCATTAAGAAACTGCTGCATACGGCCAATTTCATTTGAAAACGATTCAAGGTTGACTGCGAATAAATTCACGGCAAAGGGTTTGTCAGTCAGCTGTTTCACCCGCTGAATATCGTCTTTCAGTTGCGATGCCCCCATGTAGCCTGCACCAATCGTTCCCAGTGCACCTTCTTCAGCTGCAGCGGCAACTAACTGCGGTGTTGTGATTCCACCGGCCATTCCTGCCTGAATAAGCGGTAATTCAATTGATAGCCTGTCATTTAAAAAACTCACTTCAAGTCCCCCATTCGCTGTCGATTCTTATTTAAGCATATCATATAACATGTTTTTCTAGGAATTTTTAACATTGCAAAAATACTTCTTGACAATATTACGAAAATTCAATACTATAGAATTAATTAGCGAAGAACGTCGTTAATTGGTTCGTTATGCTGATTGAAAGTGGGTGCAGTCATTAACTTTTCCAATCTGAAATCCGACATATATGCGTTGCTCCAACACTCCCACGGCAGCTTTTCCGTGTGCATTACAACAGAAGATGGAGAAATTAAATTTAACGGAAACGTACAGAGAAAAGCGGCCAGTTTAGCAAAAATCCCAATTCTGTTTGAGGCATTCCGTCAAATCGAAAGAAACATTTTTCATGCCAACCAGACTGTACCTGTTGAAGATCATATGATGGTTGGTGGTTCCGGCATTATTTCTAATTTGACGGGTGTGAACAGTTTCACAAACTTTAATCTGCTTGAATTAATGATAATTGTTTCCGATAATACAGCTGCAAATATCGTGCTCGATGCTGTCGGAATTGAATCTGTCAATGATCTGAGCGAAACATTGAATTGTGGAAGTACTATTCTGCGGCGAAGTTTTATGGATACACAGGCACAATTACAAGGTAAAGAAAACTGTACCAGTGCAGCTGACATGATGACGTTTCTTAAGATTATCGGTGAGGACAACACATTGGTAACCGATGAAACTAGAGCGAAAATTTTCGAAATATTATCTAAACAACAATTTCGGGACAAGCTGGCATTTTATCTTCCCGAAGATTCGGAAGTGCGGATTTTTCATAAATCAGGAGAATTAGCAGGTACCGAACATGAGGCGGCCATTTTTAAATTCCGGGACAAACAGCTGTATGCAGTGGTGATGTCAGAGGAATGGGAAAATAACGGTGACGGTAAACGAATAATAGCAGAGTTAGGCAAACTTCTAATAACATACATACAATCAAATTAACGTGGAGGTATTTTTAAAATGAAAATTAAAATAGCGGTATTTGGCTGTGAGGAGATAGTTGCACGAATCACAAGCCATGTTGAGCTTCAGGATGATGTGGAAATTGTTCCATTTGTTTATTCCGAATCAAGTGAAACGGCTGATCTTGTGGAGAAGGCAGTCATGTGTGACATCTATCTTTTTGCAGGGCCTCTGCCATATTTATATGCGAAGGAAAAAATAGACAAAAAAAGACTGCCGTCCGTACAGATTATGTTTGATGAATATATGATTCTGACCTCATTTTACCGGGTAAGAAACTATCACAATCAGAAACTGAGCCGATTATCCATTGATGTGTTGAATAGCCATCATGTTGATGAGGTTTTAAATGAATTGGAGATTGATGACACAGAAATTTACACACACAGTTTTGGTAATGATAACAAAGTTGACATCGACCGTATTGCAGCCTTTCATGAAAGACTGTGGAAAGAAGGAAAAGCTGACTATGCCCTGACAGCGATTCATGAAGTGGAACTAAAACTGAGAGAAAAAAATATTCCGACAAGCTGTATGCAGATTCCAATGCTAAACATACAACGTACCATTGAGCAGGCCAAATCAATTGCTACGCTCAATCAGTCAAAGAACGCTCAAATTGTTGCCGGCAATATCCGTATAAAGAACTTTGATGAAGTGAAGCAGCGTAAGGGTGATTTGCTTGCACAGGAATTTCTGTTAAAGCTGCATCAGATTTTGCTGAAGTATGCCCGGAAAACCTATTCATCTGTACTTACCAGCGGGAATAATGAATTCGTCCTGTTCGGTACACAAGGGATATTAAACCACATTACCAACCATTACCGGGACTTCCCGCTGCTGCAGGAGATTGAACGGTCGCTTAATATACCGGTCGACATTGGGTTTGGACTCGGACTGACTGCCAAACAAGCCGAAGATAATGCTAAATCAGCATTGGAAGCGTGTTCACATTCCGGTGAAAGCACCTGCTATATTGTGAATGAACGCAATGATACAATTGGTCCGCTTGGTGTGGAAAAGGAATTCAACACATCGGAATTGTATCGGGCATTGATTCACAAAGCCAGACTCAACAATGAACTTTCCTATAATTTTATAGATTTTATTGAAATCAGGAATAATGAACCATTTTCCGCAAACGACATCGCCGGCTATTATCAAGTAACAAAGCGCAGTGCTGAACGTACTGTCAAAAAACTGCTGGCCGGTGAAGTGGTTAAAGTAGTTGGTGAGGAAAAACCATATGTAAAAGGACGTCCGAGAAAATTATTTCAGATTGATCAATAAAAAAAATATTGTAACCTTATTAACAAAAGAAAAACCAGATGAATATGCTATCTGGTTTTTCTTTAGGATGATTTGTTGTTGAACAGATAATTCATAATATCTTCAAAAATAGTTATACTGTCCGTTACGAGAAAAACCGGCAGCATAATAATAACAAGAACTACAGTAAGGTTGGAGACGAGAAATTTCAATGCACCTTTAAGTATTACCAAATTGACCATCTCCTTTTAGTAAATACTCTTTCTGTTATTATACACCTTATTTTCAAAAGATTCAAACGTGATTGGCGTGGAAGGAGCCGGAGAGGGGAACCCTTCCCGGCCATTTAAATACTCAGCAGTTCGCGAACATCTTCCTCACTGAGACTGGAAAGCATTGTCTCGCCGGGCTGAATTACCTGATCAATCAATTCACGTTTTTTCTGCTGCAGTTCGTAAATTTTTTCTTCAATCGTTCCTTCCGTAATTAGCCGGATTACCTGCACAACGTTCTTTTGCCCAAAACGGTGTGCCCTTCCTGTTGCCTGATCCTCAACAGCCGGATTCCACCATAAATCATATAGAATGACAGTATCGGCACCTGTCAAGTTTAGTCCCGTACCACCAGCTTTTAATGAAATAAGGAAAACATTTTTCTCCCCATCGTTAAACTGTTCACTCATCCGAACACGTTCCTGTGACGGTGTGTGGCCGTGAAGGTAAAAATAGTCGATTCCCTCCTGAGCCAGCCGATCAATAATGATTTCATGCATACTTGTAAACTGTGAAAAAATCAGCATGCGTTTTCCATTAGCAATTGCATTTCTGATGGTATCCATCAGCTGGTTCAGTTTCCCGGATTCCCCGTCATAATTATCGGCAAAAACCGCTGGATGACAGCAGATTTGGCGCAGTCTGGTCAGCCCGGCAAGGATTTTCATACGATTCTTGTTAAATCCGGTTTCTTCCATGGACTGTGCCGCTTCCTGTTGCAGCTGCCGCCAGTAGCCGATATACAAATTCTTCTGTTCCTTCGTAAGCTCGGAAACATGGACGGTTTCGATTTTTTCCGGAAGTTCTGTTAATACATCTTTTTTCAGTCGTCTTAGAATAAACGGCTTTGTCATGGAAGCAATTTTTTCATGAGACATTTGCTTAAACGTACGTTGATTTGGCATCAGTCCGGGCAAAATCACCTGGAAAATAGCCCAAAGCTCATCAATCGAATTTTCAATTGGGGTACCACTCAATGCAAAGCGTCTACTTGCTTTGATTTCTCGGATTGCCTTGGACGTTTTGGTTGCATAATTTTTGATAAATTGTGCTTCATCCAGAATAAGTGTCTGAAAAGATTTTTCCCGGTACAGCGCTATATCCTGACGCAACGTCGCGTAAGAAGTGATCCATACATCCATATAGGAAAACTCATGGATCATTTTCTCCCGTTCTTTTGGCGTGCCTGTTAAAATGGCTGTCTTTAAGGTTGGAGCAAATTTTTCACACTCATTTTTCCAATTGTATAAAACCGATGATGGTGCAACAATTAAATGCGGCTGATCGCTTGGTTCGGACAGAATATAAGCGATGCTTTGAATTGTTTTACCAAGCCCCATATCATCAGCCAGAATCCCGCCAAGATAATAGTTACTGAGTGATTTAAACCATTGATAGCCGGTCAACTGGTAGTTTCTTAATTCAGCCTGCAGCCCATCCGGAAGCGGATAAATTTGTTCCTCCGGTGACCTAAGCTGGTGCAGCAGTTTACGAAAAGCCGGGTCATAGTCCTTTTTCGTATGAATCAATTCATCCACCTGTGCGCCGTGGAATACAGGCATCCGGACGTTTCCATCCTGCATATCTTCTTTTTGAATATCCAGATCATCCATCAGCTGTTTGATGGAGGAAAACTCCTCTCCCTCCAACGGCATCAATGCTCCGCTTTGCATGCGGTAGTAACGTTTGCGTTCCATCACTGCATTCAGTACCTGGTTGATCTCCGAGTCATCGATCCCGTCGATATTAAACCCGATATCAAGCAGATTGGATGAGGACTCCAGATGTACACTCGTACTCGGTGATGGCTGTTGTTCGACAATCATGTTACGAATTTCCGAGGTTAAATATAGCTCCACATAATCATCCATCAGGGGAAGAATATGATAAAGGAAATCGTACAACTCATCTTCATCCGGATTGATGTACAGCTCCTTCCCATTATAATGAAAATTCGCATGCTCGATTAGATGCATGACCTGCTGTTCTTTCTCGACATCACGGATTACGATGGCATCCTTGCTGTCATGACCATTAAACGGATCAATTTGATATTCACCGTAATGATATTCCAGCCGGCCCATAATGGCATCATCTTTGACTTCAAGGTAAAACTTTGCAACCAGCGGGTGCTGAATGATTTCCGATGAAACCGTCTCAGCGATTTGCACATCACCAACCCGTTTCAACGGTGGGAGAACTTCTGAAATGAACGAGTCTGCTTTCTGTTTCGGAACGGTAAGGTTCTTATGACTTGGAGGAAGTGAGCTGATTTTTTCAACAACCGGAATTTGATCGTTTGATGGGAAATAAAAGCTCCCCTCTTTAAATATAAGTTCATACAGCTTTAAATAGGTCATCCGCTCCAACTGTTCAATCATCAGCACCAATTCATCCTGGTCATCTTTGGTTAGATTGAAATGAAACGGCAGTTCATCCTCGACAATTTGAATATCCTGATATGTCTTACCGCTGCTTGTTTCAACCGTAAGATCCCGCTCCACCAACAGTCGCAACAGCTGCTTTGCAAGCAATGGCGGAATAACGACCGCCCGCTCCGGTGAATCGCGATAATGAAATATCCGATCCGCATAAATTTTTTCGTTACGAATGCTGTTATAGAGCAGTTCAAAAATTTCCTTATCCCGTTCATCGATTTCATGCACCGATGGATCATAGGTGAATCGCTTGGTAAAATAATGCTCTCTTCCATCATGCACATCGCTCAGAAATTCCGCTGCATTTTTTACAATCAGATTGCGGGAATCACCGGCTTTCATTTCCAGAAGCAGGTGATGATCATATGTCCATTTGCACGTATATTCCACCTGCAGGGGCTTTTTCTGATACGTCAATTGCGCACCCGCCTGGTAGTCATTTAACGATGCAATTGACTGCATAAAGCTTTCAGATGCGAAGTAGTTCCGGGCAAATTGTTTTTTGCCGCCTGACTGTCTGTCAGCAATCGCAAGCATCACAGCTGCAATATGCTTACATGGACCAAATGTGCCATATGCCGGACAATCACAGTAAGCGTTTATCGAACCACGGTCAAAGTCTTCCGTTTCTATTTCCACAAAATAATCTTCGCTGCCTGCAACAGAGGCAGTCCATACATTGTAATTTATATCATATAAAAGATTCCTGACCCTGTCATTCTGAAAATATTCGAGCCCCCTCCTGTAGACAACAGAGGGAAACATTTTTTGTATATTCACATCACTAAAATTAATCAAAACACTAGCAACCTACCTTCTAAGAATCTCTTTTATCCTCATTACCCGTTAATTTTCATGAAACACTTTTATTGTAAACGAGGTCAAGCCTTTTTTAAACCAAATACTTTTAACAGGATAGGAGTGCAGTTACAATTATATACCTTCCTGTGCGTTTCAGGTATTGAATCAAAGAAATTTTTTTAGGCAAAGTCAAATAACTCCGGCCTCGGCCGAAGTTATTCACCATTCATCGCATTTTATCCGGCAGCGCATGGATGGACTGGATCAGATCATTAAGCTTTCCTTCAATGCGGTGCAGCAAATAAAATGTCACCACAATCGGAAAGCCAACCTCCGTCACAAATGATATCCAAGTTTCCACTGGTATTACCTCCTTGTCTATTTGGTATAGTGGTTGGGGTAAATCCGACTCTTCCATTATGACGTTTATGAAAAGGAAGACCAGGGCTGACGCCGCTGGTCCGAGTGAACAGGTAATCGAATTTCCTCCATATCATTATGCCAGTTCAATATCAACTACATTTCGTTCAACAACACGTGCGCTTTTGATGGACAACAAATCGCCGCCTGATGAAGAAAATGCGTTTTGCGCGATAATTTCGTCCATTGCAGCTTTTACTGCTGCGGGATCAACCGGTTCAACCGGCTTATCTAATGAGTATGTTACAGTTTTGCCGTCAGCGTTCAAAAATTTAAGTTCAAGTTTTTTCATTCTGGATCCTCCTCTCCATTATTTTTTAACCCGTTATGCCTGGGTAATTTCGGAATTATCACTCCGTTCAATGGTATAAAGCGGTCGCTGCTGAAGTCCTGCTACAGCCGTAGCAATAGCAAACAGCTGATCTGCGGTTGCTGATGTTTTAACATTGTTGAAACTCTTTGACTTATAGATAGTTTTACCCGTCATCATGTCATCGCCGTCATCCAAAACCAGTGTCAGGCGGCTGTCGGTCATTTGTGAAACTGCCATTTTCATCACCTCCCTTCACCCTACAATCGAAAGTTACGGGCGAAAGGTGGCAAGAAACTTTTCATAAAGTAAAAAAGCCACCCTTTTCAGGAAGGTGACGATAGTAATATACAGAAAGTTATTTAATTGCAGCAGACATCTCGTTGTACCATTTTTGTGTTTGTTCACTGTTCTGGCCGTTAATAATCATGTAATCCTTTTCTCTTTTTATAAACAGATACGGGGATTCTTTACCATGGATAAACAGCAGTCCCTCACCATGATTTTGCAGCTTAAAATGTCCTTTCAGTCGATTGGCAAAGGAGTATCCGTTTGTCCGGACTTTAACTTCAGGGAACTCATCAAGAAGTTGCACCTTTTCAACCGTTTCCACTGGCCATTCCACACCATAAGGACCTGAAATTGTGAATGAATAGTTATCAATCGACAGGTTATTTTCCTGAAAACCTGTACTGATAACAAAGCCAATAATACCTATCGTGACAAACGATGTTAATACTGCCATCCCATAACCCTTTTTTCTCTTTTCAGGAAGTTCATATTTTTGCACATAAAATTGTCCGCCGCAGATTACGAGCACCATGGCAGCCATTGAAGCTTCGAAACCGTACGGGACACCGAATAAAGTCAGCAGCAACCCGATTGCTACGATACCTGCAAGCAGAAGAAAATGTTTGCCCAATGCTTGCGGATAACCCCGTTCTGTCAATACATTCTGCTCTTCCCTGGTTCTCCGGTTAAATCCGGAAAGAAAATGATAGAATTTCTTATTTAAAATCAGATAAGCAATACCTAAAAATAACAACACCAGTAAACACTGAATGATGAGCATAATACCCAAATCCTCACCCCCTCCTATAATTGCTGGACAAATAAATATATCCCGGAGAAAAACAACAGGACGTATGTCAGCTTACGGAACAATTCCTGACTGATCCACTTAAAAAGCAGCTGCCCAAGCAACAGTCCGATAATGACGATTGGCAATGCAGCTGCACCTGTTTGCCAGATTTCTTTTGATGTTCCCGCAAAAATAATCTGAATGACCAGACTGACCGCATAAATCCATAGATAAAAAGCCAATGTGGTGCCCCGCAGTTTTTCTTTAGATGTGTCAGTACCGGAAAAATAAAGTAAAATCGGTGGACCCGGTATGCCGATGCTGGTTGTGAATGCACCGGAAACACCGCCAATCACCAGATCACGTTTCGGGTTCTGACGGATGCGGAATTTCATCATCAACAAAACCGTCAGGAGTATAATCAGAGCCCCCACTCCAAGCTTTAACAGAGTCATGTGCATCACCAGAAATATGGAAATCCCGATTGGCAGTCCGACCAGACTTCCTGTTATTAATCGCTTTAAAATCCCTGTATCAATATCTTTCCTGATTTTTAAGATGAGTGCGACTGATATTAGCAATGACAAAATCAGATTAATTTGTATCGCTTCCCGCGGTTCAAACATGACAAGTAAAAATGGTGTCGCCACAATAGAAAAACCAAACCCGGTACTTGTTTGCAGAACCGAAGCTATTAAAATAATGACTGCATATAATAAGATAGTTTCCAAAAGAACACCCGCCAGCATTTTTACTTCCTTACCCAGTTTATCAAATGGTGTTATTATGTGATATGCAACGCTCAAAAGTTATTGTAAATTATGTTAAACTGAATGCAGATTATGGAGAGGTGGATGGAAATGAAAAAGTTCTATAAGTCAACCCGGGAAAGACAATTATCCGGAGTGTTAGGCGGACTAAGCGAAATATATAACCTTGAAGTCAGCATACTTCGGATCATTACAGTGATCTTAACCTTCGTTACAAGTGGGTTTCTGTTATTAGTGTACATCATTGCCGCAATTGTTTTACCGACAGACAAACAATTATCATGATGAAAAGTTTATTTTTGACAAGCATCCTTAAGCTAAACCCTCTATATGTTCCTTAATGTACTTTTCATTCCAGTTACCATTTCGATATGAAAGCGCCTGGATTTAATCGATCCAAGCGCTTTATATATATCTAAGCCCGGATCCATTTCCAGATTTCAGCAGGTGTTGCATTCTTCCCATACATGAGAATTCCAGTCTTAAATATTTTGCCGGCAATCTTCATACAGATCCATATGCTGACGATGAGAATTGCCAGTGAAATAATAATTTGCACCGTTGGAACTTCCTCTAATACAGCCAGTCTAAGCAATAACACGCCAGGTGCTGTGAAGGGAATATACGAGCCAATTTGTGCAACGAGTCCTGCCGCATCACTGATAACTGGTCCGATAAATACGAACGGTAAAAACGGCAGCATCATGACCATCCCCTGAAAATTGCTTCCTGATGACATATCTGCCATCGTTGCGCCAATTCCCACAAATATAGCTGCAAACAGGAAGTAACCAAGGATGGCGATGAAAATATACAACATCAATTCCGGAACAAGCAGGTATTCCAGAATCGGAACATCCAGCTTCCAAATAGCAATCGGCACAGCAAATGCAAGAAACACAACTGCCTGAATCATACCAAGTACAAAATAACCGATGATTTTCCCCTGCATCAATTCACCTGGAGTAAGTGACGAAAGGATTATTTCAGCAATTTTATCTTTCTTTTCATTGGATGCACTTTGAAAAATATACATCCCTGAAAATACAATGGAAAGCAGAATAATTCCGGCAAAAGCAACCGGAATCACTCGTTCAAGCACATTCCCGGTGAATGGTCCGGACTCCGAGGATTCTGTACCACTTCCGAGGTTTTCAGCGGATGTTTCCTTAAAATGAACACCTGTTGCGACGGTGGCAAGCTGTTCATCCGTTAAGCCGATTTCTTGCAGTTGGGAAGTGCGAATTGGTCCTGCCAGAATCTGAACCTGTTGCATAAACGAACTGTCGATATCTTCACTTGTATACACCGGGATTGTGCCACTTTGCAGAGAATCCTGGTTCAGGAAAATATATGCTGTATCTTCGGTGGAATCAAGTTTTTCGTTCATTTCATCCTGGGCGATGTCCGTCTTTTGCATATCCCAGCTCAGGTCCTGTTGCTGGACAGTTTGCTGCAGACTGTCATAAACACCTAAGTCGTCACTGATAAAAACGGTTGTTGTTTCCGATTCTGATTCCCCACCAAACAGACTTCCGAAAAACATGAATCCTAAAAACAATACAGGTGTCAAAAAAAGTCCGATCAGAAACGACTTGTTTTTCATGTTCCGTTTAATTTCCCATTTGGCAACCTTCATTGCGTTACGCATAAACTTCACCCGCTTCCTGAAGTAAATTTTTATCTGTGGCGATATCAATGAAAATTTCGTGCAGTGATATACGGTCAATGGACAGCTCATGAACCATTAAATTGTCCGGAAGATTTTTCAACCAGGAAGCTGCTTCTACATTTTTGGTAAGATACAGAATTGACGTATCCTCATCCTGTTCAACCCGCTGTACATCGGGAAGGGCTTCCAGCATACTCCGGTCATTTTTGCCGCGAATGGTGCATTTAAAGTTAGCATACTCTGTCTTTACATCATCCATATCTCCATAAATAACCTTTTGTCCGTTCGCCATCATAAACAATCTGTCACACATTTCCTCGACCAGATTCATTTGATGGGAGGATAATAGAATAGCAGTCCCATTCTCAGCCAGATTACGGATTTCCTGCTTGAAAAGTTCCTGACTAACCGGATCAAGTCCGGAAAAAGGTTCATCCAAAATCAACAAATCCGGCTCATGTATAATGGAAGAAATGAATTGTACCTTTTGCCCCATCCCTTTTGATAGTTCCTCAACTGAAACATTTTCCATTCCTTCAAGGTCGAATTTTTTTAAATAGCTAAGGGCACGTTCCTTTGCTTGTTTTAGTGGATAATCTTTTAACTCTGCTAAATAAAGCAGGATATCCATTACTTTGACATTTTTGTATAACCCGCGCTCTTCCGGCAAATATCCGATTTTATGCCGGGGGATTTCCCCATATCCCTGAAACGAAACCGTGCCGGCATCCGGGTACATGATGCCCATAATGTTCCGGATCGTCGTCGATTTACCCGCTCCGTTTGGTCCCAGAATTGCCATAATTTCACCTTTGCGGACCTCAAAGGACACCTTCTTCAAAATTTGTTTTTCTTTAAATGACTTTTCCAATGAATCTACTGCAAGAACCGTCTCCATTAAAAATGTTCCCCCTGTATATTCGCAAATTTTCAACGCTGCCTTTTTAATCACCAGTATTATTACGTTTATCCATTTAAAATGGTTCCATTATTTTATGTCATTTTTTTGCCATTATATAAAATATATTAACAATGTATTGTAAAAAATGAAATCTAATTGTTTCCAAAATGTAATGGAAATGTTACAATACTATTTGCTTATATGGAATTCAGTTATTGATTGTACAGCAGGAAGGTGAACGATAATGGGATTAATTCTGGCAATGGCGGCAATGGCAGCTTTATTTTTAGCAGTATATCTTTTGAAACGAAATCCAAATATCAGTCTGATAATCGCGGCAGTTGTCCCCTTTGTCTGTTTTTATTTTATCGGCAGCCTGGGAATTGAAACCATATTTATTGTATTTGCGAGCATCATTGTGATATTCATGAATTTCCAAAATAGAGAAACAGGAGAAAGCTGATCGGAAAAATCCGATCAGCTTTTGTAATGTTACGGTAATTTTAAACGATATACCACCTGGGACTTTTCGATATATTAGTTCTTCTCCCGATATCTATTCACCAGCCCCAGGCAAACTATTCCCAAGGATTATAACTAATTTCGTTCCAACTATTTGCGGTTATACATATCCTTTCCAGTTTTGCACAAGCTAGTGCTGAAAACAGGATAAAGGAGAATCGCAACTATGAAGAAATGGCTTTTGATGTTACCACTTGGTATATTTCTGCTGCTCGGTGCATGGACGTTCGACAAGCAAAGCATGAAAAGTGCCCATGAAATGAAGGAGCCAACCGAGAGGGCGACTGTTACACTATTTAACAAAGATAAAGAAAAAGTGGGTACTGCACAACTGAAACAATTGCACGACAAAGTTGAAATTTCGCTTGATGCCGAAAACCTGCCACCAGGGGAACACGGGTTTCATATCCATGAAACAGGAGTTTGTGAGGCACCAAGTTTTGAATCAGCCGGCGGGCATTTTAATCCCACAGATGCAAAACATGGATTCAAACATCCAAAAGGTCCGCATGCCGGTGACCTGCCGAATATTGTAGTAAATGAGGAAGGAAAAGTTAATGCTAAAGGTGTCAACGACATGGTTACGCTGATGGAAGGGAAGCAAAATTCACTGTTTGATGAAGATGGTTCTGCTTTGATTATTCATTCGCAGCCTGATGACTATATTTCACAGCCCTCCGGTGATGCAGGTGAGCGGATTGCCTGCGGTGTGATTGAAAAATGAACAAGTGACAGACAGGCGTTTCAGTATGAGACAGGGAAACCACCCGTAATGAAAAAACGCTCAGTACGTAAGCTGAGCGTTTTTTTATCAGTATTTTTCCGGGTATAACGGCAGTCGCATTGCCCGGTATGCCTGCCTGTGACTGTCTTCTTTAAAGCCGGAGATGACAATTTCATAGATTACATCTGCCGGTTGTTCATCATTCACCTCGATTATCCGGCTGTTCATGCCGTTTTCGGCTTCGATATAGCCGGAAGTGAGCATTCGGTTCCCGGTGTCATAATGATAATTCGCATCACCAACGATTGATGAGAACAGTTCTTTACCACGTTCTTCACCATATGACCACACTTCTCTCACCGTCATTTTCTCCTCATTTATACGGTATTGCACCATACGGCTGAAGTCTTCACTTTGCGGATCATCACCTCGTGTTATCACGATATTATTATCGAACAACAAATAGTCTGTCGTTTGTTTATTATTGTCCATATCAGGAAGCGGCATGATTGCATGCGGTCCGCCGGGGAATTTAAAATCCTCACCTATCGGCTCAAGCAAATACCGCTCATATGAATCCGGCCATAGTTCATGGGCGGCCAGAATCCACTCCACTTCACCTTCCGGATATGACATCTTCATGGCCAGGTCCTGATGCCTGCTGGAGACCAGGATGGATTTATCCGATTTCATATACCACACGGCGTTCTGATGGAACCAATCACCTTCATCCTCGCTCGGGCCATCATATTCCTGGTAAAAACTTTCCGGAAACACATCGCGAAAACTAAAGTCACGTACTGTTTTGCCTGTCTCCCGGTCAATTTCAATCATCTCATCTTCAATGTAGCCTGAATTGGTATCATGAACAGTTGCCAGCAAATTCCCGCTCGGCAGCTCTATTGCATCATGGTGCACCACATTGGTAGCCTCATAGTTGTCCAAATTGATCAGATACGAATTATACAATTTGCCGAGCATGTTCATTTCTAAAATTTCGTTGTACTTATTCTGCCCTTCTTCTTTTGTGATATAAAGAAGATGGCCATTATCAAGCCGCTGAAATACGTGCGAATTCCAGTGGGTGGAATACCATCGGACATTTGCCCGATGGTCAACCGCATACACATACCTTGTACTAGGGATAATGAACGTCATGCCATTTTCCATTTTTTCAGGATGGGCTTCCACCGTTTCGGTAGTCAGAAAATCATCCGGTAAGGCTTCCGTCTGTATAGAGACAGTTTCCGACACTGTATCCCCGGACTCAGTTGTCGCTGTAATAGTGACCGTGTTTTGATAGCCAGGATAAAGACCTA
The DNA here is from genome assembly GCF_902726655.1 of Virgibacillus ihumii. NCBI lineage: Bacteria > Bacillati > Bacillota > Bacilli > Caryophanales > Bacillaceae > Virgibacillus > Virgibacillus ihumii. The sequence goes on from NZ_CACVAN010000001.1 coordinate 2,487,138, forward strand.
GAATGGATACGGTGTGCTCAGTTTTATATTTTTCATATGTATGTGTGACATCCCCATATTTATCCTTGCCTTCGACCGTAATGGTCACCTGTGACGGCTCTTCGGTTTCAAACATAGCAACTGCTGCCAATGGTGCAACACCATACGGATCAAGCTTTACAAACGGATTTTTAATGGAATGAGGCTCTTTGACATATTGTTCCGCCAGTTTAGTTTCAATTTTCTCCTGCTCGCTCATTCTGTCTTCACTGTGCGATGAAAGCTGCTCCACTTCCCCATCAGGCTGGAACGATACAGGCGGAGTTTTGGGCTTTTTGGTGTCATTTTGACTGGACGCGCTGCCTTCCGAACCGATTATTTCAATCGTTACAAAAAAAGAAACCATTATGACGGCAAGTACAACAAAAATTACCAGTGTCTTTTTCATTTGTTTTTCCCCTTGTTAATCAGAGTCAGTACTGTCTTTGGCAGATGTAAGTGTGAATTTTTCAATCTGAGCATCCCATTGAACTGTGACGAATATTCGTTCTTCCGGTCTGATGATATTACCGGAGCCGCTCCCATTTTCTACAAAGACTTTCCTCTTAGAAGGGGTGTCAAAATGCTTTGTTGCCTTGAAATGACTCAAGGGAGTTACATATCCATACTGAAGCTCATTTAATTCCGAAAGGTCACTGAGATCACCTTTGTAGATTAACTTGAATGTTGTATCATAATTACTTTCATACTGTACAACATTGTCCTTTACGTAAAAAACTTCCTGCCCTTTTATATGAAATGTAGCTTTCCAGTTTTTATCTTCGCCGGTAAATGTATAGTCGTGTTCAATGACTTCTCTGCTTCCGTCATTTGTTATCCAAAAAGCCGCCACCCCAAAAAGAACCAGCCCGATAATCGCGATTATCATTTTTTTACGATTCACGATACACACCCCGTTTGCTTATGTCAGCGGATGCTTAAATACATAACTCACTTTATCATAATCCATTTTCGTTTCATAAAACCGGTGAGCATCCTCACGTTGCAGTCCCGAAGAAAGTGCTACACTTTCGTAGTTATTTTCTTTGGCCCATGTATGTACATAAGAAAGCAATTTCTCACCTAATCCTTTTGATCGGCTGGCTTCATCTGTTACAAGATCACAAACCCAGACAAATCTGCCATAATACAGCGTAATCATCGGTTTGACCCCGACAACGGCAGCAATTCGATCCTGATTATACAGGGCAAACATCCGATAGTTGTCGTTCACCTTGGCATCCAAAACCAGATCAAGATATGTATCTTTATCCAGATGCTTCCTCAGTTGTATGATGACTGGGAATGCTGCCGTTATTTCCTGCTTTGATTCAAGTTCTTTTATCTGTAATGTCTGCATTCGCTTCGTCCTTTCGTTATTTTTCAGGATATGTTTCGCGCAAAAAAGTGATTGACCGCCTAATTAAATCTTTTAATATTTCCACATCAATATCAGCCAGCTTGTTTACATACACGCATGCTTTACCAGCTTTATGTTTACCCAGCTTGCCAAGCAAATTCTCACGATCCGTATCACCTGTTGCAAAGTACAGACTGAATCGTGCTTTTCTCGGGGAAAAACCGACTAACGGCGCATCACCTTCGTGGCCGGTAGAATATTTGTAATGATACGATCCAAAACCGATGATACTTGGTCCCCACATCGTGGCTTCATAACCACTTGTTTCAGTAAAAATATCCAATAACCTGTATGCATCTTCACGCTTTTTAGGACTTTCCACTTGCTCAATAAAATCAATAACACTTTCGTCATTTGGTTTCGTTTTCAATTCATACATGAACTGTGTCACTCCTTTTATTTATTTCCGTCTCCGTCTTTGGCAATAACAAGATTGCCAGCAGTACTGCGCTGATTCCCCCGGCAAGTTTACCCACAATCATAGCGAACGCAATTTCACGGTTTATTCCCGCAACAAAACCGAGGTGGCTGCCGAATACAAACGCACCGCTTACCGCGAAGGCGATATTGATCACTTTCCCCCTTGGTTCCATTTCTTTGACAAGTACGAGCATGGGAATAGCGTGTGCTAATGATGCCACCAGTCCGGTTGTCGATGTGTTACTGATCCCAAGTGCAGATCCGAATTTTTCCAACGGTTTTTTGAAGGCCTTTGAAATGAACGCAACCATCGGGAAAGCACCTGCCAGAAAAATGGCAATCATTCCGATAATCTGGATGCCTTCACTTATTGGCAGCATGTTTTCGATCACAGTAATGCCAGTCAGTGTCTCCACAATAATTGCCGCCAGTCCAACAATTGCAACGATCTCAATGAACTTGCCAAAAATGGAAAATCCGTAAATCATCTGTCCTGGTTTCTTCCACAACCCAATGGCAATCAGAGCCGAAAACAAGATTGCCGGCAGCAGATTTTTCAGGATCATGACGAGGCCCAGTCCACCGGTAAGCCCGCCGATAAGACAGCCTAAAGGCACCGTGATTAACCCCACCAGAATCCCTTTCGCAAAATATGGCTGATCTTCTTTTTCAATTATTCCCAAAGCAACAGGAATCGTAAAAACAATTGTCGGGCCCATCATCGTGCCCAAAAAGACCCATGAAAAGAGCTCAGACTCCTCACTGACCGACATTTCCTGCGCAAGGGAATACCCTCCCATATCGATCGCCAGTATTGTATTTGCAAATGAAGCAGGGTCTGCGCCAATCAGGTGATATACAGGCGCAACAATCGGTGTCAGCAATCCGGCAATGACCGGTGACAGGGAGATAATTCCAACCATCGCCAGTGTGAGCGTCCCCATTGCCATAAAGCCATCCGTGAACCGATCACCCAGCCCCATTTTGTTCCCTATACATTTATCAAGTGCACCAACGCACATAAACCCGACTACAATCAAAATAATTATGTCATTAATACCCATGGCTATCTCCATTCCTGATGTGTGGCAGTTCCGTTATCTTGCCAGTTCGATATATTCCCTTACCAGTTTCCACTTTTCATCCTCAATTTGCCAGACAAACATGCATTTTCTCTATATGATAATCGTAACCGTATTTACCCGGTTCATCAATACCGGAATGCGCCCAGAGCCCCAGAAATTTCTAAATTCACGAATCTTGTCCCCACTTTTACTTCAATACTGTGTTAACATTCTCCATATATTTGCACCTAACCAATCTGCAACTGTTTCATTAGCGACATTGTATCAGAAATTACATAATATTCCATGCATTTTCCATCTTCAAAAACAAGAATGTCCATACCTTTAAATATAACCGGTGTTCCTTTATCAGCTTTTGCATCTTCCATATTTCCCAGATAATGCGCAGTCATCTTCCAATAGCCCGACAGACGATTTCCATCACAAATAGGAGGAATAACCGGCTCGAACCTAATATCATAAAAATAAGCTCTTCCCATTTTGACAGCTTCCTCCAGGCCGAAAATCCCTTCCACATCATGATCCGGCCAGTGACCGACAAAGTCCTTATGTATCATGTCCGGAATTTTCCTAAAGTCACCGTTCCAGATCGCCATCCAGTTATCGTACAGCTTTTCGTGTTTTTGTATCATACTTTTGTCTCCTTTTGGGAGTTTTGTTCTATTTATATATTCTGCATCCAGCCTAGAATTTCCTGCAAAAAGAGGCTGGGACAAAAAGTGATTTAACAAAAGAAAAAACGAATTAAATGGTGAATTCAACCGCTCCGGAAATATACTTCGCTTTCCGCGGGCGGCTGTTGAGCCCTCCTCGTGCTTACGCACTGCGGGGGTCTCATCTAGGCCTTACCTCCCGCAGGAGTCTACGTATATTTCCTCCGCTAGTCTCTAGAATTGTTCGTTTTTTGAACTACACTTTTTGATTTGTCCCAGCCTCTTGATATTTACAGATTAATTTGTACTTTATTTAAGTTTTCAGTTGGAACACCGGCTTCAATGTAGCTTCGGACAAGTTTCCACCCGTTATCTTCGTTTTTTCTGAACGTGTTAAAAAACAGATTGGCATTAGTAGTCTTTCTTCCATCGATAATCATGGATGCTGATATGATCGCCATCATTTCAGCATTGTGCAATGGAAATACAGCTAATTCATGCAAATCCCATTCTGATCCTGATTCGATTGCATAATGGAAACCTTGCTCCCATCCGGTCACCGACTGCTCGTACCCATAATCAGTTGCTTCACCGTCCCTGATCTCCCGTGCATGAAAATCTTTTGAAATAACCTTCTCCATTTCGACCAGCGAGGATGACCGCCAACTATTCATATAATGATTTATAAATTCTCTAAAACTATTCACAAAATCCCCCCTTAAATTTTTCAGCAGGTACAAGCCATAATCACATTCCCATCCGGATCGGCAAAGTTAAACCAGGCAAAATTATCTCCTACCCGTTCAATCTCCCTAACAATTTGAATGTCCTTACCCTTAATATATGTATAGGCCTTATCAATGTCTGTAACGCGAAAATTGAAAATCGGACTTGGATTTGTCCGGTGCACAAAGCTTTTATCAAATGCGTGATCATCCAATGTCAGACTGGTGGGACCGTTGACCGGCACATTATATACAGGTGACTCCACATTGTCCGGATCCAGCTCCAGCCCCAAAACATCGCAATACCACTGCGCCGATTTTTTCAGATCCGTGACGTGAATGAACACGCCACACATCTCATTTTTAATCGGAATTGGCTGTGCAGTTTTTTCCTTTTCCATTAAATCATCCTCCTTTTTGTTTATTGGGTGATGCTCTCTCCCGAGTTTGGGGCTCTTCCCTCTTTTAAAAAAGATTTTCGGCATCCGCCGAAAATCATCCTATGGCGTTTAGCCATCTGCCGCGCGAATTTTTCATTTTACAATTTCCTCAGGTAAAATCAGGTCGGTGTCCGTTGGAATATAGCCTAACTGCCGACCCATTGTCACGATTTGCCCTTTATGGTGAAATTCGTGAGTGAGTGTATGCGTGAACAGCCACAGCACTGACAATTCAGTATTGTCTTCCTGCCATGGAACCGTACCTTCGACCTTGGCATTATACCTCCCCTCAAATTCATCTAAAAATCGGTGTACCAACAGATCCACCTGTTTAAATGCGCCCCGCATATCACTCACACTCTGCACCTGACTGGGTTCTATGAGCAACAAACTTTCCCGCAGCCCAAATCTCCCCAGCCAATTTTGATAGCATTCAGCAATATGCACATGCAGGTTACGGACAGACCCCCATCCGAACCCTTCCAGTTCTTTCGTATAGTCCGCAGTATCCAACGTCTCGCAAAATTGAAACAAAAGCTCCCTTGTATGCTTTACTAATTCATATTGCTCCTTTAGAACGTTCACCTAAAACACCCTTACTTTTTATTTTTGATAACAATAAACAGATAAAATGAAAAGCACACGAAATAAATAAGTCCTACACCAAGCAGCACCTGAACAAGAAAGTCCATAAAATCCCCCTCGCAGACGTCATTCATCTTCTGCTTTATATATATTCATGTCTGGGATTTCTTATTTCTCATTCATTCTGTACCACTTATATTTATTCTATAAAAAAACCCAAAATCCTTTTAAAATTTTCAGTAAATAGAAATCTTCTGTGTTACGATGAACCCAGTATGAATATGGCGCTGGGAAACTGCAAAAAAATCTGTAATTGAGGAAAAAGAGAATTTGAACGATCAAAATTCCGCATGTCAGCAATAAATAAAAACGAAAACGGGAGAGGATGTAAATGGATTATGGTTATTTGACAATACCAGATGGTCCTTTCATTTACATTGTTATTATTACAGCAGTGCTGTTTATTGCTTTTGGCGAATGGTGGCTGCGAAGATAACGAAAATTAACATATGAGGAGTTTTAAAGGTGGAACTTATCTTAAAAAATGGAACATCGTTGTATGTCAGGGAATACAGAGAAAGTGATTTTGAAAATATTCATCAGTTAAATGCTACCGAAAATTGGAACAATCTCGTTAAACAAAAGAAGAAGACAATGCAGGCCTGGAATAACTCCAATATTGCATACGTCGTACTGGATGAGGACAAGAGTTTTGTCGGATCTATCCGGGGAATGACAGATAAAACAATTACACTATTTATTTGCGAAGTACTGATAGACAAGGATTATCGAGGCCAAGGTACCGGCCGGGAACTGCTGAAATTAATTCACAGTTTATATCCATCAACCCGAATGGAGCTGCTTGCCACAAGTACATCGCAGTCCTTTTATGCACAGTTGGACTACCGGCCATTTTACGGGTACAGAAAAACGTATGAGGAATGGGACATTGGTTTGAAATAATGTTCTGCTGAGTTCAGATATTTTCCCAATTATATCTAGTTCTTTTGTGCGAATTTTGTAGAATATTAGTTTAGTATCTGGTCATATGGGTAATTATCATATATTATAAAATGAAGGAGGTGTCTACATGAAAATGCGTTCGTTTACAGCAGGTATTAGTTTGATGTTATTATTTTTCATTTTTATACCGGCTGTGCACGCTGACAGCGGCAAAACCTATGAAGTTGGAGCAAACAATTTGAACGTACGAACAGCGCCATCTCACAGCGCCCAGGTTATCGGGCAATTAAATGATGGTGACAGAGTAGTAGTTTTCCAAAAGGCTTTTGGATGGGTGCAAACCTATTATGGAGGTCAGGAAGCTTGGGTAGCGTCACAATTTTTGTACCCCGCAAATGGTCAGTCAAACGCCAATTCCGGCTCTGCGACAGTATCCAATAGTACCCCGGAAAAAATCACCGTGACGGCAACTGAAGTCAGGATAAGAACCGGTCCCGGAACAAACCATGACATCATTGGCTACACTTCCAACGGAGATACATACAACCTGGTTAAGTCAACTAATAATTGGAACAAAGTAGTGCTCGGTGATGGATCATCAGGCTGGATTGCTGGGTGGCTGACAGACCACAGTAATGGAAACAGCCCTGCACCAAAAAACGATACAAACAACAGTAATTCAACCAGCAATAACGACACCGAACCGAAGAGCAGCAATCCTGCCAATGGTTCACTGGAAGGTTACAATATTGTACTGGACCCAGGTCATGGCGGCAAGGATCCAGGTGCAATCGGTATTGGCGGTGTTTTTGAAAAAAACGTTATTATGAACACAGTAGATAATGTAGCCCGTGAATTACGTGCTGCAGGTGCAACCGTGATTTTAACGCGTGACAACGATTATTTCCTTTCACTTGAGGAGCGGGTGGACTTGAGCAATGCATACAATACACATGCATTCATCAGTCTCCACTATAATGCATACCCGATCCTGGGAATTAACGGTTTTAGCACACATTTTTATGCAGGCGGAAAGAACCGTCAACTGGCGACTGACATTCAGTCCGGATTGAGACAGAATACTTCGCTGTACAGCCGCGGGATTATGCAAAGTGATTATCACGTGCTGCGCGAAAACAGTGATTTGGCTGTGCTCGTCGAGTTGGGATTCATCACCAATCCTAACGACCTGGCAACAGCCCGGACAAATGCCTATCAAAACAATGCAGCGGATGGAATTGTCCAAGGATTATTGAATTATTTTAATGAATAAATAAAAAACTGTCCATCAGACATTAACGTTGATGGGCAGTTTTTTTATGCAATATCAGTTGTTCACCCTTTCGCTCTATTACACGGTGAACCCGTTTCACATACAGTTTTGAGCTTTCGAATTGCCGTGATTAATGCACATTCGATTTCATCTTTTCCCGGGAAATAATTTTTCTGTGTGAAACACCAGATTAATTTTTAACCGCGTAAATCATACTCAATATATCATTGAACCGGTGAGTCTTCACACTAAAATCATTTTCTTCAAGCCAATTGGTTAACTTCGACTGATCTGCATAAAATTCATCATCAATTGCATAGATGGCCTCGGTATTTCTCTCAACACGAAACCGGTTGATGACCTGACTGCGGTGCGCTTCATCTTGGAACATCAAATCCACAATACAGATTTGTCCATTATCCGTAAGCACCCGGGACATTTCCTCCAATGCCAAAAGTTTTTCCGAATCGGGGAGGTGGTGCAGCGCATAGCTTGATACGACAGAATTGGCTTGTTGATCCATTAGCGGCAGTGCAAGAAAATGTCCTTTTCGTGTTTCGATATCGGGGTGTTTTTCACGACAAACTTTCAGCATTCCCTCTGACTGGTCAATTCCGATTACATTTACCCCCTGATGAAGAAAACGTGCGCCCAGATTACCGGTTCCAACGCCAATATCAGCACATATGTCATTGTTTTCCAACCGAACCATATCAGCGGCTTTGGAAAGAGCCTTTTCATAATCCTGATGCACATTGAAACGATATCCCGCCATTTTAATATTCTGGTCATAACCGTCAGCCTGCTTGTCAAAATTCCACTTGTCCTCCCAATTTTTCCGCAATCCTTTTAAATTTTTCAGGTGCTGTGACAGTTCGAATATTTCGGTTGCAGAATATTGGCCGTCCGCTGTTTGTGCGATCATTTTATCAATTGTCCCAATCATATCTTTCATTTCCATCCACTTTTCAAACAATGCTGACCGCTGTACATTTAAATAATCGTTCATGCTCATGTTTGGGTTGTGCAGAACGTGTTTGATTTTTTCCAGCGACATGCCGACTTCCCGCAATGCAAGAATAGTACTTAGGCGGAGAATGTCTGTTTCTGAAAATGTGCGATAATCATTGTTTGCTTCTTTTTTCGGTGAAATCAATCCTTTCTGTTCATAGTAACGAATCGATCGTGATGTTGTGTTGAGTTGTTTTGCGACTTCTTTAATATGCATGATTGCAGCCCCTTTCTTCTTTTACTACTATAAACGTTGACGTTACGTTAATGTAAAGTGTTTTTTTAAAAAATAGGGTAACAGGGGAAACTTTGATATACTGGACATAATTTGCAATGAAACGAGGAATGCCACATGAATAAGCAGCTTCGGAACATCACCGAATACATACGTGAGGAATTGGGATTGCAGCATTATAACCTGGAGCGGCACCATATTTTTCGCGAAATCGACCATTTCAATAAGACAACCTATACGTTGAGCACGGAATGGATGCCGGATGGTACACAAGTTGCAGAAGATGGTAATCCTGCTGGTGCAGCAGTTGTTGATATTAATTTTCATACGAGAGAATTTACGCAGATTACATTTGTAAGAGGTATCAGTCATGCTAATCCTGGAAAGTACCCTTCGTCTGACACGGAAAGTGCAATTGAATGGATTGAGGCGCAAACAGGCCTGACATTCGGCCGTCAATTTTTGCTGATTGATGATGCGGCTGACGCGTTAAGTTTTGGGGCGGCAGTTGACAATATCCCGGTTTCCCCTCCCGGAACGATTGAAATTGCTTTTAATGAACAGGGGCAGCTAACCAATTTCTGGATTAGCGGCAACTTTCCGGATGAGAATCAGATTGAGTGGGAGCCGTTTAATCTGACACCGGAAAAATTTGAGCAACACGCCAGGAAGCAGTGCGAGCTACTGAAAATCCCTGATGAAAATCAGCAAAAATGGAAGGCTTATTATGGGATAGAGGAAGCATTCATTACAAATGATGGTAAACAGATGATTCCGTTTGTCAGGGACGAAAACTCCACTGTAAGGTTGGATATGGTCATGGAGTGGGACTCTCCTGAGCCGATTGATGAAGCTTTTAAGATGGGGAAAACTGACTTTTCCACGGAAGTGACGGTTGAGACGGCTTTAAGGAATGAAGCCCATCCGGACACACTGCCGATTACCGAAGACGAGCAGAAGACCTGTGCGATGGAGACGCTTCAATTTTTGCAAAAGGTTTATCCGGATGACAGCGGGAACTGGAAGCTCACCGCTTTGATGCGGGAAAAAGGGTATCTAATTGCTGAATTGCAATTGACCGAACAAACAGGGCATGTTTTTGAACGTAAAATTAAAGTAATCATTGACCCCGACCAGCTAACTCCAGTCGATTATATCGATAACGCGAAACTACTTAAGATGTTTAACGGCTTTCAGGAGGCGGATTCCGCAGTTGTTACTGAATCGGAAGCGTTTGAGAAATTGCGGGAGCATATGGAAATGGAACCTGTGTATGTGTACGATGATGCGACAGGAAAATATATTTTATGCGGCAAACTGGATTGTGCGTATGCTGTCGATGCAGTGACAGGGGAAACGGTTCTATTGAATATGTTATAAATTTGAAGCGGTGTGCATTTTTCAGTGGTGCACACCGCTTTTATGTTAAGGTTTAAAAAATGCACGGAAAATTGTACTCCGCGTCAACAAATATTTATGTAAAGATGTCGAATATATAATCGTGCGCCCGTTTACCATAATTCGACCTGATTCGCATGTCAATTTTTCTGAGCGATTTTATATTGTTTTAAAAGTGAACCTCAGCATTTCAACAAAATTCGGGAGATGAGGCTTGTCGAAAAAGATGCCTCGCCTCCCGAGTTTTCTACAAATCGTCAAATCCATTCAAATCGCTCGTTTTTGTGTACTGGCGAGATTTTTGTTCGAAAAAGTCGGTTTTTGTTCCGTCAAAATTATCGACATATGCGCGAATCCACTTCATCGGGTTGTCGGTGAAATCAGGATAAACTTCATCCAGCCCCATCATCCGCAGCATCTTATTCGCCCGGTATTTGACGTATCCTGTCATTTCATCCGAATCAATACCGTCAACATCCGCCAGAACGTAATTCGACCATTCCACCTCCAGTTCGACCGATTGGCGAAACTGCCCGTAAACCCATTCGCAAAAATCAGCATTATTCAGTTCCGGATTTTCTGCCAAAACAGCTCGAAACAGCTCGGAAATAAAGCGCCCATGCTCCAGCTCATCCCGGTTGATATAGCTGATCATTGTCGACGTACCGACCATTTTATTTTGCCGGGCAAGGTTGTAAAAAAATGCAAACCCGGAATAAAAAAACATCCCCTCCAACAGTGCAGTATAGACCAATGTTTTCAGCAGGTTTTCAATGGACGGATTCTCCACAAAAGCGTTGTACTGTTGTGTCAGCCGCTCATTCCGCTTCAGCAGCACTGAATCCTGTCGCCCAAGCTCGAACGCCATATTTTGCTCATCCAATGATACGACCGATGACAGCACATACGAATAGCTTTCATTATGCACCGCTTCCTGCTGCGCGATGACTGCCATGATCGACTGCACGGACGGATCTGTCGCGTACAGAGAGATTAAGAGCGCCGTCCTGGTTTGTGGTGCATCCAACGTCGACAGTAAGCCAATCACTTTCAAGTAAGCGTCACGTTCACTCTCCGTCAGATCGGAAAATTGCTTCACGTCGGCTGACATGTTGATTTCATCAGCTTGCCAGTAATTACCGATCAGCCGCTTATATAATTTATACCAATGCGGATAAGCAATATTATTCCAGTTCAGAATTCCGCTTGACTCTCCGCCAAACAATGCTGTTGATTTATTCGGATTTAACGGCTCCAATGTCTTCGCTTTTTCAAGCAAGGCTTTTGACATCATGTAACACTCCTTCGATCCAATTTTCCACACGTTGTTCCTGTGAGCCACGTGGTGATTGCTCGATTTTCAGCCCCGGCCAGCTGCTCCCATAAAAGAAAGCCAGCTTATCGACTGCACGGCAAAACAGCTCGTCCCCGCCAAATTGTGTGTCTCCGGTGCCAAACACTGCGATACGGTCAGGTTTATAACCAACCTCCAGAACAAAATCCTTCACTTCATCCGGGGTCGATCCCTTGTCCCATGTAAACGTTCCGACAAAAATACAGTCATAGCGGGAAGCATCTATCGGCGGATCAAGGCCAATCCGGTGTAAATCAACTGCCATGCCATCCCGCAGCAAGTGCTCCTCTATCAGCTCCGCCACTTCCTTCGTGTTTCCACTGTACGATAAATATGCAATCACACTTCTCAACTTTCACACCACACACATTCTTCGATATCATTGGCAGTGGACCGGACATAATACGTCGTCTTCAGCCCTTCTTTCCAGGCCAAAAGATGTAAATCAAGCAGTACCGATGCCTTGATTGTATTTGGCACATAAAAATTAAACGATATGCTTTGATCAATGTGCTTCTGCCGTGCAGCATTCTGGCGGATTGACCAGCGCTGATCAAGTATATAAGCTGATTTCCGGTAAATATCGTATGTCTGATGGTCAAGTTCCGGTGCTGCAGCAGCTATTTTAAAGTCTTTTTTTTCTTCAAAATAAAATGGCTTAAAAACAGGATCAATGCTGGCAGTCGATCCGGCAATCATCGACGTTGATGAATTAGGTGCAACAGCCATCAGGTAACCATTTCGGATACCATGTTCGGCAACTTCTGCTTTTAGTGCATCCCACGCTTCACCGGTGTAATTTTTATCAGAAAAATAACGGCCGGATGCCCATTTACTTCCCGCAAAAGCCGGATAGCTTCCCTTTTCCTTACTCAGTTCCATACTTTCCCGAACCGCCAAATACGCTATTTTTTCGTAAAGTTGATCAGCATACGATACCGCTTCATCTGTTTCCCAATGCACATCTTTCTTGGCAAGCAAATGATGCCAACCGAATGTGCCAAGCCCTATTGCCCGATATTTCCGATTAGTTAAGCGCGTTTGCTTAATCGGCAATGTATTAATGTCAATCACATTATCCAGCATACGGACCTGGATTGGAATAAGCCGCTCCAGCACATCATCCGGCACCGCACGTCCCAAATTAATGGAACTCAAGTTGCAGACAACATAATCTCCGGACTTATATTTTTGTACAATCGTATCCTCTGCCTCCACATATTCCTCCAAAAACTCAGTCGGTGACTGGTTTTGTGTGATTTCAGTGCACAGATTAGAGCAATAAATCATACCTTTATGCGGGTTCGCATTGTGCCGGTTAACTTCATCACGGTAAAACATGAACGGCGTCCCGGATTCAAGCTGTGATTTCATAATCCGCTTCATAATGTCAATCGCAGGTACTGTTCGTTTTGTTAACAACGGCGATGCGGCACATTCCAGATACCGTTCGCGAAAACTTCCCGCTCCTGATTCCTCGTCAAAAAAATCTTCGAGGGAATAGCCCATTACCTGCCTTACCTCATGCGGGTCAAACAAATACCAGTCTCCCCGCTTTTCCACCTGTTCCATGAAATAGTCGGGCAAACATACTCCTGTAAAAATATCGTGCGCACGCATGCGGTCATCCCCATTATTCAGCTTCAAATCAAGGAACGCCTCAATATCCTGATGCCACACATCAAGGTAAATGGCAATTGCACCTTTTCGTGTGCCAAGCTGATCAACATTTACCGCCGTATTATTCAACTGCTTGATCCATGGTACGACCCCGCTGGACATATTTTTAAAACCTTTAATCGAACTGCCGCGGCTGCGGATTTTTCCCATATATACACCAATTCCACCGCCATTTTTCGAAAGCTTGGCGATATCCGTGTTACTGTCGTAAATGGACTGTAAGCTGTCATCGACTGTATCAATGAAACAGCTGGATAGCTGCCCATGTGTCTTACCGGCATTCGTAAGGGTCGGTGTTGCCACTGTCATGTACAAATTGCTCAATGCCCAATACGCTTCGGTCACAAATTCCATACGCCGGATGGGATCCTCATTCTGCATAAGGTGCATCGCGATGACCATCCACCGTTCCTGGGGCAGCTCGTATATTTTTTTATCGTGGTCGCGTGCCAAGTACCTTGTTGCCAACGTATAAAGTCCCAAATAGTTAAATAGATTATCCCGCTTCGGCTTGATTTGTTCAGCCAAAATCTCAATCTCATCTTTCGTGTATATTTGCAGTAACTGGTCAGTGTAGATTCCTTTCTCAGTCAGAGTTTCCAGTAAATAATGAAAATCCCCGTAACCGACATCATTCCCCCGGTTGGCTGCTGCTTCTTTATATAGTTGATCAAGGTAGATCCTGCTTGCCGTAAAAGTCCAGTCCGGAGCTGCTTCATCCATCTGTTCCAAAGCAAATTTTATCAGGCTTTCATGCGAATTTTCTCGGGATGACTTCTCCAGAAATGCCTTCTTATCCACATTCAGACCTTCTGTTGCCTGTTCAATTAATTGTGAAGTATAATTCATCTGCTTTGTTATCATTCAATTATCCTCCTTTTCACATTAAAAAACCGTTCATCCCGGTGCCCTGGATGAACGGCAAAAAACGATAGAAAGCCACATATATGTACTCTATCGTTTCACCTTCTCTTACCCCGAGGAATCGAAACTAACCGAGTTATGGCAGGTCTCCTGGCTTGTGTTTCTGCCTACTTGGGTCCTTCCCGTATCATCGCCGTAAAGCTTGTGATACAGTGGATTTCCCGTTCGTCCACACATACAGTTGCGGGGACAGCTCCAGATTTTCACCGGATTCCCTTTTCAGACAACGTGTGTCACCTTAACTCAAAACACTAGATATAGTTGTTATAGTTAAAAAACTTACAATATATTGTACTGCAACACTATCATAAGAAACTATTTCCTGCAACAGAAATATGATAAAATAAATACAGGACAGTTCACAGAAAGGCGTGCTATCAGATGGAAATCGTCATCACCCTGCTGATTTTGGCTGTGCCGATTACTGCTCTTGTTAATCGATTCAAGGGGAAAAAATCATCCGATGGAACAAACTACACCCCGGCAAGTGATATTTTTGACGGAAATGTCAACTCCTATGGAAAAGAACAGCCGCCCGGCGAAACCACCCGTGAACATGCCTATGTGCAGGAAGAACCTGCAACATATACAAGTGAGGATTATATAGAACCACCATATGACGAGCCATTTAATGACGCGATTGACCATATGAACAAGATTGAAGGAAATCCGTATCTTTAGAAACGTCGGTAAATCAATTGCCGCGGGGAATTCGTTTTGTTTTATACATTTTGATCGGATTTGCTGCTTTACTGATTATTGCCGGAGTCTATGGGGCTTTGATCAATTAAAACGCCCAGAATCATTCTGAGCGTTTTTGCTACTTTCATAAATATATGCACAGTTTGTCGCTGAGAGCTTTGCTTTCAAAAATATATGCGCGATTTTAACCCGGATATGCTCGTTTCTGCCTGTGATATGCGCGGTTTTTCTCCGGATATGCGCGATTTTGCGACTGATATGCTTTTTTTCGGATTACCCCTCATAATTTCAGCCTACTCCTTTTCAACCGTCCTTGGTACATGCTTAAAAATCTCTCCGCTCTCAAAAAATTCAGTTAAACGGCGAATCCAATCATAATAAGAAGTCCATTCATGAATCTCTTCCAATATTTCATTAACTGCTGCTTCATCCTCATCTGTCAACTTATCTTTTTGCTGCAGATTATCAAGCTGTCGGTACAGTCTGTTTTCAAAATTCCTGCTTTTACTGATTGCTTTTTGCCAATTTGATGTAAATAGCGATATGAATGTCTGGAAATAATCCTGTTCAACCTGATATAAGTCTTTACGAACGCCTTTTTTAAAAACCTTTTCAGCAATATTCAATTCCATCATTTCCCGGACAACCTGACTCATTCTTGTCTTGCTCATCCCCGTCTCCGCAGAAAGTTCGTCCAGCGTCATCGGAGCTCCATGCATATAAATAATGCCAAGCACACGCCCGACACTTGTAGCAACACCAAACGAATGCATGTTATCCGCAATTTTTTCAATAAACTGGTCTTTTATTTCATCTAATTTTCCTTCTTTATTAGCCAATTGATACCACCACCCTTTTACAACTATACTACCGGAAATATATCACATGGATAATAAAACACAAAATGACAAAATTTATCGATACCGAAAGAAATCAAGAGAAAATCCAAGCAACTTACCTCTAACCCTCGTAAAATATAAAGTTTATAAATTTCACAAACTGCACATTAGCCATTACCATTAAAAAATAACTGTTTCCAAATGGAACTATGCATGAGTTCTATACTTCACGAAATACTAACTACAAGAAAGGACTGAAAGCGCATGAATACCAAATTAATCGATTGGCCTACATTTATAGGAGCCCTGTGTCTGCTGCTCCTCGTTACTATTCCACTGATTATGTATCCTGATGCAGGTAAAGAATTCGTTAATATGGCAAACGATTTTATGACTGGGCATTTTGGGGTTTTATATCTGTTGACCGGCCTTGCAGCATTTGCATTCCTTATTTTCGTTGCATTCAGTAAAAATGGACAGGTAAAACTTGGCGATGCAGAAGACGAGAAAGAATTTGGAACCTTTTCATGGGCTGCTATGCTGTTTGCCGCGGGGATCGGTTCAAGTATTCTTTATTGGGGGATGATCGAGTGGGCTTACTACTATCAGGGACCTCCGTTCGGAATCGAGGCTGGTTCGAAACAAGCTGTGGAATGGGCGTCCAGCTACGGAATCTTCCACTGGGGGCCAATTGCCTGGGCGATTTACACCTTGCCGGCATTACCTATTGCCTATTTTTATTACGTCCGCAAAAAACCGGTTTTAAAAATAAGTGAGGCGTCCAGACCAGTGTTGGGCAGACTCGTTGATGGTCCGGTTGGCGTTATTGTAGACGTTCTGTTTATGTTCGGACTCATGGGCGGTGCAGGTACAACACTTGCACTGGGAACACCGATGATTGCCCAAGGGGTGAATGACATTACCGGTATTCCGGTAACGCTTGGCATGAAGGCTGTCATTATGCTGGTATGTACTGCTATCTTTGCTGTCAGCGCCTACTCTGGCATCCGACGCGGCATTAAAATTCTCAGTGACATCAACCTGTGGCTTGCTATTTTTGTACTCCTGTTTATCTTTGTATTCGGTCCGACATTGTTTATCAGTGAAACAACTTTTACAAGTATCGGGCTGATTATGGATAACTTTTTCAAAATGGCCACATGGCTGGAACCATTCGCGAATCTAAGCGGATTTCATGAAACCGGATTTCCGGAAGCGTGGACGATCTTTTACTGGGCATGGTGGGTTGTTTATGCACCATTTGTCGGGTTATTCGTTGCCCGGATTTCCCGGGGCCGGACGATTCGTGAAATGGTTCTGGGAACAATGATATATGGAACAATTGGCTGTATTCTGTTTTTCGGTATTATGGGGAATTTCGGCTTGTATTTACAACTTACCGGAAGCTTTGATGTGATCGGTTTTATGAATGAGAATGGTGCACCGGCAGCGATTATTGCTATATTGCATCAGCTGCCAATGGCTAATGTCATGGTTGCTTTGTTTACTGTACTGGCAATTATCTTCCTGGCAACGACCTTTGATTCATCTTCCTACATTCTAGCGGCGGTCGTGCAGAAAGAGGTAAGGAATGAACCACTTCGCTGGAACCGGCTTTTTTGGGCGTTCACATTATGCCTATTGCCGCTTGTACTGATGTTTGTCGGTGACCTGGAAACATTGCAGACAGCCAGTATTGTCGCTGGATTCCCTGTTATTTTTATCATGGGACTACTCGCATGGTCCTTTATGAAGGCATCCAACAGTGACATCAGGGAATCAAAAGATTATGAACCGCCAACCATTCATATCAATCGCCGTGAGATTCTGGAGCGAATACGCCGTCGTAAAGAAACAAAGCGAAAACGCTCAGCACTTGAGGCAATGCAGGATAAGAATATTGAGGACTAGATAATTCATGGGGCTGGGACAAATCAAAAATGTAATTCATAAAAACGAACAATTTTAGGGATTAGCGGAGGAAATATGCGTAGACTCCTGCGGGAGGACAGGCCTAGATGAGACCCCGCAGTGCGTAAGCACGAGGAGGGCTCAACAGCCGCCCGCGGAAAGCGAAGTATATTTCCGGAGCGGCTGAGCCCACCAACTTTCATTCGTTTTTTCTTTTGATAAAACCTTTTTGTCCCAGCCTCATGGTTTTTATTTGTTACGGGATTTAGCTTCCTCGGTCAGCTGTTTCATTCCTTTTTCATATTTCTTCCTTTCCGAAGCGGTCAGTTCCTGGTCGCCATATCGCGTCTTCCGATACCCGGTGCTAACAGCATTAAGCGCCGCAACGTTAAAATCAAGTCTGTCAAACCACTCCTCAATGGATTCATGCTGATAACGCGGATAGCCCTTTTTGGCAAGTGTCTTCTGGAGTTGATACATCTTTTTGCGAATAGCACTTTTAGGAGGACGACTTCGTTGAAACCGGCGTATAACCCCACTGCTTGATGTCTGCTTGAAAATCTGATTGGAACCGGCTGCCTCCATCTCAATACTGATTTTTCGCTTGTAAAAATAAATGCCCAGGCCAACTAGAACAAGAACCACAACTGCCAGTACAATCAGTTCGTCCGAAAACAATGATGGATCATCCGTCTGGTTCTGCAACTGATCCTGATTTTCCTGATTCTTGGAATGTTTGTCTTTAGACTCGTCCCGTTCCAAAAGCTCCTCATCCTCATCAATCAGCAGCTTCAAAAACCATTGAACTGGATAGATTAGCAAACCCATCACAGCACCAATTCCGGCAAACAAACTCATCAGAACTGTTTTAACCGCTGGAAATAAATAAATGCCAAGATATGAAATGACAACCGCCGTTCCGATCGTTCCAATTCCCCACAGCATATAGCTGCGGCTGCTGGAATTCAGCTGACTTCCCACCATGTCAAGAACCTTAAGTGTGATTAAAAATACAAATTGGATAAACGGCAGCATGAGCAGAATTTCATTATTTCCGTTTGTCATCGGAAAATAAACAATTAAACAAAGCACCAACGACACAATAAATAAAGCATGCTGATTTTCATGCTCAATATCCACCTTTACAAAATGAACAAAAGCACGCCAGACAACCAGTGCTGTCCAAAGCACGGAGGCATACGCGTTCAGGCATGTGAAGAAACCCAGCAGCAGACTTCCTATAATCAGGACAAAAAACATTGGTACGGAAACCGTTTTTTTCCGCTGAAAAGGTAAAAAGAACACGGCATTCAGAACCGTAACAAGTATTAGCGGCAATACAGGAGCATGTCCATGTGCAATAATGTACAGAATTTCCATAAGGGTAAATAGAAAAAAACATTCATACAGGAAGTCAAGCAAGCGTTTTGTGATTCTCATGAAATTGCCTCCCTTTTCCTGGAGGCTTTTACAATATAGGAGGCATCAGCCTTATGTTCCACTTCAAATAATGCTGCACCTCTCTTTTCCCATTTCTGATAATAACGCAATTCCTGTTCCTGCCTGCCACAATTAAATAAAATAACAACCGGCGGCCGGAACATCACCCTGTCCACATAGGCAAACAACATTTCCTGTTTGACCGTTATACTGTTAAAGTTAATTCGCGCCAACAACTCAAGGGCCCTGGAAAGCTGGTTCCTGCCTTCACCCGGCTTCAGTTGCATAATAAAATCCTGTCCGCGTACTTTGATATTTGTAAAAATGCCATAGGGAATCCCTCTGGCAGTGGCGTATTTGCACATGTACGCAATGGAACTGATGTTTCTTTCAAGGTCGTCCGATTTATTAGCAAGATCTATCCTATCTCTGCTCAAATTAAGCACAAACATCCATTCCATGCCAGTCGTTTTCTCGAATTGTTTTGTCTGGAGCTGAGTTGATTTAGCACTCGCCTTCCAATGGATCCTATTAAAAGGATCCCCGGGTGCATAGCCCCTGCTGCCAATTGAAGCTGTTACATCCTCAAACAATGAAAATTGCATCGGCTGTACACCTTGTTCAAATTTTTTCAGCTGATGAAGTCCTCCAACAGCTCTTAATTCAGGAAACACAATAACCTCCGAGTGAAAAAATGAATCATATCCCATTTGCAGCGTTCCAACCCCAAGCAGATCACGAATCGTCATGTTAATGCCGCTCACACGGCCAACACCCCTTTTCAGTCCGCTTGCCTGGAACTTAAAATCCGCCTTTTGCTTACCGGCAAGATTAAAACGGAGAGAAAAATGACTTCTTTTTTTCGTTTGTCCTTCCTGCTTTAAATTTACAAACATGATATTATCCTGAATACTGAACAGCAATTTCCCGCTGAAAATCGGCAGTCTGCTGCGGTTCTCAAGGGTAATGTGCATGCCATCTTCCTGTCCGCTAAACAATTTCACCTGTTGCTCGGGGTTTGCCAAATGGATGGTGTTTGAAATTCTTTTCAAATACAAATGCGGAAGTGCAATGACAAGCACTATCAGAAATGCCAGCAACACGAGCATCGGCTTTTGCTGGTACAGTGAAATAAAAAATAATACAGCTGCAGCAGTTAAGAGTTGCATTGCAAATAAAACGTTTATGGTCCGGTGCCAATTCATTGCTGGACCGCCCCTGATTCCACCGGAACTTCGACTTCATCAAGCAGCATTTCCAGTACTTGCGGTTTTGTTTTGCTCATTTCCCCCTCAAGTGAAAGGACGAGGCGATGGGCAAGCACAATGGGCGCCATTTCTTTTACATCTTCCGGAATGACATAATTCCTGCCTTGTACAAACGCCTTTGCCTGGACTGCCCGCATAAAAGCAAGTGTTCCACGCGGACTAACGCCGGTATCGGTCAACTCCGATTTCCTTGTCCCCCGCACAATTGACAGCAGATAATCTTCCACCACATCTGAAATCTCCACTTCCTTCACCTGTTTCTGCAAATTTATGATTTCCTCAAGTGAAAAAATCTCTTCCAGTGCATTAATCGGTTCCTGATTCCGGTACCGGTGCATCATCTCTTTTTCCTGATCGCGCGTAGGATATCCGACTCGAATTTGCATCAGAAAGCGATCCATCTGTGCTTCGGGGAGCGGAAAAGTACCTTGAGATTCAATAGGGTTCTGCGTTGCCAGCACAATAAATGGCGGCTCAATTGACAGCGTTTCTCCCTCAATCGTCACTTGCTGTTCTTCCATCACCTCAAGTAAACTGGACTGGGTTCTTGGTGTGGCACGGTTTATTTCATCAGCCAGTAAAATGTTTGTCATAACAGGCCCAGGGCGCAATTCAAAGCTTTGTTCCTTTGGATTGAAAAACTGTATCCCCGTTACATCACTTGGCAGGACATCCGGTGTAAACTGAATCCGCTTAAACTTTCCACTGATCGATTTCGCCATACTTTTCGCCAACATCGTTTTACCGGTTCCGGGCACATCCTCCAAAAGCACATGTCCGCGGCAGAGTAACCCGATCATCACCAGTTCAGCTGTTTTCTCCTTCCCTAAAAGAACTTTTCCGATACTCTTTTTTAATCGTTCTATCTCTTTATGCAAACTGACGACCCCCATTTTATAAATTGTCTTATAATTTCCAATATAGCGTAATAAATGACCATTATCAAACTTTTTTCTTATATCCCATCCTCATAAAAATCCACTCGTTATTCCGCATGAAACAGCTCATTTTGGAAAAGTTAACAGTGGAAGGAGGCGGGAAAAATGGAGCAGGCATGGATGTCATTAATTCCCTTTATCATTGTGATCGGACTGTCGATCTGGCTAAAAAAAATATTGCCCGGGCTTGTACTGGGGCTGCTTGTCGGAGCATTTCTCGTAAATTTCCGTATACTGGGCGGATCGCAGCAATCGGTTGAATACATTGTTTCGACGTTATCAAACGCTGATAATATAAAAATTATTGGTTTTCTCTATTTGTTCGGTGGACTTATTGGAATGATGCGTATATCGGGCGGAATAAAAGGTTTCTCGGAGTGGATCGGTGAACGGATTGAGTCACAGCGCGGACTGCTCGGCTTGATATGGCTGACACTGCCATTTACGTTCATGATGCCGATGTTCCGCATCATGATGATTGGCCCCGTTATGAAATCACTGATGGAAAAAATGAAGCTGAGCAAACAAAAAGTCGGTTTCACCATGGACATCTCAACCGGTTCTGTTATTGTTCTTCTGCCTGTAGCAACTGCATTTGTCGGCTTCATGATTTCACTTATTTCCGGGGGTATCCAAAAATATAATCTTGACCTGGATCCATATCAGGTATTTTTACTCAGTATCCCATTTAATTTCTACGCCATTGCGATGCTGATTATCGGGTTAATTTGGACATTCAAGTCTTCCTCCGAAAAGGACAAAAAGAAGAAAGAGGACAAGGGGAAGGAAAAGCAGGACTTGCACCGAAAAGGAATCAAAAAAGAATTGTCCATGGTAAAAGCGCAGCCATGGAACCTGATTGTGCCACTGTTCCTGATTCTTGTTTTAACCCTCTATCTGCTTTGGGAGGATGGCATATCCAATGGGGCAAATACAGTCTTTGAAGCCTTTTCGCAGGCAGATGCCACCTTTGTCATGCTGCTGGCGATTTTCATTACCCTTATTATCACATTTGTTTTTTATGTCATTCGGCGGCAGCCGCTGGACGAGCTGATTTTTCACTTTTTCGATGGAGGGAATCAGCTAATGCAGGCAATTATTCTGCTTGTTCTCGTTTGGTCGTTGTCACTTGTCGCTGAGGATCTGGGTTTTTCCAAATTTATCAGCTCAACACTCGGATCATTTTTGCCGGACTTTACCATACCAGCTATCATTTTTGCAATTGGGGCTACTGTAAGCTATTTCATCGGTTCATCCTTTGGTACATGGGGCCTGATTATGCCACTCGGCATTGCTTTGGCAGTCTCCGCGGATGCATCCGTTGCAATGACGGTCGGAGCGGTATTTGCCAGTGGCTCATTTGGGGCAATGACTTCCCCGCTTGGCGATACGACCATCACTACCGCATCCATTTTGGAAATGCCGCTTGTCGAATATGCACGCTATAAGTTGAAAATTTGCGCGATTGGTGCAGGTATATCAATCGCTGGCTATCTCGCAGCCGGTTTCTTTCTTATGTAGAAGGAAAGCCGCTTTATCCAGACGTGAATCAACGATTGGTATCTTACATTAAAATCGATTCTTTTCATTACTCAATAAAAAAGGAAGCCCACAATGGACTTCCTTTTTTATTTATTCATTCTGGAGAAAAAATCGCTGAGCGGATTCTCTTCTTCCTGTTCCGGCTCTTCTTCATCCTTTACGTGTATATCCTCCATATTATCCAGATTGACATCATCCAGATTCATCGAACTGCTGCTTTCTTCCACGGCTGCTGCAGTTTCAGTCTGGTCATCAAATTGGTCAAGTGAAGGCATATCCATTACCGGAGAATCACTGCTAAAAGATGCCAGCAGCGAAGTGGCACGGATTGGATCCTGGAGCAGCTGATATAAAATGGTTCCAATCATCGCTTCGGAATGTTCATGTTTCAGCCAGCTTTTTTGCTCTTTTGTCAGTTGTTTCGGAAGAGGAACAGTCAGTGTTTCCTTCTTTTTCGTGTAAGTTTCATTCACACCGCGCAACACAAATTTGGCTATTTCACTGGAAAAATTGCGTCGCTCCGTCTCCTTCAACTTCTGCAATTGCTTTAACAGGTAATCAGGTGTATCTGACGGGACACGAAAGGTTATTGACTGCCCCCGTTCAATACTCTTTTTCGCTTCACGCATACCACATCACCCTATTTCTCCTTTGATGCTGCTGTTTTCCCCTTCGTCTCCTCTTGAGGGGCACTTTGCCCGATAAGCTGTGTAATTAGCTTATAATACGCATTCGCCATCATCCAGATGCTTTCATTTTCATCTTCAAAAAAGTCGATATTGAAGCCATCAAGTTTATTATTAAGAGCCTTTATATAATCTTTAAGAACTGCTGATCCACCACCGACAAAATAGCAGATTTCCGATTGGGAATTCTTTTGCCATACATTGCGAAGATATCTGTATTCTTTCTTGGCAAGTTCCAGCAAAATCCGATCAGTAATATCGTGTACGTTTGTCCGACTTCCTTTTACCATGATATGGTGACGATCATTTTTTCTGGTTATGATATCGACTACATCGCGCCTGCTATCCAGTTCAACTCCATGTTTGGAACGTATTTCTTCACGAATCTCCTCCAATGATTCAGCGACACCCAAATGAAAGCCTTGTGCCTTATCATCATCGACATTACGGTTACGGATTACGGCAATATCTGTGGAAAGGCCGCCAATATCCTGAATCAAAATTTGCTTATCAATCAGATCCTTATTAATTACGTTCAGTTCATTGTCCATAATTAAATTGACATATGCACCAAAGCCTTCCGGATAAACTTTCACTTCATCAAATTTAATGTTGACCTTTTTACCTTGGTGTTTTGGTGTTACCAAAAACTCAACCTGATGAACAGACCCGAGTAATTGTGAACGGTATCCGACATCTTTTCCTTCTTTAACTTCTCTGAGTGGAAGTCCAGTTCCCAATGTGTAATTTGCATCAATCACATCATTCTTCCCAGCTTTGAATGTTTCTCCACTGACTGCATCTAATGCAATGGATGCAAATAACATAATCAGCGTCTGATCTGATTCTGATTTGCTGCTTCCCGGATCAAGTTCTGTAGAGTTATTCGTTTTTGTGGCGAGATTCCCGACACGGTAGATTGCATTATTTTCTTCCAGGGCAGGGGAATGAACCCTGATATGTAGATTGTCTAATGGTTCTTTCTCGTCCAGGTCTTCTATCCCGATTACCGGGCGATCTTCAATGTCTCTTGCAATTACATTTGGTATATAAACACTGTTTTCCATTTTTCCAAAGTTCGCTTTTAATGCATCATTTCCAACATCAACTGCAGCGATTCTTGATTTTGCCATATCATAATTCTCCTCTCAAAAATATAATCTCTATCTCAGAATAATAGATTGTATACAAAATTGCAATCAGACTTTAAGCGCATTCTTTTTTGTAAACTTGTATACATTAACGTAAACGCTATTAAAACAGTATGCGTACTTTTTTGTATACAAGAAAACAGTTTTGTGTACATTTGTAAACATATATGTGTGCAAGAAAACATAATTGTGTACAAATGTTTTGGAGCATGATTTACTATTTGAATAAAAATAGTGCAATTATTTTTAATTAAAACTTTAAGAAAACTGGATGAGTAATTGACGAGAATTTTAAAAATGAAGGGGATATAAAAAGTTTCCATATATAATAGATCAAAGATAAAGTGGAATAATTATTAAAAAATTTGCTGAAGAACAACGACAGAAGGCTTTATAGCAGTCTTTCTTCATAGGAATGCGATATTTTGCATCGAACCGCATAATTGGTCACATAACTATAAATAACTTCAAAATTTGGGCCGCTGACAACATTAGAAAAACTTCGGCATTTATCTCCTCCTATAGCGAGTGTCGAAGTTTGTCTTATAAAGAAATCCTTACCTTATACCTTCCAACGTTATGATAGAACGTTGGAATTCGACAAAATTTGTAGTGACAAACATGTAGATAGGAAAGATTTATACTTTCCTATCTACATTAGAAAACTTGGTTGTCACCAAGCCTTTGGGTGACAGCCTTAGTTGCACTTATGCAGTAAGAAAGGATTTTATACTTTCTTAACTGCTAAAAAAGCGCCCGATCATCAGGCGCCTTTTTTCTTATACTGCATTCTTCTTTTTTATCTGCTTACTTCTAAGCTGTCCGCATGCAGCATCAATATCTGCACCATTCTCCCAGCGGACGCCGCAATTTATACCGTTTTCCTTCAGTGTTTCGTAAAACGCCTGAATTGAAGCAGAATCGCTTCGTTGGTACTGGTTATGCTCATCTACCGAATTATATGGGATCAGATTCACATAACTCAGATGTCGCTTATCCTGAAGCAATTTGGCTAATTGCCGTGCCTCCGACTTATGATCGTTCACATCTTTCAGCATGATATATTCATACGTTATCCGACGGTTCACTTTTTCCAGATAATAATCAACCGAAGCCATTAATTTTTCAATCGGAAATGCCCGATTTATTTTCATAATCTGTGTTCTGAGTTCATTGTTTGGCGCGTGCAGCGATATTGCCAGGTTAACCTGTGTACCAGTGTCCGCCCACTCATAAATCTTATGGGCAAGTCCACTTGTTGACACGGTAATGTGCCGGGCACCTATGCAAAGTCCTTTATCATCGTTCACCACATTGATAAAGTCCATTAAGTTGTTAAAGTTATCGAAAGGCTCACCGATACCCATCACTACAATATGACTGACACGGTCCCCTTCTCCTTTTTCATCCAGGTGCTTCTGAACACTCATAATCTGTTCAACAATCTCTCCACCGGATAAATCACGGCTTTTTTTCAAAAGGCCGCTTGCACAAAAAGAACATCCGATATTACAGCCAACTTGTGTTGTCACACAAACCGAAAGGCCATAATTAAACCGCATCAATACCGTTTCAATTACATTATCATCTGCCAATCTGAATAAATATTTAATCGTACCATCAGATGACTCCTGCTTAATTTCTTCACCAAGTGTATGCAGAACAAAATTTTCTTCCAGTAGTTCAATTGTCTCTTTGTTGACATTTTTCATATCAGCAAATGATGCCACTCGCTTTTTATACAACCAGTTCCAAACCTGATCAACCCGGAAGCGGCGTTGACCATAGTCCAAAAGCCAGTCAGTCAACTTTTCATATGTCATTCCATAAATGGATGGTTTACTCATAGTGCTTACCCTCATTTCAAACGTTACAATTCTTATATTGTACTATATTAATGGATGAGTCGCAATGTGGCAAATGAAAGAGTTAATATGTGATATGGAGATAGTACGACATTATATTTTCCCTTCAGGCAAAAAATTGGAACATCCATTTGAAAGCACGTATCATTTCTTCATAAGGAGTGAATTTTCATGAAAACATTTCAAAATATACCATTGTCTGTACTCGATCTGGCTCCTGTTTTGGAAGGAAGCACACCCGTTGAATCCTTTAAGAACAGTGCTGATTTAATACAGGCTGCAGAAAAATTTGGATTTAACAGGTATTGGGTAGCTGAGCATCATAATATGCCGGGAATTGCCAGCTCAGCAACATCCGTATTTATCGGGCATCTCGCTGGAGTCACCGATCATATCCGCGTAGGATCAGGAGGAATTATGCTGCCAAACCACGCCTCGCTTGTAATTGCCGAGCAGTTTGGTACTCTGGAAAGTCTCTATCCGGGACGCATTGACCTCGGACTTGGACGTGCACCAGGGAGTGATCAGGCTACAGCATACGCTTTGCGCCGTACGTTAAATCAGCGTGTCGAGGATTTTCCAATGCAGGTTGAAGAACTACAGAACTATTTTGCAGGAACAGCCGGGGTCCGCTCAGTTCCCGGGGAAGGACTGGATATTCCAATCTGGCTGCTTGGTTCAAGTGGATTCAGCGCGCAACTTTCCGCAGAACTCGGACTGCAGTTTTCATTTGCAAGTCACTTTGCCCCGGATTACACCATCCCTGCAGTGAACTTGTACCGCGATAACTTTAAACCATCCGACAAAATGGAAAAGCCGTATGCCATGCTTGGTGTCAATATTATAGCCGCTGATACGGATGAAGAAGCCAAGTATCTTGCAACTTCACAACAGCAGCAATTTTTAAGTATCCGCCGAGGTCAGCCGACCAAACTGCAGCCACCGATTGAAAACATTGACAGTGTCTGGTCTGAAATGGAAAAGGCAGCCGTCGCAAAATCAATTGAATCAAGCGCGACCATTGTCGGCAGCAAGGAAACAGTTAAAGCCGGTTTGGAAAAATTCATTGAGGAAACACAGGCAGATGAATTAATAGTAAACGCACAAATCTATGATCATGAAGCGCGTAAACGGTCGTACGAGATTGTCAGTGAGTTAATGGAATAAAGCGTATTAACATTGGAAAACTTGTCTTATCGCCAAGCCTTCAGTTGCACCTATGCAGTAAGAAAACCACCCTATAAGTTGTTAATCAAACTATGGGGTGGCTTTTTGGTATGAGATCAAGGGATTAGCAATTCGATCTTGCATCTGCCCCGCTATCTGTATTAAGCAAAGTTCCGTTTGGTACGGCGGGTTTGGTTCAAAATACAGCGGGATAAACACAAAGTACAGCGCAGATCAGTCCTTGTACAGCGGGTTCCGCTAAAAATACAGCGGCTTTTGCGAATTATACAGCGTATGGTGGGACAGAAAGCCCGCACTTCAGCCGCTTATCTACCAAGTTTTACAGCAATATCCGCTCCAACCTCAGCATTGTGCTTGACCAATGCTATGTTGGCATCTAAGCTTTTGCCGTTGGTCAGCTCTTTAACTTTGGCAAGGAGAAAAGGTGTTACTTCTTTGCCTGAGACATTATTGTCTGCTGCCTCTTGCAACGCCGTACCAATAATGGCCGAAATTTCCCGCTCGTCCATTGCGTGTTCTTCCGGAATTGGATTGGCAATCACCGCTCCACCGTTAAGATGCAAATCCCACTTTGCTGCCAATGTCCGGGCAACTGTGTCGGGATCATCTGCCCTGAAATTCACTGGTAAATCACTTGTTCGTGTGTAAAAAGCCGGCAGAACATTCGTCTGGTAGCCTATAACGGGTACACCTTTTGTCTCAAGATATTCCATTGTCAGGCCAAGGTCCAGAATCGATTTAGCACCAGCACAGACAACCGCAACATTCGTCTTAGCCAATTCCTCCAGATCAGCAGAAATGTCCATCGATGTTTCAGCACCGCGATGCACCCCGCCAATTCCTCCTGTTACAAAAATACGGATACTGGCAAGCTCAGCACAAATCATTGTTGCAGCAACTGTTGTTGCGCCTTTTTGTCCGGTCGCCAACAGATATGGCAAATCACGCCTTGATGCTTTTGCCACTCCTTCACTTTTGCCAAAATCATCCAGTTCCTCATCACTCAAACCAATCTTTATTTTTCCGTCAAGGATTGCAATAGTCGCCGGAACTGCACCACGGTCACGAATAATCTGTTCGACTTCCCGTGCAGTTTGTACATTTTGCGGATACGGCATCCCATGCGAAATGATGGTTGACTCCAATGCAACAACCGGCTTCCCATGTTCCTTGGCTTCCATAACTTCTTCAGATAACGATAAATATTCCCTCATATCATTTCCTCCATATCTTCTCGTAATTTTTTTGCTGATAAATCCTGCCTAACCGTATATGAGGATTGCAACGTTCTGCTCGCATTGACTATTCCGGCCTTTACTGCACTTAAGATATCCTCACCTTCCATCCATGTATACGTTACCGCCGCTGAAAACGCATCTCCGGCACCAGTTACATCCGCTACTTCATCGATCTTCAGTGCCGGGACAAGGTGAACACCAACCGCATGATTGCCGACGGCCGCCCCATCACTTCCTTCTGTGACCACAACATTTTCCACACCGGCGTTAAGCCATTTCTGAACTGCCTCTTCCTTTGTCAACCCGCAGTTAAAATATGCTTCCGATTCAGCGACGTTGGTTATAACCCATGTCAGTCCTTCCAAATAATCCGGCATATTTTGCATTTTGGGAGCCGATACGGTTACAAGTACAAGCGGAATATCCTGCGCATTCGTCAGCTGAGCCAATAAATGCAACGTGTCTTTCGAACAATTCAAATCAGCCACTATACATTTAGCCTGATTTATTATTGGAGCACAGTTTTGCAGCCACTCCGGATCCATCCGGTCAAAAATATCCATGTCGGCAAACCCGACTGCCAACTCACCATGCTTATCCAAAATGGCTGTATAAGACCCGCTGTTTTGATCAGAAAAATGAATCACATCATCAAGTGTCATAAACGGAGATGATGCCTCTTCGATTAATTCCCACTCAGCATCCCTGCCGGCAGCTGTAAGCAAAGTTGTATCCATTCCAAGCCGGCCAAAGTTCTCCGCAATATTGCGTGCAACACCACCGACTGTCTGATTCACGCGGATTGGATTGGAGGTCCCCATCTGCAACTTATCTTTCACAAAAAATTTCCGGTCGACATTTGCTCCACCAATACAAACAACAGGTTTGCTGTCATTTAAAATATATGCTTTACCACGAATATATCCTTGTTTAACAAGACCAGATATGAGATTTGCAATAGACGGACGCGACATCTGCAGCATATCAGCAAGTTCCTGCTGAGAGACGTACGGATTTTTCCTGATTAACGTCAGCAGCTTTTTTTCCCGTTCATTCACACAACCCACCTCCTCTTTTTAAACTTTTGTTTACCATTAAAACTTTTGTTTATATTATATGACTTTATTTTGCCCTGGTCAAGATGTTTTAACTTGTCATAGGAAAGGAATTAGTGTGATAGACAGAAAGGGAGGAATTACGATGAGTGAATTAATGTACACGCAGTTCAACACAACAAGAAATATGCTTTTGAAAAAAATCAGCGACTTGGATCCAAAAAATCTTGATGTCCAGCCGATTGGTTTCAACAACTCAATCCACTGGCAGCTCGGTCACATTCTAACAGTAACCGAACAATTTATGTTTGGCTTTCCGGAAAATACTGATAACATTCCGGCCAACTATAAGGATTTATTTGGACCAGGGTCAAAACCTGCTGACTGGTCGGATAATGTGCCGTCGGTGGAAAAATTAGAAACGCAATTGAAAGAGCAACTTGAACGGCTTAATGCCATTCCCGCGAAGCAATTCGGTGAAAAATTACCGGAACCTGTACTTGGGAATGAGACTGTTGGAGAGTTGGCTGTTATGGCGGCTTTCCATGAAGCAAACCATCTGGGTCGGATTCATTCCATGGAAAAAGTCATTAAAAACCAGTAATAAGTTTAAAAACCCACGCTCCATAGGAACGTGGGTTTTTCTTCTATTACATTTCTTCTGCGACTAATTCGCGCATGGTACCATTTTCTTTGAAGTTAGTATGCCAGGATAATGCTTTTTCCAGTACGTGCGGTGTCTGACCGCCGCGTTCCAGTGCTTCCTGGTAATAGTCCCAAAGCTGCTTGCGGTACGATGGATGCGCACAATTTTCGATGATCAAAGGTACTCGTTCACGCGGCGCCAACCCGCGCAAATCCGCATACCCCTGTTCGGTTACAACGATGTCCACGTCATGCTCCGTATGATCGACGTGCGGCACAAACGGTACAATACTCGAAACATCCCCGTTTTTGGCAATCGATTTGGTCACAAACACAGCCAGTCTCGCATTCCGAGCGAAATCACCTGATCCGCCAATTCCGTTCATCATTTTGGTTCCTGACACATGGGTGGAATTAACATTTCCATAAATATCAAACTCCAGTGCCGTATTAATGGAAATGAGTCCAAGACGGCGGATAACTTCCGGGTGATTGGTAATTTCCTGCGGCCGCATAATCAATTTGTCCTTATACTTTTCAAAATTGGAAAAAACCGTTTTCATTTTTTCATCAGACAACGTAATCGAACAGCATGATGCAAAATCCACTTTCCCTGCATCAATCAGGTCAAACACCGCATCCTGCAGCACTTCGGAATAGACATCAAGGTGCTCGAACTCCGAGTCGACCATACCATGCAATACTGCATTTGCTACAGAACCGATTCCAGATTGAATAGGCGCAAGACGTTCCGTAAGTCTTCCGGATTTTACCTCATCACGCAGAAAAGCAAGTAAATGATCAGCCATGATTTTCGTTTCCTCATCCGGTTTTACAATCGTTGATGGTGAGTCCTCCTGATTAGTGAACACTATCCCCTTAATCTTTTCAGGAGCCACGGCGATTCCTTCTGTGCCAATACGGTCATCCGGCTTAGTCAGCGAAATAGGATTCCGCTCACCCTGTTTGCCCGGACTGTACAGATCATGGATTCCTTCCAGCAATTCCGATTGTGCCAGATTGATTTCGATGATTACGTTTTCCGCATGTTCAGCAAAAACAAGTGAATTGCCAATTGAGGTGGATGGGATTACTAAACCGTCCTCTGAGATAGTAATCGCTTCCAAAATGGCGAAATCAATCGTTTCCAGTACATTACTGCGAACAAGCTCCGAAGTATGTGATAAATGATGATCGACGAATAAGTGCTCACCTTGATTAATTTTTTTTCGCATGGACGGATCTGCCTGAAACGGCAATCGCTTATTGACTATCCCTGCTTCGGCAAACAATTTATCAATATCACAACCCATTGAGGCTCCTGTAAATACATTCACTTTAAAGGATTCCGTTTCAGCTCGGTTAACAAGCGCTGTTGGCACCGCTTTCACATCTCCTGCACGTGTAAATCCGCTCATGCCCAATGTCATTCCATCTGTAATCCAGGAAGCCGCTTCTTTGGCTGTTACAACCCGATCCTGCAGATGAGGGGCTCTGATACGGTCATAAGCAGTAGTACTCATAATGACATCCCTCTTTCATAACTTTACAAATAATTGTATCGTAAAAAGTTTAGCTGCAGGATTTTTAGGACGTGAATAGAAAATCCGAGTTACGAAAGGTGGATATTTATGTTTAAAGCAGCATTTTTGCATCAAAATCCGAGCAATTTCCGAAAATAACTTGAATAGGACTGGCTGACAGGAATCTGTGCACCATTATTCATCGACAGCAAAAACGTGGAATGGGTGTCAGGAAAAATATCCGCAATATGATTCACATTAACGATAAAAGACCGATGACAACGAATGAAGTACTCCTTCGGCAGCATGTATTCAAAATCCTGAAGAGCCTTTTTATTGGTTCCAATATATTCCGCTGCATATACATGTGTTTTTCTTTCTTTGACTTCCAGATATTTCACCTCATCAAATGGAATTGGTTTCCATCCGTCCTCAGTTTTTACCGTTACGACCGACTTCCCTTCCGTTAACGCCGGATAAATTGCTGTTACACAGCCCTGCAGCGCGCCATCATAATGAAATGGAACAGCCATTCCATGATAGGGCACACCAAACACATCACGGTTAATAAACTCAGACACCTTTTGTTCGGTTTGCAACGCTTTATGGGCAATCGTTCCGTCTTTGACAGGATCACCCCTTCTGATTTTTAAATCTACCCGTTTGCTGGGACGGTAATATATATATTCGTTCGTATTAGAAACGGCAATTGAAATTTCATCGGAAAACAATTCCCCAATCACGTCCAGCAGCGATCCTAACGTTAATTTTTCCATTTCAATCAGTTCCTTTCTCCATTTTTAACCCGTCTATAATTTACCATTATCCGACAAAAAACAACAATTCCAAGCTTTTCCTAGTCTTCTGGTGTAACTTTTGGTAATCTTAACAGTGAGAGCATTTATATGTACATAAGGGGTTTTTACTATGAAAAATCTTGTCATCTTAGGCGGTGGCTATGGCGGCCTTCGAATTGTAGTATCACTCATTGAACAAAACCTCCCTGAGGATGTTCATATCACCGTCATCGACCGCAACCCGTACCATTCAATAAAAACAGAATTTTACACAATTGCTGCCGGAACATCTGCTGATAAAGATGTCCGCATGGCGTTTCCAGAACATGAAAAAGTCAGCTATATTTATGCTGAAATTAATGAAATTGAAGTCGAAAATCAACAGATCATTTTCCACGATCGAAGCGAGCCGGTACCATTCGACTATCTCGTCATCGGGCTCGGCTGTGAAGATGACTATCATGGAATTGAAGGTGCATCCAAATTTACGGAGAGCGTTCAAACATTTGGCGCCGCCCGTCGTGCCGGGATGGCCATCGGCAATCTGAAAGCCTATGGAAAAGCAACGATCGTAGGTGCAGGTCTGAGCGGTATTGAAGTAGCCTCTGAAATAAGGGAAAGCAGACCGGATTTGAACATCCGCCTTCTTGACCGCGGTGCTTCCGTATTGAA
Source organism: Virgibacillus ihumii (assembly GCF_902726655.1). Taxonomy (NCBI): domain Bacteria; kingdom Bacillati; phylum Bacillota; class Bacilli; order Caryophanales; family Bacillaceae; genus Virgibacillus; species Virgibacillus ihumii. The sequence continues at coordinate 2,520,782 of NZ_CACVAN010000001.1, forward strand.
AGCATTTGATAAAAAAATTCAAAACTATGTGGAAGACTGGTTTATGAAAAGAGATGTAGAAGTAGTTCACCATGCGAACGTGGAATATGTGGAACAAGATGGCGTCTGCAACAATGGCATCTGTTACATGAACGATGTAACCGTTTGGACTGCCGGAGTTAAGCCTAACCATATTGCAAGTTCACTACCATTTGAAAAAGACAGACAGGAAAAACTAGTTGTCAATGAATTTTTCCAAATCCCTGAGTCGCCTAACATTTATGTTGTCGGAGATTGTGCTTCATCCGAACATTCACCGAGCGGACAGCTTGCTGGTGAACAAGGAGAGCGAATTGCGCCAATTCTTACTGCTGTTTTAAACGGAAAACAACCGGATAATCCGAAAGAGATAAAATTAAAAGGAACGCTCGGTTCGCTGGGAAGCTCAGAAGGATTCGGCGAAATGATGACCCGATCTGTCACGGGGTATCTTCCACGCCTGGCCAAATCAGGTGTGTTATGGCTTAACAAGCGACATTAAAAGTGATTTAATACAGGCATTCCATACTAATGGGGTGCTTGTTTTATTATTTAATGAGATGAGCCCTGGTGATATTGCACGTCCACATTTAAAATGCAAAAACCCTTCCAGTTGATTTCCAATACAAATGTAACTATACTGGTTACAAACGGTGGTGAAAATAATGAAAAACAGTCGATTTGCTGTTGCAGTTCATATTCTGGCATTGACATACAGCCAATCAAGGGATTACCTCACTTCTGAATTTATTGCAAGCAGTGTGAACACAAACGCGGTAGTCATCCGCCGCATCAGCGGTATGCTGAAGAAAGCGGGATTATTAACTTCACAGGCAGGCATTCCGGGGGTAGGCATTACAAAAGACCCTGCTGAAATCACGTTACTGGATGTTTATAAGGCAGTCGATGAGAGCGGACAATCTTTTGCTGTTCACGAAAATCCTAATCCAAATTGTCTGGTCGGGGGTCGAATTCAGGATACACTTGAAAAAAAGTTTGCTGCAGCACAGCAGGCAATGGAAAATGAATTAGCGAATCAAACATTGGCTGATGTCATGGAAGATCTCTTTGAAAAGGGCTCTATTAATTGATTATGTTGACAACTGTCACCCATCTGAATTAACCGTGCTTTCATAAAAGGGATTTTTTCACCACTTAAATGTAACTATTATTGTTACAAATCATACACAAGGAGATGATTTTGATGAAGATAGGCATTATTGGAGCAAGTGGAAAAGCAGGCAATTTTATTTTAAAAGAAACAGCTAAAAGAGGACATGATGTTACGGCAATTGTACGCAATGCAGCTAAAATCACCGATGAGAGCGTAACAGTTGTTGAAAAGAATATTTTCGACCTGACCTCAGAAGATATTAAACAATATGACGCCGTAGTCAACGCATTCGGTGCTCCACTCGGAGAAGAACAGCCACATGTTGATGCCGGTCACGCACTAATCGAAGCATTAAAAGGAACAGGCACCAAAGCAGTCATCGTCGGCGGTGCCGGAAGTCTGTATGTGGATGAAGGAAAAACAACGCAAGTAATCGATACACCGGACTTCCCTGATGCTTTTAAACCGACTGCAAACGGACAGGCCAGGAACTTGAAAGAATTACAGGAGACAGACGGTATCACCTGGACGTTTATCAGCCCGTCTGCAATATTTGACCCTGAAGGAAAAAGAACCGGAAATTATCAGTCAGGAAAAGATCAGCTTCTGGTTAATTCAAAAGGCGACAGCTACATCAGCTATGCCGATTTTGCTGTAGCAGTAGTGGATGAAATTGAAGATCCAAAACATATTAATGGGCGTTTTACTGTTGTTGGTGAAAAAGAATAGAAATACAGTTAAAAACCGTGCGACACGACGAATGCCGTACGGTTTTTTCAGTTGGTACGTTATTTAGAAAGCTGCTTGCATGATTTCGGGTGGATATCGATCGAGTTTGGGAGCTTCCCGATCGAGTTTTAGTGCTCCTCGATCGAGCTAGGGGGTTGCCGATCGAGTTTGAAGACTTCCCGTCTTAAAGCGATTAAAACTTAAAAGTTCACTTCAATCTTAGCACCAAGCTGCTGGACAACCTGCAAATCACTCATTTCGCACCATTGCTCGACCACTTTTCCATCGTTGACTCGAAAAATAATAATTCCCGTTTCCTTAACGTTCTGGTCTGTTGATGGAATATCGAGTAATCCGCCTTTGTAGATGCTATGACCTGTATAACGGGTAACAACTTTGTCACCTTCTTCTATAATGTCATGAACAATCCAATTACGGTCCACAAACGATTCACAGTACCAAGCCAGCCAATTTTTAAAATTTTCCCTGCCTTTAAACCCTTCATCATGGCCTTGCGAGTAGGTGATCATATCCTTGGATGCAATCCGATCAATCACGGACAAATCCCCTTTCGTAAAGGCCTCCATGAACCATGTTTCAACTATTTGCTTTTTTTCTTCAGTGGGCATAATAATCATCCTTTCTTTTCGAATAACTGTTTTATGAATGGCTATAATAAATCACAGAGCATATTAAAAAGGAGTGTTTATCAATGGGTGAATACAGTCATTTTCGTTTCGGACAAAAAGCACCAAAAAACGGTGTGTACAAAGAAATTGGTGAAACCGGAACAAGTGTCAGTGATCCAAAAATCGTTAAACTGGAGTCTGGAGAAAAATTTCCGCAAAACTCGAATCATGATCGTGTGTGGACGATTGAGAAAAATTGATTGTACGCTAACATTCTAACTGCTCCGATTGTCCATAAATTCAAAGATAGATTTAATAATTTTTACCACAATCAGTACCGGAAACCACCCTAGTATCAAATTGGTTATATTCAAAACCAGGATTGGCCAAAACACAAAGTCGGCATTCGTTACCAGTGAAACCATAAGCAAAGCAATACTATTGCCAATTGTGACTGTTAACAGGTATTGAAATGGCAAGTACCATTTTGAATATTTTCTCCAATACACCAAAACACTTGGTATTAAAATATTGATCAGCGAGTAAAATGGTATTGCTGGTTTCATATGCCCCTCCCGCATCCGGGGGCCCCAGTTCAACCACGTGCTGAGAATCGGATAGGCAATTTTATCCCGCAGCACCGGTTCACCAAGGAACCCTTTAAGCTCGTTAGTAAGTTTATTTAGTTTATTTCCAGGCGGTACTGAGTAATCGTTTGAACGCAGCTTCTGCCAAAATTGTTTATTAAAAAACGTATGAACTTCCCTGCAAACATGCGAAATCACTACCCAAACGTGCGAACTTCCCTGCAAACATGCGAAATCACTACCCAAACGTGCGAACCTCCCTGCAAACATGCGAACCTCCCTGCAAACGTGCGAAGTCACCACCCAAACGTGCGAACCTCCCTGCAAACGTGCGAAGTCACTACCCAAACGTGCGAACGCCAGTGATATGTGTGCGTAAAACTACTTTGACGACGAATCCCTGTGTTTGTTTGGGCGATGTTTACTATTTCACGGCACTTCTAAAAACAACTTAATATCAGCTAATAAAGCAGAATCACTCCAATGCACATAATGCCCGCTCTCAACAGGGCGATATGTAATTGGCAGCCAGGTATGCTGTTGAAGCTTTTCCACATGTTCCGATGTGTTTTCACACTCCTGTTCATCTACACCTTTAAATGTCGCATAAGCCAAATATGTCGGGACATTAACTTGAGAAAGCAGCTTTGGCATATTTAACCGATAAAATCCAAAGTAAAGGTTAAGCATATCCAACGAAAAATCAATATTTCGTTCATATGCCTTTCGTATGTATCTGTTTTCTTCAATGGAAAAAATATCACAAAATCGTTTGATCCTTTCCTCCAAGTTGTCCTCGTTCGAAAACACCGGCTCCACTAATTTAAAAACTTGCTTTCCAAACAGTGCTCCTGCAATGTTCAGTAAAGGAACAGCATATGCGAATAACCCAAATTCACGTGTGGGAATACGTGGAAATGGTTTATGTCCCTGATCAAGCAGGATAAGTTTGTTCACCCTGAAAGGAAAGTGAATGGCAAATGCCAACGCCAGTGAACCCCCTAATGAGTGACCAATAACAGACACTTTATCGATCTGCTGCTGATCCAGATATTCTTTCACCCAGTTGGCCATTTCCAAAGAAGTAATCTGACGAGCCTGGATCCCCATACTTTTCCCCAAACCAGGCAAATCCAACATGTGTGTTACAAAGTCTTCTTCCAGATACTCAGCTATATTCAGTCCTTCATTTCCGGGGAATCCCGCAGCTGGAAGAAAAATAATCGGTTCACCCGCACCTACTTTTTCAGCGTAATAATCATACAGAATACCTTTAGAAATTCCGACCACCTCCTGTCTTATACCATTCGACCTGGCTCGTCATAAATCCTGCCTGGAGTCCTTTTTACAAAAAAATATCCGACCCCCGCCATACAGGAACCGGACACCCAAGCTCAAAAGCTGCTATTCATACATGAACTTATTTTTACTTTCAACTACTCCAGCTTACCTTCAGGCAACATTTCCAAAATCCTTATGAAGATTCGCATTTATTAACCGGTTACGTACTGTAATACCAATCCAGCTTGCTAGAAAAGCTTTTATTAAGCCAACTGCTATAAATGGATAAACACCTGCTGCAAGAGCCTCATTCCAGCTTAAATCAATAATGAATTTAAGCTGAACTGTTCCGAAAGCTAAAATAACAACCATCCCTACGATATTAGCAAGCATTGCCATCGGGATTGTAAACCTGGTTTTTTCCAAAATGAATCCTGTTAAAAAGGCTGCGAAAATGAAGCCGAATATGTATCCGCCAGTTGGTCCGATAAGAACTTGTGGACCGCCGCTGAAACCCGCAAACACTGGAAGGCCAATAGCCCCTATCGCTGCATAACATACCATGGATACCGCACCCTTTTTACTGCCAAGAATAGTGGCGGTAATACCTACAGCAAGTGTTTGTCCGCTGATTGGAACTAATGGCAGCGGTATTTCAATTTGTGCCAGTATAGCTGTTATTGCGGCAAATATGGCGCAATGAAGAATCGCTCGTAATTTATTGCTTTGTTGGTTCACAATTGATTACCCCTTTCTGTTTTGATTAAGATTATAATAAAATATACCCTAATTGTAAACCATATTATATTTAAAGTTAACAATTAAAGCAAAAAATACAGGAGAACTTCGGGAAAGCTCTCCTAAAAATAACAGGTCGACTGTACCCTTTATTTTTCTCCAAACGTTGCAGGCATTACCGCTGCAACAACTTCGCCTTTCGCACAGCATGCATCACCAGCAAAAACCTGTGTATGGATCTTAAACTTTTTCGGATGGACTTCTTCCACAGTACCGATTGCTTTCAACGGTACATCCTTTGGAGTCGGCTTCACGAACTTCACTTCCAGTGAGGCTGTTACAAATCTTGGCGGCTCCACACCATCACCAGGTTCATAACCATTTTTTCGGTGCAACGCAAGTGAAGCGGACCCTGTTCCGTGGCAGTCAATTAGCGATGCTATTAAGCCGCCATAGACAAACCCGGGGATTGCTGTATGTTCGGGTCTCGGTGTATAAACTGTTACCGTCTGATCTCCATCCCAGCCTGTTCTGAGATGATATCCTTCTTCATTAAGCCTGCCGCATCCATAGCAATGGGCAAAATCATCCGCATACTCGTCCTGAATTGCATGTACCTTTTCCGTCATTTGAATTATCCCCTGTCACGTAAATTTTTCTATAATTTAATCTACAATCAATACTATCAAAAACCAATGAAGTTTCAATCATATACTGGAACATCATAACTGCTAAAAATAGCAGCCTAACATGCGTTAGGCTGCCTGAAATATTACTGACGATTAACCTGTTTAATAAATTCTTTCATCAGACCCGGAACATCCGGCCAGGCGTGCCCGGTGACGAGGTTTCCATCTGTGTGGTTTGCTTCTTCAATATACGTTGATCCTGCTGCTTCCACTTCCGGTTTGCAGGCAATATAGGCAGTCATTTCCCGTCCTTTTAGGTGTTCCTTGACTGTCGTTAAAACCTGGCTGGCATGACAAACGGCTGCAATCGGCTTATTGGTTTCAAAAAAGTGACTGACAATAGCCGGAATATGTTCATTCAGACGAATATGCTCCGGCGCACGTCCCCCAGGTATAATCAGTCCATCAAATTCTTCAGGATTGATTTCATCAAAACCTGCTGTCGCATCAATTTGATAGCCTTCTTTTTCGGTATATGTCTCCCAGCCGACAAAGTCATGGACAACGGTATGAAGCTTTTTGGCGGAACTGGCTGCGATCACCGTTTCATAGCCTTCTTCCAGACAGCGGAAATACGGATAATAGATTTCCAGCGCTTCTACCGCATCACCAGCAATAATCAGTATCTTCTTAGCCATTAATATTCCCTCCAGGATAAAATTATGGATTCATTCGTATATATTCTGCAGGAAGATGCCAAAATCCTTTAATTTTCCTCGCCTTTTCGCACGAATCGGAATTCCCCTTCCACTTCACCATCTAATCCCGCAATTGCCATAGGGTATGTGAGTACCTGTATGTTGAAGGAGCCTTTTTCAGGTTCTGTCACACTGTAGGTAACAATATTGATGTTATTTCCGGTTTCTGTCTTTTCCCTCCGGATTTGTTCAATTTCCACTTTATAACCGCCTGTTGTCTTTTGACCCAGCAGAATAACCGCATATGTTTTCCCCTGTTGACGAAACACTTTATTTTGTTCCTTTGATTCGTTTTGCCGAATCCATTCCTGAACATTATCAGGTGCAGCATCTTTTTTAATCGTGTGGAATGCCAGTTTATCAGACATGGAACTGTCCTCCTTTAAAGTTGATCCGCAACCAGATAGATTAATCACTAATAAAATGAGTATGAAAAAACCGATGGACTTATCTGTCATGGCTGCTCCCCTTTCGTATATTATGTAATCGGGAGAAGGGTGATCATTCCAATTAAGAGGCTGGGACAAAAAGTGATTTAACAAAAGAAAAAACAAAATAAATGGTGGGTTCAACCGCTCCGGAAATATACTTCGCTTTCACTTTCGAGCATAAGTGCGACATCAGCTCAAGAAAATCACTTTCGCTGTGTCTACTTTACCGCGGGCGGCTGTTGAGCCCTCCTCGTGCTTACGCACTGCGGGGTCTCATCTAGGCCTGTCCTCCCGCAGGAGTCTACGCATATTTCCTCCGCTAGTTTCTATAATTGTTCGTTTTTTGAATTACACTTTTTGATTTGTCCCAGCCTCTTTATTAACCAGTCAATCCTTAAAAAAATCTTCGTTATGTTCTGTTTCTTTATACCGCTGCCATTGACGATGTCCGTACATGATTTTCCGTACCGCTTTATCATCTTCAAGACCGGACCCGATCGCTCCAGCAATAGTCGCAACAGATGTGACGAGCCATGCAAGCTGAAAGAAATGGCCGGCAGTCACATCTTTCCCAAGTCCAACCGTGCTTGCAAACAGATCCGGCGGAACAAAGAAGGCAACTGCCATCAGGAACAAAACATACATCCCGATATAATAGGCCACTACTGCGGTGGTTAATGTGGATACTGTTATCATATTGTAGAGCATTGTTAACTTCCGGCTGACTCTTCTGGAACTATTCTCCCATAAATTATGCGCAAAAATGATCCAGATTACCATCGCGGCCATGGCAACAAGCATAAGTACAATAAATCGCAAATATCCGTATGCTGCACTAATACTCCATAGTGTAGTGAAAACAAGTCCATATGCACCGGAAGCAAAAGCGATTGCAACCACACTTTTAAAAGAGGGGATAATTTTCCATGGCTGATTGGCATACGTCATCCCCGCCAGCAGCCGGAAAATTCCGTGTATCCTCGGTACCACGACAAACCGAACACCGGTATTTCGCTCGCTTGGCAAAATTTTCTTTATTGGTGATAAAGAAACATCACTTCTTAACAGCTTATTATTATTCTTTATCGTAAACTGTCCATTACCGCCATTCACACGAAAATATAATTCGCTGACCATTTGTATAATCGCTTTTTTAACACGGGTCTTTAAGGGGAACGCGCCAAACGCCGGCAAAGAAATCTGTGCAACACCATATCGGTCATCATCTTCTGCCAGCACAACCTTTTTATCTGAGAAGATAGGCATGTCCGTCAGACATACCGCATAATGCCAGTCGTTCTCCTTTTTTAATGTTACTGCTCGTTCTATAATTTCATCGCCCCTACCTGAAGCACCCGTTAGTTGATCACGAACAACCTCAACATTCCATGAAATATCACTGTCAATTTGCTTGGAAAATACAGCTGCCAGTCTTCCAACTAGCTTATTGACAATATCCTCAGGCAGCTCAGGAGCGGGGATTAGACCGACTGATATTTGTTTCAAATATAAAACTCCCATTCTGTGAAAGCCTCGGTTATGATTTTAAAAAAATAGTTTTTCTCCTATTCGTTAATACCCATATATTTCCCGATTCGATAAATGACAAACACACAAAAATCCAATAACTGTGATTATCCTGGTCATTTCTGGAAAGACTATTTTTAGTATGCATTTTATGCTCAACATTTATTGGAAATGGAGGAAAAAGAAATGGCTGATGAGAAAAAGACAAATAATGAAAAGGATGACACTTTAACGACCAGACAAGGGCATCCGGTGACGAACAACCAAAGCCTCCGGACAGTTGGAAACCGCGGCCCCGCAACACTGGAGAATTATGATTACATTGAAAAAATAAGTCATTTTGACCGCGAAAAAGTGCCTGAGCGAATTGTTCACGCCCGCGGTTCCGGGGCACATGGTTATTTTGAGACGTACGGAACGGTCGGTGATGAACCGGCATCTAAATATACCAGGGCAAAAGTTTTTCAGGACAAAGGAAAACAAACACCGCTTTTTGTTCGTTTTTCAACGGTGGTACATGGACGTCACTCCCCGGAGACAGTTCGTGATCCGCGTGGATTTGCCATTAAATTTTATACCGAGGATGGAAATTGGGACCTGGTTGGAAACAATATCAAAATCTTTTTTATCCGTGATGCCATGAAGTTTCCGGATATGATTCATGCCTTCAGACCCGATCCGGTCACCAATATTCAGGACAGTCAACGTTTCTTTGACTTTTGCTCAAGCTCCCCGGAAACGTTTCATATGGTTACGTTTGTGTATTCACCGTGGGGAATTCCAGCAAACTATCGGATGATGCAGGGTTCTGGTGTTAACACATATAAATGGGTAAACAGTGATGGTGAAGCAGTACTTGTAAAATATCACTGGGAGCCGAAGCAAGGAATTAAGAACCTGACAGTAAAAGAAGCCAATGAGATTCAGGCAACCAACTTCAATCATGCAACACAGGATTTGTATGACGCGATTGAGAAAGGCGACTATCCGGAATGGGAGCTGTTCGTACAGATTATGAGCGATGATGAACACCCGGAATTGGACTTTGATCCACTGGATGACACCAAACTGTGGCCGGAAGATCAGTTCCCATGGCTGCCGGTCGGAAAAATGGTGTTGAACAAAAATCCGGAGAACTTTTTTAACGAAGTGGAACAGGCATCATTCGGAACGGGTGTACTTGTTGACGGTCTCGATTTTTCTGATGACAAAATGCTGCAGGGAAGAACGTTTTCCTATTCTGATACACAGCGTTATCGTACTGGGGCAAACCACTTGCAGCTCCCGATTAATGCAGCCAAAAAACGAGTAGCAACAAATCAGGAAGGCGGACAAATGCGTTATGAGTCAGAAAAGTCTTCCAAACATAATCCACATATCAATTATGAACCGTCAACAACTGGCGGACTAAAAGAAGCAGAACAATCCGGAAAAGAATATACGCCAAAAATTGAAGGAAATCTTGTGCGTGAGTCCATCGACCGCCAAAGCAACACCAAACAGGCAGGCGAAACGTATCGGCAATTTAAGGATTGGGAAAAAGATGAGCTGATTTCCAATCTTGTCGGTGACCTTGCTGAATGTGACAAACGGATTCAGGAAAAAATGGTTGCCCTTGCTGAAGAGGCGGATGACGAATACGGCAAACGTCTAAGAGAGGGGCTGGAACACGCAGAACAATCCGGATCCAGCAAAAATCCGCTGGGCAATAAAGACAGTGAAAAAGCGCCTGAACAGGCAGTTGACAAAGGGCACGACGCAGACAGATATTGAATGGGAGCACCTTTCTATTGTGGAAAGGTGCTTTTATTGTTTTGGGATTAAAATCTCTGCAACTTCCGCTTCGTACTTCTTTTAGTGAACAAGTATTGATATGATTACAGCAATCCGCAATAACATCTATCGAAAGTGTTATCTTCAGCTTTCCCCCGGCAACTTCTTTATTCTTCATACGTATCTTCGTTCGTCCAATATTCGTGAATTCTCTTAAAAAAATAATCAAAAATGAATTTTTTCATCGTTTATTTCGTCTTATATACTGAAAGAAACAAACCACATGAAGGATGGTTACGTTGGATGAGCTTGTTGAACAGTCAAAACAACCAAATCGATAGAGATCAGCTGATCCAGGAATTGATGACAGAGTACGGATCACAAGTTACCAGACTGGCTTATTCCTATGTCAAAGATATTCAGACAGCGGAAAATATCACCCAAGAAGTTTTCATTAAATGCTACAAAAAAATGCACCATCTGCAAAAGGAATCTGCGGTTAAGTCCTGGATCTTCCGTATTACCGTGAACAAGTGCAAAGACCATTTTCGAAGCGGGTGGATAAAACGGCTCCGTATGAATGTAGACTTCTCGAAATGGCTTAAAAGTACAGCTCCGTCTCCCGAAGAAGAATTATCAAAAAGGAATGAACACGACGAATTGACAAAACAAGTCCTCTCTTTGCCAGTAAAATACCGGGAAGTCATTATTTGTTTTTACTTTCAGGAACTATCAATCCAGGAAACAAGTGATTTGCTTAATTTAAAGGTTCCAACAGTTTCGTCAAGATTAAGAAGAGCCCGTCTGATGCTGCAGGAAAAACTGGAGGGAGACTGGAAATGAAAAATAGACTCGATGAATTTTCGAAAAAATCAACGCTGAACAGGATTGATTTTTCCAATAAGAGCCGTAATCAGGTAATGGAACGGATTTCAACGTTAAACCGAAAAAGTTTATTTTCAATCTGGAGTATACGAATACTAGGTACAGCTGCACTATTGCTATTGTTTTTGATTCCGGTATATATAGCCTTTCAATCAACAGTTGAAGCGCCCGATCAAACTGCCAAAATACAGAAAATTACTCCTACGAAACCTCCGGTGGAAGATCTGGAAAGCCAATATAATAATTTGATCAAACCGGATTCGACGCAATCGCAAGTGGTGAACTACAACTCGAAACAGGAACTGATTGAGACCTTTACCGACATTATGAGTCGTGACTTAGCCGTTCAAATGGCAGATCAGTTTTTCCGAAAAACAGATGAAGGTTGGAAGTTAATCGCAACAGACGGGCCGGCTACAGTTCATTTTGACGCAGCTTATGATTTAACAAAAATCAATGCGAAAAAATATAGTTTAACTCAAACACAGGAAACGCAATTAACCGGAAAAATCCGTTTGTCCATAACCTATCAATATCAAAATAACAAATGGATTATCCAGAACAGAACCATTGAAAACTTAAACAGGCAATCATCCAACACCAGGTGAGAGGAGTGAATTCAATGTATTTTAAAAGATTGGGGTTACTGTTTGTCACAGTTCTTGTTTGTCTGTTTTTAGCATCCTGTGACTCGAATCAGCAAACCGCAAGTGACGAGGAGAACACAGAAACGGCTGAAGAAAAAAACGATTCGGATGTGAATCAGTCAAACAAAAAAGAAGCACAATCAGATCATCCGGATAAAGCAAACGATTCTTCCAGTAAATCTGATAGCGGGGATAAGAATGAGAAAGACAGTGATAATGGAGAAGATTCTTCCAAGGAATCAGATCGCGAAAACAGTAAAGAGAACAGTAATACGGAACCTGCAGAACCGGAAAACCAGGACAAGAGCGGAAATAAGCATAAAAGCGAAGAAAAACTGCTTCCGGATGTAATTCTTGAACTTGACGATAGTGGCAGTGAGGTAAAAAAAGTTCAACAGACATTAAACAAAATAGGATATTCGCTATCATTAAACAGCAAATTCGACTGGTCGATGGTTTGGGTAATCAAAGATTTTCAGGCACAGTTTCCTGCTCTAAAGACGGATGGTATTTATGGACCGGAAACGAGAAAATATATAAAAAAAGCAGTTAATGGAAAAATCAACGTAAACCCGGGAAGCGGCATGGCTGATAGTACTGATCAGACGAACAACGATACGAATGAAAATAGCAATGAGAACGAGCGAAACAATCAAAATCAGTCCCAGGTTGTTTCCAATCCATCAAGTATTTTGGTACTCGTAAACAAAAATAACCGGCTGCCGGAAAATTATATCCCTAAAAATCTTGTTGTTCCCAATGTCCGTTTTCCATTTAATGCGGATTTGCCGAAAAGACAAATGCGCCAAGTCGCAGCAAATGCACTGGAAAACATGTTTCATGCTGCCGACCAGGACGGAGTTGATCTGTTTGCACAATCCGGGTATCGTTCGTACGACCGGCAGGAAGCAATCTTTGCCGCAAATGCCCGTGAACACGGCAGAGAAGCAGCCAATCAGTTCAGTGCGCAGGCAGGTGAAAGTGAACACCAGACAGGGCTGACAATGGATGTCACAAGTCCTGATATAAACTATCGTTTGACAACAGCGTTTGCCAACACTGATGAAGGGAAATGGGTTAAAAAACATGCGAGCGAATACGGATTTATTATCCGCTATCCAAAAGGAAAAACAGCAATCACCGGTTATCAATATGAGCCTTGGCACCTTCGTTATGTTGGAAAGGAAGCTGCTCAAGCCATTGATCGCCAAAATATAACCCTTGAGCAATATTTGGGCGCTGTATAATAATAGCAACAAGCATGGCGGATTTCACTTTCTGCCATGTTTGTTGCTTTCATTGTTTTGATTTAGATCTAATGTAAACGCTAATCAATTGAAAGCATCGCACCAAGCGCACCACTGTATTCACCATTCTGGAGGAAAATCGGGGTCTTTTCCAACATATTAGTGTATGTACTGACAATCTCCCTCAAAAGCGGGTTCGAACGGAATGATGAACCAATATACACGACATGATTTACGTTATATTGCATTGCCATTGGAATTGTAATTGACACAATCACTTCCCCGATCATCCCGATAATCGAAGCTATTATGTCCGGGCTTGCAGCAGCGTTTTCCAGTATTTTTTCTGTTTTACCAAAATTACTGGCGGTCAGATTACCCGAAATAGGAGGAAGTGTGCCTTCAAAGATATCCTTTACTTTGAGATCCACATTTCCCCTGTTACCGCTGCCGGCAAGCTGAACAATTTTTTCGTAGTCATTGATGCCGGTCGTTAATTGAGCAAGCCCGATTATTGTTCCACCGCCAATGCCGGAACCGCCAATCCGCTCCTGTTTGCCCCCATTCACAACATGAATCGATGTTCCCGTACCGACATTAACGAATAAAAAAGGGTCTTCAAGTGTATGTTCATACTGTTTTGCAAGAAATGCTATACCTTTTGTCGTCGCATCAAACTCAACTACAGTCTTAGCGGGTATCTGCCATTTTTCCATCAGCAATGCACTTTTCCCGCCAGTTATACATACATTAGGGCTTTCAAATTGATTGGACAGCCATGTACAAACTTCATCCAAAGCATGTGATGGAAACGACTGATAGTTTATCCTTCCATTCTTCTGATAAGCAATTTTTATAAGTGTTCCACCGGCATCGATGCCTACTTTTGTATGGTACATTTTATGTAACCTCCGTATCAGTGCTTACCACAAATCAAACATCCCAAATCCTTCTGAACTCAACGTATAGTACATGACAACAAGTCCAAATACAAGTTGGTTGATAGTGAGCAAGTAATCATTTTTCCCTTTTTTATACTTAAATTCCATAACTGCCCGAAGTGCTTCTTCCAAAATAAGAAACACCACAGTTAAACCCAATGATACCGCTGCTGAATATTTCATGAGTTGATAATTGACACTGAAGACAATTATAGAAACAATGGCAAGAATTATGTATATTATCCGCAATGTCCAATCCGCTTTCTTGTGAGTTTCATTGATATGATTGTACGAAAAAGGCTTCTTCCGCTCAACATGAAGCACTTTTCGCATGATGATATTAAATAAAAAGATTATCAGTACAAGCCCGCCAAGCATTCCGAACAGTTTCACCCAAAACTCAGGACCAGGACCGTAACGATCCATACTAAAAATCCCACCCCTTCTTTTTACTCATTAGATTCATTTCGACAAAACCAGCCATATATCCTGCTCGAATGGAAAAGTTTCCAGTGTAACTGCCAAACCAAAAAACCGGACGGCGCAACAGCACCGTCCGGTTTATATATTTATTCCTATTAGTTATTTATATACTTCTCAAAAATTGCCCCGAAGTCTTTTTCATGGTATTGTTCACGGGCATTTTTAAACCATTCAAAGCTGAATTCGGTCAATGCTTTATATTGATCAGCTGTATTTGCTTCAGATGTACGTGAATTATGCAAAATTGCTGCTGCTTTATCAAGACTTTGCTCCGCTTTATCCATAATAATATTGTTCTCGTGTGTTGTTTCGGAAATATAAAGCAGGGCCTTATACAAGTCTTTCAGTTTATCAATCTCATCTTTATGAACATCGATATTAATAAGGGTGTTGCCAAGTGCAAATTTAATTTCAATATCCATATCAATCGTACCTGCTGTTTCAAGCAGTACATCTGAAATCGCAAACTGGGAATAAGGGAAACGTCTTAATGTACGTTTGGAAGAAGACGCCTTCTCACCATCGACATGAATCATAGCCAGATTTGTGAAACAGTACTCATCCATTTTAGTCTTAATCAGAAAGTATATTTGTTCATTATCCTCATGTCTTACATAATCATCGGCATCTGTTTTATCGTAATCCTTTGGCTCGATAATTTTACCGATATCTGATAACCCCAACGCATCTGAAGCAAACTTTTTTAACATACAGTGACTCCCTTTCTTCTTAAAAGTTTTTCATTCGAAATAATTATACCATTACCTGTGAACAGTTAGAACCCAATTAACAGAGACTTTACAGTTTTGCCAGTTCTCTCTTATACACATCATAGTCATGCTCGGAAAATAGCGTCATGGCAACTTTTCCAAACCTGATTTTTGCTTAACTGAACTGTCTAATTGCACTCCGTAGTTTATCCGCAATCGAACGGACACCCTGATTGATTTCTGTATCTGTGAAAGAAACACGTACAAAACTTTCATCCATTTCCAAAGCTTCCGCAAACAATCCTCCCAGTCCTTTTGCACGACGGTCAACCTGAACGACAAGGTCGACCCGGTTTTCATGCATAAAGAACATCACTTCCAGCTCATCCAGGTCACCGCGGAATTCACCACCCGGAAGGAATTCAAACTCCTGTACATACCGGTAGCGTTTGGAGTACTCCATTTCCGCGCTTTTCAGACGGAAGCCAAGTTGGCTGGTAAACGCCTCCAGTATCGTTTCCATATTCTGGTGTGGTGCCACCTTGATAAAGTCCCTGTCTTTCGGGTCTACGGCATTCGGCACATCCATTCCCGTCTGTATCCAAACTCCGGTTTTTCCAACAGTAGGCGGAGTATGAACAGGCAGCGTGAAGTCGAAGTCCAACTCCTTTTTCTCTCCCACACCAATCGTGAACGAATTTCCAATCGTAAACGTTTCCAGTTTCAACTTTTCATATACTTTTTTATCATCAATTTCACGGGCTGCTTCCGTCATCAGAAATAAATTTATCTGATCCACCTGCTGTTCCGCATTGCCGCCTTCAATAACAATTTTCCCGCTTACTTCTTCACCCGGAATCAGCTGATCATTATCAAGCTGTGTATCAACCTTTGCATTACCAATTCCTGCACTTGCAAGCCATTTTTTCAACATATTAATTTCCCCCTCCTCGTTAATATATTATTCGACACCGAGAGACAAAATCCTGCCTGAAACTATGAAAAACACACGGATTTTAATCGTCAGCAATATCACACTATCCTTCTTCCGCTCGCTCTTCAGTTCCTTGTAATTGATCACGTCTTAAATACATCGTTGTAATGAGAGCCGCTTCACTGACAATGAACAAACAGCCGCCAAGTACAAGCCCCCCGTAGAACAATGCTTCGCTGCTGCCCCAAACACCAAGGAACCAGCCAAAAACAGCGCAAGCTACAAGGAATAAATTTATAACACACGCCAGAAATACCTGGGAGCCGAAATAACCGGTCATTTTAATCATTTTGTATCCGGAAAAATAACTGGCAGCCAATGCTAGAACAATAAAAATTATATAAATGATCAGTGCTGAATTATTTCCTTCCAGAGTCATGTTGATGTTCCTTTCCTATCTGTTTTCTTTTCATTCCATGTATATTGTCATCCAATTCACGAAATAATTCCTCAATACTTGCTTTCAAAATTAATGGTACTACAAATTAAATTCTGCTAGTATCATGCTCGCCGTTTCCTTGGCGCTCAAATTGGTATTGTTCATTCGAAGGTAATGTTCAAAATCAATTTCAGCATCAAATGAATTAAATCGCTCTTTTTTCATCGATTGGAGCAGTTCTTTTTCGGAAAACGCCACATTTCGTTTTGTCGGCTTGTGTTCCAATCTGTTCGGGGTATTATTTCGTTTGACCCGCTCATCAACATCTGCCTCAAGTTCAACAAAGTAAATCGCTGCGCCAGCACCGGAAAAAATATCGCACATCTCCTTAACACTATCCCAATCCTCTTGCCTGTTTAATGCCCAGACGAAGGTGAAGATCAGGCCCTCCAAATCACTTTTGGCAACCGTCTTAAAGATTTCCGTGCGAAACATGTTTGACAAGCGCCACATCTCCTCGCTGAATCCGAAAAACGGTTCGAGCAAGTCAATGGTCATATGGTTATGCAACAGTTTGAGGCCTGTTATTTTTTCCAATTCCTGTCCCACTGTCATCTTACCAACTGCCTGCGGGCCAAACAACAAGACAAGCTTCATATGTATCCCTCCTGCAGCCGGTTTATGTTGAAATCCAGCTTTTGATTTGGTCCTTAATTTTTTCCGGGGATGCACCAGTTTTATCCATACATTACCGTCTAACCGCATCCAAAATCAAGGATGGAACCCTGAAAGCACCGCCCTGATTTCTTGGATCAATTTTTTTGGAACGGAAAATGGCCCCGTCTTTAATATCACAGTCCGTGTCATGAAACTAGCCGTTTTCATCACAGTACTCAAGCAGATTCACCTCAAATACTGACATCACGCTTTTTAAAGATAATAAATGACAAGGACAAAAACAAAGCCAGATAGATAACCAGCATAATTATTGAGAATTGTAATGTCATTCCTTCAACCATCGGCCCGCCTTCAAAATACAAATTCAGATTCGTATTGGCAAACAGAGAATATTTTGCCAAGTCAGTGACTATTGCAAGAATGTTCGTTGCCATTGATCCGATAAACAACAGCACGATAGAAACCGCGATAGCAATGGCCTCACTTCTGAAAATACTGGAGATCATAAAGGCAAGCGCTGTAAGCATCAGCAATGTTACACTGCTGGATAGATAGCTTACTCCCAGGTACAGGGTGCGTGACCATTCATACACTTCACCGCCACTTGCCGACAGATGGGTTGCCGCTCCATCAAAGCCGAATAAAAGTCCCCCGACTGCAAATGAACAAACAAAGAGCAACAGCAGCAAAAACAGCCCGAATAAAATCGCTGTAACAAATTTTGCGGCAAGTATTTGAATTCTTGATGCTGACCGGACAAGCAGCAATTTAATCGTACCATTTTTAAATTCATGCGAAATAATCGATGCCCCAACGATAATGACAAATGCTCCAATCAGCTGTACCAGATTCATATTGGTGTCCATATACGTCCAGGCGTTCTCCTCTTCATACGGAGAAATCCCATGTTCAAGCCGGTAGTCGTTAATCGCCTGCTGATTTATCGCATGGCTTTCCAGGTAGTGATTGTTTGTTTCTTTTTCCTGTTTAGCCAACTCCTTATTTTCCTGTTGCAGTTCAGACCGCCACTGCTCCTCACCAGGCAGTTTTTCATTCTGCTGATTATAAAACGTAAATATTGCCGTAGCAGCTATTCCCAGAATTACCAGTCCGCACATAACATACGTACTCGTTTTATTGAACAATTTCATCCATTCATTGCGGATTAACTTAAAAAACATTATGACACACCCCCACTCGTCACTTCAAAAAAGCGATCTTCGAGTGACTGTTTTTCCAAAATAGATTGATAGACGATAATTTCATTTCCGACCAGATAAGTAATGACTCCCCCCATCTGATCTTTTGTTGCCTGCAGACGAAGTTTCTTATCCAAAAACTGAACGTCAATAGCTGGAAATTTATCAGCAATCAGTTCCTGTGCCTTGTCCCGTTCATTAACCTCCAGTGTGAAAAAACTGGTACTGGCAGGTTGTGATGCATCTCCTTTCACGTTTTCGACCTTGGCAATTTTGCCATCCTGAATAATGGCAAAGCGGTCACAGATTAATTCAATTTCGGAAAGAAGATGACTGGAGATTAAAATGGCGACATTCTCTTCTTTTGCGACTCTCCGAAGATAATCCCGCATTTCCTTAACCCCGGCAGGATCAAGTCCATTTGTCGGCTCATCCAAAATCAGCACATCCGGACTATGCAGCATCGCCTGCGCAATTCCCAGCCGCTGCTTCATGCCCAGCGAAAATTTGCGCACCTTTTGCTTCTTCACATGGGATAGCCTGACAAGTTCCAGCCGCTTTTCAATGTCCTCTTTTGTAACATTGCCGCTCATGCGCCCAAAGTGGATCAGATTCTTTTCAGCCGTCAGGTATTTATACATTTCCGGATTCTCTACAATCGTGCCAACATGCCCAATCGCCTTTTTAAAATCATGGACGATACTTTTCCCGCTGATAGTAATGTCACCTTTCGTAACGTTTGTCAGTCCGACAATCATGCGGATAGTGGTTGTTTTTCCTGCCCCATTCGGTCCCAAAAAACCAAAAATCTCACCCGGATATACGTCAAATGAAACATCATTAATAATTTGATTTCTGCCTATTTTCTTGTGGACATTTTTCAATGATAAAACCGGTTCCACTGTGTAACACTCCCTCGTATTAATTTTCATCCCAAAACAGGTCATCAAGCGTTTTACCCAAAGCTTTACAGATTGATAGACACAGACTCAGGGTCGGGTTGTATTTTCCCAGCTCAATCAAACCAATAGTCTGCCTGGAAACTCCTGTCCGTTCGGCAAGTTCCTGCTGTGATAAATCATGCTCCGCCCGGGCCATTTTCAACTTAATATTTTTCATCGGAACCACCGTCTTCATCATCCATGTCATCCAGCTGCTTTTCCACTGCTTTGTCGCTTCTTTTTTTCATGACCGAATGACTGATTACAAGTGCCAGAATGAAAAACGGCACATAGATGATCAGGGAAACGAACATGACCAGAAAAAAGGTGAAAATAGGGGTTCCGGTTTTTTCACCATATAAAATGGCACTGCGCGTCCCGAAAAACAGTGCAATGGCAACACCAAAAAGCAAGCCTTTTATCGGCATTTTCTTTTCCATAGACATTTTGCTGTTACGGTCGTGCATCTCCACTTCATCGGAAAAGATCCCCAGACTTGCAGACCGGAATGCATAATAAATGCTGGTAACGAATATAATTGCCATCTCAGTATAAAGCCGATCCGGTCCAGATCCATACAAATATATTTTTATCGCCCCTGATATTATGCATAGTGCAATGACAAGGATATATATCTCCCTGAAAATTTTATTCTGAAGATTGGTGACCCGCTCATCTTTCATGTTGTTTTTACGAAAAAAACCCATATCGTGTTCCTCCATTCCTGATGCGTAGGTTTATTATATGTCATCCGATGGCATTTTGCAATATATATATTGCATTTTAATAAAAATAATTGTCACACGCTGGGTTGTCTGGCCTTATACAGCGGGGTTAGGCTTAGATACAGCGCCTTTTGGGCTTTATACAGCGGCTTAGGGTCAATATACAGCGCGATTGGGCTTTTATACAGCGCATACGGGCTTTTGTACAGCGCGGTATCTTTTTATAGTTTTCTACCGCAAAAGTAAGGTGGTTCTTAAGAGGTGTGGTTATAAAATATATATCCGTTTATTTTTATCCCCGATGAAACGATATTGTCCCCTCATCAATAATCTTTTTATTTGATGCTGAGAGTTTACTATTAAAAATTCCCTCGCTTCACGATTTGTGATTCTATCTCCGATCAACAGCTTCCGATCAGACAACGAAAGAAGGTGTGCATCTCTGGATGAAAAGTTGCAGCTGCTACAATGCCAATTTCCGTTATCCAGAACCATTGGAACTGCATTGCAGTTTGGACAGATCACCCCTCGTATCAGCTCATCTTTTTCAACATGAAATTTGTTTAATACATCAATATCAGGATCGGTATGCTTCTCTAAGATGAGTGAACTCAACTTGTTTATGCCACTTTTATCAACAACTAGAGTTTGAAATTGACTGTTTAATCTTTGGATATTGAAATGAAGGAGGTTACTGTGTATCACTGTTTCCGGGATGGGACGGTGCGGGTACATCGGCTTGATTATTGTGGAAGGAAAACTGATGACAACGAAATAAAGAATTGGAATTTGAGGAAAATCGTGCTCATTTAACCATTTCCTTAAGCGGTGGGCTTGTAGTTTAACTTGAGGTATGGGGTTTGGGAGTCCTTCTTCCACCCCGGAATCGCCTATACGGATTACCTGTTTGTCTTCATCAAATAACAATATACCGTACCAATTTTTGGACTCAAGTAACAGGATATAACATTGCGAGAGGAGTAACACATCGATTTCAAAGAAATTACTGTTGGAGTCTTCCAATCTGGGGTTATGGAGGATACCGTAATCCGTTTCGGGGAGTAGACCGAGTGGAAATGTCAATGCCTGCTCCCCCCTGAAACCAGTCAACTCGTTTCTGAGTTTGTTTCCAATCCTTTCTTTCTGAGGATGCAATTCGCTGACTCGTCTATCCAGTGCCTCAAGCTGATAAATATATCGGGATTTTACCAGTGGTTTCAATATCAAAACTACCACTACCTTTCTATGTTTTTTACTATAATACTATATTTCTGTGAGAAAGTGGAATTATTGTGACTGTAGGCGGGGATGGCAAGGTGAAATTTTCAAACAACATCACCCGCGTCAAGCGGGTATGTAAGATGATGCGTTGAACATTTTCCTCGACGGCATGCAGGAGGGCATCGGCGGATCCCATGTTGTATCGGCAGTTTTGCCAGTTTTATCAGTGGGTTCCGCACTTTCATCAGCGGCCTTGCCCGTTTTATCAGCGGGGTCCGCACTTTTATCAGCGGCTTTGCCCGTTTTATCAGCGGGATCATGTCACAATAGAAATACTGTGCAGCAAAATATTTATGCAGACAAATTTGCCCGCTGTTGTGAATTTGTCAGACCAATCCCCATTCTTTTCACCCCCAAATCTTTACTTAAAGCGCTGTTTAGCGTACTATTTATTATAATAAAATTTCCATAATTGTGATTAGTACGACGGAAGAAGGTGAGATGATGAATCTTACATATTTTCTATTTTTCCTGTGTATTATCGTGTGTACGCTGATCATTACCTATTGGGCGGCGAAGCAGAGTAATACTGCGAATCAGTTTTATATAGCGGCGGGGAGTCTGACCGGGATTCAAAACGGGATGGCGATTGCCGGTGATTATATTAGTGCAGCATCGTTTTTGGGAATGGTTGGGACAATTGCGATTAGTGGCTTTGATGGTTTGCTCTATGCAACCGGATTTCTCGTTTCCTACTTGATTGTTCTATTTTTTATTGCCGAGCCGGTCCATCATCTTGGCAACTATTCGCTTGGAGATGTTGTTTGCTCGCGTTTTCCGAGTTACCGGATGCGGTGGATGATGGCGATTGGGACATTTATTATTTCTATTCTCTATATTATTCCGCAGCTGGTAGCAGCCGGATTGTTAATTCGTCTGCTGCTGGATATTGAATATTCAACGTCAGTACTTGTAATCGGGAGCCTGATGACGGTTTACGTTGTGTTCGGCGGAATGTTTGCCACGTCCTGGGTACAGATTGTCAAAACAGTAGTGCTTTTGTCCGGGACCTTTCTGCTTTCATTAATTGTATTTGCCCAATTCGACTGGGATATCGGTCAATTGACGGAAGCAGTCAAACAAGGCACACCTCTCAGAGAGAATTTTTTCCTGCCAGGCAATTTGCTAAAAAATCCGTTGGAGGCAATTTCCCTGCAGCTGGCCCTTATTCTTGGGACCGCGGGATTGCCGCATATTCTAATTCGTTTCTTCACTGTCCGGAATACAAAAGAAGTGCGCAAATCGTTATTGACCGCGAGCGGGATTATTGGTGCTTTCTATCTGATCACGCTCATCCTTGGGCTCGGAACGGTTGCATTAATCGGCTACCACGAGCTTGTTGCAGTTGATCCGACCGGGAATCTGGCAGCACCTTTGCTGGCGGAAACACTTGGTGGTGACTTTTTAATGGCATTTATTGCAGCCATTTCGTTTACAACAATTGTTGCTGTCGTTGCCGGTTTGGTCATCTCGGCAACAACTGCCTTTTCCCATGACCTTTACTACCATATTATTAAAAAAGAGCAGACAAGCGAAAAAAATCAGGTGCGCGCAGCCAAATGGACGGCTTTTTTCGTCGGACTGGTTTCCACCTTATTTGCGCTTGGATTGAAAAATATCAACGTTACGTTTCTTGTCTCGTTAACGTTTACGGTGGCGGCATCAAGTAATTTGCCGGTGCTGCTGTTTACGATTTATTGGAAACGGTTTAATCAGACCGGAGCGATCGCCGGAATGGTTGCCGGAATGACTGCGTCGCTTATGCTGCTTATGTTCGGCCCGCACATCATGAACCCGGATGGTGGATGGATTTCCAATGAACCGCTTTTTCCATTGCAAAACCCGGGAATCATTGCCATCCCAATTGGTTTTCTCGGTGCAGTACTGGGATCTTTAATCAGCAAAAATACGGAACAAAGCTACCGGGAGTTCAGACAGTTTTATATCAAAGCGCAAACCGGAATCAGCACAAAGGATGAAGCATCATGACATACTTGACAATTGTTTTATTTGAACGGCTCGGCCTTTTGCTCGTCATTGCATTTGTATTGACACGCATTCCAGGTTTTCGCTCATTGTTATACAGAGAGTACAGCAAAATGATGTCGCTGGTGCACATTTGTGTATTCGGCCTGTTTGGCATCACCGGCACAATCACCGGGGTAGTAATCATCGGTGATTCCACCGTCATTCGTGAATTTGTCTGGTCGATTGAGGAAGGGCAGATGGTTGTCAGCCTGAGTCTTGTTGCCATCGTCATTGCCGGGCTGCTTGGCGGTCCAATTGTCGGGCTTGGCGCAGGAATCATTGCGGGTGCACACCTGTTTTATCTCGGTGGAATTGGCGTGATGGCAAATGCGCTCGTCAATCCGCTCACCGGTCTTCTGGCGGGGTGGACGGCACGATTTTTTTCACAGGAACGGGTTATTTCGCCACTGAAAGCCTTGTTCATTGGTATTTTTCCTCCTGTTTTACACATGCAGCTGCTGTTAATCTTTGAACCCGATCAGGAAAATATGATTGCGATTGTAAACGCCATCGGGCTGCCGCTTGTGCTCTCAAATGCCATTGCGATCGCTATTTTCACGGCGATGATCGGCATCGCATTGCGTGAACAGGAAAACGAGGCTGCCCTGGCGACGAAGCAAGCGTTGACAATTGCCGAGGAAGCACTTCCTTTTCTAAAGAAAGATTCACAACAAGAAATGGCTGACAGCATTGCTGAATTGCTCTATAGCCGGCTGAAACTGGCAGCTGTTTCGGTAACGGATCAGAAAGAAGTATTGGCACATAAAGGACTCGGGGCGGACCACCATCGTCCAGGTAACCGTCTGATTACGTCCCTTTCACATGAGGCCCTTACCTCCAAACAGATGCAGATCGCCTATTCACACACGGAGATAGACTGTAAAACAGATAACTGTCCATTGCAGTCTGCAATCATCATTCCGATCATGGATGCAAACAATGCAACCGGATTGATTAAATTTTATTTTAAAAAAGCACAGCATATCCGCCCCGTGGAAATCATGTTGGCACAAGGGCTTGGACAGCTGATCTCCAACCAGTTGAACACGATTGCCACCGAAAAGCTGAGAACGCATATGCGGGATACGGAACTCCGAAACCTGCAGGCGCAAATTAACCCGCACTTCCTGTTTAATACACTGCATCTGATCGCGGCGTTATTCAGAAAGGATCCGGAAAAGGCACGGCACATAACTGTTCAGCTGGCCCAATTTATGAGGTTCAACATTGGTCTTGTTTCAGAATCACTCGTCACGATGGAGAAGGAGTGTGAACATGTCAATGCTTATATTGCCATTATCCAGACACGGTTTTCCAGCCAAATGGAAATTTCCTTTTCAGCGGCAGAAGACATTTCACACGTTCAAATTCCGCCATCGACCATTCAGCCACTGGTTGAAAACAGTGTACAGCACGGACTTCGGAACATCACTTCGGGTGGAAAAGTAACCGTGTCCATTGAAAAAGCCGAAAACTCACTTCAAATAGTTGTCAGAGACAACGGGATTGGTTTTCCGGAAGAAATTTTGCTGCTGGGCGGGCAAACCTCATTGAAGAGCCGGAAAAATAAAGGGGCGGGCTTATACAATGTAAACCAGCGGCTGATCAGCTTGCTTGGTGAAGAGGCAAAACTCCGTATCCGAAATCTGAAAAATGGCGGCAGTGAAGTTGCATTAACGATCCCAAATCAGGATGTCAGGAAAGGTTGATTATAAAATGAAGAATTTGCATGCGATGATAGCAGAAGATGAACAGTTGGCCCGGGAGGAACTTTCCTATTTACTGGACAAAGAACCGGACGTGACTGTCTGCCCCAGTGCCCAAACAGGCGAACAGTTAATTAACTTATACGTGAAGCATGAACCGGATATCATTTTCCTGGACGTACAAATGCCCGGCATATCCGGGGTTGAAGCCGCCAAAAAGATAGCAGACCTTGCCTATATCCAAAAGCCGTTATTTATTTTCACAACGGCGTTTGATACGTACGCCGTCGACGCCTTTGAAGTCGAGGCAGTGGATTACCTGTTAAAGCCATATGATGAATCCCGCTTCCAGAAAACAATGAAGCGTGTCCGGAAAATGATAGCTCAACTGGACGGAACGATGGAGCAAGACATGCCAGAAAAAGAGCCCTCACCAGGCGGAAAACTGCTCATCGATGATGGTGAGCGTATGGTTGTGATTTCTCCGGAGTCCATTTATTATGCTGTTCCGTCAAAACGGGTGCTTGAAATTCACACCAAGGATGATGTCATCGAAAGCAGGATGACATTAAATGAACTGGAGAATAAGCTTAAGGGGGAATCCTTTTTCCGAACACATCGCAGCTACCTGGTCAATCTGGATTATATTCGGGAAATCACTCCCTGGTTTAACGGCACGAGCAACATCACACTTACAGATCATAACCACACAACGATACCGGTCAGTCGGGCTGCCAGAAAGGTCTTGCTTGAAATTTTTAAAACATAACCATTAATCCTTAAATTTATACAATTCAAACACCAGATGCGACCGTTTAGCCGAAAACACACTGCCAGCTTCTTTATTCACGTATACTAAATAGAAAGCGTTTTCATTTGGTGGTGATTCATGTAAAAAAGGAACTACAACCTAGTATTTCTGTTGGGCAGCCGGAAAACAAATCATATTCATTTTAAAAGGGAGGGGATTTTTTTGAGTAAAGAAACGCATTACAAACAAAACGTCATCTCGAGTGAACAGATAGATTTTGAAAAGGTGGAGCAAAGTGACAAGTTCAAAAAGCTCATGCAGGACAGAAAGAAATTTATCGTACCAATGACCGTCTTTTTTCTCGTCTTTTATTTTTTACTTCCGATTTTAACGTCCTATACAACATTCCTGAACACACCGGTAATCGGTGACATTTCCTGGGTATGGCTGTTTGCCGTCGCACAATTTGTGATGACATGGGTATTGTGCACCGTTTATGTAAAAAAAGCAGCAACTTTTGATAAACAGGCAGATGAAATTATCGATGAACAGCTTAAGCGAGAGGGGCGTGCTTCATGAATACAACAGTAGTCGTCCTGTTTTTGGCAATTGTTATTCTGACACTTTTAATTACGTATTGGGCTGCAAAACAAACACAGACAACGACCGACTTCTATACTGCCGGTGGTGGACTGAAAGGCTGGCAGAACGGGGTCGCAATAGCGGGCGATTATTTATCTGCAGCATCTTTCCTGGGAATCGCCGGGGCGATTGCACTTTACGGCTTTGACGGATTCTTTTACAGCATCGGCTTTCTGATCGCCTATCTGGTCGTGTTGTTTCTCGTTGCCGAACCATTGCGTAACCTTGGAAAATATACGCTTGCCGATATGCTGAAGGCTCGGTTTGATGCCAAAAAAGTTCGCGGAACTGCCGCATTAAGCACCATCACGATTTCTGTCTTTTACATGATTGCTCAGCTTGTTGGGGCAGGCGCGCTAATCCAGCTGTTATTTGATATACCATATTGGATTGCTGTTCTGATTGTTGGTGTCATGATGACCATCTATGTTCTGTTCGGCGGGATGATTGCGACAAGCTGGGTACAGATTGTCAAAGCAGTTCTGCTCATGGCCGGAATGGTTATTATCTCGTTCCTCGTATTAATGAAGTTCAATTTTAATATCGGATATATGTTCAGCGAAGTTAAAACAGTTACAAGTAATGGTGCTGATTATTTGAAACCAGGATTAAAATATACTGATCCATTGGGTACCATTTCGCTGATGATTGCGCTTGTACTCGGAACTGCCGGTTTGCCGCATATCCTGATGCGCTTTTTTACCGTTAAAGACGCGAAAACAGCAAGAAGTTCCGTCATTACTGCAACATGGGTCATTGGTATTTTCTATATACTTACATTATTTCTCGGCTTTGGAGCGGCCGCGTTTGTCGGGGAGGCGAACATTCTGGCGGCAAACCCGGGCGGTAACATGGCTGCGCCACTGCTTGCACAAGCACTTGGCGGCGACATATTGTTCGCGTTCATTTCGGCGGTTGCATTTGCTACCATACTGGCAGTTGTGGCCGGGCTGGTACTTTCCGGCGCATCAGCCTTCGCACATGATCTGTACGGACAGATTATAAAAAAAGGCAAGGCTTCAGATAAAGAGCAAATGATGGCAGCAAAATATGCTTCACTTGCAGTATCTGTATTGGCAATCATCCTGGCACTGTTCGCACAATATTTAAATGTGGCATTTCTGGTATCACTGGCTTTCTGTATCGCAGCAAGCGCCAATCTGCCAGTCATTCTGTATACCGTGTACTGGAAAAAATTCAACACATCTGGCGCTGTCACTGCAATGCTGACCGGTTTATTCTCGGC
Organism: Virgibacillus ihumii; assembly: GCF_902726655.1. NCBI lineage: Bacteria > Bacillati > Bacillota > Bacilli > Caryophanales > Bacillaceae > Virgibacillus > Virgibacillus ihumii. Next base: position 2,548,479 of record NZ_CACVAN010000001.1, read on the forward strand.
ATTGATCCTTGTATCCATCAGCCCGAGCGTATTCTCTCCGGTTGAAGGCGCAGCACTATTTACCGGTGACCCGCTCTTCCCGTTGTCAAATCCGGCATTGGTATCTGTACCGCTGGGATTCCTCGGTGGATATCTCGGAACCGTTTTATCCAAAGAAGCAAACTCAAAACGTTATGCCAAAGTAAAGGTAAAAGCGAATACAGGCTTTCGGGAAGCGGAGTAGGAAAAACACATTGAGGCTGGGACAAATCAAAAAATGTAATACAAAAAACGAACAATATTAGAGCCTAGCGGAGGAAATATACGTAGACTCCTGCGGGAGGACAGGCCTAGATGAGACCCCGCAGTGCGTAAGCACGAGGAGGGCTCAACAGCCGCCCGCGGAAAGCGAAGTATATTTCCGGAGCGGCTGAGTCCACCATTTAATTCGTTTTTTCTTTTGATAAATCACTTTTTGTCCCAGCCTCTTTTTTTGTTTATGAAATTTTCTGCAGCAATCCTTCCGCAAACTGCTTGCACGTTTCAATATCTTTATTATCCGGCTCAAGTTCAATTTTCAGCTTGTCACCATATAATGCCGCACCGCGTTCTGAAACCTTATTCGCAATGGTTTCAAGTGCTGCACCGTATACCGGATAGAAAGAATCACACGATCCGAACACACCAATCAATTTTCCGCTCAGGTTCACATTATCCAGCTCATCATAAAAATCTTCCACTTCAAATGGCAAATCATCGTCCCACGTATAAGAACCAATCAAAATTCCATCATACGCAAGCATATCCTGTACACTGTCGAGCGGTTCAAAATCAAATGACTTTAGATCTGCTTCATGTCCGAGTTCACGGATATGATCACACATCGCTTCTGCCATCATCTCGGTACTTCCGGTCATACTTGCATATATAACTAAAACTTTTGTCATTAACAAACATCTCCCCTGAATCATGAGTACATCTATATTATACGTTGAAATGAGAATGATTTTCAATTATACAATACTCCATTTCATGAATGTTTTTTGAAACCAAATCCACTTACTAAAAAATACACAACAAAATTGCATTGCCATGGGAAATTTGGTAATGTTAAATACCGTAATTATGTCTAAAATTTTTATTGGGGGCATCATGAAAAACATCTCGAAAGTATTTTACATTACACTGTTTCTGGTAGTAATTGCGGTTACGCTTGGGGTCGCATTCCCGGAAAAGTTTGAAACATTAACCGGAAACATCAAAGCCTTTGTCGCAACATCATTCGGGTGGTACTATATGCTGTTACTATCCGCCCTGGTTATCATCGCAATTTTTGTTGCAATCAGTCCATATGGCAGAATCCGATTAGGCAAAGACCACGAAAAGCCTGATTTCTCAACAGGTTCATGGGTTGCCATGCTTTTCTCTGCAGGAATGGGTATTGGCCTGGTGTTTTATGGTGCTGCCGAACCTCTCTTTCATTACATGTCCAACGCACCACTGGCAGAAGAAGGATCGAATAAGGCATTCAAGCAAGGGCTGTCTTACGCCTATTTCCACTGGGGGCTGCATGTTTGGGCAATGTATGGCGTTACGGCACTTTCATTAGCTTTCTTCCAATTCCGAAAAGATGAACCCGGGCTTATCTCCGCAACATTGAAACCGCTGTTCGGTGAAAAAATGAACGGGCCGCTCGGTGTGCTCATTGATGTATTGGCAGTTTTTGCGACTGTATTCGGTGTTGCAACATCGCTTGGTTTTGGCGCCGTACAAATCAATGGCGGACTGTCACATTTATTTGGTTTTGAAGTAGGATTTACATCACAATTTTTCATTATCGCCATCGTGACCATTTTGTTTTTGATATCAGCCTGGTCGGGGTTAAGTAAAGGAATAAAGTACTTATCCAACGCGAATATGGTGCTGGCAGTAATCTTATTGATTGTCGTGCTGGTTGTCGGGCCAACATTGCTGATTCTGAACATGTTCACGGAAACGTTCGGCCTTTATTTTCAAAATATCATCCAGATGAGCTTCCGCACCGCCCCACTGGAAGGCGATAACCGAACGTGGCTCGACAGCTGGACCATCTTCTATTGGGCATGGTGGATTTCCTGGGCGCCATTTGTCGGAATGTTCATCGCACGTATTTCCCGCGGACGGACCATCCGGCAATTTATTACCGGTGTACTGATTTTGCCGACACTGATCGTCTCCATTTGGTTCGCCGCTTTTGGAACAACTGCCGGCAATGTGCAAAATAGCGGGATTGACTTAACACAATACGCGACAGAGCTTGTTTTGTTCAATATGTTTGATCAGCTGCCTATGTCCATAATTTTATCCATTGTCGCGATTCTGCTGATTGGATCATTTTTCATCACTTCGGCCGACTCGGCAACATTTGTGCTTGGCATGCAGTCAACGAACGGCTCGCTGGAACCGCCAAACATGGTTAAAATTGTGTGGGGAGTTGCACAATCAGCTGTTGCACTGATTCTGTTGTATGTCGGCGGTTTGACTGCCATTCAAAATACAATCATAATTGCGGCATTGCCGTTTTCATTTGTCATGATATTAATGGTAATCGCGCTTTTCCGCGCTTTGAATAAGGAAATTGGATAAGTGTGGGGTTTTATACAGACAAAGCAGGTGTGGATCACACCTGCTTTTTGAAGTTGCTTAAATTGACTTAGAGCCTGCAACTGCAATGCTTTCGCTATGCTGCTTTAGTAAATCTATCGGCGAATTTTTATATTCTAACGGCGAAAATTCATATCTAACGGCGATTATTACTGTCCTATCGGCAAAATATGACGTTCTATCGGCGATTTTTGTTTTTCTATCGGCATTTCTGATTCACAGGCCGCTCCCGCGTTCACGGTCAGTCAATTCCTGTCAAAAAAGAGTCCAGTTCTTTTCGCATTGGCATTCCTTCCTGTGCACCAACCTTTTGAACAGCGAGTGCAGCCGCTCCATGGCAAACTGGATAACCTCACTAACGTCCTGTCCTTCTGCCAGGGCAACTGTGAGTGCCCCGTTAAACGCATCCCCTGCACCAGTCGTATCAAGTACTTCCACAGTATAGGCCGGGATGAGCTTATCCTGATACGAAACACCAGACCGACCTTTCGTAACAACCAGCTTGGAGTGCAATTGCTCACGAACGGATGCACTAGTGTCTGTAAATAATTGCTTTCCCTCGGTTTCGTTTGGCGTGATACAGGCAGCTTGGCAGCAGGCGCTGGATTTATAATGAGAGGGGTCCCCGCCGCTGCACACAAATCGATTGCATTTACTAATCGTTTAAAGCGGCAGTTCAAACTGAATAAGCACCATATCACTCGTACGAATTGTTTCTTTAAACCTGGTAATATACGCTGAGTCCACCGTATGGTTGGCACCCGGAACAACAATACGGTTATCGTTTTCGGAAATAGTAATCGAAGCAATGCCTGTACTGATATCAGGATTTTGCTCCACCCCATCAGTCTGAATACCTTCCTGCTCAAACATCGTCATCATTTCCATTCCGAAAGCATCCATTCCAACTTTTCCGATCATCTTGACCTCCGCACCAAATCTTGCAGCGGATACAGCCTGATTTGCCCCTTTCCCGCCAGGTTTTGTCTGGAATGTTTCTCCAATGACCGTTTCCCCTTGTTATGGAAAATCATCCGTTATCGTAATCAGATCCATATTGATTCTGCCAATCACAGTAATGGCTGTATTTCTCGATTCCCACTCCTTAGGTGCTGTACGACTCCAAAGCACGATAAAAAAGATCCCAGAATTTTTTCGGGTCGAGTTTGCCAGCGAATCTGGCATTTGCATTATCTGAAGAAACCCCTTTGTGCACACAAGTCATCCCATACGTGAATTCGCCTTTTGTTTCAACATCAACGTGCACCGGCTCCATTTGAAAAATTGACGGATCCATCAGGTACGCCACAGGACACGGATCATGAATAGCCGCACTTGTCCGCCCAAGCAAGCCCTGATAGGCATTCAGGTAAAAAGTCAGCATATCACTGACTGCCTCGGCTACCGGGTTGCCAATTGCCCTGATTTCCTCAATTGTTTCAGTATTTGCCAGTGCCTGGTGTGTCACATCAAGCCCGAACATATTGATCGGTGCACCACTTTCAAAAACAACTTTGGCTGCCTCAGCATCAGCATACATATTAAATTCCGCTGCCGGAGTCCTGTTGCCATATGTACCGCCGCCCATCAGCACAATCTCCCTGATTTTCGGAATAATTCCCGGCTCTTTTCTGATTGCCATTGCGATATTTGTCAACGGTCCAATAGGCACAAGTGTAACAGGTTCATCGGATTCGAGCAGTTTTTCAATAATCAAATCAACAGCATGTTCCTCAACCGGCTGTTTAATTGAATACTCCGGCATGGAAGTGCCGTCCAACCCGCTTTCACCATGAATATCTCCAGCAAACAGCATCTCACGGACAAGCGGCCTCGAAGCCCCTTTTGCGACTGGAACATCTTGCAATCCCAGCAAATCACAAAGACGGAGAGCATTGCGTGTGTTCTTCTCCACATCCACATTTCCCGCCACCGTCGTGATTGCTTCAATCTGCAAATTGCTGATTTTCGATGCAGCCAGCATCAAAGCCATTGCGTCATCCTGACCGGGATCGCAATCCAAAATAATTTTACGTTTCATTCCATATACGCTCCTCTTAAAATCATTTGTAGGCATCATACTCTGATTTAAGCTGTGAATAAACAACCGTATCATGGTATATCTGCCCGTCAAAATCAGTCTGCCTCATTGTTCCTTCCTCGACAAATCCATGACGCTGCAATAGCTTACGAGAACCAGTGTTACCAGCGAATATGTCCCCGACAATCCGGTTCAGCCCAAGTATGTCAAATCCATAATATAGTGTCTTTCCGAGAACCTCGGTCATCACACCACTATTTTGATAGTCATGACAGATGATTGCAGCCATTTCCGCTTTTCTATGCCACATATGTAACTTATGAAAACTGAATGTCCCAATTACGGTTTCAATGTGTTTATCTGCAATTACCCAGGGAATTTCTTTTTGACGATTAAACTTCTCCAACTGCAATAAAATTTCATTCGCGACCTCGGCCTCCGTCTTAACTGGATGCGGTGTTATGTATTTCATTGTCTCCCTGTCACTCAGAAACGGAAACAAGTCACTCGCATCGTTTTTGGTAACACCACGCAGCACATAATTTTCCGTCTCCAGTACCGGGATTGTTTTGCCAATGTCCATAAAATCTTTCCCCTTTAGAAAACTTGGTTGTCACCAAGCCTTTAGGTGACGACCTTAGTTGCACCTATGCAGTAAGAAAGTTATGCTTTCTTAACTGCCAAAAAAATGCGGTGTGATTATATCTTATCACACCACATCTACCGCCGTTATTCTTCTTTCCTGCTGACAAATTGATTCGGTTTGTCACCGCCACGGGAGTTACTGTTTTTAAATTGGCTTTTCCGGCCGTTTCGGTGCTCTCCGTGGTTCTTGTTTTCTTTAAATTGATTATTTTTCTCAGCCATGCTGCACCCCTTTCTGAAGGTTTGCTCATAGCTTTTGACAATCGAAAAATGATTATTCACTTCATCCAGCCCTTCTCCTTAAAACGGGAGATGGCTTCGATTCGATTACTGACTTCAAGTTTTTCCAAAATAACGGAAACATAATTGCGGACAGTTCCGGTTGTGATAAACAGTTCACCGGCTATTTCTTTTGTATTTTTTCCCGCAGCAATCAGCTTCAAAACCTGTTCTTCACGTCCGGTCAGCGGATTTTCATTATCATATGCCATGTCAACGAGTTCCGGAGCATAAATCCGTCTGCCATTCATAATCGTTCGAATAGAGCTTGCCAATTCCTCGCTCGGGCTGTCTTTAAGCAAGTAACCACTGACCCCGGCTTTTCTGGCCCGTGCAAAATAACCTGTCCGCGCAAACGTTGTCAAAACAATTACGTTGCATGGATCACCCATTAGTTCTTCCGCTGCTTCAAGACCGGACTTAAGAGGCATTTCAATGTCCATAATACAAACATCCGGTTTATGGCGTCTCACAAGGGTCAGCGCTTCCTCCCCGTTTCCAGCTGTTCCCACCACTTCCATATCCTCTTCCAGGTCAAGCAGCGAGCCAAGCGCTCCCAACAGCATGCGCTGATCTTCAGCTATTACAATTCGTATCACGAGGGCTCCTCCTGTTCCGTCTGTTGAATCACATTAGGCACCCGTATAATAATTCGTGTACCATTTCCTGCCGCTATTTCCAGATCCCCATTCATAAATTCCAACCGCTCACGCATCCCTTGCAGCCCGTTTTCCCCGAATAAACCCGCTTTTTCGGAAATACCAATTCCATTATCCTCTATTGTCATCATCAACTCATCGCGAGATTGCTTTATCGTAACGTTACATACGGATGCCTGACTATGTTTCACCACATTGGTAACAGCTTCTTTCAGACACATACTCAGGACATTTTCAACCAATGGCGGCGTATTTTTCAATTCCGGATCACCGTTCAGTTGAAAATCCATCTGTGCAGCGTCCAACACTTGATGAACACGGATTACTTCATCCTGCAGTCTGGCCCCTTTCATATCAGACACTAGCTCACGGACTTCTTTTAATGCTGTACGTGCAGTGTGGTGAATGTCATTAATTTCACTTCTGGCCTTTTCAGGTTTTGCATGCATCACTTTATTTGCCAGGTCACTTTTCAGCCCGATCATGGAAAGCTTTTGACCCAGCGTATCGTGCAAATCGCGGGCAATACGCTGACGCTCCTCCAGCACCATTAATTGGGATAACCGTTGATTGGCATCTCTCAGCTGGTTTTCCAGCCGCTCACGCTTATTGCGGCTGCGGATCGTTATCGGCAAAAGAATAACGCCAATTACACTGATAATAATAAATGGCAGCTGGGACATAAAGATATCGTTCTGGGTAAAAAAACCGATAGTGACCGCAGCCAATGTGGTGGCCAGATGAACGACATAAAGGGAAATAAACCCGGCCTTATTATGTATATTTCCGATGTAAAAAGCCAAAAACAGACCGAAGTACACATAACCGAGAAGCACGGTCATCACAACACTGATGGTCATTTCAATACTTATCGAAATGTATGCCGTCCACCCCTCCGAAAGAAAGGAGACCCGATACGCTGTAAAAAAAAGCACGATCATCAAAATACCAAATATAATCGCAAATGTTGAGGATGACCGGAACACGAAATAAAATGGCAGGACACAGAAAATAATCCATGCATAAATACTGAGTCCGGTGTTCTTTGGAATAATATGATACCAGTTTTGCATATTGGTGCCTCCTTTCCGCTTCTTTAAAGTATAACAAACGAATGGCCCTTCTACACAATACAGAAGGGCCGGTCACAAAATTATTTATTTTTCCTGGACAGTAGTTCTTCCGGTTCCCATTGATATTCCAGTCTTTCGCTTACGCAAAATTTGTTTCACTTCTTTGAAGCTGACAAACGATTTGCTTGCCTCATCGTATAAACGAAACCGAATCGACTTCAAACTCGAAGCCAACGTGATGGTTGTCGCCTTCTGTAATGGCGGCGTTGAATCATGTGCCTCCTCCAGTTTATAGTTGGGCACTCTCGGACTTAAATGGTGTACATGATGAAAACCGATGCTTCCGGTCATCCACTGCATTACCTTTGGAAGCTTATAATAGGAACTGCCGTCAACTGCAGCCTTGACAAAGTCCCATTCACTTTCATTTTCAAAGTAGGAGTCTTCAAATTGATGCTGGACATAAAATAACCAGATACCCAGTGAGCCTGAGATAAACAGAATCGGCAGTTGAATAATCAGGAAAGCCTGCCAGCCAATTACCCAAATCAGTGCTGCATAAATAACAGCAATCGATGCGTTAATCAAATAGGTATTCCAGCGTTCTTTCGGTTTTGCTCCCTTTCGATTAAAACGATTCGAAAGCAGGAAAAGATAAAGCGGACCCAAACCAAACATGATAAGCGGATTGCGGTACAGCCGGTACGCCAATCTGCCCCAAAAAGAAGCTTCAGCATATTCATCCACAGTCATCACCCATACATCACCGGTTCCACGCTTGTCCAGGTTACTGCTTGTTGCATGGTGAATGGCATGGCTCCGCTTCCACTTTTCAAAAGCGAAAAGGGTGATGATACCCGTTATTGTTCCAACAATCCTGTTGGCTTTCTTATTTTTAAAAAACGACTGGTGTGTGCAATCGTGAAAAATAATAAAGATACGAATGACAAAACCTGATGCCACAACGGCAAGTGCAAGTGTCAGCCATATCGAAACAGATAGACTTTGATATGCGAGAAACCAAAGCAAAAAGAACGGCAATAATGTATTCACTAGTTGTTTTATACTGGCTTTCATATCCGGAGTTGCAAATGAAGCAACACTCTTTTTTAATTGCGCCTGTTTTTGTTTACTCATAATTTCCTCCCAAAACGTACTAAAAGATCATCTCAAGCTTAGTTTAGAGAAATTTCATCAGTAATTATAGACATAAACGTCAAGGAGATTATATGACAAGTGTCATGGTTTCACCCGATTTACAGTGTATCAGATACACATATTTTTACACATACACCTGATTTTATGTCTGTGTTTTATGTATTATTTATCGATCAGAAAAGTGTGCAAGACCAATTGAGATCGGAATATAATGCAACAACTGCTATTCGAAGTGACTATAGACCTATAACTCATCTAGGTATTATTTCACTATTTTTGTCATATTCCTTTGAAAATATTTACAATATTCATTCATAACTATATTATTAATATTGTGAGATTAATAGAATTGCAAAGGGGGTTTACAGTAAGAATTCCGAAGATTATTAATTGGGAATAAAAGAGGGGGAGTTTGATGGTTTTGAAGAAAAGCTTACTCATTTCCACGGCTGCAGTCCTTTCACTGGGGCTTGGAACGGTGAGTGCAGATACTGTCCCGTCACAAGACCTTAGCAATCATCTATCATCTAAAGTAACGCCGGCACAAGGGTCTCCAACGGACGTGGGTATCGCAAACGATGAAAAATTAATCGAAATGCTGAAAGAAAACGGCACGATTAAGAAAAATGCAACACATGAAGAAGCACAAAATGCTCTGAAAAAATACTTAAAAAGTAAAGTTAAACATAGTGAAGAAATAAAGGATAGTCTTCCTGAAGGTTTAGACGCAAATATGAAGTCAGCACCTGACAAGGATAACAATCCACTGACAAACGGTAAAGGTAATAAATTGGGTCATGCCAAGAAAAATAAAGTTTCTTCCGTTACACAAGAAAATTATAACGGGGACGTCCGTAAAGACAAAGTATTGGTTCTTGCAATCGAATACCCTGATTATCAGCACAGTTCCATTACGAAAGAAGAAACTGATATGTGGTATGAAAATTATCCACTCAGCCATTTCCAGGATATGATTTTTGGAGAAAACGGCTATGAAGGTCCACATGGCAAAAACCTGATTTCCATGAAACAATATTATGAGAAACAATCAGGCGGCAGCTACACAGTTGACGGTCATGTTGCAGGCTGGTACACAGCTGATCACCCGGCCGCATACTATGGTGAGAATGTTCCTGCCCCGGATGGCAGTGATGCTCGTCCACGTCAGCTTGTATATGAAGCACTGGTAAAAGCCGCACAAGACCCTGACATTGATTTAAGCGAGTATGATGTTTGGGATCGCAATGACTATGATGGTGATGGTGTTAAAAATGAGCCGGATGGAATCATTGACCATTTGATGGTAATCCATGCCGGTGTCGGTGAGGAAGCCGGTGGTGGTGCACTTGGCGGAGATGCTATCTGGTCACACCGCTGGAATCTCGGAGCACTGACTGCCATTCCTGGCGCAGAATCCGATAGTGACCGTTTCGGCGGAAAATTAGGTGCCTACGATTACACGATTGAACCCGAAGATGGTGCAGCAGGTGTCTTCACCCATGAATATGGACATGACCTTGGTCTGCCGGACGAGTATGACACCATCTACAGCGGTGCCGGTGAACCTGTTGGCTACTGGTCATTGATGTCAAGCGGCAGCTGGGCTGGTAAGGTCCCTGGAACAGAACCACCGGGAATGAGCCCGTATGCCAAAGAAATGCTGCAAACATTGCATGGCGGCAACTGGTTAAGCGGGACAACCATTGATGCAAGCGAAGTAGATGATGACGGCGTCTCTGTTCTACTTGACCAAGCGGTAACAAAAGGTGCAAACAATGATGCCGTTCGTGTTAATTTACCGGACAAGCTGAACGTCATAAACACTCCTGCTGAAGGACAATACGAATACTATGGCGGTAAAGGTGACGAAACGGACCATAAAATGGTAACAACGGTAGACTTGACGAATGCAACTAACGCGACACTTGATTTTGATGCATGGTATAACATTGAGCAAAATTGGGATTATGCAATGGTTCAAGTTTCCACTGATGGCGGGGAAACATGGGAGTCACTTTCCACCGACCGAACCAGTTCAACCATTGATCCCAATGGTTATCCGGCAATTAAAGAAAATCTGCCCGGCTACACCGGATCAAGTAACGGCTGGATTCACGAATCCATTGATATCAGTGAATATGCCGGTCAGGAGATCAAAATTCAGTTCCGTTCCATGACGGACTGGGCTACGAACATGGACGGATTCTTCGCTGATAACGTAACGGTTACCGCTGATGGAAATGAAATATTCTCTGACGGTGCAGAAGGTGAACCGAAATTCGAACTGAACGGTTTCGAGAAACATGATGGTAAGTATTATACAGAACACTACTACCTGCTTGAGTGGAGAACACACAACGGTGTGGATGAAGGACTGGCACACATCCGCCGCGGCAACAGCCTAATGAGCTATGATCCGGGTCTTGTCGTCTGGTATGTGGACAAATCCTATGATAACAACTGGACGGGTATCCACCCTGGTGACGGTTTCCTTGGGGTAGTTGATGCAGATCAGCATACTTTATATTGGAGCGACAAAACAGCGGCAGGCAGCAGCTATCAGATACATGACGCTGCATTTACCCTAGATAAAACAGATAAAATGTTCCTGGATTATTCAGACTTGCTTGGTGTAACGTTGAAAGATAACTTCACCAAACGCACACCAGTATTCAGTGACAGTGCAGACTGGAGCAACTCCGGACAAATTGATGCAGGACGTAATGTTCCTGAATACGGACTGAATTTCCGTGTAATCGGCCAAAGTAAAGATAACACGGTAAGTGAAGTATTGATTTATAAGTAACATAAAAAAATCTGCCTTCAGCAATTGCTGGGGCAGATTTTTTTATGTCCTGTTTTCCAGTTGCATTGTTTTTGACAGTTGATAATACGGTGCTGTATGTTTGTTATACATAATTCCGATTATCTATATCGGAATACAAATCCCAAAGAGGGGAGGAAACATTTAGATGAAGGCACTCTGGCGTGGATATATTGAATCATCACTAATATTAAAAATTACAATAGCATTAATTCTCGGAGCAGTTGTCGGATTAATTTTCGGCAAAGATGCTGCTGTATTGGCGCCTTTCGGGGACTTGCTGATCAGACTGTTGAAGTTTCTGATTGTCCCGCTTGTATTATTCACATTAATTGTCGGCATAAATCAAACAAACTTAAGCAGCCTCGGCCGAATGGGCGGGAAAGTTTTTGCCTACTATCTCCTGACTTCAGCTTTAGCTATCATCGTTGGAATTTCCGTGGCCAGCCTTTTTGACCCGGGAACCGGGATGACACTTAATACGGATGAAGAATTTAAAACACCGGAAAATCCGGGGGTTACAAGTGTACTTTTAAATATAGTCCCGGAAAATATTATTAACGCATTCAGCGAACTAAACTTGCTTGGAATTATTTTCACTGCCATTGTATTCGGTATGGCCATTTCGGCATTACGCTCGTCCAAGGAGCATGCACAGCTTGGAGAAAGTGTTTACAATGTCGTCAGCGGCTTAAACGAAGCGACGTTGAATATCATGAAAGTAATCATTCATTATATTCCAATTGGCGTGTTTGCCATCGTTGCTGAAGTTGTCGGCAATCAGGGGGCTGGTACACTGATTGAACTCGGAAGCATGGTGCTGGTCTTATATGCAGCACTAATTGTTCAGATAGGATTTTATATTGTGTTTTTACTTTTGTCTAAAATAAATCTGAAAAGCTTTTTCCGTGAAGCCCGTACACCAATGATTACAGCATTTGTAACACAGAGCAGTTCGGGGACACTGCCTATAACGCTTCGAGCAGCCAAAAACATGAAACTGTCAAACAGTCTGTATGGTTTCAGCCTGCCATTAGGGGCGACAATCAACATGGACGGAGCGGCAATCCGTATTGCTGTTTCCGCAGTATTTGCAGCCAATATTATCGGGGACCCGCTCAGCTTTACCGACATGCTGCAAGTAGTTATTATCGGTACCCTGGCATCAGTAGGCACAGCAGGTGTTCCGGGAGCAGGTATCATTATGATCGCAACGGTATTTGCGCAGCTGGGTCTGCCAATGGAAGCAGTCGGTTTATTGACCGCAATCGATGTATTGGTCGGCATGGGCTGTACCGGGTTAAACGTTACCGGGGACCTTGTCGGAACAACAATTGTGAACAAGTCGGAGAAAAAACATGGTATCGAAAACAACCAGGGACATGCATAAGACCATTTTACAGATTCCGATTATGATTGGATGATTATAAAACATGTTATAACACTAATAGGGGTGGGACAAAACAAATATGTGTATAAGAAAAGACTAACGATACACTACTTTAGCGGAGGAAATATGCGTAGACTCCAGCGGGAGGACAGGCCTAGATGAGACCCCGCAGTGCGTAAGCACGAGGAGGGCTCAACAGCCGCCCGCGGTAAAGTAGACACAGCGAAAGTGATTTTCTTGAGCTGATGTCGCACTTATGCTCGAAAGTGAAAGCGAAGTATATTTCCGGAGCGGTTGTGTCCACCTTTTCTTTTAATAAAACACTTTTGTCCCAGCTTCATTGGTTTATTCGCTCTCACTTTCAGCTTTTTTTCGTTCATCCAGGTAAAGTGTCAACGGCTGGTCAGAACCGGTCATCAGTTTATATACATAGGAAGATGTCAGGTTATAACTGTTTTCAATGCGTTCCGCAATATGATTGGTGCGCTCGAACAGAATGGAACGGAATTGGCTGATCTGTCTCAACGTTTTCTCCATCAATGCCTCCTGATTTTCCAATTTATCCATCACTTGATGCTGATGATCATCCTGATTGGAAAGTTCCGCCGACATTTGCTTATGAAGATTTACCAACTCGCCCATTTCCTCAACTAATTCCTGATTGGAGGCTCCGTAATGATTCAACTTATTCACGATCTCCTGATTGGATTGCTGAAGACTGTCTATGCGATCCGTAATATCCTCCTTAAATACATTTTCGTTTTCCATCAGCCGCTGCATCTCCGCATTATTCCGGTCCAACACGGTTAACCACTCCATTGTTTGAGTTTCAAATTGCTCATGCTGAAAACTGCGCTCCATCAATGAATGCAGTTGGTTGTTGATCTCCTTCCACTGATTAGCCTGCGAATGTTTTTGCTGCTCATACAACTTTTCAAGGTTATGAAAAGAAGTAAACAGTGTCTTATTCACTCGTTTCTGTTCCATTAACAGTTCATCAAAATAGTCCAGCTTAAAATAGCTCTGATTAGGCTCCTCGGTTGGCTGCCTACTACTGAAGACTTCCGGATGTTCCGCTTTATTCAGGAATAATCCCATATGGTTTCACGTCCCTTTAGCAGATTACGGTACTATCTTATGCAACAATATGGAATACGGGACAATGAACCAAAACTAAAGTTAATAGAAAAAGCGTTTCTGCTTAATACAGAAACGCCGCAATCGTGAAAGAACGCTGAACGATAAGTCCATAGTTTAGCTGATATCAGACCCTTAATGAGCCACGGAATCCTCTACCACCATAGTAGGAGTCTGCTCCATTGTGGTAAACGAAAACGTGACCGAAACGAAAGTCACAAAAAAGGGCACCACCGCGTTCCCTTATATCTGATGGTGTTTTTACCCAGCTTGACGTTTTCTTATCGAATGCTTCCAGTTTCTGCAGCTCCCGATATTGTTCTTCCGTTAACATTCCGATGCCCATCTCAGTTGCCATATCAATCGCACTGGTTTCCGGTTTATGCTTTTTTCTTGCCTCCAAGGCTGCACGATCATAACAAACTTTTCTTCGGCCCTTGGGACTTTCCGCTGAACAATCATAAAAAATGTATTCATCCTTCTCCTGATCATAACCAACAACATCCGGTTCTCCCCCGGTTTCTTCCATTTGATGGAGGGACCACAGTTTTTCATCATTTGCTTCCAGTTTTGCCTGAACATTTGCCCAGTCAACACCTTCATGGCGATTCATGTTTTTTTCGAAACGGTTTTTCAATGTTTGCAGTAATTCTTCACGTTGTTCTGATGACAATTCCTTATAGACGATTTTCATTTCCTTTGTCATGTCGGTTTCCTCCCTTATTAGGTTTAGGCTTGGATTCATAATCGATCCGATAGTGTCTTTACTATTAATTCTATATTAATTACTGAAATTATTCCATTCTTATATGATGTTGGTTACAGCCGAAATTTTCTCCTGACCAGTTTCTTGAGCGAATTTGTATATTGTGGTGATTACGGGCATTTTAATGGGGAGTTTGCACGCTTGGGCGAGGACTTCGCACGTTTTAGCCGGGGTTCGCACGTTTGGACGGGACTTCGCACGTTCTAGCCGGAGTTCGCACGTTTCAGGACTATGCACGTTTATTACTTCGCTTTTAAAAAAACTGTTAAAAATTTGATCCCTAACATACTTGATCCAAAAATGAAGCAGCCTGAATTCACTCGGGCTGCTTCATTTTTTCTAAATATACCTTCTCGTCACCTTGCTGCCGTTATACGTATATACAATCTGTTTGTCTTCCACAACCGTTTCCATATGAACATTTCTTCCCCAAAGCTGATAAATATACGGAAGCACATGCTCCAGGTAATGCAAATCAAGTTCCATCCCTTCATAGCCATGCTTCAGGTACAGTTCGCCGCTCCGCAAATAGTCGCCATCTTCCACATAAATATACGGAAATCCACCATTAAGCCGCATCGAAATCAGCTGATCGCGGACATTTTCATAATCCTTATCGGTAATCCGATAATCTCTTCCCTGTTTCTCAAATAGGTACATATCCTCTTCCTGAACCATTTCCTTCGTTAAATAATTGCGGATAAATGAAATATCGGACTCAATTTCCCTTGCTTCAAAAATTTTCTCCTGGCCGGTGCCCGGTTTGACTCCCCGCTCCCGCATTCTCTCCGTCGGATTGTTGTACCGCTCCTCGATGTTTTCAAACATTTTCACCCCAAGATAATAAGGATTGATCTGCTGTCTGGATGGTTGCACAACACTTGCATTTAAGGCCGAGAATTCCACAACCTCATCTGTAGTCAAATCCATCTCCCTGAGGATATGCTGATGCCAGTAGGACGCCCAGCCTTCGTTCATAATTTTCGTTTCGAGCTGCGGCCAGAAATAAAGCATTTCCTCACGCATCATCGTTAAAATATCACGCTGCCAATCCTCCAAATCCCGGCTGTGCTCTTCGATAAATAAAAGCAGATCCTTTTCCGGCTGTGGTGGGAACTTCTTATTAGCCAGCCGTTTCACTTTCTTCTTTTTCTCCGGTTTCTTATCCAGGTTCCATAAATCATCATACGGTGTTTTGACTGGTGATGGTTCTTCGTCCACATCATCATCCATTTCATCATTACCAGTTTCCGGTTTGACCAGTGAAGGGTCAATATGCTCCTGTACAGACAGGACAGCATCGAGAAATTGTTCCACTTCATCCTTTCCATACGTCATTTCGTAATAAGCAATCCGTTCAGCGGTTGCTGTCATGCTCTCCACCATATCCCGCCGAGTGTTGCCAAATCTCACGTTATTTTTGAAAAAATCACAATGTGCCAGTACGTGCGCTATGATCAGTTTGTTTTGGATGAGACTGTTTGTATCAAGCAAAAATGCATAACACGGATTCGAATTGATAACCAGTTCATATATCTGACTCAAACCGAGATCATAATGCAGCTTCATTTTATGAAACTGCTTCCCGAAACTCCAATGACTGAATCTTGTTGGCATGCCATACGCCCCGAAAGTGTATATAATATCGGCTGGACAAACTTCGTATCGCATCGGGTAAAAATCAAGTCCAAACCCTGAGGCAATTTCCGTTATCTCAGCAATCGCCCGATCAAGCGCTTTTGTATCTGCCAATATAACCCCTCCCTGTTGTTCGCGGCAATTTCCGATGAACATGGTATAGTTTATGTTCTTACAGCTTGAAACTTGACCACCAATCACAAATTGATGCCATTCTGTTTTCTATCAGGAACTTTTCAATTTTTACCAGCATGACCCGCCTCTTCCCCGGCAACACTAACGCCAGGAGGATTGATTGTGATGCAACCGTTTTTATCAATTGAAGAATTTAATGAATTGCTGACTCAATGGAATGGACAGACCATTAAAATTTCCAAACTGGAACTGGACGATTTGGACGAAACCATTGTCGCTCTTGATCATATTTCCTATGCTGCAAACACCAGAAGACTTGACGACTATGAACCAATGCATGCCCTGCAATTAAACGGCACCGGCAATATCCAAACCGATACTGCCAGTGCCAGCCAGGTGCTCCCGTCATCCCTCTATGAGATTCCGATTGAAGACGATTCGCTGTATGAATTTGACGGAACACGCTTTTTGATCAGCACCACACGCGGCGTGTATAAGATTGAATTGGTGAAATAAATATGGCTAAATCACACGCTGGCTGCCTCTTTTTTCTGAAAAAAATGTTTCAGCGCGTGATACACATCCTCTTTTTCCTTAAGAATAAAATGGTGAAACTTCGGATTGTCAAAATCTTTGTAGGCACGCATCAGGGTTGATTGGCGATTGTATGAATTCACTTCCGCGTATCCGAACATATTGGAAAGATCCATCAGTTCGTTTACAAGCGTCATGCACTGCGGATTGTCGGAGGTGATATTTTCGCCGTCGGAAAAATGAAAAGGATAAATATTATAGCGGACTGGATGATAGCTTTCGTCGATTAGTTCCAATGCCTTTCGATACGCCGATGAACACATCGTTCCGCCGCTTTCACCTTTGGAAAAAAATGATTCTTCGGGAACTACTTTCGCTTCTGTATGGTGTGCAATATAAGCGATGTCCACCATTTCATATTTCGTTCGCAGAAACTTTGTCATCCAGAAGAAGAAACTCCTGGCAAGATATTTTTCAAACGTCCCCATCGATGCACTCGTGTCCATCATTGCCAGCACCACTGCCTTGGACTCCGGTTTGACTACTTCATTCCATGTCTTGAACCGTAAATCATCATTACGGATAGGTGTAATTCCAGGGTCTCCCTCGGTTGCGTTCCGTTTGAGCGCTGTCAGGATCGTGCGTTTTTTGTCAATGTTGCCCATCAGCCCTTTTTTTCGGACATCATTGAACTCAACCTCATCTGTCGTGATTTCATCCTGTTCTTTTTCGCGTAAATCCGGCAGTTCCATTTGCCTGAACAATACGTCCTCCAATTCAGCCAACGAAACCTCTGCCTCATAATAATCGCTGCCCGGCTGATCTCCTGCTTTTTTTCCATTCCCGGATCCGCTTCCCTGCTCATCACCATTTGGGTCACGTGCAATGACATCGCCTACTTCACTGTCCCCATCCCCCTGACCGACATGTTTTGATTTATTGTAATTATAGCGGATTTTGTACTCATCCAATGAACGGATCGGAATTTTAATAATTTCCCGTCCATTAGACATAATAATATTTTCTTCACTGACCAAGTCAGGCAAATTATCGCGAATGGCTTCCTTTACTTTATCCATATGACGTTTCTGATCTTGAAACCCTTTGCGATGGAGGGACCAATCTTCCTTAGAGACAACAAAATTTTCTTTCTCTTCCCGCATGTCTTCCCCTCCTCTATTGTTTTAATACATAGCATATGCAGCCGGCACCAAACGTGTATATACGCACAAGCACATTGATTATAATTCGACAAAATTCGGGTAACGCCTGACGATTGTACGGATGGTCAGGCATACCCTTGTGTAAAAAAATAACAAGACCGGATGGTTCATCAGTCTTGTTATTTGATGCTTTTGAAGAGATTCTTAGCGGTTCAGCAGGCTGCCGACATAGCGCAGCAGTTCGTTGGCGGACGTTGAATTATAGCCATATTCATCAATTAGCCTGGCAATCACTTCATTTATTTTCTTCAGTTGTGATTCATCCGGCGTCTGGGAGGTAGTTGTTATTTTGACAACATCCTTCAGATCCGCAAATAACTTTTTCTGAATCGCTTCCCTTAGCCGTTCATGTGAATTATAGTCAAAACGCTTACCTTTGCGGGCATATGCAGAGATTCGAATAAGAATTTCTTCCCGGAATGCTTTTTTGGCATTCTCCGAGATACCGATCTGTTCCTCAATCGAACGCATTAATTTTTCATCGGGCTTCATTTCTTCACCTGTTAGCGGGTCCTGCAGCTTGGTTTTATTGCAGAATGCCTCCACATTATCCAAATAATTATCCATCAGCGTTTTTGCTGACTCTTCATATGAATAGACAAACGCCTTCTGTACTTCCTTCTTGGCGATTTCATCATACTCTTTTCTGGCCACAGCAATATAGTTCATATAGTCTTCCCGATCCTCATCGGAAATAGATGGATGCTGATCCAGTCCATCTTTCAGGGAACGGAGCACATCGAGCGCATTAATCGACGGAACTTCCTTGCGAATAATGGTGGAAGAAATCCGGTTAATCACGTAACGAGGGTCAATTCCATTCATCCCCTCTTCCGGAAACTCTCTTCTTAGTTCATCCACATCAAGCTGGTCATAGCCTTCCACACTGTCACCGTCATACAGGCGCATCTTTTTAACCACATCAACACCCTGCTTACTGGAATCCTCCAGCCTTGTCAGTACAGAGAATATT
Organism: Virgibacillus ihumii; assembly: GCF_902726655.1. NCBI lineage: Bacteria > Bacillati > Bacillota > Bacilli > Caryophanales > Bacillaceae > Virgibacillus > Virgibacillus ihumii. The sequence continues at coordinate 2,567,576 of NZ_CACVAN010000001.1, forward strand.
GCAGCAACCCGCAGTGCATGCGGGGCGATATGGACGTGCGACATATCGCTTTCATTGATCATTTTGTTATAAATCCGCTCTTCCTGGGTTACCCGCAGGTTATATGGAATCGGCATCACGATAATCCGGGAATGAAGCGCTTCATTCTTTTTATTGGAAATGAATGACCGGTATTCTGCCTCGTTCGTATGTGCCACAATTAATTCATCAGCTGAAATAAGCGCAAACCTGCCTGCTTTAAAGTTTCCTTCCTGGGTCAGGGATAACAGATGCCACAAAAACTTCTCATCACATTTGAGCATCTCCTGAAACTCCATCATACCGCGATTTGCTTTATTCAGTTCACCATCGAAGCGGTATGCACGGGGATCTGACTCGGATCCATATTCCGCAATCGTTGAAAAATCAATACTGCCGGTCAAATCAGCAATATCCTGTGATTTCGGATCGGACGGACTGAATGTTCCGATACCGGTCCGTTTATCCTCTGACAGCAAGATTCGCTCAACTTTAACATCTTCAATCCGACCATCATATTCTTTTTCAAGCTTCATGGAATTTAACGGAGAAAGGCTTCCTTCAATACGAATACCATATTCCTCATAAAAATCTTCCCGAAGATGTTTTGGGATCAAATGAAGGGGGTCCTCATGCATCGGGCAACCCTTGATCGCATAAACTGCCCCTTCATCTGTTCTGGAATATGTCTCGAGTCCGCGCTTCAGCATCGTGACAATGGTTGATTTCCCACCACTGACAGGCCCCATTAAAAGTAAAATCCGCTTTCGCACATCAAGCCGCTTGGCAGCGGGATGAAAATATTCCTCCACGAGCCGCTCAATCGACTCTTCCAGTCCAAAAATACCTTCTCCGAAAAAATCGTACATTTTTTGACCGTCTCTTTCAGTAATACCAGAGTTTTTGATCATATTATAAACCCGCGAATGAGCCGTCTGGGCAACTTCCGGACGTTCCTTCACAATCTCCAGGTATTCCGCAAAGGTGCCTTCCCATTTCAAACGATTTTCTTCTTCTCTGTGGCCCCTCACTTTATTTAGTATATCCATTAACTTCCCTCCAACTAGGATGCGGTTAATAAAGCTTATGCAGGTGATTCATTTAACATGCTGACAACTTTTTAACGCTGATACATAAAAACACCCTTGTTTTGAAGGTCAATCAGAAAAAAGAAAAGCCGGATGCAGAATCGCATTCGGCTTTATTCGACAATAACCAAGTTGTGTCACGTACCCTTAAATGCCCGGATAAACGCTTCCGGCGAGGTTTTGACGGTATATGAAAAGACACCTTTTATCGTATGCAAGTACAGAAGACCGCCATTGCTGCCGACTGTTCGATACGAGATGTCCAATACGTTCTGAATCGGAAACTGACGATGCTCGGTAACCAGCTTCTCATCATACAGATATAACATACGCTCTTCCTCAACGTCCTTCTGCTCGATACTGTTGACCACCCGCGTCACCTTGATGTACGGCTGTTTTGCAATCAGTTTCATTTCATCACTCCGGTTTCATAATAAATCCGGTATCCTTCAGCCCGGACCGGACAGCTGCTTAGAGATTCTGGAAAAATAACCGTACCACATCGGCCCCGCCAATAAAGGTACCAAGGGAGCTTCCAAGGTTAGCCAGGACGACAACAAGCAGTATTCGGGTTACTTTGTTATTCCAAAATCCTTTGACACTGTAAACGTCTTCTGACAACATTTCAAAATCTGCTACATTCGGACGACGGAAATATGCCTGTACGAACCCGGCAAACCAGCCTGCTGCCGTGATTGGATCCAGTGATGTGATTGGTGCCGCAACAAATGCGGTCAAAATCGCCAGTGGATGTCCCAGCGCGAGTGCCACACCAATCGCAGACAATGATCCATTCCACAATACCCACGACAGTGTTTGCTGAAGTCCGGCGGATGGATTTGCCTGAAACGTAAAAATAATCATCGCAATAATAACAACAGGTATTATCCAGCCAATTATTTTAGGCACTTTGGATTTAGGCGGAACCTGATTCAGCCTGTCCAGATCCTGCTCGCGGTTTATTTCCTGCTTGATCCCCGGAACGTGTGCCGCACCAAGAACCGCAACCACTTTATCGCCCGGCGCATCCTTTATTTTCTGAGCCAAATATTGGTCACGTTCATCAATTAATGGCGTTTTCAGTTTCGGAAAATGCTCCGTAAATTCCTGCAGCATGGAATTGAGCATATCCTGTTCCTTCATTTTCTCCAGTTCTTCCTCTGTAATCGTCTCCTTGCTGAAAATACTGCCGATCACCTGCATCAGCAGAATCCCTTTTCCCTTCAAGCCGATATTGCGCCAAATACGAGAAAAGGTAATCTGAATATTACGGTCGGCCAAAACAAGTTCGGCACCTGTATCCCTGGCAGACTTAATTCCCTGCATCATTTCCTGACCGGCGTTGATTCCAAATTGTTTCGCCATCCGCTTCTGAAACGATGAAATAGCCAGGTTCATTAAAAGTAATGTCGATTTTTTTTTCTTAATTACCTTAAATATATCCATGTCCTTCCACTTGTTACCATCCATCATCGACTGATACCGCTGTTCATCCAACTCAATACAGACAGAGTCGGGCTGTTCCTGTTCAATTACGTCCTTTACCTGTTCCGCACTGTGCTTTGATACATGTGCCGTACCAATCAGTATCAGTTCTTTTTCATCCATATCTATTCGCGTAATGTTCGCTTCCGACATACAGTTA